>JBKOUZ010000148.1:0-53149 GCA_046723715.1 Acidobacteriota bacterium | reverse complement strand
CAAAAACCCTGCCCTGCACGTGGAGATTCCACGCTCGAAGGTAGTCAACAAACACCGCCGGAAACCCTATCTTTCGCCTGAGGAATTCAACAAACTGCTCATGCTGATCGACGAACCGTACAGCACAATGGTTTACGTTGCCGTGCATAGCGGGCTGAGAATCAGCGAACTGACCGGACTCAAGTGGGAAGATTGTGGGCCGCAATCCCTGACAGTTGACGAACGGTACTGTCGCGGCGATTGGAGCGTTACGAAGACTGAGGCGAGTAATGCCACGATCGGCGTAGCGCCGTCGGTGATTGAGAGAATTCAACGACTGAAGACTCTGCAGGTAGAAGTAAATTGGGGTGGCCACGGAGCCAAAAAGAAGTTCAAGGTTGTGCGCTCCAGTGAACCAAGCGATCTGGTATTTCAGAGCCTCCGAACCGGAGCGCCGATGAACGACCAGAACATCCTTCGCCGGCACTTGCGTCCCGCGGCGGTGAAGCTAGGAATTGACCCGAAGAAAGCTACCTGGCACTCGCTGCGCCGTAGTTGGGGAACATGGATGGCGGAGAGTGGAGCAGACCCGAAGTCAATTCAGTTCAGTCTTCGTCATTCCCGAGTATCGACCAGCATGGATATATACGCGCAGTTCGTGCCAGAAGCACAGCAACGGGCAGTTGCGCGGACGATGGAGATGCTGGACCAGCGGGCCGCAAAACAGGCAGCACTGCTGAACTGAAGCGGCTCCAAATTGGAACGTAATGGAACGTAAATCACAAATCGGCGTCGCTAAGTTGTTGAAAGATGGTGGAGCTAGTCGGGATCGAACCGACGACCTCATCGTTGCGAACGATGCGCTCTCCCAGCTGAGCTATAGCCCCGTCTGCAGGTTGGATCGGCTCATGTATTTTAACAGCCTTCCAGAATCGCTACCATCTAGCGCCCTTGCACCGTTCCCGGACAGACAACAAATTAGCTTGACGAATTACTCCTGAGTGCGTCTAACTAAGTACATAGAGCCGCGCACGCCTTGGTGCGCTGGCAGCTAGAAAGCAACGGAAACCCTGAGATGTTCCAGCAGCTCAAACCGGCATCGACGCGCTCGGAACGCGGAGTTAAGCTGGCATCGCTCGTGCTGCACGCGGCGTTTCTGGTCTGGCTTTTGCACGCTCCCGAGCCTCGGCTGATCAATCCCAACTCCGTCGCCTTTGGGCAGAAGGGTACGTCTGTCACTCGACTTTATTGGTCGAGCAAGAATCCTGATGACAGCTCCCACAGTTCATCCGACTTAGCGACGCAGCGCTATCACCACGAGCGCCTTGGACAGAAGCTCGCCTGGAAATCGCCCAGAAGTACGGCAAAACTGACGGCTCCACAGATGCCGATTTCTAGAGCCGACGCCGAGGACAAGGCCACGACGCAGACCCTCTCAGCTTTGGGTCACGGCGCGCAAGCCGGAGCGAGCTACGGCACTCTAGCGCGCGGACCGTTATATGGTGACGAGATTCGCCCCGCCTTGCCGGTCACGACCGCCGATCCTAGTGTCTGGCCCTGGCAGTTGCCCGAATCGCCGGGCAACGAAGTGATCGAAATTACCATCGACGAACGCGGCGAAATCATCAACAAAATCGTGCTCCACAGCCTGGGCCCGGACATTGACAGTAGGTGCCTGGCCGCCCTCGAGAATTGGCATTTCCAGCCCGCAACCCGCAATGGCACGCCAATTCCGTCGAAGCAAGACGCCATCTTTCCATTCCGCGCCCGTGCGTAACACAGTTTAGGCGCGCTCGCTTTGGGGGAGGGGTTCGTTACGGATTGCCGTAAAGCTGACGGTATACGTTGGCATTGCGGACGATGGCCTGCACATATTCGCGGGTCTCGGTGAACGGGATCGACTCCACGAATTCGGGCGAATCCCGATACGGGCCTTGCCCCATCCAATCTTCCACCCGGTCGGACCCGGCGTTGTAAGCCGCCAAGGCATGTTCGAATGATCCGCCGAATTTATCCACCATTCCCCGGAAATAGCGGGTCCCCAGTTGCAGGTTCATGGTCGGAGTGTACAACTGGCTGGCGTTGTAATGCTTCACGCCTTCAGCGCGCGCCACTACCTTGCCAGTCTTGGGCAGCAGTTGCATAAGCCCGACGGCGTTGGCGCGAGACACCGCCACGGGATTGAATTCCGACTCCTGGCGGATCAACGATGCTACGACATATGGATCCAGGCCGTTCTTCTCCGAAAACTTCCTCAAGTCGCTCCAGTAAGGACGCGGGAACAGCGCCTCCCAGTACTCCCGCGGCAACATGGGGATGTCCACGGCAAAGTAGCTGGGCACCGAACGCTTCATGGTCTCGATTGCGCGATCGTAGTGACCGGTGTCGGTGAACAGTTGCGCGGTCTCGGCCAGCGACCAGCTGCCAGGATCTTCCTTCGCCGCAGCCTGCATTTCCGTCACCGCGAAATCCACCAGGCCACCATTTCCCAGCAGCTTGGCTTTTTGCAGATGGAGATTATCCGTGGGAGCTTCGGCCAAGGTGATTTTCTCCGCGTGTTCGAGCGGAGGGATTCGATCCAGCAGAGGAAATTCTCCCGGCGGATCGGGCACTTCAGGAATCTTTTTCAGCCGCTGTCTTGCCAACTCCGCGTAGTAGTAATTGCGATAGCGATCTGACAGCTTCTGATAGAAAGCCCGGGCCATCGCAGGCTGGTTGTCTTCCTCAGCGAGGCGGGCTCGCCAGTATAATGCTGCGTTTGCTTCGTTGCCACCGGGATAGAGCGAAATCTGCTCTTCCAGCAATTTCCTGGCTTCCTCGTTACGTCCCTGCCTCAGGGTCAACCAGGCAGTCTTCCAATGCGCGTACGACGCCTTCGATCCATTCGGAAAGCGCTGCTGCAATTCCCGGTAACAGTCCAACGCCTGATCGTACTCGTGATGGACGAGATGCAGGTTGGCGGCGGAGAGCAAAGATGCTTCCAGCCAGGGACTGGTGGAAGCGGACTGTCGCAATTCATCAACGGTGCGGTAAAAAGTGGGATTGTCGTCACTTGCCCAGGCAATTTCTCCGAGGATATACAAGCGATGCGCACTCTGCTCCGGGCTTGTTCCCTGCAGATTGGCGATTTCCGTCTTGGCGTCACGGTTGCGGCCCGCGCGATGCAATGCGTCTGCCAGCGCGAGTTGCGCCTCGATACGCGTTTCCGGAGTGGCATTGGCAACCAGTTGCGCGAATTCAGAAGCAGCATCCGCATATCGCCGGCCTTTGATCAACAACTCGGCTCGAGCTTTCCGTTGTGCCGCGGTTGTGGCAGGAGCTCCGTGCAGCTTGAGCAACTCGGAGTACGCCGCATCAGCGTCGGGTGAGGTGGGCATCTTGAAGTACACGTTGCTGAACGCTTCGGCAGCCTTTGCGCTTTGCCCCAGCGCTGCATATGCTTTTCCCACCGCAAGTTCGATATCTGATCGCGCCGGCAGCCGCTCTTTTTCCAGCAATTCCGCGGCTTCCGCGGAACGACCTTCCGTTAAGAGTCCGTTGGCATATGCCAAATGAGCATCCCGCGCCAGCAACGAATCCGGGAATGTAGCGCTGAAGTTCGCCAGCGTCCCCATTCCTTCGGCCTGGCGCCCGGTCTGCAGGTAGCACATCCCGAGATAGTAGGCGACATAGTCTCCCAGATCCCCGGCCAGGGGTTTGGCCCGATTGAAAGGATCGATCGCGTTCGCGCACTCGTGATCAATCACGTGGGCGTATCCCACTGCAATCCACGCCAGCGCCCCGGCATCTTCCTTTGGGTGAGCGCGGGCGTATGCTTCGACCCCGGCATAGGCGGCAGGCGTGCGGTCCTGAATCAATTGTTGCGCCATCGGCCTGAGGGTAGTGGAGGCAACGAAGGCCTGACGAATGCGACGCACTCGCGGGGACATTGTCCGCCGGCGCCGCCGCGTAGTGCTGCGAGCGCTAGTCGCTGCTGGCTTTGATCTCGCCTTTGATTTAGAGGTAGTGGACTTCTTGGTTGAGGTGGCACTCTTCGGAGCTTCCGAGTTTTGTGCCGCGGGAATTGCAGCTGACAGAGAAGGCGTACCAGAAATCGCGCTCAGCAGCCCGCCGGCCAGAGCGAGCATAAGCGAATACTTGAGACAGTTTCGAACCACTTTGTTTTTTGACCGGAGACCCGGAATCCAGAACCTGTTAATGCGTTGCCACTAAGGCCTGCTATCAATTGGATGCAGCCCCGTGCTACTTGCGAAAGTTCGCGCCCATCACCGACAGGTCGTCCTCAGCCAGGCTGCGGATGACTTCCTTCTGAAAATAATCGCCGCTCGCGGCCACGGTATTGCCGTAGCGCTTCTGGAAGGTGCCGCGGCTCTTCTCAATATCTTCCTTCAAACGATCGTACAGATCCTTGTTCCGTCGTCCCTCAGAAACCTTGGCCTGGTTGTAGAGCTTGATTTCGTCCACCAGCAAGCGGGCGAAGCGTTGCGCCTTGCGGTGGGTGTCTGCGTCCACAGCCGAGAGTCCTGCAAAAGGATCCGTCGCCGGAGCGGCAGCCGCACTCGCGGATGCCGCGGACGCAACCTCGACGACCTCCGGTACTGGCTCCGGTTCAGGCGCGGCCTTGCCTGTGTGCTTCGGAACGTGCGCGGCAAAAGGATCCGAAAAAGAACTGACAGTTTGTGCCGGTACGGGTGCAGGTGGTCGCTCCATCGCTGCGCCCTCTCCTGCTTCCCGTTGTGCTTGAGCCTGTTTGCGTAATGAGGTCACTTCCAGCCAGGCGCTGGCGGTTATGACCAGCACTTCCAGCGAAGACGCATCCAGGTGGCTGGCGGGTCCGCCGTCGGCATAAAGCAGAGCTGCGACTTTGTCTTTCAGCACCAGCGGCAGAATGAGGATCTGCTCGTTCTCGGGCCCGCCAAATTGCTTCACGAATCGCCGATCCATCTCCGCGATGTTCGCTGGCGTGACGATACGATTCTGGTATGCGTGAGCGGCCGGACCCGCCGTGATATCGAGCGGGAAATCCTTCACTGAATCATCATCGCCTAGACCGCGGCCCTGCCATCCAGTTGCGGCGCCTGCCTTGACGACAAAAAGTGCGATGCGGGATGCGTACCCTGCTCCGGCATCGAGCAATGCCCGCAGAATTTCTTTCTGCGTGCTCCCCATATGGATGCTGGCTATCGCCGGAACGAGGCCGCTCGAGGTTGCGCTTCCACCCGAAGCAGTGGGGATTGTGGCCGCGGGCAAATCTCCCAATACGCGCTCGACCAGTTCCGTCCGCAGCTTGGGAACTTCACGATCCAGAACTTGTGCTACCGCGCGCTCGACGATTTGCTGAAGTTGCTTGCTGTCCGCCATTGCTCAGAAAACCATTCTTCCACCCGAAGGCTTCTGCGAGTCGAATTCACTCAGCTAACTACTGATTATACGGCACTTGTAGGGCGGCAGAAGGTGACTTCGGTACCTGTTCATCCGGGACAAAACCGCCTTTTGGAACTCTAACGCAAACTCACCGCCCCGACTACGGCAAACCAGATTCGCCATCCCGCCGGTTACCAAGTAAAATAACAGTTCCGATTTCGTCGTCTCGTCATTCACGACACACTCTGCCTGACGCTGCTGCGAACGGAAAATAACTGCATCGTTGGAGCCATGGGAGCCATCCAAAACAAACTAGATGGGCCTGTTAGCGAGGAGTTAGCCCTTGTACGAGCGGCCAAAGCCGGGGACGATTCCGCCTTTGAAGAGCTTGTACGGCGTTACGATCGCAACGTTTTTCGGATCGCCCAGCACATCACGCAGAACCGCGAAGATGCGGAGGACGTGGTGCAGGAAGCGTTCCTGAAAGCCTACGGGAACCTGTCCAAGTTCCAGGAACAGTCGAAGTTCTATACCTGGCTGGTCCGGATCGCGGTCAACGAGGCGCTGATGAAGTTGCGCCGGCGCAAGCCTGAGCGCAGTGTCTCGTTGGACGAGGACATCAAAACAGAAGACGATTCCCTGCCGCGCGAGATCGCGGACTGGAGTCCGAATCCGGAACAGCAGTATACGCAAGCTGAATTACGAGAGATTTTGAGCAAGACCATCCAGGGCCTGCCCCCGGGCTTTCGCACAGTGTTCGTGCTGAGGGACGTGGAAGGTTTATCCACGGAAGAGACCGCGGCGGCGCTGGAGTTGAGTGTGCCTGCAGTTAAATCCCGCCTATTGCGGGCGCGCCTGCAACTTCGGGAGAGATTGACCCGGTACTTCCAAAGGCGCGAGAACGGCGACGACAAAAAAAGCGGTTCGACGATCGGAGAGGTCAAAAATGATGTGGCGAGCGGAGATGGCAACCAGTGAAATGTTCTGAATTCCTTCACGAGCTGACCAGTTATCTGGACGGCGTTCTCGACGAAAAAACCAAGGTCGAGTTAGAAAATCATCTCTCCTGGTGCCACAACTGCTACGTTGTTTGCGATACAACAAAGAAGACTATCGAGATCTATCGCGACTCCCAGCTCTACGAATTGCCGGATGACCTGCGCAGCCGCTTGCGCTCGGCCATCATGACAAAATGCCAGCAACAGAAGAAGCGCGGGCCGCAAAGCGTCTGAATTTCCGTTCGGTTACCGGCGCCCACCGGACCAGTCTTAAACCTCTTCATCTGGCCATTCGCATAGCGGAGTGAAAAAAAGTTCACTCCCAGCCTGGTCGGATTTCAGTCCTGCCGCGTCTAAGCCCAGATTATTCAGCCAGTTCCCCTCCGGCCTCTGGCTTGCAACGGCACTCCTGTGGAAAAGCTAAACCCTTTCGGCAATCCATGAATCTAAGTAGATGAGTGATCGCGTACACGCAGTCGTCGTGAGGGGGCGCACACTCGCCGAACAACCCAGGTTCGACATACGCCGCTCAGGTATGGAAGGTGGGTTATGATTGCAAAACTGCTGGAATCGCTTTTTGGCTGCAGACACTCCCGTTATAGCTTCCCGGTTACTATCCGCCGAGCGAAGCGCCGCCCCCAAGCTGCCGCTCTGACCGGAACCTACGTCGTCTGCCTGGACTGTGGCCGAGAATTCGCCTACGACTGGCAGGAGATGAAGGTTATCACTTCTCCGGAACGGCACCGGGAGCGCCTGGCGGAATGGGCCAAGCACACCGCCTAGAGTTCAAAGAAATTGGAAGAACCATGTTTGACCTATCGGCGGACACATGTGCCTGCCGATAGCCGTGCAGAAGAGTTTAACGGGTCGGGTAGTCCGCGGGGATCGGCACCGGAACGCGTTTGTCCAGAGGAACGAATTCCCGCTCGGCAGACCCGGTGTAGATCTGGCGCGGACGCGCAATTTTCTGCTCCGGATCATTCATCAACTCTTCCCACTGCGCCAGCCAGCCAGCCGTCCTGGGAATCGCAAATAGCACGGTAAACATTTCGGGTCTGAAACCCATCGCCTGATACATGATCCCCGAATAGAAGTCGACGTTGGGATAAAGTTTGCGCTTCACAAAGTATTCGTCTTCGAGCGCGATGCGCTCCAACTCCAACGCGATGTCGAGCTTTGGATTGCGTCCCGTGACCTCAAACACCTGCTCCGCGCTCCAGCGAATGATTTTCGCGCGTGGATCGTAATTCTTGTAGATTCGGTGCCCAAAGCCCATCAGCTTCAGCTTGCCTTCCTTTACCCGCTTGATGTACGCGGGCACGTTATCCTTGGTGCCAATCTCATCCAGCATTTTCAGCACTTCTTCATTTGCGCCGCCGTGTAGCGTACCGGCCAGTGCTGATGCCGCAGAAGCAACAGCCAGGTAAGGATCCGTTTCCGAGCTTCCGACCGACCGCATCGCACTGGTGCTGCAGTTCTGTTCGTGATCGGCGTGAAGAATAAACAGAATATCAAGGGCACGCGCAATCGCCGGATGCGCCACATACTTCGGCTCGACCATCTTCCAAAGCATGTTCATGAAATTTTCGGTGTAGCTCAGATCGTTGTCCGGATATACGTAGGGGAAGCCCACATTATGGCGATACGACATGGCTGCGATGGAGGGAACCTTGCCGATCAGGCGAATAATCTGGTGCATGCGATGTTTTGGATCCCGCACCAGCTTCGCGTCCGGATAAACGCTGGACAGCGCTGCAATCGTGCTCACGAACATCGACATCGGGTGCGCCGAATAGCGAAAACCTTCCATGAACTTCTTGGTCGTTTCATGCAGCATGGTGTGATGGGTAATGTCGTGCACCCACTGCTTCAGCTCCTTCTCTGTCGGCAACTCGCCAAACATCAGGAGGTAGGCTACTTCCAGAAACGTACAGCGCTCGGCCAGAACCTCGATGGGGTACCCGCGGTAACGCAGGATCCCCTTGTCGCCATCGATATACGTGATGCTGCTCTTGCACGAGGCCGTATTCATGTACGCGGGGTCGTACGTCATCAACCCAAAGTCTTCGGGACCGTTTTTGATCTGCCGTAAATCCATTGCCCGAATGGTCCCGTTCTCCACCGGAACCGTATAGGTCTTGCCTGTCCGATTGTCGGTAATGGTCAGTGTATTTTCTGTCATGAACGTTTCCGCCTTTAGAGCTCGTGCTTGCACAAGCATAGCCGAGCGTAAGTCGTTCCCAAAGTGCAATCTGTGACTGAGATCACAGGCGCTAGTGATGAGATGTCGTTGCCCGGTAATAGGTGACCTCAGCCCTGCTTAGTCGCAGGTTTGGCTCCCAGAGGGCAAACTAAAACCGGCGGCCGAAGCCGCCGGTGTAATCAGGAACAGACGCTTTAGTTGGAGTCATCACGCCGCTTGAGAGTCGGACGATCATCATCCTTTTTGCTGTCGTCAGACTTGTCGCTGGTATTGGAAGTGCGCCGCAAGCTGGGTTTGTTCGCGTCCTTCTCGTCCAGCAGTTTGTGCTTATTCTCGATTGCCGCCAGTCTCGCCTTCACCTGGTCGAATTCCGACGTGGTCACAACGTATTGCTGCTTGGCCGGGAGAATCTTGCGAATTTCGTCCTGGGATTTCTCAATCCGGTCCGGGGTTTGCGGGTGCGTATCGAAGGCTTTCGATAGCGTTCCCGGCTTCTTTTTCTCCATAGCCTGGATCTTTTCGAAGAATGATACGAACGCGGACGGATCGTACCCCGCACGATACATATACTCGATACCCAGGTAGTCGGCTTCCGCTTCGAACCCGCGTGAGAAGTGCAGGAAGGTCAGGGGAATGCCCAGACCCATGCCTTCGTAGATTCCGTAGCCCAGCGCACCGCCCATAAAGATCGCGGGCAGCGACGCCATCTGCAACAGATTCATGCGCGTCATCTCGCGCCCGTAGTGGCAGGCGGCCACGTGGGCGATTTCATGCGCCATGACCCCGGCCATTTCAGCTTCTTCATCCGCTGCAAGCAGCAGCCCGGAGTTCACATAGAAGAAACCGCCAGGCAGCGCCATTGCGTTCACCACATCCGAGTCGATGACTTTGATCGTAAACGGCACCTGTGCATCCGAATTCCGCACCAGGTTCTGCCCCACGCGATTCACATATTCCGTGATTACCGGATCGTTAATCAGTTTGATCTGTGACTCGATTTGCTGCGCGTATTGACGGCCACGGGCCACTTGGCCCTCCACGGAGTACCAGTTCCCTACGCCGCGTCCGCACCCTACGTTACGGTTCCCGACCGCATCGATGTCAGTCTTGCCGCCATTGTGCTTGATCTGGGAATCGTCTTGCGTCGGCAGGGCGGCAGGCTTCTGCTTGGGAGCATTCTGTACATCGCCAGCCTTAGGCTGACCCGCGTCCGGATCGCTGCCGGGGGTCTGGCTCTGCGGTGAATTCTGGCCCGGATTTTGCACCTGGGCGAATGTCCAGGGCTCTACACTGAACGCCGCCAATCCGATCGCGATTGCCAGCCATCTGAATTTCATAGGGTACTCCTTAAGCCTGATTATACGCCCGGCAGGAAAGCGCAATCTTTATCTCGGCCCACCTATTAGACGCTCCAGCCCTTCAATTGGGTTATCCGACCGGCGTATTTATTGCAGGATGTATCTCCTGCCGTGATATAAAGTTCGGCGACATCCGGGGGTATCTATGCCCAGCCGACGCCAGTTTCTTTCGACCGCCATGAGCGGAGTCGCCGCTTCCTTGGCGCTCCGCGGCAGTCTCCTCGCCCAGTTGCAGAATGTACCCGCCCTTCCCGAACACTCCCTTCTGGAGACCAATGAAGACGCCTACTGGACCGGGATGCGACGACAATTCCTGATCCCCGAAGACGAAATCTACCTGAATAACGGAACAGTGGGTTCCAGCCCGGCTCCCGTGCTGCAGGCCATCTTCGACGGCTACAACACAACCGAAAAGATGGACCAGCAGGACCCCGAGGACTACCCCATCTGGGGCTATGCCTCCTGGAATGAGTTTCGCGACCCGTTGGCTGAGTTCGTAGGCTGTACCCGCGACGAGATCGCTCTTCTGCGCAACGCCACCGAAGCCAATAGCTACATTGCCAATGGGATCGAAATGAAACCCGGCGAGGAAGTTTTGATGACCGATCAGGAGCATCCCGGTGGGGAACATCCCTGGAATCTGAAGGCCAAGCGCTACGGTATCGTGGTCAAAAAGATCACACTTCCCCGTCCCGTCAAAGATGCCGCCCAAGTACTGAACTTGTTCAATGACGCCATTACTCCGCGCACCCGGGTGATGTTCTTCAGCCATATCACTACTTTCTCTGGAGTTGTTCTGCCGGCGAAAGAGCTGTGTTCGCTGGCTCGCACAAAAGGAGTTCTCTCGGCAGTTGATGGCGCGCACGTTCCGGGCATGATGCGGCTCAACGTACACGACATAGGCTGCGATATGTATTCCTCCAGCCCACACAAATGGCTGTTCGCAACCAAAGGCTCGGGCTTCTTGTATGTGCGGGAAGAGGCGATCGACCGCCTGTGGAGCACCATCGCTACCGAGGGCTGGGACGATAAGAAAATTCGCGCCGAACGCTTCCAGCGCATCGGGAGTTCGAATGTTCCTGCACTTTGGGGATTGCGCGCCTCCATCAAGCTGGCCAACGACATCGGTATGGACCGAATTGAGAGGCGCCACCGGCAAATGGCCGATTACGTCCTGGCTGAGATGATCAGGCGCGGAGCCGAATCTTGGACATCCCCGGATTCCGCTTTACGCTGCGGGATTGTCAGCGTGAACGTCCCGCCAGTGCAGCGCGGCGATCTCGAGAGTTGGCTATGGAAGAACCATAAAATTCGAATTCGCGGAGGTGATCCGCACAAACTGCGCCTTTCCACTCCCTACTACCTGCGAAAGAAAGATATTGATCGTTTCCTGGAAAAATTCGACGAGTACAAACAGGGAAAGAAGGCAGCGTGAATTAAGTGGTCAGATACACATGACCATGTATGCTGCAATGTGTCCATGAAGAAAATTGCTGCCGCCGCTTTCAAAGCCCAATGTCTCGCTTTGATGAGGACGTACGCGCCACTAGGCGGCCGTTGCTGATTACAAAGCGGGGCAAACCCGTCGCAAAGCTGGTTCCCGCGGAGGACGACGTAGATGACTTCATTGGCAGACTGAAGGGCGTCTTTCGCGTAGTCGGCGACAATTGAATATCCCTTGAGCCACCTGCGCTGGATACTTTTGAGGCATTGGTCACCTCAATCCGACCATGGACATTAGCAGGGCAGCGCGCTCCTCAGTCGTAGTACTCGAGTCCCAGATGCGTGATCAACTCCTCTCCTTTCAGGTGCCGGAGGGTATTCTTCAACTTCATCAGCTGAATGAAGAGGTCATGCTCGGGGTACAGGCCAGGCACCGTCATGGGAGACTTGAAATAAAAGCTGAGCCACTCCTGAATGCCAAGCCCACGCAGATCAGAACAGCGTTTTGCCAGGTCCAGAAAAAGCACCAAATCCAGCACAATCGGCGCGGCCAGAATCGAATCCCGGCAAAGGAAATCCACCTTGATCTGCATGGGATAGCCGAGCCATCCGAAGATATCGATATTATCCCAGCCCTCTTTGTTGTCACCACGGGGCGGGTAATAGTTGATGCGGACTTTGTGAAACATATTTCCATACAACTCGGGGTACAGGCCGGGCTGCAGAATGTGCTCCAGCACGCCGAGTTTGGATTCTTCCTTGGTCTTAAATGACCCGGGATCGTCCAGCACTTCGCCATCGCGATTGCCCAGGATGTTCGTCGAGTACCATCCGCTAAGTCCGAGCAGCCTCGCCTTGAACGCTGGCGCAAGCACGGTTTTCATCAGCGTCTGCCCGGTCTTGAAGTCTTTGCCGCAGATCGGCGCCTCGTTTTTCCGCGACAGCTCAAGCATGACCGGAAGATCCACGCTCAGGTTCGGCGCTCCATTGGCGAACGGCACGCCTTCCATTAACGACGCATACGCATACATCATTGACGGAGCGATCATCTCGTCGTTTTCTCGCAGAGCGTTCTCGAAGGCCTTCACCGACTGGTGCGCCCCAGTCGGCTCAATGTAAGACTCGGTCGACCCACACCACATTGTGATCAGCCGGCTGGCCCCGCTGGATTTCTTGAAGTCGCGAATATCCTGCCTGAGTTGCTCGGCCAAATCCATCTTCGACTTACCCTTTTTGACATTGGGGCCATCGATTTTTTTCACGTAGTTATGATCGAATACAGCGGAGCGCGGGGTGATCGAGGACAGGAATGGCTTCAACTGCTCCAACAAGCGGTAATCCAGAACACCGGCGTTCGAAGCAGCTTCATACATGTTGTCTTCGAAGATGTCCCAGCCGGTAAATACCAGATCGTCCAGCGTCGCCAGGGGAACGAATTCTTTGACTTTGGGCGAGCGGCCATCGGTGCGTTTACCAACCCGCACGGTGCCCATCTGGGTCAGCGATCCAATCGGCTTGGCGATTCCCTTTCGGATAGCTTCCACCCCCGCCACGAACGTGGTAGCCACTGCACCCATCCCTGGGATCATCACCCCTAGTTTGCCCTTCGCGGGCTCTATGCTCGCTGGCTCTCGCTTTGGTGACGGAGAGCGTCTACTAGCGCCGCTGCGCGCGGCCAGTTTCATCTCCCGGCTGGCTCGTTCGGCATGAGCGAGTGCAGTTTCGCGATGCTCGTGCTCTCGCGCTCCGGACGCGGATGAAAATTGTTTACGATGACGACGGCCATCTGCATCCCACCAGTCGGCCATGAATATCCCTGGACGCTTTTGATACATGGATCTCCTTTGTTTGGTGGCGGTGGCCTGCCACCAGTGGAACTGAAGATGTTCTCACGACGTGGGAATTTGGGCAACCCTGGAGAGGGAACTGGTACCATGTCTCGGCCGGTCCACTTCGGGAATCCCGTATGAACTTGTGATTAAATACAGGATTCACTGTACTATCCTACTGACTTTTTGCGTGGTACTGTACCCATACGGCCCTACATGGCTTGGCTTTCCTCCCCCCTTGGAAAGTGCGGAGGAGTTGAAGGAGCAACCGCATGGACCCTCGAAACAAGCACGCGCACTCGTTCTTCGGCACGCTCGAGCAATGCCTGGAGCAGTATGGCGGCATGTCCCAGTTCACGGTTTCAGCACCGCTCACTTTTTTCAGTGGCGCTAGGCTGGAAACACATCGGCGCGCTGAGTCGAAGGATGGTCAGTTAGTGATCGTGGAGCGCCAACTGGGCCCAACCAGCTGCGAAGTGTACTCGCTCGCAGCGCGAATGCGGCCTCAGCCCGCAGCGTTTGGCACAGTCGCTCAGTCGAACTGCGCCTGACTTTCCTCCTTTCCGAACTTTGAGATCAGCCACTTCCCTGCTCGCGACCATTTTTTGTCGCGCTGAGCGGGACTGCGCACATCTATCTTCACCGGTTGGTGAGTGGGTCCAGCCTAATTGTCCGCGCAAGCACGAAAAAGCAAGCATAGTGTCAATCGCTGCTATTGATTCTTTGAATTGGACGTCTGCACCATTCGTGCTGCATGATGAAATCACTTCGCAGCCAGCCTAGCGGCCGGTTCCCGCGAAGTCGCTGGTGGCTTGCCCGCTAGGTTAGCGGCACTGCCCATCTCCTGACCTTGTCGTTCTCCACCACAGCCTGAGCCCATGCGATCCGTGTGTTTCGCGGACAGCGTGCTCGTCAGACTTGCCTCGTCGTTCTCGAACGACGGCAGAATGGAGACTCCATGGCTTCAATTCGCAAATTCGGTTACGCTGGCATCCTGGCAGCGGTCGCGTTCACCTTCGCTCCAACTTCGGCCCTCGCACAGCAGCCGGCTCGCGGACGTTTCACACTCACGCACGACGTGCGTTGGGGCAACGCGAAGGTTCCCGCGGGAGAATATGGCTTCGCCTTTGACCCCAACGGCACTGCACCCATCCTGGCTCTGAGCAAACTGAGCGGGCCGCGCGCAGGGTTTCTCGTTCTGGTTCCGAGCACCGCACGCAGCCAAGGAACGGATGCAAGCCAATTGGTACTTGCGTCGTCTCCCGATGGCAGCTACGTCAGTTCCATGCAGTTGCCGGATTTTGACATCACTCTGTATTTCCCTACACCTTCGCATCCATCAGAAAAGCAGTTGGCAAAGGCAGCGGGGAGCGCGCCGTCCCGCCCGTAGTCAACGGCGAAGCAACAAAGGGCGGAACTCAAAAGAGTCTCCGCCCTTCTGCTTTTGACGTACGGTTCAAAAAACAAGGTGAGGTGGCTAGGTTGGCTCTCTTTGCGAATTTCCTCTCACATCGTCACTGAGCACGATGGCTTCTGCAATTTCCTTCATGGGACGCCGCTTCTGCCGACTCTGCCGTTGTAGTGCCAGGTAGGCTTGCTCTTCGCTGAGCCCAAGATCGCGTTGCAGGATGCCTTTGGCGCGTTCGACCAGTTTTCGCGTCTGCAACTGGTCGGCGAGGGTAGAATTCGCTTCCTCCAGCCGCGCCAACTCGATCTCCGCACCCACCAAGTATCCGATGGTCGAGATCATGCGAATTTCGCGCCGGCGATATACATGATGCTGGCGGTGCTGCAGGTTAACCACACCCACCACCCGGCCCCGGCACATCAGCGGCACCGACAGGAACGCCTCGTAGCTGTCCTCCGGCAACTCATGGAAGAACTGAAAGCGTGGGTCTTGTGCGGCCTTTTCCGGAATGGCCACTGGTTCGCGATGTGCGGCTACCCATCCGGTGATTCCCTGCCCCAAGCGCAGCTTCAGACGATCCACCACGTCCGGGTGTGGATTTTTTGAGGCCCGCAGAACCAGTTCGTCACCTTCGAGGACATAAATCAGGCAGGCATCGCACTTCACTAACCCGGAAGCAAAGTCGACGACACGGCTCAGAACCTCATGAAACCCGTCCGCCCCACTCAGGCGTGCGCTGATTTCATGCAATACATCTATGTGTGAATCCTCACCAGAAATGTGAATGGGTTCCATGCTGCAACATTATCGATTTGGTAGAGATTCTGTCTAATTGCAAATTTCGATGACAGGGATAAAGGAATTCCCTCGCGATTGGTACGAACGTTTCACATCTTTTTCAGAGTTCGTGCATCGCAAAAGTATCAGAGACCGAATTTGGCAAATAAAAGGTCCTCTGAAATTTTCTTGCGGGCTGCTTCACCTTCAGCGCGCCGGGAGCGCAAGAAACCAGATCATCATCCCGAACAGAATAAGCGCGCCCAACAGCGAAAAAGCAGTGTGCAAAGGATGGAAATGAAAATAGGGATTACGCGTTAGACGATGGCGTGTCGGCAGCATGAGACCTCCTTGAAGCCCGCAACTTACCGTAGCAACAGATCGCCTGGGATTATTGTCCCACTTCAGGAGGCAGGATTCCACTCTGTTTGCGGGCTGTGATACACCAGAGCGATGGATGAAAAAGTTGCTTTGATTACGGGCGCTTCGAGCGGCTTCGGTCTGCTCACGTCGGTCGAACTGGCCAAGGCTGGATTCCGCGTCCTGGCCAGCATGAGGAATTTCAGACGACGTGAGCGCCTCGATCAGGTGGCCGGTGCCGCCGGAGTTTCGGACAGGATCGATGTCCGCGAGTTAGACGTGACTCAATTCGACGCGATCCCGAAGTTTATTTACGCTGCTCTCCGCGACTACGGGCGAATTGACGTGCTCGTGAACAATGCCGGCTTTGCGGTGGGCGGCTTCGCCGAAGACATCCAATTACAGGAACTGCGTCTCCAGTTCGAAACCAATTTTTTCGGCGCGGTCGCAATGAGCAAGGCCGTGCTGCCGCTGATGCGGCGCCAGCAGTCGGGGCACATTATCCAGATCTCGTCCATCGGTGGCCTGCAAGGGGCGATCTCCGTGAGCAGCTATTGTGCTTCAAAACATGCGCTGGAGGGCTGGAGCGAGTCGCTGCGGCTCGAAGTGAACCCCATCGGGATCAAAGTCGTGCTCGTTGAACCGGGTGCTTTCGATACTGGCGTCTGGACCAGCGGAGCAATCATGGGACAAGAGGCAAAGAAGAACTCCTCGCCCAACTATCAGCGGAGCCTCCGCATGCGCGAGGTGATCGGCAAAATTCCCAAAGCCGATCCCATCGCAGTCGCGCACGCCATCGTTGGTATTGCCCAGAATCCAAATCCCAGACTGCGCTATCTGGTGGGCCGCGATGCCAAGATGCAACTCGCGATGAAGCGCATTCTCCCCTGGAAGTTCTACGAAAAGCTAATCGCCAATTACCTCAAACTCGATCAAAGCTAAGATTGAATTGCCCGTGAATGTTTTTTACGGCTTGGCTTCGAGATCGACCGTCTTCACAGGCAAGTCCCAATGGGCGTCGAGGATTTCAAAACGGCGTTGTTCCTCGCGATTGTAGGTATCCTGGTCGGGCCAGAGTTGCTTCTTAAGTGCGTCCTCGTCGAACGCTTCATTGGCGACAGTAGCATTCTTGAAGACAATGGTCACGCGATAATCCCAGCGCCCGTCCTCCGTGGTGTGATACCGCGGCTGATCCATCCACACCTTCACCATCCTCCCCATCTCGACTTGCTTCTTCAGGAGAGGATAGTGATTCTTCTTAAAGAGCTTCAGGAACTCGTCGGCATGCCCCCATTTAGTCTTGTAGTAGTACTCGACTACAAAGGGCTTATCGGAAGTAGCCGAAGATTGAGCTTGCGTGGTGATGGGCAAAGAACCGGCTACGCACAGCAGAGCGATGGCGATGCAGCGTCCTGCGATCACGAAACCCTCCTTCACAGCGGAATTTAAAGGATGAATGCTGTCGGGAAAAAACCTTCCGGGACACCAGCGAGGAACAAAGTACCACAATTTTCCCGCCACGCAGTTGGAGCAACTAAGGGTTCGTTGCGGAGGGCGGACTGGTGATCCGATTCCTCCAGTGACTCCACACAAACCAGACAACGGCCGCGACGATCACTACACCGATAATGGCGTCGAACTTGTGAAAATACTTTCCCATTTCTCGCCAATTTTCGCCCAATTTCATCCCGAACCAGGCCAGCGCCAGGCACCATGGCCATGAGCCCAAGAACGTGTAGAGATGGAATCGTACGCGCGGCATCCGCGACACCCCTGCCGGCAGGGCAATGAAAGTGCGAATCACCGGAAGCAACCGCCCCACGAATACCGCCAGATATCCCCAGCGCCCGAAGAACCGGTCTGCCCAGTCAAGTTCGCGACGGCCCATGAGAATCCAGCGGCCATAGCGCTCGACCAGTGGACGGCCGCCGTAACACCCGATTTCGTATGCTACCAGGGATCCTAGATTGCACCCGATCGCCCCCGCAGTAGCCGCCCAAAACAGCTTGAATGTCCCGTGAAAGACAAGGTATCCGGCGAACGGCATGATCAATTCCGAGGGCAGCGGGATGCACGCGGACTCGATTGCCATCAGGATCATGATCCCCCAATATCCGGTGCCGATCATCACTTTGCTGATGAACGCAAAAAGAATTGCGAGGATCTTTTCAGTCATGGACGAACAGGACTCTGTGCTGAGCAGTGAGTAGTCAATTGGCGCCGGGAGCTCTTAACTGAGCACCAGGTCTGAGCACTTCATCAGTGTATCGGAAATCCGCGCCTATGCCGCGTGGGCTAGAACGACCCTTCCTGCGTGAAGGCATAGCCAGGCAGCGTGGCTCCCTGCGGAGTCTTCGAGACCTTTATGCGTACCGTAGGTGCATCGGGCGCAGTGATACCTGCCGGGCGGAGCATGGCGTACTGCGTGAAAACTTCGTTATAGACCTTGGTCACGAGATAGTCCTGACCATCAGCATCACTTCGCCACACTTGCCCGAGTTGGATGGAATTTACCGCCATATTTTTTAGCCTGCTTGTATTGAATTACCTTCAGACTACCGACCGTCTCATGGAACCGTCAATTGCTGTCGTGGTTACGACGGACATGGGGCTCATATGGCCCCCTCAAATTCGCGACCCGTGCGGATGACGGCGGCACCACCCTCGCATTTGCAACAAGCGAGTAGAAGATCGGCAACGCGCGTTGTTATGATGAAATTGTTCAGCCAAGGAACCGACTCTGATGCCGCGAGGACGCGCTCCCCGACAACCCGCCCGAACCGGTCGTCAGGACAAAGTACGTATAACGCGGACACCACCGTCGGCGAAATCCGTCCAGAGGGAAACTGCCAAATTTCAAGGCGCGCGTCTAAAAACAAAACTCTCCGCGGAAATGTCGCCAAAATCCGCGACGAAGAAAGGGCAAGCAAGAGCATACAACCGGATTGCGCCCGAACGGGTCGAAGACATCCTGAGGCGCCTCAATCAACTTTATCCCGACGTGACCTGTGCACTCACACACGCGAGCGCGTGGGAGTTGCTGGTGGCGACCATCCTTTCCGCACAATCCACGGACGTGAATGTAAATCGCGTGACGCCCGAACTTTTTCGGAAATATCCCACGGTTCAGGATTTTGCCGCGCTCACCCCCGAGCAACTCGAGCCCGATGTCCGCTCCACCGGATTCTTCCGCAATAAATCAAAGGCGGTAGTGGGCGCGGCCAGAAAAATTGTCTCTGAATTCGGCGGCCAGGTCCCGGAGGAAATCGAAGCGCTGCTCACGCTTCCTGGCGTCGCCCGCAAAACCGCAAACGTAGTTCTCGGCACCTGGTTTAGAAAAGCCGAGGGCGTGGTAGTAGACACCCACGTGCACCGCATCTCACGCCGCCTCGAACTCACAAAACAGAATGAGCCCCAGAAAATCGAGCAGGACCTCATGAAAATCCTGCCTCGTGATCGCTGGATTTTGTTTTCCCACCAGGTCATCTGGCACGGCCGCAAGTTATGCTTTGCCCGCAAGCCCAAATGCGTCGACTGCGCGCTGGAAAATATTTGCCACGCCGGTGACAAGACCTGGAGCACGGTCGACATGCACAAGAATGCGAAGCTCTAGCCGTCGATTATTCCCTTTCCAGTTGATCCAGCACCGGCGTTTTCAGGCCTTGTAGCGTCAACTGTTCCGGATTGTGCTGCGTGAACACAATGATCTCGTTCGCTCCCCGCTTCAGAAAAGGGGCAGGGGCATAGAGCGTCTGCTGCGGCCCCAGGTTCCAGAAGCGCCCGAGTGCATGTCCATTGATCCATACCGCTCCCTTACCCCAACCGCGAGTATCCAGAAATGTGTCACCAGTCTCTCCGAGCATGAACTGTCCATGGTAGAACGACGGCCCGGGCCTTGCAGCATTCGTTTTGGAAAACTGCAGTTTCGAAAGATCATCCATCGGGAGTGGGAAGACTTGCCAGCCGCTCAGTTCCTCGCCGGCAAAGTCTATAGGTCCATTGATTCCCCTGGCGCTCGGAGCGCAGTTCCGCTGTGAAATTGATGCGACCGGCTCCTTCCACGAGAATGTCCAGTGTTGCATTGGCTGGAGCATCAATCCGCAACCGGTCTTTCTTCTTCCGGCGGTCGAGCGCGCCCATCAATTGCCCATTCACATACACGCTCGCATAGCTTCGAAGCTCGCGAATGGTCAGGTCACCGCTGCGCGCTTCTGGAATTTTCGTACGATACAGGATGAATCCATAGGATTGGCCCAGCGATTCCATGGACCGTGGCATTTCGCTGTGGGTCGGAGCCGGCAAGTTTTCCCACAGGGATGCACTCTCCCTGACCGGAAACTCCAAAACCGCAGTGACTGGCCGAGTCAGGGGAAGGTCGGGCAGAGTCATGCCTCTCCGATGCCGCGCAATGACTTCGCGAAAATGCAAAATATTTCTTTGTAAGAGCCCCAGATTCGCTGATAGGCGAATCGTAATCATAGCTGGTGATATCCGGTTCGTATGTGTCGTGATCCCAATTCGCACCGTTCATGAACCCGAAACTGGTCCCGCCGTGAACCATGTACAAATTGACGGAATATCCTTGCGACAGAATCCATTCCAATTCCTGAGCCTGCTGCGCACTGTTCGTCTCATGGTGCTCTTCACCCCAGTGATCGAACCAGCCATCCCAGTACTCGCCGCTCATGACCGGAGCGCCCGGGCGAAACTTCTGCAGCTTACCGAACTCAGCTTTTGCTTCTCCTGGAGCAAAATTCACTACGGCGGTGAGATCGGGCAACGTGCCGGACGGCAGCTGGTCCCCGCCGTCGGCGGTGTAAAGCACGGCCTCGCCCAGACCAGCATTCTTGAGCGCATCGCGAATGCGTCCCAGATACTGCTTATCATTCCCAAATGATCCGTACTCGTTTTCCACTTGCACGGCGATAATCGGTCCTCCGCGCGTGACCTGCAGCGGAGCCAGTTCCTGTCCAAGGCGCTTTAGCCATCTTTCAGCGCGTGCCAGAAACTTTTCATCGGCGCTGCGCAGCACGATCGCTGGATCCGCCAGAAGCCATGCCGGTAGCCCACCGAGATCCCACTCGGCGCAAATATACGGGCCCGGTCTCAGGATGACATACAGCCCCTCTGCCCGAGACAAACGAATGAACTCCGCCACGTCGTTTTGTCCGTCGAAGTCGTAGGTGCCCGGCTTCGGCTCGTGTACATTCCAGAAAACGTACGTCGAAATCGTATTCAGTCCCATTGCGCGTGCCTTCTTGAGCCGATCACGCCAGTACTCCCGCGGAATCCTCGTATAGTGCATCTCACCGGAGATGATCTGGAAGGGCTGACCGTCCAACGAGAAGTGATCGCCGTCAATGCCGAAATGATGCGCGAAAGGGTGCCCCGCCCTTCTCGCATTTTGTGCGAGTGGGTGTCGACTTTGAACTCCCAGCGACGCACCGCAAGACATGCAAAGCAAAGCAATGCAGAGGGGCATGTGACGCACAAAAAAATTCATGTATAGGCACACCTCTCAGCGATCAGAAGCTCTCTGCTAGACTCTCTTTTCTACATCACCCTGAGGTTCCGCGCCATGCGCCGCGCCCTTTTCACCCTCGTCGTGTTCATGAGTTCTGCAGCCGCTCAAGGGCAAACTGTGCCTGCTCCGAAAGCGATCACCGATCCCAAGCAGATCTCCTCGAAGAACAATGCCCAAATCGAGCCTCGTAGCCTGACCATCGAAAAGCTGTACATGACGCGCCAAATCGGCGGTTCCGCATGGTCTCCCGACGGAAAGAGCGTCGCGTTCATCTCCAACGTGAGCGGACGAGACAATCTCTGGCTAGTTCCTGCTGATGGGGGCTTCCCGGTGCAGTTGACCGTCAGCGATCAGAGGCAATCTTCTCCCGCATGGTCCCCCGACGGGAAGTGGATCGCATACCAATCTGACTACGAGGGCGACGAACAGTGGGACATCTTCCTGGTCTCACCCAAATCCGGGAAGCTCGTAAACCTTACACAGACGCGAGAGATTGCCGAGCAAAATCCAACGTGGTCCCCTGATGCACGTTATCTCGCCTACGAAGTGAAGCCCAAGAGTTCAGCCGCGCACGAGATCGATGTATACGACATGGTAATGCGCGAGGTGAAGCACATCACTACCAACACTCCGCAGGACAAAGGGAATCACGACCCGATCTGGTCAAAGGATGGCAAGTACATTGTCTACACGCAGGAGCAAGCGAAAGGCACAGATTCGAATATCTTCGTCACCGAGATCGGGACCGGAAAGATTACCCTGCTGACCCCCCACCATGGAGAACAACTCTATGCCGCGAATGATATCGATCCACGACCGGTTCCCGACGGAATAAAAATACTTCTCACATCCAACGCGAAGAATGGATACGAGAACGTAGCGCTGCTGAATGTTGGCACTAAAGACGGCGTCTTTAGGCCCGGAAACATGGAATGGCTCACCAGTGATAAATGGGAAGTCCGGGGCCACAATTTCTCCCCCTCTGGCAGCCAGATCGTTTTTAGCGCCAACGTCGACGGCAATGAGAACATCTACTTTCGCGACTTGGCCACCGGGAAATCTACGCAACTGAAACTTACGGGCGGCGTGAACCAGCCGGCAGGAGCGGGGTCGGCTTTCAGTGAAGACGGGTCGCGCCTGCTCTACATCCACAACGGCCCAACAGATCCTACTGATATTTGGCTTTACGACATCGCGAAACATACATCCCTGCAGATCACCCATTCCCTGTTGGCTGGAATACGACAGGAAGATCTGGTCGAGCCTTATCTCGTTCACTATCCCAGCCGCGACGGTAAGTGGACGATCTCCGCCTTTCTCTACGTACCCTTCAACATGGCGCGCAATGGCCAGAATGCGGCCATCGTTTTCATCCACGGCGGGCCCACATCGCAAACCATGAACTCCTTCAACCGTCTCATCCAATTCGCCGTCAACCAGGGATACATGGTTCTCGCCCCCAACTACCGCGGTTCAACCGGATATGGCAAGGAGTTCCAGCAGGCGAACCTGCTCGACATGGGCGGCGGCGATCTGCAGGACCTGCTGGCCGGAGTCGATTTCATCAAACAAACCGGCCACCTCGACCCAAAGAAAATCGCGGTCATGGGTGGAAGCTACGGAGGGTACTTGACCATGATGGCGGTCACGAAGGCTCCGGAGATCTGGGCTGCAGGCGTTCCCATTGTTCCCTTTGTGAACTGGTTCACGGAGATCGAAAAAGAAGATGCGGAACTTCGCGAAGGCGACCTAGCCACTATGGGAGACCCAGTCAAGAACAAAGCACTATTTGAGGATCGTTCTCCGATCAATTTCGTCAGCCAGATTAAAGCGCCCCTCCTACTCCTGGCAGGCGGACACGACCCCCGTTGTCCCAAATCCGAAGCCCTGCAGGTGGTCGATGCGATCAAAAAGCGGGGTGGCACGGTTGAATACAAGATCTACGACAACGAAGGACATGGCTTCTCCCGTGTGGAAAATCAGATTGATGCTTATAAGCGCGTCGCTGATTTCCTGCTCGCTCACGTCGTGCCGGCGGATTGCGGTTGCTCGATCAGCGAATAGCCTATTCCGGCGCTACTGAATCCCGATTCCCAGCCTGGTTGTACAACCAGTGATTTCTCCTGGAAGCTCTTTTTTTATGCGCCAGTAAGCAAGCTTAGTTACACTTCCCGCACCGCAAGCAAAGTTCACTTCCAATACGACCTTGCGCATCGGTGTCGGGCGCAGGGGGGCATGTAAGGCAAAATTTAGGGGGACGTGATGTCGTTTACAAGAGCAGGGAGAACTCTGCCTGCTGTCATCGTACTGATCTGTCTCGTTGCCAAAGCGTTCGCGCAGGTACCGTCATCCAAGCACGTCGTCTTGGTGATCGACGAGAACTCAAGTTACAGCAGCGTGAAAGCCAATATGCCATGGCTGATCAGCCATGGCAATGCGTACGGTTACGCCACAAAATACCAGTCCGACAATGGCGGCTCGCTTCTGGACTATCTTTGGTTAGCATCCGGCAGTTGTCATTCCGGAGCCAGTTGCCCTCTTCCCTCCGGAACCCACGATTTCAACTGCAATGGCAACAGCTGCTTCTACCCGGGAACCAGCACCACCGATGCAATCACCGACAACAATATTTTCCGCGTGCTCAACAACGCAGGAATCTCCTGGAAAGTTTATGCCCAGTCCTACGCTGCCGCCGGAGGCACGGTTACGACTCCGGACAACCACAACGGCACTGCGTACTACCGCCGCCAATGGTGCGACCTGGTACAGTGACGTAATCAGAAACGTCAATGGCTCTGCTGGCAAAATCGTCGATCTCTCCCACCTGAGCACCGACATCCAGAACGGCACCTTGCCGCGCTTCACCATCATTGTTCCCGACGGCCATCATGACGCCCACGACTGTCCTGTCGGCATGTCCAGTTGCAGCGAGGCGCAAAAACTCGCGGCGGCCGACCAATTCCTGAGCAGCCATCTGGGGCCTGTTCTGAACCTGTCCGATTTCAAAGCTGGAGGGTCAGGCCTCGCCATTGTGACTTTTGACGAGTGTGGAGGCGGCACGAACAGCGGCTGCGGAGCTTCCGTCTACACCGCCCTGATCGGACCTCGAGTAAAGCCACACACTGTGTCCTCCGTTCCTTACAGGCACGAAAATGCCCTGCGCACCATTTTGGACAGCCTGGGGGTGAAGTCATATCCGGGAGCGTCGGCCACTGCCGCCGCTATGGCAGACTTCTTCACCACCACTACGGCCACCAAGCTTCAGGTGATCGTCAATTCCCCGCAGCAGGCACCTCCCAAAGCTCTCCTGTTCAGATCGACGCCACTGCTTCTGCGACTCCTGGCTATTCCGTGACGGGATGGTGGATTTACGTGGATAGTGTCGGAGTGTACAACGGTGGGGCAGTCTCCTATATCAGTTATATCAGTCCGTTAGTCAAAATGAGTCCCGGAACCCATACAGTAGTCGTGCGGGCTTGGGACACCTCGGGAGCGTACGGCGATAGCACGTTCAAGCTGACAACCTCGACAGCCAGCCCCACCGTCTCGATCGCAACACCCTCCAACAATACGTCCACTGGTTCGCCCCTGAATTTGCAGGCAGCAGCTTCTGCAACTCCGGGGCATAGCATTCGTTCCTGGCTGGTGCAGGTAGATGGCAAAACTGCGCTCACTGCCGGAGCCACATCTAGAATCAGCCTGCACGTTCCTCTCGCGCAGGGCAAGCACAATGTGGTCGTGCGGGCCTATGACACCTCGAATGCCTACGGCAGCAAGACGTTCACAGTTACCGCAACGGCGAATCCGGCAATCACGGTGTCCAAGCCCATGATTGCGTCGAACGTGATCTCCCCGATCAGGCTTGATGCTTTTGCAAGCGCCCTCTCCGGCCGTTCAATCGTTGGATGGTGGGTTTACGTCGATGGAGTAGGCAAGTATCACGCCGGAGCCGTGAACTCGATCGCGCCCAGTATCGCGGCCTCGGTCGGCGCGCATACGATAGTGATTCGAGCGTGGGATTCAACCGGCGCGTATGGAAGTCAGGCTTTCAAGGTCAACGTGAGGCCGGTTGCTGTCAACATCAGCAACCCTCTGAATGCTGCGCAGGTCGCCTCCAGCATCAATGTATCGGCCACGGCAACTTCTTCGAAACCGATTGCCGCGTGGACGGTCTACGTCGATTCTGGAGTCGTCCATCGTCAAAACTACGGAAACACACTCAGCGCCAACCTCCAACTGACGCCGGGAACGCACAAGGTGACAGTCCGCAGCTGGGACAGCACCGGAGCCTACGGCGATCAAGCCATCAATGTGATGGTACCCTGATAAGCGTTGTGTTCGCTGTCGTAGAGATCTTTGCGATTGAGGTGGGTGCCCCGTTGAAGCTCCCCTTGATCTGGGTTTTTTCCTGGACGGCGCTGCTCGAGCATCACTGCGCTTGTTTCTGTCCCGCCGTAAACACCGTCCAAGGTCCAGCCTTCATATCGCGCAGCAGAGGCTTCTGCCAGGAAAACTCGGGATGCCTCTGCAGAAAATCGGCGGCCAGGAAATCGGCTCCGCAGGGATGCCCTGCCCGTGCCACGAAGCTCATCTTGGCCGCCATACCGCTGTCAGCGGCTTTTCCTTGCACAGCCCCGCCCGGATTGTAGGCATTCCAGCCCCACTCCTTGATCCCACGGGGCGACACATCTACGTGCCCGCACAGCGAGCGCTCGTCCGCATCCTCCTTCTTCTCGAAGCTGTCCATATGATCGGCGAGGAATTGTTGCGCCATGCTCACATCGATTTTCCCCTTCGCCCCTTTCATGATTTCTTCCCAGCGGGCATGCCGCGCATTCGGGGAGGAAGAAGCATCATGCGGATCAAATGTAGTCTCTTCCCTGATCACCTTGGGGTCGCGGGCAAGATTCGAGCTGACAAAATAGCCGTCCTTGGTCCGCCACAGCGGAGTGTTCTTCAGGCCCAACTCGAGATATGCGATTTCCCCAGTCTTTCGATCTCCAATCAACCAGTCATTGGCGTACCCACCGTTATTTCCGTCTTGGATAATTCGCACATAGTCATCAATGCTGTTGGCATACTGCATGGCTTTGCGCGACCGCATGAATTCCGGTTTGCCCGTGGGGTCCCAGCCTTCAAATTGCGTAATCGTGGTCTCCGTGATCATCATCCCCGCCGAGTTCACGCCGAAATCGTCGTCACTGGTGATCACTCCCGGAAAGCCATCCATCAAAATGCGGTTGCCGCGCTCCGGCTGGATATCAAAGATAATCAGCCAGCGGGAGCCCGCCAGGTAGCTCGTCCAATTGTTGTGTGCAATGACGATTTGATGATCTTTTGTCATATTTCCCGTGGCAATAAACGCGCTGCAATTCCCGGGAGCTTTCAGGTTAGGATTCTTTGCCGTCTTCTGCTGCTTTGCGAGCCATGGCAGGTAGTAATCCGGCACCTCTTCGAAAGCATTGAGCGCGACAATATCCCATAGATCCAGATTCACGCCGTTCGCCTTCACTCCATCGGCGATGCCCTGCAACTCCTGCTGATACTCCCCATCAATGTGCGGCCAAAGCATCTCCCGCGCCGTTTTGCGGAAGAACTCCCAGTCCCGCCCCGACTGGTGCGTATCAAAGAGTTTGATGGCCTCAAACGCATCGCCAATTTCCGCAGCCAGCAGAGATCCATGTTGGTATCCAACGTCCGAAGGAGTCCCCTCAAGATGCACGTACGTCCACCCGCCCTGCTGGAACTTGTAAGCCTTTTGCAGCCGGGGATCGGGCGTATCCGCGCTCACAGCCAGAGCCGCACAACTCAAGCCCATCGCCCCAGCCAGCAAAAAATAAACCGCAAATCTTCTCGACATGGAGTCCTCGTTGTTGAGTTCCTGACTGCGCAACATTCTAGCTGTGCAGGCTCGGTCTTCCTGCACGGGTGAATCTTGATCACTAAATGTCAGTCCGCAGCTCCAAATGCCGTCGCAAATACCAGCAGGGCTGCGCTCCTACGTGAGGAAATAAAGCGTTCACGCAAGTCTCAGGGACTGGCGGATCGAAGATGAACTGCGTCTTTCCATTCTTCTGCGCAACCGCATAATAGTGACTGACAACTACTGAACCATACGCATTCCCAGCTTTGGCCAGCCGGATCCGAAATACTACATAATCCGCCGCGTAGGCCAGAAATGTCACGCTTATCGCGATCACGACTCCCCACAGCAGTATGCGCCGTACCCAGCGCCGAAGATCGTAAACCGTGAACGCCGCCACGAGGCCAGATTATAAGCTTCGCCTGCTTCTTAAGCCTTTCACCGTAAATCGTGTTGAACCACATTGAAAGTGTCCCCTTGAGACCACAATAGAAGTGTCCCCTTTAGAGTTCCTCCGGGGAGGAGGAACTGCGATTGGGGAGAACTGGATTGAGCAAGAAAGAGTTGAGCCGAGTAGAAGTGATGGGGAGGGTAAAGGGGCGGAGCCTGCGACTGATCGAAGCGGCGGAGATGCTGGGGTTAAGTTATCGGCAGAGCAAGCGGATCTGGGCGCGGTATCGGGCAGGAGGAGCCAAGGCGCTGCAGCACGGCAACTGTGGTCGGGTGTCAAACCGGGCGTACGGGGCAGAGTTCCGAGCGGCGGTACGGAAACAGGTGCAAGCGCGGTACGAAGATTTCGGCTCGACGCTGGCGGCCGAGCACCTGGCGAGCGATGACGGACTGAACGTGCATGCTGAGACGCTGCGGCGCTGGCGGAAGGAGGCTGGGCTGTGGCAGCGGCAGCGACGACGGAAACCGTATCGGCAGCGACGCGAAGCCAAGGCGCATTTCGGCGAGTTGGTGCAGTTGGACGGAAGCTTTCACCAGTGGCTGGAAGGGCGTGGACCGCGCGGCTGTCTGATGCACATGGTCGATGATGCCACCACCCAAGCGTTAGGTTGGTTCTGCGCGGAGGAGTCGATCTGGGCTGCGGTGGCAGTGTTGCGGCGCTGGATCGAGCGCTACGGGGTGCCGCAAGCGCTGTACACGGACTGGAAGAACGTCTATGTGCGCCCACCGAATGCCCAAGAGCGCATGCGCGGAGAGACCGCGGTCACGCAGTTTGGACGCATGTGCGCGAAGCTGGGCATCGAGATCATCGCCGCCAGTTCGCCGCAAGCCAAAGGGCGCGTGGAGCGGGCACACGGCACGCATCAGGATCGGCTGGTAAAGAAACTGCGCCTGGCCGGAATCGCCAACTACGACCAAGCCAATGCGTATCTGGACCAGCACTACCTCGCCGAACACAACCGGCGTTACGCACATGCCGCGGCGGCGGCAGCCGATTATCACCGGAGAAGCCCGACGGCGCGGCAACTGGACGAAGTCTTCTGGCTGGAGGAACAACGCGTGCTCAGCGAAGGACTGGGTGGTGCGCTACCAGAACCGGCTGTTGCAACTGGAACGACCCAGCCGGCCCAGGATACCGGCGAAGAGCCGGGTGCTGGTGCGGGAAAACCAAGCCGGGGAACTGGCGATTCACTATCGCGATCACGGTCTGGTGTTCCGCGAATGGAAGGCGGCTTCTACATCGCTGGGCGAGGGAAGGGGCGTTGCCCCTTCCCCCGCGCCCCCATCCCCAAAACCGAAATCGTGCATCCCTGCGGCGGATCATCCGTGGAGAAGAAATCGCTATCAACAAATGAAAACACCGATCTTTTCTACCGCTTGGTGAAAACCACAACGCGACATTTCTATTGTGGCCGAGACGGGGACATTTCTAATGTGGTATGACACTTTCACCGTAAATCGTTGACAATTTCGCTCTCCCACAGGCAAACTACCGCATTCGCCGGAATCGCCCTCCGGCGATGCGCCATGGGCGGGATGCGCGCATTTTCACCCTCCCTGGCCGTATACTCATCATTCACTTCGTCCATGGCCATGACCGAGCAACGGGTCTCTTACACGCTGGACTCCTCGCTGGAGACCATTGATAGTGCCGAGGAGAAAGCCACGCGGATAGCCACAGAACTCGGCTTCGGCGACGATGAAGTGATGCAGATTTCCATGGCCGTCCGCGAAGGTGCGGTCAACGCCGTCTTGCACGGCAATAATTACGCCAAGGACAAGAAGGTAACCCTCGCGTTCGAGCGGACGGGCAACGATTTCATTATCACCATTCGCGACCAGGGCCCCGGGATGGACCTCAGTAAAATTCCTAATCCCCTGGCGCCCGAAAATCTGTTAAAGACATCGGGACGCGGAATTTTTCTTATGCGCTCGTTTATGGATGTAGTTGAAATTCGACCATCCTCAGCGGGCACCGAACTCAAACTGATTAAGCACGTCCACGGTCCAACCGCGGGCGGCAAGGAGGCTTCCCAGTGACCATGAAGGTTGGTAGTCGGCAGGTGGATGGCGTGACCATCGTAGACTGCAGCGGCCGCATCACCCTCGGCGAAGGCAGCGTGATTCTTCGCGACACCGTGCGCGAGCTGCTCGGCAAAGGCAACAAAAAGATCGTCCTAAATCTCCAGGACGTCAACTACATCGACAGCTCAGGCATCGGCGAATTGGTCAGCGCCTTCACCACCACCAAAAACCAGGGCGGCGAACTCAAGTTGCTCAATCTGACCAAGAAGGTTAACGACCTGCTGCAGATTACGAAGCTGTACACGGTTTTCGATGTGAAAGACGACGAAGCGACAGCCGTAAAATCCTTCAAGTAGAGTCCCTGGTGCCCCATTTCTCGATTGCTTTTGAGCACGAGAAGTGGGGCTGTTCCCAGACAAGCCCTACTTAAGGCACTTTCCTTCCGAGTTGCCCGCGCCAACCGCCTGCAATCCGAGCCAATCGCGTCGGATGTTTTCCAAATTCTCCGGCAAAAGAACTTCGGCATACCTTCCAAATTCAGTTTCGGATAAGGAATACCACGGCAAACCCTTCCTCGGGCCGCAACGCCGTTGCTTGCCCATTTCCACCAGCTCCATGCTCCTGCGCAGGCACATGCTGCGCAGTTTCTCCATGAGAGGATGGGACGGAAGCCCTTCGAGAATTGCCTTGATGACTACTCGCGTGTCTTGTTTTCTGCCCAGTACAAAATCGGGTGGGTCTTTTGAGCGCTGCTCACATGTATTTCGTAGTTGCGCTTGTTTGTCGTAGCAAGCAAATATTTGTTCTCTATAGTTAATACAGAAAGCGGTAAGACTGCAACCGAACCGAGAGAACAAAGGAGACATTGAATTGAAAGCAGCTAGTTTTGCACTGATTCTCAGCGTCCTGGTAAGCGCCATGCCGGCAGCCGCCGGCTCTGCCCAAAAGGACATCGTTGGCACCGCGGTCGCCGCGGGAACCTTCAATACCTTAGCCACGGCGCTTCAAGCCGCCGGTCTGGCTGACACCCTGAAAGGCAAGGGACCCTTCACCGTGTTTGCTCCAACCGACGAAGCTTTTAGCAAGCTGCCGGCGGGTACCGTCGAATCGCTTCTCAAGCCCGAGAACAAGGAAAAGTTAAAGGCCATCCTGCTCTACCACGTGGTATCGGGTGACGTAACGGCGGCGCAGGTGGCGAAGATGTCCTCAGCCAAAACCGTCAACGGTCAGGACTTGAAGCTGACCGTCGACGACGGCAGCGTTATGGTCAATGACGCCAAGGTCGTGAAGGCCGACGTTTTGGCTACGAACGGCGTGATCCACGTGATCGACACCGTGCTTCTACCCAAAAACTAAGAAATTGGAGGAATAGATGAAAACGTTAGATGTGATCGCAGCTGTACTTCTAGTAGTAGGTGGACTGAACTGGGGTCTGGTGGGCGTTGCCCACTTCGACCTGGTGGCCGCCCTCTTCGGTATGAAGTTTGGCGAGACTTCGGCGCTCAGTTGCGTCGTGTACACCCTGGTCGGCCTGGCGGCACTGTACCAGGCTCTCTCTTTCAAGGCCATTCAGCATCGCTGGGGATACGAGTCAGCGCCGGCCCGCGCGCGATAGAGGAAGATGGAAGATGGAAGATGGGGAGAACGTATCTGTGTTCTCCCCTACTTCACTTGGGATGAAAATCCAAACACCCAGCCTCTATCCCGCATCACGGCACCGAAGCCCAGAACCAGAAGGAGAATGCGTGATCTACTGGACGCAAGGGCTGCGCGGCATTGCGTGGGCCATTGCAGGCAAGCGCCATCGCTCTTGGTTCGAGCCTCTAATCTTGGGAAAGGTGCGAGATACGTCGCTCGCCAGCACCGGATGGACGTTTGTGTCAAAGAATTACATTGTGCGGACCGCGAAGCTGGATCGGACATATGTCTAGGCACTGGATCGCGCTGCTGATCTTCTTCGGAATTTGTTTAGCAGTAGGTGCGAGCGGATCGGTATTCACGGCAAGTTCGGTGAAAACATGGTATCCCGGTTTGCTCAAGCCGCCCGGAACTCCGCCGCCATGGGTCTTCGGTCCAGTCTGGTCAATCCTTTACCTGCTGATGGCGGCGGCTGCCTGGCTGGTGTGGCGACAGCGAACTCAGGAAGGTGTATGGCTGGCATTGGCCCTGTTCTTGGCGCAATTGATCCTCAATGGACTTTGGTCTTTTCTCTTCTTCGGTCTGCGAAGGCCTGGAGCGGCGCTGGTCGAAATCATCCTTTTGTTGGGCGCCATCTTCGTGACCGCTATGCGATTCGCGGATTTCTCACGCCTGGCCTTTTGGCTAATGACGCCGTATGGCGGCTGGGTCTTCTATGCTTCCTACCTGAACTTCGGAATCTGGCGCCTAAATAAAGGCCTCTCATGAAGGTCCTGATTACTGGCGCATCCGGCTACATCGGCCGGCAACTGGCGCACAAGCTTTCGGGCGCCGGTCATGACATCACGGCTATGGTCCGCTATGCCCCGCGCCCTTCCCAGCTCCTTAGCGCGCAAACCAAGTTCATCGAGGCGGATGCGTTGCAAGCCGAGACGCTTCCGCCCGCGCTAAAGGGAATTGATGTTGCCTACTACCTCATTCACTCGATGTCGGGGCGAGTAGAGGGGTTTGAATTGCGAGACCGGCAGGCTGCCCACAACTTCGCCATAGCGGCCAAACAGTGCGGGGTGCAGCGCGTCATCTATCTCGGTGGACTGGCGGCCACTGGCGGCACGGTTTCAGCACATCTCAAGAGCCGGCACGAGACTGGCGCGGTGTTGCGGAAATTTGGGCCGCCCCTGATCGAACTGCGGGCCGGTATTATCGTCGGCAACGGGAGTACGTCCTTCGAGATCATTCGCTGCCTGGCAGAACGGCTGCCAGTCATGGTTTGTCCTCGCTGGGTAGTAACAAAAACACAGCCGATCGCGGTTGAGGACGTACTCGAATATCTGGAAGCTGCCCTTGACCTGCGCGAGGCCGTGAACCGACCCATCGAGGTGGGCGGTTCGACGGTGGAGACTTATCGCAGCATGATGCTTGCGTATGCGCGGCATCGCGGGCTCCACCGATTGTTGTTGCGCGTTCCGGTGCTGACTCCGCGCTTGTCCTCCTATTGGCTGGACTTTGTCACGGCGGTGCCGCCAGCCGTCTCTCGCCCGCTCATCGAGGGGCTCCGCAGTGAATCCGTGTGCACCACTAGGCTGGCCGCCAGACTGTTTCCTGCGATCCGTCCAATCTCGTACGCTGCCGCCGTTCACAGAGCGCTGCAGAGGCCCGCACCTTTGATGCCGCTGCCGAGCATGGAAGGAGCTTCGCACAGGACATTTCGCGCCGAAGGCATTATCTGCGACGTAAGGGAAACGATCGTTGACACTCCGCCGCAACGCGTGTTTGAGTTGATCGGAAACCTCGGAGGGAAGAACGGGTGGTTCTACGCGAACTTTCTGTGGTCCTTGCGCGGTTGGATCGATCGACTCATCGGCGGCGTAGGGATGAAGCGGGGCCGGTCACGGGCGTCCGGTATCGAAGCTGGCGATGTCATCGACTTCTGGCAGGTAGAACGCGCCGATGCGCCGAACGCCGTGCTGCTCCGGGCAGAAATGAAGGTGCCCGGACAAGCATGGTTGCAATTCAACCTTACACCCCAATCCCACCACCGCACGCTTCTGCGGTGCTGCGCATGGTTTCAGCCCCGCGGTTTGGGCGGAGAGTTGTATTGGTGCGGGTTGTACCCAGTTCACGCGATAATTTTTTCCGGCCTGCTCAGGGCCATCAGGAACCACGCGGAACAGAGCTCATAGACGGTGGAGCAGCCGATCCGGATAACGGATTCCTTACAAGAATGGGGCGGTCGATTCAAACATATGATGGATGGCTCTAAATATCTTGCTGCTGGTCTAGTTTGTGCGCACACTTGGCAATTTCGCAGCTGGGTCAATACCGCAAAGCTTTTTCGTGAAGAGGATTCACGCTGTCCGCCGGGCTATATCGCTGTGTTCCATTCCGGAACGACACACACTTAAAGCCGCCGGCGTCACAGACACGCGCCAGCAGCAACCCCTACTATTAGGCGATGTCCCAACAGCCGGAGAGCATGGCTATAGCGCATGGGGAAAACGGGCGCGATGGTCCATCCGTCCCCCATAAATAACCAAACATTAGCAGCCGCCGTCGGCTGTCCGGCCGGGCAAGGCACTGAACAGCGATCGCTACATCGATGCGCGATCGCCGCCCATATCGCTCTACTAGTCTCTCTTTTCTTATCCCCGAGCCTAAATGCCGCAGAATGCCTCTCAGTGCAGCAGGCCGCCCAACACATAGGGGAAACCAAATGTGTCACCGGGAAAGTCCTGAATGTGAGGGTAGGCAATAAAGGAGTGCACTTTCTGGACTTTTGCGAAGATCAGATAGCCTGTGCGTTCACCGTCGTTGTCTTCACCAATGACCTGAAAGACGTAGGCGACGTGCGCCATCTCGTGGGACGCACCATCAAAATCCGCGGAGCCCTGAAGATGTACGACGGGCGCCCCGAAATCATCCTCAGCCGCATTAGCCAGATCGAAGGCGGCGCCGCGATGATTCCGCCATTGCCTAAAAGCTACGACGTAGAGACTCGCGGTCGTTTCAGCGCCGGCCGCCTCTATCCCGGCAAGAAGCCGAGAAAGGCCAAGCCTCAAAGGCCGGGCAGTACCACTACATACGCCAATGATGTGGAAGGCGACGAGCGGCGCGAATGACTTAGACCATCCCCTTCCGCAACTCGTGCAGCGGATATTTTGTGCCCCGCCACATGATGCCGTCGTTCCATAAAGTGAGAATCATGGATCGCAGCAGCGTGTAAATGAAAAGCGTAGTGCTCGCCGGATGCAAAAGGAAGTAGTACGGCGGAACTGCCGACCGCCACGACATCCCCACATAAATCAAAAACAATGAGACCAGCGCGACGGCATACGGAAGTCGCGCCGATCTATGTGCCAGCCACAACCCAAGGAATGGCCCGTAGTTCAAGAATGCCAGCCCGAATGCAGACAGCAATGTTCTCCACCACTGAAACGAGAGCACGGCAAAGAAATTCTTCGTCAGATTATTGACGATCCCGAATGCCCCATGTGCCCAGCGGATCGAAATCAAATTGCCCCCAAATACATTTCTTTGCGCGAACCCGGAATTCTTCACTACCTTGCCCAACTTCATATCGTCGAGCACTTCCATGCGCAGCGCCTGATACGTGCCCACCGCCTCGTAAACCCGCCGCCGTACAAGATTGAACGCACCCACTCCCATGTGGTCGTTCGTGCTGGGATCGGCAACTTTCCAGGGCCGATGCCCGAACATAAACATCGTCTGAAAGAATGCAATCATCATGTACTCCCCGGCCCTCTTCATGATCATTCGTGGAAACAGCACCACGTGATCAGCCCGCTCGCTTTCTGCATATGCGAGCGCCCGCCGCAATGAATCCGGCTTGAACAAAACGTCGGCGTCGGTAAATAGGAACCACTCCCCCGATGCCTGCTGAGCCGCTGTCCACATGGCATGCGTCTTTCCCAGCCATCCAGCAGGCAATGCCGTGTGATGGATCACTCGAAGACGATGAGAAATGAAAAGAGGAGAAGGAGAAGGAGAAGGAGAAGTGGAAGGAGGGGAGGGAACGGGAGAGGACAGAGGGTGCCCCACCCTTCTCGCGTTTTTAGCGAGAGGGTGGGGATTTTGACTTGCCAGCGAGTTTCCCGAAAACTGGACCTCTGCTGCCAACCGTTCCATGATGTTACCCGTCCGATCGGTAGACCGGTCATTAACGGCGATCACTTCGTAATTGTCGTAATCGAGAGAAAGCAGGCTGCGCAGCGCCTGCTCAATGCTCTCTTCCTCATTGCAGGCAGGAACGATGATCGAGACCGGAGGATTTCCCACAGGCACTACAGGATTGAGATCCCACTGCGGCAATGAAACGTCAGCCACGCCGGGCATTCCCAGCGCAGCATCCACAATGCGCGAAGCCCAAGCGAGCGCCAGGATTATTCCCGCTATCCAGTAGATGTAAGTCATCGGAGAGAACTAACGAGATTCCTTCGCGCTCTTTCGTCTGTGTAGGGGCGGACGCCTCGTCCGCCGCGAGAGCGAAGCGAGCGTGTCGGGGCATGCTGAATACTTATCCAATCATCATTCATACTCATTGCCCGCAATGCCGGGCAACCCCGGACGAGGCGTCCGCTACATTAACTGTTTCTTGGTCGGTCCACCGCCACCGCAGGCGCAAACTTCATCCCGTAAAACAGTATGGCAGACGAAATCGCCATGGCGATCACCGGCAGAATAAATGCCGCCTGCAGCGACTTCCGATCCGCTACCCACCCCATCATCGTCGGCGAAGGAACGTCACCCAGAATGTGAATGATGAAGATGTTCACCGCGATCGCTGTAGCCCGGATGTGTGCCCCGACAGAATTAATCACCGCGGCATTCAGCGGCGCAGTATTCAATAGCAGAAAAAACGCCGCCACCCCGATTGCCGGAATCATCAAAGGCCCTTTGGCAAACAGCGCCACAATCATGACCGGTACGCCCAGCAACATGCTCGCAGCCGAGACTAGATAATAAGAACTCTTCATGTGCCGCAGCAAATAATCGCCCAGCCATCCTCCTGCCAGGGAAGCCACAATGCCGTCGACCACAATGATCATGCCGAACATCAGATTGGCTTTTTCTAGCGTGTAATGCCGCTCGCTGTACAGGAACTGCGGCATCCAGACCTGAATTCCCCCCAGCGAAAACGTCATTGCCGCCATTCCCAGCGTAGCGGTGATGAATGCCCAATTCCCTGCTAGTCCCAAAATTGTCCCCCGCTCTGGAGTCTCCTGCAGCGAATCAAAGTGCCCGCGCTCTGGTTCCTTCAGGAACGACACGATCAGGGCAAGCACAAAACCCGGCACCGCGGCGATGTAGAACGGAAACCTCCATCCATGCCCGGGCGCCAGATAACCGCCGAGCAGATACCCAGCAGCAGATCCCACGGGAATCGCGAGATAGAAAACACCCAGAATCCGCCCACGCTTCTTCTCTTCAAAAAGATCGGCAACAAATGTAGGCGCAATGGTGACGAATGTTGCCTCGCCTACCCCCACCAGCGTGTGACGAACCAGCAATTCGGCGTAGGTATGGGTAACCGCAGTGAGCAAGGTCAGGCCGCTCCAGAAGATGGCCCCCAGAACAATAATCAGTTTCCGCGAATAGCGATCCGCCAGGGGTCCCACAAACGGCGCCGCAATCATGTAGAAGCCAAGAAAGGCGCTAGTCAGATATCCAATCTGCTCTTTGGAGAGATGAAATTCATCCTGCACCAGCGGCTGCACCGCAAACAGCACGTTGCGGTCCGCGTAATTTAGCAGATTGAGCGCCGTCAGAACGATCAGCGCGGTCCGAGGTTGCAGGTTGTTCTGGGACACTGCTCTCGCGAATATAGCATGCGGCAAACTGCACTCTTCGGGACTCGTTGACAACGGTACACGAAGGGTTACGAAGCGCGCCTGTCTCTGTGGAACTCTGTGATGAATCTTATTTCGCCGGTCGAGGCCAGCGAGCCACAATCGTCGTCGAGATGCCACCGCGAGGCCGAAATTCTCCCCGCACCTCCGCCCACACAGGTTTCGCCCACTTCACTACGTCGTCCAACACCTGGTTGACAACATTCTCCTGAAAAATTCCCAGGTTGCGATAACACTGCAAATATTCCTTAAGAGATTTCAGCTCCAGACAGCTTTTGTCAGGCATGTAACGGATTTTCAGCACCCCAAAATCCGGTAGTCCGGTCTTCGGACAAACCGATGTGAACTCCGGATCGTCCACGACAATTTCGTACCCGGGAAACTGGTTCGGCCAGATTTCGATTGAAGGAAACTTGTAGTCCAGACCTGCAGCGGCGTGTTCCGGGGTGTAACGTGGCGAATCCGACATCCTCGTATTCTATCTCCCAAGTAGAGACGTAGGCTGCTACGTCGCTTGCTACGTCTCCTGGCTTGCTGCCTGCCTCTCTTGCTCCGCCCCGAGGCGAAGAATGCAGCCGAACCCGCTCTCTGGGCATCCAATTGGTACCTGAGCGCGATAGTTCAGTCCTGCCGTCAGAGCCTCGCGGGATGGTAAATTGATACGTACAGATATTCCTGCCGGTCCCTGGAAGAAAAACAGGTTGGCATCGACGAACAATTCGCACACCGCGTCGCGCCGGCGGTGGCTTTGGATCGCACTGGTAGCCACCGTAACTCTCCTCATCCTCTACTCGAGCCTTCATCGCACTCCTTTGAAGGTGCGTGTTGCCACTGCTCTACGCGGCCCCATTCGCAGCCTGGTATCCACCAATGGCAAGGTCGAGCCTCTGCGCAACTTCGAAGCGCATGCCCCCATTGCAACTACCGTCAAGCGCCTACTCGTAAAAGAGGGTGATCGTGTCAAAAAGGGCCAACTGTTAGTCCAACTGGATGACGCTGATATTCGTGCCAAGGCTGCCAGCGCTCAGGCCCAGATACGATCCGCACAAGCCGATCAGTCCGCTCTCAAAACCGGAGGCACTCAGGAAGAAGTCATTACCTTGAATTCCCAACTCATCAAAGCCCGCTCCGCCCACGAGACTGCTCAACGCAACGTCGAGGCCCTCCGCCGGCTTCAGCAGCAAGGCGCAGCATCGGCAGGCGAAGTTCGGCAAGCAGAAGATACTCTGCAACGCGCTGAAGCCGACCTCAGCTTGCTCGAGCAAAAGCAGAAGGATCGCTATTCCCCACCCGAGGTCGCCCGCATTGAAGCGCAGAGTACCGAGGCAGAAGCAGCCTATGCAAGCGCCGAGAATTCCTTGCACAAGTCGACTGTTCTTGCCCCTTTCGAAGGCGTAGTGTACACCGTTGCAGTCAAGGAAGGAGCCTTCGTGCAAGGCGGTGAACTCCTGTTGCAGGAGGCCAATCTTTCGAACGTGCTGGTACGCGCTTTCGTTGATGAACCCGACGTCGGTCGCCTCCAGGTCGGACAAACAGTCGAAATCACCTGGGACGCTGTACCCGGCCGCGTGTGGAACGGCAGCGTAAACACCGTGCCCGCGACGGTGAAACTGCGGGGCAATCGCAACGTCGGTGAGACTACCTGCCTCATCGACAACAACGATCTTCGCTTGCTTCCTAATATCAATGTCGGAGTGACGATCGTTACTGCACAGCACAATGACGTCCTTACCTTGCAGCGCGACGCTGTGCGCATGGACGACAGCCGCCCCTACGTTTTCCGAATCGAAGGCAACCGTCTGCGACAGCAGACCGTGTCATTCTCGTTGCAGAATCTCACGCGCGTCGAAATCACCTCGGGACTTTCCGACGGCGACAGAGTGGCTTTGCCGGCAGACGAACAGAAACCCCTGGTCGACGGCGCAAAGATCAAAATTGTGCCTTGACCATTAAAAATCCACATTCGATTCCTCCCTGTCATTTCGCAATGGGCGAGGCCCGGCACGGTTCACGGATGGTGTTACGACTCGTCTTTTCACTGATGCTCTTTTTCGCTGGCCAGATCTGCCGCGCGGCGACTCCTCAGCAACTGCTTGCCGCCGGTCAGGTCGATGATGCCATCCATGTTTTGAGCGATCAGCTTAAGGCTGCTCCGAACGACGCCGCCACCCACAACCTTTTTTGCCGCGCCTATTACATGATCGAGGACTGGGACAATGGAGTCCACCATTGCGAACGTGCCACAGTCCTGGATCCTGCAAACAGCCTCTACTTTGACTGGCTCGGGCGCATCTATGGAGCGAAGGCGGAGCACTCCAGTTTTCTTTCTGCCGCATCTCTCGCCAAGAAAGTCAGGCTTGCGTTCGAACGCTCCGTCCAGCTTGATCCTAAAAATTGGGAGGCTCGTGTCGATCTCGGTGAGTTTTACACCGAGGCGCCTTCCATCGTGGGTGGGGGCAAAGACAAAGCACGCCAGCAGGCCGACGCGCTTATGTCGCTGAATCCGGCGATGGGCAACTGGCTTTTGGCGCGCATCGATGAGAAAAACAAAGACCGAGCGGCAGCTGAGCGCCACTATCGCGACGCTATCGCTGCCAGCCATGGAGGTATCCGGGGCTGGCTCGACTTAGGAAACTTCTTCTTTCATGCTCAACGTCTCGACGACATGCAGCAAGCCTTCCAGCACCTGGAAGCCGCTCCCCACGATTGTCCCGAGTCCCTGCTATATGCTGCTCAGCTTTTGTATCGAGCCAATCGCGATTACGACCTCGCTATTCGTCTGCTTCGCAAGTATCTCGCTGCCCCAGTCGAACTTGGGCCGGCATTCAAGGCGCGCGATCTGCTGGGGCAACTTCTGGAAAAACAGGGTGACCGGCAGGCTGCGGCCGATCAATATCAAGCTGCGCTCAGTCTCCGGCGGGGCGACGCCCGCGCCAAGGAGAACCTGGTGCGCCTGCAGCCCTGAGAACTCTTGCATCAGCGCCCGCACTTTTCGCGCGTTCGACCCGAACAGGACCTGGCTTTTAGAAGAACATCACTACGCTCCAAAGGACGTTTAGAATTTCGCTTGCATCAATACTGTTATCGAAGCAACGGAGCCATGCTTTCAAAGCAGCCACAGTTCGCTCATGGCCCATTGCTCACAGCTCAGAAGAGGGACGCAATGAAGACCCAGTGCCGCAGCGCGCTATCCTTGATAGTGAGTCTCATATTCTTTCCTTCTGTATTGTCCGCCGAACCAATCCCTCTGAAGCGCATCGTCGAACTGGCGTTATCGCACGCTACCGGAGCCGCCGTCGCAATGGCCGACGAGCAACGCGCTGCGGCTGCCTATAGCGACCTGCGCAACAGCTACATTCCTCAAGTCATGACCGGCGCTGGTCTTGGATGGTCCTATGGGTTCCCTCTTGGCCTGGAAGGTTCGGCTCCATCTTTGTTCAACATCAGCGCGCAGTCGGCGGTGTTCAATCCCGCTCTCCGGGAGTACATGAAGGCGGCTAAGGTTGATTCCAGAGTCGCTGCGCTCAACAGTAAGGACCAGCGAAACCAGATCATCCAGGATGCCGCGCAGAGCTATGCCGAACTTTCCAAGTTGGAGCAACGCATGTCCCGCCTGCAGGAAGCCGAGACCGAATCCAGCAAAATGCAGGCATCGGTTGCGCAACGCGTCAAAGAAGGAATTGACAGCGAAATGGATGAAACCAAGGCTCAACTTTCCGCGGCGCGCGTGCGCTTGCGAATCGCCGAAGCCCAGGGAGCGGCTGACGTTTTGCGCGAACACCTTTCCAAGCTTACGGGACTTGCCGCGGACAGCATTCAGACCGTGCCGGATTCGATTCCAACTCCTCCCGCGGCGCCTGCACCGAACACGCCCGGGGCGGCTAGTTCTAGTCCAGCCGTCGAGGCCGCCGTGGAACATGCCCGGGCCCAATACCTCCGCGCGAAAGCAGAACACCGCGTTCTGTGGCCCAGCCTGGACTTCGCCGCTCAGTACGCCTTGCTTTCTAAATTTAACAACTTCCAGAACTACTACATTCCCTCGCACCCCTGCGTCACTCCGCTGGGAGAATTTCTTTGCGTCTCCGATTCTTTCCAGCAAAACAATGCCACCGTCGGCGTAAGCATTCGCTTTCCGCTTTTCAATGCCTCCCAGCGCTCCAAAGCTCAACTGGCCGACGCGGACGCACGTAAGGCCGGCAAACAAGCCGAGGCTGCGAAAAATCAGCTCTCAGAGGAAACCCTCCGGCTGCAGCGATCGGTTGCCCAGCTCCAGGCATCTCGAGACGTAGCCCAGTTGGAATTCGAAATCGCGGACAAAACCGTTGCCGCCGTTCAAACCCGTATGGACGCGGGCACGGCGAACCTGCACGACCTGGATGACGCGCGCACTCAACTGAGCGAACGCTTTATCTCCCTGCAAGACGTGACCTTCGAACTCCAGCGCGCACAGATTGGCCTGCTACGCTCGACTGGAGACTTGGAAAAATGGGCTCTGGGTACTCTTTAAAAGGAAACAGCCGACAGCCGCGCCAAAATCTCCGCATCCAGGCGATTGTCTTGGCGCCGGTCTGCCCCGATCAGCGTACATTAGGCGCATGCGCCACGATGGCGAGCAAACGTCAGGCAGTCTGACGGTTAGTTGTTTGCCTCTCGCGGAACATGCGAGGTAATCCGTTTCAGAAGAAACTCGTGAATCAGATTCGATAGCTTTTCTAGTCGCCAGCAGCTGCGTTAAACAGCAGTGCGACTCCGTAGCGTCGCTGTAGCGGATCTGCTTGAGGCACTAGCATTGGTATCAGTGACGCGTGTTTGTGAGCAAGATGGCTCATGTGAGTGTCGTATACGTAGCGTCCTATGAACCAGCCTATCGTGCCACCCGCGACGACATCTGACGCGAAATGTTTTTGGGCTGCTATACGGGCTGCGCTGACTATCCCGGCCAAGCTGTACGCAGTTATGCCGACGATTTTATTGTGCTTGTATTCATGATCCAGCAAAGAGGCAATGGACCATACTTGCATAGCGTGCCCGGATGGGAATGAAGTTCCTCCACCCCAAAAATCGCCCGGGTTTTTCTCGTCGGGGCGATTGCGGCGAAAAACCTCTTTCAACACTCCTACCACGATCAGGCTGTCGAGCAGCGACTCCGTTCCAAGAACACCAATTTCTCGTCCTTTGGGGTTGTCCCGCCACGCTCCGTAGACATACGAGCCTGCGACGATAGGGATCAGAGTGTACGACGCACCGACATCGGAAACACGCCCACCCCAGCGAACCTGCCCACGGCTGTTTTGAAATGAATCAGCAATACGGGTATCACTGGCTATCAGGGCTCCTGTTACCGCCATCGGAACCATCCAATCCAAAGCATTGTGACGATTTACATGGAAAGGACTCGTGAAAATCTCTTTTTGATCGAGAACAATGTTCAGAAAGAGCTTTCGCAAAAGCGGCTTTGGCCGCTCTGTGTCACCCGGATAAAAAATGCGGTCTCGGCGGTCTAAGTCGGAGGGTGCCTGGCCTTGCGGGTCACCGCTTGATGCGTCCGCTTCGGCTGTGTGGGTTTCAGCAACGGAGTGTTGTGCAGGCGGAAACAGATCGTCGCTGGCACTTGCCGCCGTTGTGAGAGTCCCTGCTATGAGGAATATTTGCAGCGACCGGAGTGATTTCATCATCTCTCCGATGCGGCATTGGTTTTGCATGTTGCGTCTGATTCTCAAGTACATCGCGTTAACAACTCAAAATGCCTCAGAAGCCTATGTAAACGCAACCCATCGTCCTACTGTGCTCGCCGAATCGTCCATCAACTTCGGAGCAGTTCGATTAAAACACAGGCTCCTTGCACTTCGGCGCAGCGCAAGGATATGGCCGAACTCCCCATAGCGTTGCTACCGACACAGCCGTTGCTTGACTTCCGCTTAGTCAGGGGCTACTCTCCGCTCGTCCCTGAAAATTGTTTGGCAGTTTCTGTCGGCCCCCGGCGCACGTTCAACAAGCGCGAACGCATTTCACTCAAGAAACAATTAAGGAGGGTCACCCACCCATGAAAACCTTCAACTGGTTATGCGCGGCGGCATTGGGGATTTCAGCCCTTGGTTCCGCAGCGGCGCTGGAGCAGTCTTCCGGCACGATGTCTCCGCCCAAAATACTCACCATCACCAGAGAATTTGTGAAGCCCGGCAAGACAGGAGCCATCCACGACAAAAGCGAAGCCGCCTTCGTTCAGGCCATGGCGCGTGCGAAATGGCCAACGCACTATCTTGGAATGAGCTCGATTTCAGGCAAGTCCCGGTCGCTGTTCTTCACTGGTTATGAATCCTTTGATGCCTGGGAAAAGGACGTGGCCGCTACGCAGAAAAATGCCATGCTCTCGGCCGGACTGGATCGCGCGGGCCTTGCCGATGGCGAATTGTTGGATTCGCTGGACACAGGCGTATTCGTCTACAACGCAGAATTTAGCCTGAACCAGCAAGCCGAGCACGCGACTGCCGCCACGCGCTACTTCGAAGTCTCCGTTTATCACGTGAAGCGCGGCCACCGCAAAGAATGGTCTGAGGGCGTCAAGATGGTTCTGGAAGGCTACAAAAAGGCCGCTCCGGAATCTCATTGGGCGTGCTATGAAAGTTTGTACGGGGCGCCTGAGGGTACATACCTCTTCATCGTTGCGCGCAAGTCTGCCGGGGAACTCGACAGCGATTTCGCTCATAACAAAGACTTCATGGAAGCTTTGGGAGAGGAAGGCATGAAGAAACTGGAGGAACTCTCAGCCGCATCCATCGACTCCAGCGAGGCCAACTTGTTCGCGCTGAATCCCAACATGAGCTACCCGCCGGCGGAGTGGGTCAAGGCGGATGATTTTTGGAAACCGAAGCCTGGCAATTCGCTGGCCGCGGCTCCGAAAAAACCCTCAGAGAAGCCGGCCGAGAAGACTGGCGCAGGGCAATAACCAGTTCTCGCTCTGTAGCATGAAAACCGAGGGCACTCTTGGATATACTCCGGAGTGCCCTCACTGCTTGCGCCCACCGCCTATTCCTGCGTTTTTCGCTTCAGAACTTTCCAAAATGCTGGACGTCGTTTCGCAGTCACTGAGGAAAACAGACCGTCGGTTCCGGTTGCCTTGGAACGATTGTCAGTGTCCTCTGCTTCGTCTGCGGCTGAATCCGCACCCGTTTCAGGCAGTTCGTCAAAATCGGATTCTTCCGAAAGTAGAGGAGCAACGATTTTGAGATTTTCCACTTCGTGGCGGACACGAGCAACGTCTGCTTCTTTCTGCCGCAAAAGTTCACGAGGATCCTTCAATGCTGAGCCGTAAGAAATTAGAGAAGAGACCAGTTTCAGGCTCTGGATTTCATGACGTACGTTGGCAATGTCCGCTTCCTTCTGCCGCAGAATTTTATGAACATCCTTCATCAGTACTCCTTGGGATGGACGTTTCCGTCCGTAAACGTTTTGAAGAGAATATGAGCTACGCCTCAGAAACTCAACCGCCGGCAGGGACAGAAAACCGTAAACATCGGGCTATTAGTGATCGGCCGTCAATTACGCTCTTTGAAGTCCTCTTCCCGCAGGCGAAGGGCAGGTTCGTCGTGTTCACGTCAGCCTCGCCGCGCTGCCTCGATCGTGGCTACGTCGATCTTCTTCATCTTCATCATGGCATCGAAGGCGCGCTTTGCCTCAGCGCCACCGGCCGCAAGCGCATCCGTTAGAGCGCGCGGGGTGATCTGCCACGAGAGGCCCCAGCGGTCCTTGCACCAACCGCACGCGCTTTCCTGGCCGCCATTGCCAACGATCGCATTCCAGTAGCGGTCCGTTTCTTCCTGATTATCGGTCGCAATCTGAAACGAAAAGGCCTCGCTATGCCTGAACGCCGGACCTCCATTTAGACCCAGGCAGGGAATGCCAATAACGGTGAACTCCACCGTCAGCACATCGCCCTTCTTGCCGCTTGGATAGTCACCGGGCGCTTTGTGAACAGCGGCTACTTTACTATCCGGGAAGGTGGCGGCATAGAAGGTCGCCGCCTCAAGCGCGTCCTTGTCGAACCAGAGGCAAATCGTGTTTTTTGGCTTCATGTTTCTATATCCCGTCTCGGCTGCTACTAATTTTCATGTGATTATCTGATGCAGCCGGCGTTTCAGAGTACTCGCAGCCAAGCTGCCTTCTCAATTATATCGACGGCGCGCATCGACTTCGATGCAATGCCGCCAATACCACCGATGACGACTAAATTGCCGAGGCCGACAACTCCAGCGCCTGATCTGCGCCGTAAGGTGAAACATCCGTGATATGGAGTCAATGTGCGACCAGCCGCCCCGGAAACCGCGTGCTATAGTATCTCCCCGGGATGTGCAGGCACGACGAAGCCGATGCCTCGCCGTGCGCTCCTCAATTAGCGGCACCCAACATCCCAGCTGGAGTATTTCGTGCAGTTTGCGTTTGCCCATCACCGCCGGATTCTTAAGCGCTGCCTCGCCTTCGTCATGGTTTCGGTCTGTAGCGGAATCTTCGCGCATGCTCAGGGAAGATTTAACGAGGGCCCAGTTCAAGTCACAACTGGTATCAATCTCGGACCGGATCCCCTTGCGCAATTCGACCTCAGACAATTGCAACTCGATCAGATGAACCGGCATGCGAAGGAAAACGAGCAACGACACAAGCAAGACAAATCTCTGATCGATTCCGGCATGGTGTCGGCGCTCGACCTGCAAGCTCCCAACAAAGCCGTGGTTGAATACAATCGCGCTACGTCTCTAATGAGAGCGCAAAATTCGGGAGAGGCGATCAAGCACCTCCAAAAAGCCATTCAGGTCTATCCTAATTTCGTTTCCGCTCACATCGCTCTTGGGCTCGCCTTCGTCGAGCAGGAGGAGGCTGCTGACGCCAGAAGCGAATTTGAAACGGCTGCAAAGTTGGACGAGAAGTTCCCAGCATCATTCCTGAACCTTGGTCTATTGGCACTGTCGAGGAACGATTTTGCGACTGCGCAACCAGAACTGCAGAAAGCTGCCGCCCTGCGACCCACCGATGCCAGAATCCTTTCGAGTCTGGTGTACGCGCAAAACGGCGCCCGTGAGTATCAGCAAGCCCTGCAAACAGCTCGACAAGTCCATGCTCTCGATCACAAGCGGATGGCCAATGTGCACTACGTGGCTGCGTCGGCTGCCATGTCCCTCCACGATTACGACGCGATGGAGCGCGAACTTACGTTGTTTGTAAGTGAAGACCCGACTAACGCCCTGGCCCCCAGTGCGCGCAATAACCTCGCTGCTCTTGCCCACAACAAGAATGTTCAGACCGGCGCAGCTCCGCCGCAAGCGACCACGCTGCTCGCATCTCTGCGGCCGCAAACCTTTCCGAACAGCGCTAGGTTAAAGGCACAGCTCAATGCCGTGGGCGAGGAATTCGATGGCCCGAGTTGCGAAGCCTGCAGCGTCCCAGCCGAAACAAATGCGACTAGCGTTGACCCAAACAGCATCGGAGCTACGCGCGGGCCCCCCGCGTTTCCAGACACTCCTAACGCATGGACAATCCGCAGCGACGTGGACCAGGTTACTTTGTTTTTCGCCGTCAGTAGCCATGGACGGATGGTAAACGACTTACGGCAGTCCGACATTAAGATCCTGGATAACAACAAGCCGCCGGAGAAAGTGGAACGGTTCGCCCCACAGTCGAAGCTTCCTTTACGACTGGCTTTGCTTGTGGATACCAGCGGCTCCGTGGTTGACCGCTTCTCCTTCGAGAAGCGTGCAGCAACCAAATTCGTTGACAAAATGCTGAGTGGTTCGTCCGACCTCGGTTTCATCGCGGGCTTTTCCCACGAATTTGCTGTGACTCAGGATTTCACTTCGGACCGCGCTGACCTGGCGAAAGGGATTGAGAAGCTCGCAAACGGAGGGGGCACAGCCCTCTTTGACGCTGTGTCAACCGCATGTCGAAAGTTGGGAGCATATCCCGAGAGTGACCGGGTAGCGAGAGTACTAGTCGTACTAAGTGACGGCGAAGACAATTCCAGCCAAACCAGTCTGAAACAAAGCATTCAGGCAGCGGAGAGAACCGGCGTCACGATCTACGCGGTTAGTACCAAGGAGAGCGGCGATAAGTCGGATGCCGATAAGGTGTTAGAGCTGCTTGCGGAGCGCAGCGGCGGCGCGGCACTGTTTCCTGGCGATATGCAGACTTTGGGCAAGTCCTTTGATAAGCTGCGTGATTTGATCCGCAGCCGCTATTTTGTCGCCTATAAGCCCGCCGGCTTTCAACCCAATGGCAGCTATCGCACAATCAGCGTGACCGCTGAAAAAGATGGCAAGCGCTTGCAAGTCCGCGCTCGCAAGGGTTACAACGCTCGCATGGATCCAAACCACAACTGAATGTAAACCTCTGAAGTTTTTCCCTCCATAAATAGGACAGTGCGGGTGGCCGTGATATCTCGATGAATGTTATTTTGCGTTGGTCTGGTTATCAGCGACAAAGGACTCGCCGCCTCACTATCCAGCCCGGTCAGGCTGCTGTATCGTCCCAAACTATACTTAACGCTGCAGGATGGGCTACGACGAGACGCGGTCACGGGTGTGAAAGTACAGACTGAATTATTTGGCTGCCTAGATTTTCTCGGATTCGAATACCCTACCCGAGTATCGATCATGGCAGACTTGTGTCTTCGGCGATAAAGTCGGGATTTTTAGCCCAACCGCGATTCTTGACCTCACTGTCTACGAAGCCGGCTCTGGGCCGAAACGATTGGGCGAGGCGGACAGAACGGAGTTACACTACTACGCCAGTGTCTCGAGGCCGCCTATGCGTCGAGTTTGCTTCTGTTGGGGCTTGGTGCTTCTCTTGACTTCTGCGCTCGTGGCGCAGAAACGCGCTAAGGATCCTACCGCAGGTTTTCCGCGCGCCGTGTTCCACGCGGACTGCGCTCCCTCGCGGAAGTGAGGGCAACGAGAACTGGAGGTTGCAAAGAAATGGCGGGAGAACTATAGATTGGCTGCCCCCCAGGGATTCGAACCCCGATAGCCTGCTCCAGAGGCAGGTGTCCTAGCCGTTGAACGAGGGGGCAGCGGATTGATTGGAGCCTGACGTACGCTCTTTTTAATTCTATGGTGCTGAGCGAATCGCGGTCAACCTGTGTTGTGAGGACGCTCTGCGACGGGCCAGAGCATTAGAATGAAGGATGAATGCTGCGACTGCGCGAAATGGCTCCGCTAAGGGTGACCTGATGTCGAGTAATGAGAGGAATACATGAACACAACCCTGGAACATCTCTCGACCAGTTCCGAATACGCAGAAATCGCGCGTCGGTCGCTCGAGGCGGACCGCTGCGCGCTGGTGGTGATTGATATCCAGGAGAAGCTGCTTCCGCCGATCTTCGAGAAAGAGCAACTGGTGCGGAATTCGCAACTCCTCATCCGGGCCGCGAGGATCCTGAAAATCCCTGCCCTGGTCAGCACGCAATATGCGAAAGGCCTGGGAGGAACCGTGCCCGAAGTTGCTTCCCTGTTACCCGGAGTTGACTCCATTGATAAGACGCTTTTCTCCTGCTTTGGCAGTGATGTGTTCTGCAGTTTGCTGAAGCGATTGCCCGGACAGCGCAACACGCTCCTGCTGTGTGGCATGGAGAGTCACATTTGTGTAACCCAGACTGCACTCGCGGCGTTGCGCGCGGGATATGTCGTGCATGTGGCATCGGATGCGGTCAGCTCGCGTACGGAATGGAATTGGAAGATAGGCTTGCAGCGGATGCGAGCGGCCGGTGCGGTTATCTCATCCACCGAGATGATCATTTACGAATTGATGCGGGCGTCCTCTTCGGCAGCCTTTAAAGAACTGCTGCCGCATCTGAAGGCATAATCAAAGCCCGATTTTGGACTCTACGCTTCGGAAGGCTCCTGCTCCTTCTTCTTGACGCGGACTACTGTGATCTTCGCGAAACCTTCATCGAAGGACGGCGCCTTCAGCTTTGCAGCCATGCGTCGCATAACGTCCTCAGGGACCACCCGGTCGCGCCGCTGATGGCGCTCGATACAGACTTCCAGCGGGACATCAAAGAAGACCGCATGCACTTCGTAGTTATAGTCCTTCGCCAACTTGATCCAGTGCTGCCGCTCCTGTGGGGTGAGGTTGGTTGCATCCACATAATTCATGGGACGCTTCGCAATCAGCCGGGCCTTGAGCATAGAGCGCAGATTGGAGAAGACCAGGTCCTGAAAACGCTGCTCGCGGACATCATCGAACAATAGTGAACGCACCATATCGCTCGAGAGCGGGCTCAGGTTGTGCCGCTTGAACCAGGTACTCTTGCCGGAGCCGGGCAGTCCGATGGCGAGAACCACGATTCCCTTTGGGGGACGTGGTGCCGCTGCAGAAACTGCTGCCGGAACTGCCGGCGCTTGTGGCACGGCAACTGGTGCTTCGCTTTGTGGCGCTGAAGCTTCCGCATCGATCGGCTCTGCGGGTTCGACAGTAACGTCGGGACTCACACTCTTTACCGCAGCGGGTGTGAACGCCTGGGCTACGGCCTGCTCGCGACCACGACCACCTCGTCCGCGGCCACCACGCCGGCGACGCCCGCGGGCACGCCGGGCCTCCACTGCTGTATCAGATTGCGCTTCCGGCGCTGCGCTCTCCGCAGACGTTTCGGATGCCGGGGCGCTTTCGACCTCGGGTTCGGGCCTGTCCGGAGCCTTTGATCGTCGAGGAGCATCACCGCCTGCTGACGCCGGCGACTCCTCCGCATCAAAATAAGCCGGCTGCAACGGGGGCGGGGCGGGCTGGTTTGCCGGATCTGGAGCTTTCTTCTTTTTCCGGCCTTGTAAGCGTTCGCGCATCCATTTACGCATGTTCAGGCTTGTAACACAGATCGGCGGATGGGGGCAATCCGCCCGGCCAGTTGCGAACCACCACGGTCAGGAGAAAAGGTCTGGCATGCGTTTCCGCACCCTGCGCCTCTACAATGACAATTATGGCAAGCCAGGTTCCCGCAGCGATTCACAACCAGAAATACATCTCGTTAACTACCTTTCGAAAAACCGGGGTGGGAGCCGCCACACCCGTGTGGTTCGGTGAGGAAGATGGAAAGCTCTACGTCATGACCCGCAGCGATATGGGTAAGACGAAGCGGATTCGCAACAACCCACAAATCAAGGTGGCACCTTGCACGATCCGGGGGAAAGTGACTGGTCCGGAATTCGCGGCAACTGCGCGAATTTTACCGATCGAAGAGCACTCGCGAGCACGCCAGGCTATCAATCGCAAATATTGGATGGCTCGCATTCCGCTGATCTGGGCTCGGACGGATACTTATATTGAAGTGACATTCGGCTGAAGTGAGTGCAGCGTACAACAATGGCCAACTTCCCGCCCCGATCTTCTGCAATTCTTACCAGTCTCCGGTGCTCAGGTAATCGTGGATTGACTTGGCCGCGCGCCGTCCCGCTCCCATCGCAAGGATCACGGTTGCGCTTCCCGTAACAATGTCTCCGCCAGCAAATACTCCTTTGCGCGTGGTGCGCTGGGTTTCTTCGCTGGCCTGGATGTATCCGCGTTTATTTGTGCCAAGGCCTGGCGTAGTGCTTTGCACGATCGGATTGGCGCTTGTCCCAATCGCGATCACCGCGACCGAGAGCGGAAGATCGAACTCTGAACCTTGGATGGAAACGGGCCGCCTGCGGCCGGACGAGTCCGGCTCACCTAATTCCATCCGGACGCAACGGGCTGCCGCGAGCCATCCCTTGCCATCCGATAGAAACTCTACGGGAGCAGTCAGCATCTGGAAATCGATACCTTCCTGCCGCGCGTGATGCACTTCTTCGGCGCGCGCAGGCATCTCCGCATCGCTGCGCCGATAAATCACGTACGCCTTGCGAGCGCCCAGCCGCAGCGCGGAACGAATCGCGTCCAGCGCCGTATTGCCGCCGCCGATTACAGCTACGTCATTGCCGCGCAGGTCCAGCATGGGCTCGTCATATACTGGAAACTTGTAGGCTTTCATCAAATTGATGCGAGTGAGAAATTCGTTCGCGGAGTAGACGCCGTTGAGGTGCTCTCCAGGAATATTCATGAACTGTGGAAGACCCGCACCCGTGCCGATGTAAACCGCGTCGTAACCTTCTTCCTCCAGAAGTTCGTCGATGGTAGCGGTGCGGCCAACGACCACGTCCGTTTCGAACTCAACTCCCATCTCGCGCATGTAGTCGATCTGCTCGCGCACGATCTGCTTGGGCAACCGAAACTCGGGGATGCCATAAACCAGGACGCCTCCAACTTCATGCAACGCCTCGAAGACGCGCACCCGGTGGCCCTTCTGGATCAAGTCTCCAGCAACAGTGAGTCCTGATGGGCCGCTGCCTACGATGGCAACCCTCTTACCCGTAGGCGCCACTTTTGGGACCACGTGTGTGCCCATTTTTTGTTCGTAATCGGCAACGAAGCGTTCCAGGTATCCAATTCCCAGCGCTTTCACCTTCTTCGATAACAGGCACTTCCCTTCGCACTGATCTTCCTGTGGACACACGCGTCCAGTGATCGCTGGCAGAACATTGTCCTGACGGATCTTGGCCGCCGCCCCAAGGAAATCTCCAGCAACTATGAGTTCCACAAATGCTTTTACATCAATGCCCACCGGACAGTTGTCGGTACAGGTGGGCTTGGCGCATTCCAGGCAGCGCAGGGCTTCCTGCTGCGCCAGTTCCGCGGTGTATCCCAGATTCACCTCCTCGAAGTTATTCGCCCGCTGCTCAGGAGCTTGCTCGGGCATTCCCTGGCGCGGAATTTTCATGCGGTCCTTGGGCGACACAGGATTCTTCGACTTGCTGGCGGTCGGGCTCATCGGTGATCTCCCTGCAGGCCCGCGGCAGTAACGGTGTTAGTACATTTGCTGCGTTGATATTCCGTCATTGAGCGCTGCTCAGCGTCGCGGTACATTGCGTTGCGCTGCACCAGCACGGAAAAATCCACTTTGTGGGCATCGAACTCGGGGCCATCGACGCAGGCGAATTCGCTCTTGCCGTCGATCAAAACGCGGCAGCCGCCGCACATCCCGGTGCCATCGATCATGATCGGGTTCAGGCTGACCACTGTGTGGATCTGTTCCTTGCGGGTCATCTCGGATACTGCTTTCATCATCACGATCGGTCCGACCGCGATCACCAGGTCGATGCGAGCGCCGTTTTCAATCAGCTGCCGGAGTTTGTCAGTGACGAAGCCCTTATCGGCATAGCTGCCGTCGTCGGTGGTGATCATCAGCGCGTCACTCACGGCGCGCATCTCCGATTCCAGAATCACGAGCTCCTTGTTGCGAGCGCCTACGATCGAGAGCACACGGTTCCCTGCGCGCTTCATCGCTGCCGCGGTGGGATAAGCCATTGCCGTACCCACGCCGCCGCCCACCACCACAACTGTTCCGTAATACCTGATGTCGGACGGCTTGCCGAGCGGGCCGACGACATCAAGAATCGAGTCTCCAGTTTCCAGCGAGTTGAGCAGATGCGTAGTCTTACCGGCAGCCTGCACAACGATACTGACAGTGCCGCGCTCGATATCGGAGTTCTCGATGGTGACCGGGATGCGTTCGCCTTCCTCATAGATCCGCAGGATGACGAATTGTCCCGGCTTCTGTTTGCGCGCGATCCGCGGCGCCTCAATCACAAACCGCTTGATGCCGGGCGCAAGGAATTCCGCGTGGATGATTTTGAACACAGTCGCTCCACCGCGGGGAAAATGACAGATTTTCCCCACGCATAATTGTGTTCGGAATCACAACGGATGGGCTGTGATTTTGATCACAAGCCTGTGTGCGGCCGGATTATCCTAAGTCCAGCCTCGAATGTCAGTTGATTAGCGGAATCCTCCCGATTTCGTCATAATGCTGCTCTGCAACGAGGAAAGCAGGTCCCCATGGGTATTGCGTATCTGGCGATTACAATCCTCCTCGCGGCCATCGTAACGTTTTCCGGCATAGGAAAGATTCGCCGCGACCCGCACATACTGCACGTTATTCACGAAGTCGTCGGCGTACCGCTGAGGTACTTTCCTCTTCTGGCCGCTTGTGAGTTTGCCGGTGCCTTAG
>JBKOUZ010000023.1:0-44767 GCA_046723715.1 Acidobacteriota bacterium | reverse complement strand
CGGTAGATCGAGGATCGCACGTCAAAGCAGGAGAGCGCATCGCTCTACTCGAAGCCCCTGAGTTGATCGCTCAACGTTCCGAATCGCAATCGAAGCTCCAGGCCGCCCAGGCCCAGCTTGCGGCAGCCCAGGCAAAAGTCGCGTCGGATGAGGGTACATACGAGCATCTGAAAGCCGCCGCGGCAACGCCTGGCGTGGTCGCCGGTAACGATTTATTCGTGGCGCAAAAGGCCTTGGACGCAGACCGTGCGCAGTCGAAAGCCCAGCAAGACAACGTAGGCGCCGCGCAGCAAGCGGTTCAGGCAATTACACACATGGAGGCGTACCTGCAAGTAAAGGCGCCCTTCGACGGGATCGTGACCGAGCGAAATGTGCATCCAGGAGCGCTCGTGGGACCGGCTGGAGCTTCCGCCGGCGCGGTCCCGATGTTGCGGATTGAGACCCTATCCCGACTTCGGGTGGTGGTGGCCGTTCCTGAAACCTACGCCGCAGGAGTACCCGAGGGAACCAAAGTTGACTTCACTGTCCCCACTTTTCCCGGTCGCACCTTTAGCGGTAAGATTGCCCGCATCGCACATTCCGTTGACATCAGAACCCGCACTATGCCGGTCGAACTGGAGGTTGCAAATACAAAAGGAGACCTTTCGCCCGGTACTTTTTCCGATGTTCTCTGGCCGGTGCGAAGAGCTTATCCGACGCTCTTCGTTCCAACGTCCTCGGTGGCCAACACACTCGAACGAGTGTTTGTCGTCCGCATTCGTGACGGAAAATCAGAATGGGTCGATGTGAAGACTGGCGCCACGGCGGAGAAGATGACAGAAGTCTTCAGTGAGCTGCGCGAAGGCGATATTGTGGCAGTTCGGGGAACCGATGAACTGCGACCAGGCACCTCGGTTTCGGCTCAGCAAAGTTCAGGAAGGTAGCCATGGGCACTAACTGTCGACAGTGGATAACGAACGACAACGCAGGCGTTCACATGGATCTATGCGACTGGCGCGGTCGTCCTCGTTCTAGTCACAATCTTCGCCGTCGCGTTTGCGCTTCGAGAACACAACCATCGAGTTCTGCCCCAAGAACTCACCGAGACTGCCTCGGAATTGCAGGATACGCGAGCAAGGATCGCAAATCTCCGAGACGCAGAGATGAAGAACAAGGACGACTACATCCGAGCCTTCTCGGAGATAAGGACTCTTTTGGATACCTACGATCGGCACTTGCAGAGGATTAATGACATCGAGGAGATAAGCCTCCTGTCAAAGTGATCCTCGTCACAGGAGCAAACTGAGCCCAGCAGGTACACTCGGCCAACCGAGGGGAAAGTAATGGAAATTTGTCCACAAACTGGCAAGTGCACAGCAGAAGACCACCGCTTTGCCGCAGCGCTCGCGGTTTTGGGACATTCGCTCTCAAACGGCCACCCCTCATTGCCAGCGTCGGCTCGATAGCGGATATGCGTTGCGCAGAAAAAAGCAATGCGCACAGGGTCGCAATGGATCGAAGCCAGCAGCAGCGAAAACAATCGCTTCGGTTCCTGCGAAACGCCACGAAAAATCTCAGCGGTGGGCTAAGAGAGAATCGCAGCTGGCGCCTTCCAATGATGGGCAAAGTTCAGAGCGGCGAAGAAAGTGGCTCCTTAACATCCGAGAAAGCCTGCTCCGGCTGCCGCCGGAGATTGTCGACGAGATCTTCTGCTTGCTATCCGCTCGCCTTTCCACAGAAATCTCTGGAAAGTCCAGCCATTTCCGTGAGCGCTATCACTGACGCACAACGGCCTTTATTTTATCGGCTCTGCGCAGGAATCTGAATAACACTTCGATTAACGGGGGTTTTCGAGGAGGGGATTTTTCAGTACGCTCGGGAGGATGAGCGAGAGCGAATGGACAAAGATTCTGGGATGGCCGGGATACCGGGTCTATCGCAGCGAGATCAACGAAGGAGCCAAGACTCTGCGTTTGTGGGTGCGCCGCAAGCGGGGGAACTGCAAACTGGAGTGTTCCGGCTGTGGTCGGAAGATCAACGAAATGGCGGAGGTCTACGAGCGCGAGGTACGCGATCTGCCGTGGTCAGAGTATCGCACGACGGTGGTGATCGAGCTGTATCGCGTGCGCTGTCCGGACTGCGGGATCAAGGCCGAGAAAGTAGCGCTGCTGCCCAGCAAGGCGCGGTTCAGCAAGCGCTTTGAGGAGGCAGTGGGGCAAGCCTGTGAGAGCGCACCGGTACGACGAGTGGCGCGGCAGTTTGGCTTGGCCGCGAGTACGGTGCGGGCGATCGATGTGCGGTATCTGGAGCGCTGGGCACGAGAGCGGCGCCGACCTGCCTTGCGCCAGATGGGAGTCGATGAGATCTATCTGGGGAAGAAGCAGAAGTTTCTGACGGTGGTGACGAACCTGGAGACGGGAGAACCGCTGTGGTTTGGTCGGAAACGGAAAAAAGAGACGCTGGATGAGTTTTTCGAGAAGCACCTGAGTGCATTTCAACGAAGTGCGATTCGAGCGGCGTGTGTGGACATGTGGGAACCGTTCCGGCAAAGCCTGGAGCAGTGGGTGCCGGAGTGCCGGATCGTCTACGACAAGTTTCACATTCTGCAGCATGCCAGCCAAGCGGTGGACGAAGTACGGCGGGCTGAGTTCTTCCGTAAAGGAGGCGCAGCGCGAGATCTGGTGCGAGGCAAGCGCTGGTTGCTTCTGAGCAGCTGGCTCCACCTGGATCGTGGCAAGCGACGTCAGCTGAACACCCTGTTTGCCCTGAACCGCCGCATCCTCAAGGCCTATCTCCTCAAGGAGAGTCTCTCGCAGTTGTGGAATTACACCTACGAAGGTGCCATGTTGCGTTACCTGCAGAGTTGGATCAACCAGTTGCGCTGGCAGCGGCTGAACCCGATGGAGAAACTAGCCCGCATGCTGCTGGATCATCTCGAGGGCATCTTGAACTACTGCCGGACGAAGGTACCGATGGGAGTGATTGAAGCCGTCAACGGCAACATCAAAGCGCTGCTCCGACGCGGCCGCGGTTATCGAGACATGAACTATCTGCTGCTCAAAGCCCAGCGCTTGGCGGCTACGAAGACTGAATTCCTCGTTCTTCAGAAAGCCGCGTAATATGCATAGTTTTCCAGATTCTCGTTCAGAGCCATTTTATCCTTACACGGGTACCTAAGAGTCCCGGTAATCCTCATCACCTCCTGCCGAAAGCCCCAGGGGATTCTTCCACTGGGGCTTTCGTGATTAACCATGCGATGGGCGAGACGATTAGAGCACATCCTGCTGACGAATCCTTCCGACGCGAGTCCCACGGCACTTTCCACCTTACCGGTGTACATATGGAGAATCTGACGGTCGATCTCAAACTGATTGGACCTGCAGACTGTTACGAGAGGACATTCCGTGGAACGTATTTTTGTTCCTCGATAGGGAAAGTAAACATGAAAGCTGACCGTGGTGACCCAGTCGATCTGCAAGACCGTGACCGGATGGGTGGTGATAGTGGGCGAACTATCCCAATCTAATGTGTGCCTTCATTGCATGCCGTTAGCGGGCGATGCGTCTGCGGACGGAATTTTCTTAGTGGGGGAGCCAGATTTCGTTGCCGTCGAATGGCGCGTCAAAGAATCTCGAGTTGAGGAGCGGATCGTGTAGTCCTCCCCCCGGAAAACTACAGACACACTCCTCACGCGAGGTTGGTGCCGAGCAACAACTGAAACGAAGATAACGAGACTATCCTTCACAGTAAATGGCTCAACAGTCATCATGCGCGATTACCTACGTTCTTGAAGCGTAACCAATAGCTGACTTCAGGCGACTGTCGCCACCCTTCCTGCTCGCGCTTTGAGCTAATAGAAATGTCTCAATAGCTAACGTTGTTTCAGGCACCGCTTGCATCTTGAGTCGCGTTGAGACTAGATTCTAAACAAGACATTGTAAGGCGTCGCTTTACATCCATATTACTGCGAGCGTTGTGGCTTGAAGATGCAGGTCAGGAATAGCTGAGTATGCCGGAACGTTGGCGTTCCTCCTAGTATTGGTTGTCGGAACAATTCGCCGCGTGGCCTCAAAAGGCGACAATGCATTTTCAAGTATTGCAAGCTCGCCCCAATAGCGAGTAGAGGGGAATTTTCTAATCGGTAGTTCTCCCGCAGTCGTTGCACAGAGCTTTTTCCCTTTCTGTTCGCCAATACAGAGTCGGCTTCCTGCACTTGTGACAGTACTCCGGCTTCGGCTCAGCAAAACTCGACTTCCGTTTGCTCAGTTTCGCGTCGTAGCCTGCCCTCCTTTGCGGATTCGAAAGAACTGCGTAGGCAGCATTGATGTTCCGCAGGCGCTCTCCGGCATCGTACTGTGCGTCCGATCCACTAGTAAACAGGTCAGGATGAAAGCGCTTCACCAGAGCCCGGTAGCAGCGTTTGATCTGCTCGGGCTTTGCTGTTTGCGGGACTCCGAGGGTTTCGTAATGCGATTGCATACTTGCCACGAAAGAAGTGGAACCGTGCCCCACAGTGAGATCCCAGTTCGAGGGCAAACGCGACCGCATCGTCCACGCCTCAGCTTACATCTAAGCGGGAGCTTGCTGCACATTACCCAAGAGTTGCAGGCCATGGCACAAGCGCGTGCAAATTCCGCCGGGGGCAGCCGGAGATCGGGCAAATTTGCTCCAGCTATGGTTGAGCATTCAGGTTTTCTACCACCAAACCCTCACTGTCGGTAACCACGTGCACGCCGTTCTGCACAATATAATTCACCACTCCTTGGATGACTGAGCTGGGTACGCTAATGGGGTTCGTGGCACCTGTGTGGGGATCGGTTTCATCGACACGATGCCATAGGATGATTATCCACATCTTGTTCGCCACTGCCTGCTGTATCCATCCCGTGATAGTTGTTACATTGTCGGTGCCCAGATCATACTCGGATGGCATACTGTCCAAAAGCAGTGGGAAGGTAGTGGAGTTGTTGTATCCGCCGAAATCAGAATCGCGAGCGCCGCGAACCCCACTCGCCCTGACCGCATCGACAACGTCGCTAGTGGAAGTCCCTCCGTAGTCGTCATAAGGGTAAGCGAAGGTCGTCGGGTTATAGCCCCAATCCTGCAAGTCCTGCTGGGCACCGCTTGTCTCACTCGTCAGCTGAGTAGAGGAAATTGTTGACAAAGGCAGATGCGTGCGGGTGTGGTTACCAATTTCGTGCCCATTCTTGTACAGGGCTTGCAGCTGGCTTTGGGTTACGTAGCCGTCAACGGTGTCTCCGACTAGGCCTGTGATGACGTAGAAGGTTGATTTGATCCCGGCCGCATCCAGAATGGGGATCGCCTTGCTGTAGGCAGAATAATATCCATCGTCAAATGTGAGCGAAACGAATCCCTGATTGATGATATAGAAGGGCAACGACGCCGAAGGCGAGGTGCCAGGATTGGTTACACTCACCGATACCGTTCGTACCGCCGAGAACTCCGCGACGGGAACTGTCACGGTCAGGGTCGCAGGAGTTACAACGGTTGGAGTCAAAACATCTGAGCCGAAGTTTACTACAGTGCCGCTTACGAAACCTGTCCCAAGGATGGTCAGGGACTTGTAATCGCCATTCATCCCGACCAATCCGATGTTAGGTGAGAGACGCGTGAGGGTGACGGGCGGAGGCGCCGGTACGACGCTGACTGTAAGTGGTACCGTCTTACTTATTATGTTACCGGAGTAGGCACTGATGTATGCAGTTCCCGCAGCTTCGCCCGTAGCCACCCCGCTGGCGCTGTCAATCATTGCCACGGAATAATTACTGCAAAGAAAGGTGAAGGCGATACCTGTCATCGTGTGGCCGTACTGGTCATACGCGGTCGCAGTAAATTGTTGCTGCGATCCTACATTTATTGATACTGAGGACGGCGCGAGGGCAATCTGGGTCAAGGTCGCCGGGGACGGGTTAACTGTGACCGTTGCGGTCGCCTTTTTTGTGGTGTCTGCGACACTGGTAGCTGTGACATAGGCCGTTTTAGTGGCAGTCACAATCGGAGCCGTGTACAAACCGCTGCTCGTTACCGTGCCCACTGTAGCTGACCAACTGACTCCGCTATTGAATGTACCGCTCACGGTTGCGGTGAACAGTTTCGTGGTCCCAGAAGTGAGCGTGGTCTTGGCTGGTGATATGGAGACTATAATGCGCGTAGGCTTGCCGGCAAACGCCAGTACAGAACACAAAATCAAGGCTACTAACGAAGCGATGCGTTTCATAGTTTCATCCGAATCTATCAATTCGATTCCTTGTAAGGCGTGCTACTTCTGAATTGTCTAACCGCATTCCCGGGACCAAGCCTCCCGGGGACGAACTGGAACAAACTAGTTATTTCGCATTCTGCGCATTAATTGCTCTGTTCGTTCTGCATCGTGCGGCACGAACCGGAATGGCAGTGCTGAACGGTGATTTGGTCGGCATACCCGACTAAATTGTCACTCGGAAGACGTGTCAAATACGGGAAGAAAGGCGTTACCTCCAGTGGCATCTTCTCGGAGGAACTCAGGAGGGCGACGTGCTTAGGACTCATCATCTCGATTCGATTACTCCACGGATCAAGGTCGATGCGAGCGCCAAGCGACAATGCAGCAATCTGATCAACAGCTTTTTCAAGCTGTGGGGCGGCACCGGCGATGGGCGCTAGACGTACAACGGTCTTGCTCCCAAGCGGATTGCCCAGATGGGGACGGATCAAGTTAGGCAGTACGGCAGCACGTTCCTGCACCTGCTTCAAGAACAGTCCGGCTGTCGCGAGTGTGTCCTTGTAGGGCGAGTTATTCAACAATTCAAGCGCTTTCGCATCGGCCGCCTGTTCGTCCAGCAAGCTCCGTTCGAAATTCATACGTTGAAATGTGGCCGGGTCTGGAAAGAAGAAGCGGTCAGTGAAAGCCAGCTTGGTATCGATCTTGTGTCCTAGTGCTATGTGGGCTAACTCGTGGGACAAAATCATAGCCAAAGCGCCCTCGTCGGGTAAGACGTCGAGCAGCCCCCGACTAATGACAATCGTGTGCCCAATCGTGAAGGACTCGATGGGCGTCGTCAAAAGCACGCGGCAGCGGACTTCCGGCGTGATGTCGAGCTTGTTCGTGATGACGAGATTGTTCACTACAGTCTGTAGAATCTTGTCCACGGGTCCAGGAAGCGCGAGTAGTCCAATCTTCTGCAGATGATCGGTGGTATTGTCTTCCGCTAGCTTTTCCCACATGCGTTCAGCTTCTACAGGGACCGCCTGCGGACGCATAGCCTCGTCGTGATCTTCTGCGTTGTCTACTCGTACATCAACGAGTTCCGTCTGATGTTTAATATGCACTTCGTCGTAGTCCCATAAACGCGTTTGCGCCTTGAAACGGGAAATTCTGAACGGCGGACGTGAGCGCTTGCGCTCAGACTCCTCACTGTAAACGTAGGAAGGGAGCCAGCTGCCCGGCTGCATATTTGCACGCCAACTATCGAAATGGAGATACGAATCATAGTTCGAACCGTTCGTGTACGTGCCATTGAACCGCACGACGTTGAAATCTTTGTCTTCCACCCATATGCGTCCAGCGAACAGCCCGTTAGGAGCATGCTCCCGCGGCTGCACGTCAACGACGATGCAGCGAATTTGTCCAAGGAACTCTTGCCGTACAAAGTTGAAGTAGTAGTTGTCTTTTTTCAGGTCGCGATCCATGACGACCATATTGGCGAAGCCCTGGGGTACATAGCGCCGACTGAAGGCGTTGCCCAGCATCGCGAACGGGGAAAGAAAATGATGCGCCTTTCCGGGCCTGTCTTTTTCGAATACCTGTTCTGCCGTGGTCTGGCTTAGATCCAGACGACCTAGGAAATACTGATCGCTGGTTGGTACTACGTTGTGCTCTTTATCTTCTTGCATGTTCTGTATGTAGGTTTCGGCCAGAGGATGCAAGCGCTTGACGTTCTCGATGAAGGCATGCTCCCTCTGGATTACACGATCCACCATACGGTCAAAAGACACGGGCGCGAGGATCGTGAGATCGATATGCTTCGTGACGCCGTAATTGCCGTAGATGCTGACCAGATTGTCCGCACCCCCGACAACCATCTTGCTCACAGGGGTTGTCACGGTAAATGTGGCGCTCGTCTCACCCGCTTTGACGGTTACACTGGATGGAGCATTTGCGCCCAAAGGAGGATCCACTGCGAGGGAAACTTCGAGGTCGAAGGGCGCCGGCATGTTCATGTTGACCCGGCCTTGAACAATATTTCCGCCAACGACGCTAGGTGCGCTGAGACTTACTGAATTTAGCATCAGGGACGGGACCGATTCCTTCACCTTGACAGGGACATCGGGACCACTCTTAGCTCCCGGAAAGTCGTTCCTGGTCACAGTGAAGTTAGAGTTGTTTGACTGCCCAAGTGTCGAGGCGGTTAATGCCAAGACCGCGGCGCTGTAAAAGAAACTAACTGATCTCATAAACCACTTCTCCCCCAAAAGTTTAGGAAGCGAGTTCGAAAATAATGTGTACTGTTGCTTCCGAATCGATCTGTCGCCCGTCGTGCTCTGCAGGTTTGAACTTGATCCTCTCGGCGGCATGCATCGCCTGCTCGTCCAGTCCGTGACCGAGCCCCTGCACGATTTTCAACACACGCACTTCTCCGCTTGTCAGAAACTGTACTCGAAGCAATACTTCGCCTTCCAAGCGCAACTGACGCGCTTCTTCTGTGTACGATGGCGTTGGCTTTGAGATGATCTCCACAGACTTTCCTGTAGTGCGCTCCGGCAGCAGCTGTGCTTTTACTAAGCCGCGTGACGCTGCCGATTCATCCCCGAAGCCAGACGACTGCACAATACCGGCCCTGCCGTGGCCACCCCCGGCCCCGTTGCCATAACCCGGTCCATCGGGCATGCCGAAAGCACCCAGTATTGCTACTGTCACCTTGCTCTTACTGTTGCCCTCGCCCTTGACGCCCTTCGGATCGCCAAAACCTCCAGTCTGCACCTGCGCGGCCGGTGTGGCCTCGGGCAGCGAAGGCTTTTCCGCCGCGTGAAGAAAGGCTCCGACTTGCACCGGCGGTTTTGGTAAGGGGACCGACATGATTGGTAAGGCGGGAGCTTTGGCTTGTACTTCAACCTTGGGCGGCTCCAGCACTACTGGCTCCGGGATGCGGACCAACGGAGAGGATTTGGATATCACCAGTCTCCTTACGATCGGAGGAGCGTAGGCCCTGATTCGTATTTGAGGCGCGACTGATTCGGTTATCTCGACCAGCGGCGTATAAACCAAGCTTCTTCCCGCCACTGTAGCCTTCACCCGATTGATGGCAGCAAAATGGATAAGCGCAACCACCAGCATGCTCTGAAACACAAACGCGGTGAGCAGGGCAGGGTAGTTAATCTTTCGCTCGGGAAATAGCTCCATAGTTAGCGTGGTCATTTCGTTCTAACTTTCGGCTTTGGGTACACTGTTTTTTGCATTGCAAACGCCGGCGGCTTCAAACTTGGCATAGAGGGTGGCGGAGGAATGGGCTTTACGAGTGAAACCCCAAGCAACACCGTCGCCAATGCTGCTGCGATGTATGGATGGCGGGCGGTCAAGTGAAGGACGCCCGAAATGCTGCCGACCCCCGGTGTGTACATCAGTAATGCTCCTCTCTCCCAAACAGATGCCACGTGTACGAAATGTTCATGAATACTTTGAGTCCGTTGGCCGAGAGTCCAGTGTTGAAACGGTTCTCATGCACGACACCCGCTCCCAGATCGGCATAGAGTCGTCCCCTCGGGATAGCAAGCTTGACGCCGGCTCCGGAAATTGCACGGTTCTCCCAATCGAATCCCTGACTGTCGTGCCCGATCGTGAATTCTCCGTAAGGCACGAGGGCTGCGCGGTTAAAGCGGTGCAACACGAAACCTTGTGTCACGTATGCCTGCTCAATCAGGTTGCCGTGCTCGACGGGAGAGAAGTGTCCGAGAATTGCCCAAGTGGAACCAGGGAAACGGGACGTCTCGCTGAATACTGACTCCCACCCGAACCAATCGAGAATGTAATCCGTGCGCCCGCTCGCTTTAGGTGCTGTCGACTCAGTAAAGCGGTCTTCGTAGGCATACGCGGTGCCTATACTGACGATGCCATAGCGAAACAACTTGTTCACCTTGATGCCGCCGCTAGGCTGGATCTTGTTGTTCCAAGAATAGCCTTTGGTGTCGGATAACATTCCAAACGCCAGATAAGGAGTGATGGTCACGGAGTTGTGCCAGGTGGCGTAGACTGAAGCCGTCTGCTCAAAGTACGACTGAGAGAGGACATTGCCTTTTTCCAAGGGGCTGTAGGTCCCGTTGCTGGACCACATTTGTCCCTTGAGTCCAACTGCGTCGAACACATTGCCCTTAACTGCATGTGGCGGAACTTCTTGGGCAGAGCCGCTAATCACCGCTCCGAACAGAGCCATTGCTCTAACCACTGTCAGCATCGAATAGAACCCGAAGTTTGGTCGACGATTGGACAATGAATCTCCCTTTAGTATCGTTTCACTGCAAACCACGTATGTATTTGCTGCCGCTGCACCATGACTCTCCAGAAAGCGGTGACAAAAATGCCGCAATCGATAAGACGGAGCAGCGGGAAGGCAAAGGAACTCAGGACAACATCCTTGCGCTTGTCGCATAACGCGCAAACGAGTGACAGGCCGATCTGAAAGGCAAACTCGCCGCCAAGGAGCAAACCCACTCGAACAGGCCACAACAGTAGCCACAGTGGAATGAGAAGAAATATCGTCGCGAAGACAATGCCCTCGCCCATCAACAGTTTGTATTCAAAATCTACGCGTTGGAGACCGAATACCATCTGATACTTCTTGCCAACCTGCCATGCGCCTATGTCCCAGCGGTACATTTGCTTGATGTAGCTTCGTAGGTTGCTTGGGTCTTGCGTGTAGACAAGTGCCTTCGGCTGGTAGATGATTTTTCCCATCTGCTTGCGGTGGATTTGAATAGTGCAATCCATGTCTTCCACGATGGTGTCGGTGTTCCAGTCCAATTGTGCGAACACGCTTGCTCGAAAACTTGCAGCGCAGCCCGGAGCTACCGTTATGACACCCATACTGCTCTGCCCTCCCTTGTAGATCGAGTGGGAAATCCAATAGGCCAGGGATCGGTAGGCGGTTAGCCAATTGTGCGGGACGCTCAACGCCCGTCCACAAACCGCTGCGACTTTTGTGTCATCGAACTCTGAGATGCAGCAATGAAAGTAGTTCGCATTCACTTCGGTATCGGCATCCATCAGGCAGATTACGTCGTACTTTTCAGTCAGCATCCAATGGCAGGAGGCACGCTGGATTGAACGAGCCTTGCCAATGTTTGTTTCGTTGCGCAAGACATTCACCGAGTGAGACCGGGCGATCTCGCCTGTGCCGTCGCTAGAGCCATCATCCACCACGTAGACATCGTCGGGCGGAGCCCCCGCAGCCAGAACGCTTGAGACGGTTTTACCAATGCCAAGACGCTCGTCTTTCGCTGGAATGAGGACGCACATCCGTATCCGAATCGGGGATGCGTTTGTCAAACTTAATCTGTCGCCGAATTTTTTCATTACTGAGCGTGGGGGGATGCTCTGGTACAGTGCAGGCGCAATACCAATGCTGTGGATTACCAAGTCAATTAGCCGCATCGTTCCGTTCTCGGCTCGCATATCTCGGAAGTCTCGCTAATGACATGGCTTGGGCGAGTTCGCGAACTCACGCCCAAGCACATTTCCGCGCACTTCTTTTCACTCGCGAGTTACTTTCGTTGCGTTACGACGGTAACCTATAGCCCGCAAAGCACTTGCATCGAAGGGAAAACATCTTCCACACTCGATGTATTCGTTCCGCTCTGCGGGGCAAGCTCACCATGTACTTCTGAGTACCTCGGCCTAGAGCCGAACATGTTAGAAAGATCGGCCATTAGCTGCGGGATGTGCAATTTAGAACTGCCGGCCTCAATCCAGAACTAAGCGTGGAGAGACAGAGAGGGTACTGATAATGATGAGAAAGGCAATCGCAATTGCTTTGCTGATCGTGCTGGGCGTCACGGTATTGAATGCGAAGCCCACGCGCAACTTCCAATTTTGGGAATTCGGATATCAATGGACGACGGACAGCGGCAAGGCCCCGGGACCTGGTTCATTTTCGCCTTCACATGTCTCCCCGCTTAGTTCCGGAATAGGCTTTACATTGACGGAGACGTCCTCGGGGCGCATTGTGGGTGGCGAGGCGCGAACCTTGAATCGGTTCCTTTACGGTACGTTCAAGTGGACAGAGTATGTGCCGGTACAGGTCAGCGGGCAGATAAGCGCGGGCTTTCTTTACTATGGTCAGAGCACGACAGAAATTGACGTCGAGCAGGAAGGCAACATGCCAAACACGTTCTGGATGACGAACTGGGTTGGCACAAGTAATAAGCAAACCAGCCCTGTCTGCTGTTATACTGCGACCGCTCCGCATGTCATGAAAGTCGTTTGGAAACCAGGTGTTATTGATTACTATATCGATGGCGCTCTGGTGGCTGTTCATATGCAAGACGTTCCGAGCACGGCAGCCTACTTCATCTTCAATTTTTGGGGAACCGATTCGACGGCGTGGGGAGGACTCGCAACGCCCGGCACCCGTTCCTTTGTCGTATCTGGTTTTAGTTACTCGCCGAGTTATTGAAGCCCGCAAATTGCGCCTTCAACCTCGATGAGGGTGTGCCACAGGTGTCGCAATCACACGAGGCCCTCCGTTTCAGAACGTGAAAGCCTGCAAGTTTCAGTGAGGAAACGACTTACTGCGTTCTGCGTAAAAACGGGTTTTCTCTGCAGACCACATTGTTATAGGATTTCGAGAGGGATTGATAGCCGTCCCTCTGACTCTCTTTTTGCTGATTCCAAAGGTGGGGAGGGCAGATGATTACAGAGGGTCCGTACGCGGAGCAAATTACAAAAAGTACTTCAAGTGAAAAGTACTTCAAGTGAGCAGTATCCGAGTCCCACCAAAACCGAATCTCCCGATGTAGTCGACAATTTTTCAGGCAATATTCTGGACGCGACAACATTCAACCGCCGCGGCGCTACGCGGTCTGGGCTTTCGTGATTTCTCTCTGGTGGAAGGAGGTTTCGTGCTAGCGACTCTGCAGCGGCGTTTGCTTGTAATCCTCAGCATCGGATTAGTGCTCACTTTAGGAGTGGTGGCGTATACGTGCCGGGCAGCCTTGGGCTATGACCGACTGAACGATCAGGTTCAGAGAACTCACGAAGTAAAGGAAGAGTTGAGTGCCGTCCTTCGCCTCACTGTCGATGCGGAAACAGGCCAGCGGGGATACTTGATCACGGATGATCCGATCTATTTGCAGCCGTACCAAGTAGCAACTTCTCAAATCGAGAGCCGACTAGCTAGGCTTGCGAGTCTTACGAAAAATAGTGCCGTTCAGCAGAAGCGAATGCACGAACTGCAAGGGCTCGAACAACAGGAACTAGCCCTCTTGCAGAGCATGATCCAACTCGACCAAGAAGGCAAAGATCTGGAAGCAGGGAAGATCCTGCTTTCCGGGGTTGCCAAGCAACGAATGGACGAGCTTCGTCGTGTCGTAGCAGATATGGAGATGGAAGAGGATCGACAGCTTGCGGTGCGGGCGACTCTTGCTAACCGCGGGCAGTGGGCCACAGTACTAGCTTCCTTAGTGATCGCAGTTCTGTCCATCGTTGTATACGGTTTAGTTGTGCGAGTAATGCGGAGCGCTGCAAGGAGCAACGAACGCGCTCGCACCGAAGCTGAAAAACGCTTTCTTGCAGAGGAGAAGCTGCGTTCGGAGTCAGAAGCAGCCCGTCACCGCGAGCGAGCGGATGCGAAGTTCCGAGGATTGCTCGAGTCGGCGCCCGACGCCATGGTGGTGGTGAGTCCTGAAGGTCAGATTGTCTTGGCTAACGCGCAAGTGGAAAGGGTATTCGGTTATAAACGGGAAGAGTTAGTGGGGCAACAAATTGAGATTCTAGTGCCAGAGCGCTTTCGCCGCATGCATCCAAATCACCGAATCGCCTTTTTTCATGAACCGCGAGCCCGATCCATGGGAGCGGGTATGGAGCTGTTCGGTATGCGCAGGGACGGCACGGAATTTCCGGTGGAGATCAGTCTCAGCCCATTGCAAACGGACGAGGGCATGCTGGTCACGAGTGCTATTCGTGACATTACCGAGCGCAAGCGCGCAGAAGAGAGTGTGCGTCTCCTCTCCGGCCAGCTGCTGCACCTGCAGGATCAGGAGAGGCGGCGAATCGCGCGTGAGTTGCACGACAGCGCTGGACAGATTCTGGCTGCCTTAGGCATGAACTTGTCTTTGGTTGAAGACGGTGACCTCGCTCCCAATGCTGCCAAAGTAGTTAAGGATAGTCTCAGTCTTGTACAGCAATTGTCTCGAGAGCTGCGGACCATCGCGCATTTGTTGCACCCACCTCTGCTCGATGAAGTTGGTCTTGCCTCGGGTCTTCGTTCGTATCTGGAAGGATTCACTGAGCGCAGTAAGATCAAAGTCGACTTGGAGCTTCCGGATGATTTGGGACGCCTCCCGCAGGATTCGGAAACAACCATTTTTCGGGTTGTGCAGGAGTGCCTCACCAATATTCATCGTCATTCCGGAAGCTCCGTCGCCACGATCCGTATCACTCGCACAGACGGACAGGTCAGCGTGGAAGTCGAGGACAAAGGCAAGGGCATACCGCCAGAGAAGTGCGAAGAAATGGACTCGGGTAGTTCGATAGGAGTCGGAATCAGAGGTATGCGCGAGAGGCTCCGGCAACTAGGTGGCGCCTTGGAAGTAATTTCTAACGGCGAGGGCACGGTTGTAATCGCTCGTATACCGATTGCTAGCACTTCATTGATCGCCGCCTGAAAGGAGTGCACTTTCTAATCGGTTTCAATTTCTGTGCATAGAGTTATTTATGACTCGGGAGAGTCGCCAATCCCTTGTGCTTTCGGCAGAATCACAATTGCGCCGGCACTTTCACTGTCCCATTCCAGCCCAGAAGAATAGTCCAGTGCGAAGATAAACATCGTGTACGAAGGGCATAAGAGCCTTGATTCGTCTGGTTACTTCCAATCCGTTCATCAACAGTATTTGAAAATTTACATTGGCGAGGTCGGGATGTGATTCCTGCGGCTTCCGCACGGCATGAACTCTATTTATCGCCTCCGCACAAAGGACCGCGTCTGTTCTGGTGCGGACGACAATAGTGTGACCTTCTTGAATTAAACCCGGACGATGGACGTCAGAACAACCCCAGCGCTCCTGCAAGGGATGCGTGCCTGTTCAATTTCTGGGATGCTCGTATAGTTTGGGTATAGTAAGAGATGTCGAATACTACTCCTCCCGCTCGGCCTTGAGAGCCGGCGGGACAACGCTTGAGGTGAGTAACTTACTTCACAAACGCGCTCAGCAGATTGGCCGAGTTCCACACGATAATTACTGCATAGAAGATGTTTATGGTCCATAGCAGCTTTCGAACTCCCATGGCGATTCCGATGGCGATCAGCTTACTGATGAGCACGCCGCGAAAACGCCCAAACGTCACCGTCAGATGAGCGACCAGTGGGTTCACTTCGTATGCACCCATGCGAAATGCAACCATCGTGGTTAGCAGATCAAGCCCCTGGAGGGCGACAAAGGTCCAGTGCGAATTGGCAACTTTCCTGAAGCCTGACTTCCAGGAATTCGAGATTTCCGCCACCGCGGGTTCTGAGGGAATCGAGGACATGGGGCCTTTAAGTGTACACAATCGGCTAGCGGCGCACTTTGCGGGCTCAATTTCCGCGAAATGTACCTGCTCTACCCGAAATTATTTTGAAGCTAAGCGGATGCCGAGCAATATCTTCAGCGCCACCGGATTGCCTTGGATTTGCGAAGGTTGGAACAGCCAGTTGGCCAGCGCGTCGGTAACCAGTGTGTTGACCCGCGGGTCCGGGCTCTTCTGCACCGAAATCTGCTCCAGTTTACCATTGGTGTTCAGAATTCCCGACACAACAATCAATTTCTTGGCACAGGTCGCAGCAAGATCGGGTGTAAGCTCGGGAACCTGCTTCAATGTGGCATACGGCGGCGCGGGAACCCCTATCATGCGGATTTCGGATGGGTCCGTCGGTTGCAGCAGAGCATACTGCAGGGTCCATGAGAGCGCTGCATCCTCATCGCCGGAGCGCATGTCCAAATATACCGTGTACACCTTCTGGTTGTGAAACACTCCGTAGTCGGATAGACCTCCACCGCTGCTCGCGGTCGAGGTGATGGTCATGGAATAGGACGTTTGGCTTCGCGGGATGACGGTATGAACTCCAAGGGAGCCATTTCCGTAATTCCCGCCACGGATGGAGATGCCAGGGAAGGCTCCACCACCGGGAGAGTTCCCGGCTCCGCCACCACTGCCCAAAGCAGTTGCGGTTCCGCCTCCAGTACCTGAGCCGTACGCGGAGCCGCGCCCGGTGCTTGAGCCTACCGAAACTGGATTGACACCGCTGCCCCGTCCTGAGCCGTAATTGGAACCGCTGCCTCTGCCGGAAGACCCGCCACCAGGCTCCGCGCCACCACCGGATGCGACATCGGCGATTGCATCACCGCTCGGATTGTCCGATGGAGTTCCATTGCCGGAAGCTTTCTCGGATGCCCCGCCATGACTAGTGCCTGCCGAGGGCTCAGCAATGACTGTGAACTGCACCGGAGCCACCGCAAACAAGGAACGAGCTTCGCCTAATGGAACTCTCGCCACAACATCGGGCGGTGGAGGAACGGCGTTCAACACCAACAATCCCTGCTTCTCTCGGCTGCGCACAGGGACATCGGACATCCGAGCGATCGACGGGATCGGCTTCAGAGACGGCGCTTGCGGCATTACTGGTTCTGCTGACGGCAACTGTGGCAGACTGCTGGTAGAAGCGGTCGGAAGCTTCAGCTTCGGGGCTGCTACGGGTTTTTCAACCGGCCGAATCGCCATCCTCCCGTTTTCCACCTTCATCACAGGTTTTGCAGGCTCGGGCGACGGAGGTGGGGCAGCAATGGCGAGATTCGGGAGCGGAAAATTCTGGTGCAGGATCGGTGGATTTTCCAAATTGGGGCGCAGGATCGTTTGAATGCCAAGCTTCGCCAAAGGCGGAGCCGAAATCAAGGGCTGGGTTCCCGGATAGGCGAATCCACGATGGCTGCGGGCGCGCAACCCGCTCGAGGGTTCTGTGGGCGTGCCTGATCCACCGCCTTCTGCGCCGCCACCCTCGCTCCCGCCTCCGAGCACTGGAAGATAGAGTGGGTCTACTCTCATCGGCTCGAGTCTGGGGTGCACAACTTCGGCAGCGTGCACGTATGCGAGCCGGGTGGACGAAAAAGCAATCAACAGCACCGCAAGCAGATGACACACTGCGGAAAACGCGGAACTGCGGCCGGGCCGGTATCCGTAACCGATTTCGAGAAAGGCGGGAACGCGAGCGGCGTCCCGATGCGTCGGCGCCGGAACCGAGGCCAGCAGTTCTTCTAAGACATCGAGAGGCATAATGCCATTACATCCTTCTGCATTAGATGAAGTTAAGACCGAGCATCATTGAAAAATGGAAGCCTTTAGGATGTTGTAAGCGGTGGTGGTATTCAAATCCATCGTGATATTTGAATTGCCACCCAAAAGCAAGTTGTCCGCGACGATGTCTCCCAACATGTAAGTAGAGGCCCCAGATCCACCGCTCAATTCAAAAGTATCCGAGTAGTAAGTCGGAGGTGCTCCGCAACCCGTACCCGTCCCGGTTGAGTTGCACGAGTGAAAATACATCGTGCCCGCGAGCAGAAATGATCCTCCTCCGCTCCATTGCTGGTCCATTGCGGTATTGGATCGATCCTGGAAGAATAGAAAGCCGCGCTGGGTGCCGAGAGGATCGGTTTGCCCCTGTGCGAGATAGGGATCTCCATATGTTCCAGTGCACGGCGCAAGCATCACGTTCCCAGTCAGGCTTGTGATGGTCAACAGATTGTTCGGCACAGTTGAAGTGGCCGTGCACTTCATACCTTGCATCCCTGTACCCCCCCAAGGGTCGAACGGAGCAGGACATTTGCAGGTCCCGGCACTGCAGCCGCCCGAGTTTGCATCGACGTTCACGGCTCCCCCCCCGGTGAAATAGAACATGGTTCCCCCAACACCAGCCGGGTCTTGCGTACTTGGGCGCAGACACGAGTTGGATTTGGCCTGAAAGCCATTTACGGCGTAAATGCCGCCCTGGAAAATGGCGGTAGTGTGTTTTTTCAACGTGCAGCTACTCCCAACGCAGATGCCGGCCGAATAAAGGCCCGGTGAGTACTCGTAGCAGCCAAGTGGATCGGGGCACCCGTGTTGACCCTGCACAACTTCGGTGACGATCCCGGGAGTGGTGATGCTTGGCGCGTTCACTTGCGCGAAAGGGTCAGTAATGGGAGAGGACAGCCGCCACTGTCCAGTACTGCCCGGCAGAAAACCGCCGGGCGCAGTCGCAGGACCACCATAAACGCCTAAATCGCTGCCAGTATTGTTGGGTCCACCTAGCCTGAGATCCACGGTCGCGCTACCTGCAATCGTCACAGCGGCTGGATCTTGCGAGTTGACCTGAATGCTTTGCTGCGGTCCTCCCCAAATGACGATGTCGGGAGTACCTTGCACATTCAGAGCACTGATCGTCTTGCTGGGATTTTTGGGGTCCAGCACGAGTAACGGGATCGGCGAGGCGGCTTCTTCCACCCCGCAAGTCGAAAACGCGCGAACATCTTTAGTGGTGCCACCGCCGATGATCCCTGCAAAGAGCGTGGGTACGTGCTCAAGCACATCGACGCGAATGAATGGACTTGCTGCCACGCTAGCGGACGGGGCAGTAATGCCGATCACTGAAGTTGGAAAACTCACGCTGACAAGATTATTCGTACTGTTGCTGGTGTAGCCGTTCTGTGCCGCGTACCAGCAGACCGGATCGGGCGGGTTCGACGTCGAACTCGCGGTAGTGCAGCTGTAAGCTTGTCCCAGCGTGAACACCTGGTGGCCGGTCGCGCCTCCCTGTGCATCTACGAGCAGATCCATAGCGCCTGCGGCGCAGGCAGCATCGGCTGCGCTTTGCGCGGACTGACGATGGAACCACATGTTCGAGAGGTCGAAGGCGAACAATAGCGCTCCCAAAAGAAAAGTCGCCAGGACGAGAATGTAGAGCAGCATCGCCTGACCAACCTCGTCGGCTCGATGACTTCTCCGCCTGAATTTCCAATTGGCTCTCATTGAGGGAGCCTCCTTTTGCGCGTTCATGGCGCTTGTTACCCTCATTCGCTTGTACCGCTTTATAACTCACTCACAATTCCCTGCAAAGCTGGCCAGCCGCAGGTTCAATTCATGATTCTTCCCTCAGCGGCCGCATTCACCGTAAACGTGGGCCAGCCCAATCCAAAGAACGGCTGATAGGGATAAGCGACCACAACCTGAACTCGATTTGGCGTTTTATTCGCAGGCGTCGCATCCCCTCCCGGGTAGTTAATGGTCACAGTCATTCCGCTAGTGCTGTGGAGAGAGTATTGCGCGAACGTCTTTACCACCCCAAATCCGCTGCCATAGCCTGGAGTGGTTCCAACTGGTGCCGCAGGTCCTGTCACATCCGCACAAGTGAGCGGCCCGCACGGGATGGAGTTGTTCGTGCCGTGTACGATCGCGTAGCGCACCCCTTCCTTAGCCGAGTCCGCCAGCACGTTATAGGTGTGCAGCAACAGCACCATCTCCAGGATGGCGACGACCATGATCACCCAGAACATGAATACGAAGGCGAACTCCACCAGTGCCTGTCCGCTCTCACGGCCTTTCGAATTGCGTTTCCCGAATAGAAGTGGCCGGCGCATCTATTGCATCTCCCTCATGACCACGTGACGGTAAAAAGTGCAGGTCACCGTGCCTCCAGTGGAACTGCAAATCGGGCTGGCAAGGACAAAGATGTTGAACGGGCTCAGGGGAATGGGAGGGGAAAACCGGTATGCGACGTCCACGCGATTCAACAGGAATGCGGGGACGGTGTTGGAAGCGTTCAATTCAGGATCGGGCTGCGAAGCCTGAAAAGTGCCCACCGATCCAAAACTCGCGCAAGGCGTTCGCTGGGTCAGACCTCCCGAACTCAGTACGCTGGGGGGATTTGTGGCAGCCGTCGAGCAGACCTGAACACCCGCATTGCCGTATGGAGCATAGACGGCACCCGTCAAGTCCTGATACGCCAGGTAGCTGACAGCAGTTGTGGTCGTGTTCGGCCCTGCCTTGGGCAAAGCTATAGCTGCGGGAGTTGCGCCTCCCATGACCGAGTAGATCGCCGCGCTGCGCGATGCGCTGGTTATGTTCAGGGCCATCAGAAAAAAGTAAGCGAAGTTCACCGCATTCAAAACTATCGTCAGCAGGAACGGTAAAAACAGGACAGTTTCGATCAACGACTGCCCCGAACTTCCACGGAAGACATTTCTCTTTCTCATCACGCCAACCTCAAGCGATCCGAATCGCGAATCTCTGCTGCTCCGGCTGCAGATCCTCGCTTTCGGCAAGGAATGGTCCCTGTTCTTCAATCGGCTGCGCCGTCTGCGCGTCGGTCAGGGAGAACTGATTCAGCAGGCGATGCAGGTAACAGCGACTGATGCCGAGTTCGATCGCAGCTTTTAGCCGGTTACCCGAATGCATGCGCAGGGCCGATCGCACTAACTCCTTCTTGAATGCCTGTACTGCCTCTTGGAAAGAACCGCCCCGAACGCCATCTTGCTCCGAAGTGCTTACGTCTCTGAGTTCTTCCGGCAGATCGGCGACCCCGAGATATTCATTTCCGTTAGCCAGAACCACACTGCGCTCAATCACGTTCTGCAATTCGCGAACATTGCCTGGCCAATGATGCCTGGCCAGCGCGCTCAAATATCCAGGCGTAAACGAGCGGGCCGTCTTCTTGTGAGCCCTCGCAAAGTTCCGTAAAAAATGTTCCGCCAGCAGAGGAATGTCCTCTTTGTGTTCCCGAAGCCCGGGTATCTGAATCTTCACCACCGAAATCCGAAAATAGAGGTCTTCGCGAAAGCTGCCTTCTTGCACCATCTTTTCCAGATTCCGGTTCGTAGCACAGATCACACGTACATCGATTGGGCGCGCCAGGTTCGAGCCGAGCCGCTCAACTGTACGTTCCTGCAGAGCACGCAGTAACTTGGCTTGCAAAGGAAGCGCCAAATCGCCGATTTCATCGATGAAAATTGTCCCGCCGTTCGCCTCTTCGAAGCGCCCGCGGCGCGACTGGCTTGCTCCTGTGAAGGCACCCTTTTCATGACCAAAGAGTTCGTCTTCGATCATCGAGTCCGGAAAATTGCATGCTGAAAAGGCGATGAATGGTTTGTCGGCTCTCGGGCTAAGACGGTGGATCGCTTGCGCGATCATGCCTTTTCCCGTTCCGTTTTCACCGGTAATCAGGACAGTCGTGAACACCTCAGCCACCTTGCGGGTGACTTCGGTAATCCGCTCAATGGACTTACTGTTTCCTAGGAATCCGTCAATGTGGGTAGTCTGGAGCAGCCGACGTGCCTCCAGTAATTCGCGCGTGAGTGCAGCGCGGCGGCAAGCCCGATCCAGCGCGAAGCGCATTTGTTGCACGTCCAATGGCTGGCTGATGACGTCGAAAGCCCCATCCTTAAAGGCATTTAGAACCTCCTGTCCATTTGGCTCCCAGCTGTAGGCAATCACCGGTAACGGTATCTCCCGTTCGTTGGCGGCACGAAGAAGAGTGGAGGTCCGCTGGGCGGCAAAAGCATCGATGTTCAACAGGATCGCTTCAAGAGAGGATGACTTAAGAGCCGCGAGGGCCGACTCGTTTGACGACTTCTGCAGAAAGACATATCCATGGCCAAGCAAGGGTTGTAAGACATCGCCAAATGCCTCGTCAGGTTCGACTAACAGCACATTTTTCGGTCCCAGATTTGTAGGCAAGAAGTAGCAGTCCTTTCGTGTGAAGCACCACTTGACCGTTATTTTTCCCGGTCGGAGGGGCTCATGATGAAAAAACTCGTGAGGGAGGACCGCTGTTATCCGCGCTAGCGAGTCAGGGCTCGAGGAGGTGAACCCTACGCCGAATCTAACTTAAGTAACGCATGCGGTACCGCACAGTCGGTGTACAAATGGATACAGCAACACTGAAGAGTGTCGCTTTACGGAGACGCTTTGTACATAGCACCTCCGGAGAGAGGCATAGCACCAGGGTGTGGTGACTAAAGATTGCCTGCCGATCTTCGCGTCGCGCGATGTCCAGGACTGTGAGTTCAAACACTGCAGTCGCACCAAGCCAGCAGAAATCCGCGCTGGCAGCTAAATTGCATTCCAGATGAGATGCCTTCAGTAACAACAACCCGACGATTCGGCGGAAACTTGAGGTCCGCGGTTAACGTTGATGAGAAGACCGTGGAGTCGCGGTTGACAGCTTCCGCTCTGCCGCCAATTCTCCTCACTGAAAGGAGGCCTTTTTTCCCATTTCCGGCGGTCTTGATCCTGATAGTTCTAGGGGTTGTTTTTGCGCTGGCACGCGGCAGAGTTGCCGACCCGGATATATGGTGGCATCTGCACAATGGCGAATACCTCGTCGAGAACCATGCTCTCCCGCGCTACGACATGTATTCGTTCACGGTTGCGGGCCATCCGTGGATCAACCACGAATGGCTCTCCGAAATTCCCTTCTATTGCATGTGGCGATTACTTGGGCTTTCAGGAATTGACGCACTGACAATAACCCTGCTCAGCTTGATCTATCTTGGTGTTCTGTATCTTGCCTGGAAGGAATCCGGCAACTTCAAGGCGGCAACAATCGCGACCGTCTGCGCCATCTTCCTGGGCAGATCTTCTTTCGGACCGCGCACGATTGCATTCGGTTACGCCTGCCTCGTCGTGCTGTTAATTATTCTTCAACGGGTACGCCAAAGAAAGGGCGCGCCGCTTTGGCTGATTCCCTCCATGTTTTGCTTGTGGATCAATGCACATGGGTCCTGGTCACTGGGCATGATCGTTTTCTCCATCGTAATTGCGGAAGGATTCGTCGACGTGCGGCGCGGCCTGATTCAATGCGAACCATGGACACGCAGCGAGAAAATAAAGTTGCTCTGGACATGGGTAGCCAGCGCGGCTTTCCTGTTCCTCAATCCCTACGGCCCGCGACTGGTGTTCTATCCGCTTGATCTGGCGTTCCGTCAGAAAACCAATATCGAGCATGTTACGGAATGGGCGTCGTTGAACTTTCACGATGGGCGCGGAAAGTTTGTCCTTTTACTCTTGATCCTTCTGGTGCTCACTAGTCTGTTGAAGTCGCGCCGCTGGGGTCTAGCGGATCTGGCGCTGGTTCTCTTCGGGGTGTACAGCGGGCTCACGTATGTACGGTTCTTATGTTTAATGGGAATCTTGCTCGCACCTGTGCTGGCGAAAATGCTGGACTTCGTTCCGCATTATCGTGCCGAGCTTGACACGCCGATCATCAACGCCCTTGCCGCCCTGCTAATAATTGCGGGGATTGTTCACTACTGGCCGAAGCAGTCGAGCCTTGAGAGCACCGTGAAGGATCAGTACCCGGCCGGAGCGGTCGCATATCTGAAGACTCACGCTGTGAATGGCCCAATGCTGAACTACTACTTATGGGGCGGATACCTCAATTGGGAGGAGCCCACCCTAAAGGTATTCATTGACGGCCGCGCCGATATATTCGACTACTCCGGCGTGTTCCGTGACTATCTCGACGTGATAGGCATTCAGCGACCGGACGCAATCCTGGAAAAATACAAAATACGTTTCGTCCTCTTTCCGCACAACGAACCGTTTACGTACGTTCTGGAGCACAATGCAGGGTGGCGCACCGCATACAGCGATCGCAATAGCGTGCTTTTCGAGCGTGTCGGTGGAGAGGTGACAAAGTAGTGGGTACGGGCAGGCGTAAATACGACGTGGTAGCCGTGATGGCGCTGGTCGTGGTTGTGCTGGCGATTGCCTCATTCCGGTCTGAGTTTCGATTACATTCCACCATGCCGCCCGAGTTTTTCGACGCAAAGAGTGTTGCCACTGAAATGCGAGAGTCTGAGGAGAGAATCGCGCGAGCTTACTGGAACTGCGCTGTCACCCAAGTGCAGTGGAAGTACGGCTATGCACACCGGTTACCCGAGCAGCCGCCCCAGGAATTTACGCTAAGTCAGACCGAGTTGGGATCGATCGCACGCGATGAAGCGGCTCGCCGTTATTACTGGCATCAGCTTCGAACTGTTTGGGGTATTTCGGGCGTCTGGCAAAACCACTGGGAATTCAGCTTCGTCGCATTCCGACAATCGCTGCAGAGCGGAGGCGACTGGTGGAAGGAACTCGTGCGCAGCATTGTCGGAGACTAAGGAATTGCAGTTGACCGTGTAAGGAATTTTGGATTTGATTCGTTATGTTCGCGCATCTTGGGCTTGAATCTCTGCTTGTATCGATTGCGCTGTTGCTGGCACTGGTGTGCCCGCAGCTCGGCCATCGTTGGTTCAGACGGGTGGAGCGAAGCCTGAGCAACTTCGCCCGACGCCCGAGGCTGGCTGTTCTCTCTTGCGGCCTCTCGGCACTTGCGCTGCGGCTGGCGCTGCTCGCGTGGTTGCCGGCGCCGCTGCCTTACATCAATGACGAATTTAGTTTTCTGCTGGCGGGAGACACTTTCGCGCACGGACGTATTACGAATCTTCCCCACCCCATGTGGGTGCATTTCGAGACCTTTCACGTCATTTTTCATCCCACCTACGCTTCGATGTATCCGCCTTTGCAAGGGCTTGTTCTGGCGGCGGGACAAGTGTTCGCGCATGGCCCTTTCTGGGGAGTATGGCTCAGCGTAGGCATAATGTGTGCCGCGTTTTGCTGGATGCTGCAGGCCTGGCTGCCGCCTTCTTGGGCCCTGCTGGGAGGTATGCTGCCGGTCATGCGCTTCGGCGTTCTCAGTTACTGGGATAACAGCTACTGGGGAGGCGCTCTGGCCGCCACTGGTGGAGCTCTCGTTCTGGGGGCATTGCCCCGAGCCATGCGTCAGCAGGGTGTGCGCGACGCCATTCTGATGGCGGTCGGCGTCGCCATGTTGGCCAACACCCGGCCGTACGAGGGCATGATGCTAAGCGGTGCGGTCGGAATCACGCTCGTGCTTTGGGCCATCCGGAAAGGATCTGTCGCAGGGCCGCTGCTGTGCCGCGTCGTGCTACCAATGCTGCTGGTATTGGCGATCGCGGGAGTTGCCATGGGCTATTACTTTTGGCGCGTAACGGGCAGTCCGACGAAAATGCCTCAACAGTTAAATCGGGATACTTACGCTATCGCCAGGTATTTCTACTGGCAGACGGCTTATCCGGAGCCCGCGTATCACCACAAGGCCATGCGGGATTTCTATGATGTGGAGCTATCCGAATTTAACCACGCCCGCACGCTTTCGGGTGCATTCCTGCAGTACTCAAAGGCAGGCGCCCGGGGGTGGGCTTTCTTTGTGTCGCCCGTGCTTACCCTCCCGTTGCTGTTCTTGCCGGAAGTCATGCGCGCCCGCCGCCTACGATTCCTCTTGATAGCAGGTGCGATCGGTGTTGCCAGCTCGGCGTTGGTCATATTCTTCAACATCAACTATGTCGCTCCGATTGCGCCGGTCATCGTGGCCGTACTTGTGCAGGGCATGCGCCACCTGCGTCTTTGGAAATTCGATGGCAAACATTCGGGCGTATTCCTCGTACGTGCCATCGTGATCATGTGTGTAGTGATGGTGCCGATTCAGACACATCTGCTCGCAGGTGCTCCGGCGCCGCGAACGTGGGCTGCGATTGGACCGGAGCGCACCGCGATCACCGCACGATTGGCCGCCCTCACCGGGCCTCAGCTCGTGCTCGTGCGGTATGACTCAGATCATGATCCCATGTTGGAATGGGTCTACAACGGCGCCGATATCGACAACCAAAAGGTCGTCTGGGCGCGGGATATGGGGCCGACTCAAAACGATGAACTGCTGCGCTACTACAGCAAGCGGACCGTGTGGTTACTAGACCCGGATACTGTGCCTCCGCAGCTTACAGCGTACTCCGGCAGGCTCTCGCAAGTTTCAGCCAAGGCGCAAAGCGAGCCCACACCGCAGAGGCCTGAGAGGTAATGGTGCAAATCGCAATTGCAGAGCGCGAGATCGAGACCAGCGTTCCAATGCCGGAGCCAACGGACGCAATGAGTGGCTCGCCGGAAGCCTTACGCTCCGAACGCCTCATCGCCATCTCGATCTTTGGGTTGTCGTTTCTTTATCTCTGCCTTTTCCGGCGCGCGACCTGGATCGATCTCGACGAAGGCATCATTCTGCAGGGAGCGCAACGGATTTTAGACGGGCAGGTCCTCTATCGCGATTTCTTTTCGTTCTTTACTCCGGGTTCCTATTATCTTCTGGCATTAGTGTTCCGCGTGTTTGGCAATTCATATGTGGTTGCGCACACGCTGCTGGCGGTCGTGGGCGCGGCATTCTCTCCTATAACTTACGTGCTGTCGCGCCGGGTCTGTGGACGGCAAGCCAGCCTGCTGGTCACGGGCTTGATGCTGATTACCGCGCTCCCCTTGCGTTTTGTAGTGCTGCACAATTGGGACAGCACGCTGTGGGCATGCCTGACGCTTTACTGCGCTGTTCGGCTGCTGGAGACCTGCAGCACGCACTGGGCGTTCGCAGCGGCCTCGTTCGCATCCATCGCGGTGTTGTTCGAACAGTCAAAAGGGGCGGGATTACTGGTCGGACTGGGTGTGGGATTTTTGATAATTGCGTTGTACGGCCAGGAACCGAACGTCTTCAATCGGCGTCACCTCACCGCAATTGCTTTGGGACTAGCTTGGCCACTCCTGATTACATTCGCCTATTTCGGCAGCCAGCACGCTTTCGGCGAGATGCTGAAGAGCTGGTTCTGGCCGCTACAGCATTACTCCACGGTAAATCGAGTGCCGTATGGCTACGGCAATCTGCCTGAGGAAACGCAGTACCAACTCTTCCACACTGGCTCATGGGTTATGCGACTGGTCATCCGACTCGTGTTCGCGCCTCGATTTTGGATCCCCTATCTACCGCTCTTCGGAGTCGCGCTTCTTCTTCGGCTTGCGCTGCAAAATCGGCGCCGCATTCGGCTCAATGCGCACTGGAGCTATTACGTTTTGGTTTCCGCAGTGATCTCCGGATTGTTGCCCACGGTGATTGCGGTGCGCGCGGATTACATTCATTTCTTCTTTCTTCAGCCCATATTCTTTCTGCTGATTGCGTGGCTGCTGGATGGCAAGGAAATCCGGAGTAGTTTCATACGACGGCAGGCTCCCATGGTGGGGTTCTGCCTGTGCATTTCTTTACTGGGCATGGGCGCGCAAGTTTTCGTATTTCAGGCGCTCTCGCGCGAGAAAGTCTTTACGCGGCGCGGCCAGGTAGCGATGGGGACAAAGGATATGGTCGTTGACTACATTCAGGCCCATGTTCCGCCGGGCGAGACGATTCTTTTCTACCCGTATATGGCGACTTACTACTATCTGACGAAAACCTACAGTCCGACAAGATTCGAGTTTTCACAGCCGGGAATGCATACCTACGAGCAAATGCAAGTGATGCTGGCAGACTTCTCTGCGCATCCCACAAGGTTCGTTGTGTACGAGCCCGCCTTTCCCGATCACATCCATGATTCCTGGCCTAACACGCCTGCGGAGGCTTTGGCTCGTGATCCTTTGGGGAGCTATATTGCCCACAACTATCGTCCCTGCGTGAGGCTTACGGGTCCTACGAACTGGCAGTTCATATTTATGACGCGGAGAGACCTGGCATGTCCGTCGGACCTTCCCAATGATCGAGCAAACTATCAATGAAGATACTCAAGCTAGCATTGAATTTCGGTCTGATTGCAGTTCTGATCTGGTTCCTTGTAGCCCATCAGAAGACGATACGTGCGGGGGCCTCGAAACGAGATTCCATCGCTTACTGGGCGGCCGGCGAACTGCTGGTTCACCATCAGAACCCCTATTCCGTGCCCGACGTGCTCGCATTGCAGCGGAGTCAGGGATATGTTGGCCAGAAACCGCTTATGATGCGTCCCATGCCGTGGTCCGTTTGGATTTTTCTGCCGCTTGGAGTGTTGAGTGTGTACTGGGCTTGGGTGGTGTGGACGGCAATCCTGGTGGCTTGTTTGGTCTTATCCGTTCGCGTCTGCTGGCGGTTGTACGGAAACGGGACCAAACCACCGGCGGCTTTCACACTCGCGGCTTACCTGTTTGCTCCCGTTGCCGGATGCTTGGTGGGCGGGGCGATGGGAATGGTCTTGCTTCTCGGAATCGCTCTTTTCCTTTACCTCGAGCCGGATCATCCTTTCTGGGCCGGAGTAGCCCTTCTCATTCCCATGGCGAAGCCTCACATCTTTGGCTTAATATGGCCAATCCTCGCGGTTTGGGTTCTCACCCGCCGGAAATGGTCGGTGTTAGGCGGAGCAGCCAGCGCTCTGGCGGTGGCTAGCTGCGTTGCTCTCGTTTTTGATCCCCAAATCTTTCAACACTACCGCGCCATGATGCAGGATCAAGCGATTCAAAATGAGTTCATTCCGGCATTGAGTGGTATGATCCGCGCGCTGTTTTTCCGCCGTTTTTTTTGGGTCCAATTTGTACCCCTGGCGCTGGGTTTCGCTTGGTCGGTTGGGTACTACTGGCACAACCGCCAGGATTGGAACTGGCGCGCCCATGGTCCCGCGATTCTGGTCATATCCCTGCTCACTACGCCATACGCATGGATGACTGATGAAGTGGTTCTGCTTCCGGCCATCCTGCAAAGCGTACTATGGCTCCATCAAGAGAAATTGAAAGTCCGTACCCACTTGGTCCTGCTGTTCTTCGTGTGCCTGAACTTCCTCCTGCTCTTAATCTTGCAGGCGAAAGTTCCGCCCTCCACGGGTATTTACTTCTGGAGCAGCCTGGTGTGGTTCGGTTGGTACTGGTACGCGCGTAGTTTCAGACGCAGCCGCGAAGCGGTTCGGCAACCCTCGCGAGATTTCGTCCAGGTGTAGCAATCTGCCAATCCTCCGTCTTCTCTGCGTTGGCCCCCGACGCAGCCAGATGCACACGTAACACCTCTGTGCCATTAGGTCAGATGCACTGTAAACAAATGTATTCGGTGTTTCCAAAAAGATGTTCCGTCAGGTACCAGCAGAACGAGGACACGGGCGGTGAAGGCCCGCATTGCGCTAGATTCTTGCTCCGTTAGCAATCCAACTCCAAGCTTTTGAAGAGCATTCAACGACTTCCTTCACGCGGCTCGGTTTGGTCCACAACCTGCTTCTAGTAGTGCCGACGGTAGTAACCGGCGCCAGCCCCCCGGGTGACGGAAGTAACACACATTAGGAGACAACAAATGAAGAACCTGATTATGAAGTCTTTGAACAGCCTCCACAGGGACGAAGCCGGACAGGGTTTGGTGGAATATGCGTTGATCATCGCCCTGGTTTGCTTCGCCGCCGTGGTTGCCATGCAGACGCTAGCTACTGATATTAATGCTGCGTTCACCGGCATCGGCAACATGCTCAACACCTACGTCCCGTAGTCAACTTTTCGGCTCGTCCGCGCTCCTGTGCGACAAACCATCGCACCAGGAGCACGGACAGACGAAAATCGCAGCAAGTTCCCCCGTAAATCGTAGTCCTCAGTACCTGATGAGAAGACAAATGAACACCTGGATCAAAGCTTTCATACAGCTGCACAAGCGTGAGACAGGTCAGGGCCTCGTGGAGTATGCGCTGATCATCGCTCTCATGTGCTTTGCTGCCGTCGTTGCGATGCAAACCATCGCTACAGATCTGAACAACGCGTTCACGGGCATCAGCAAGGTTTTGAGCGCGTATGTTCCGTAGTCTTGTGATCGAGATTCTGAGAAGTGTCGCATTTGAAATTTGAAATTAAGAGATTCGCCGAGATCACAAGCTCGGATCGCCCAAAGAGAGCATCGTGGAAAAGTACTTCTATATCGGCGCGGTAGTCCTGGCATTGGCGGGGGCATTCAGCGACGTGCGCAGTGCCCGCATTCCCAATGAGCTGACGTATACCGCCATCACGGCCGCGATCGTGCTCCGCACTGTCCTGCTGGGATTGTTTGGACTTAAGACCTGCGGACTCGGCATTCTCATTGCCGGCGGCTTCTTCGCTTTGCTCTTCGTGCTGGGAGCCATGGGCGGCGGTGACCTGAAGATGATGACCGCAATTGGCGCCTGGGTGGGTGGAAGTCACATATTGACTGTGCTCATCGCCATTGGACTCGCGGGCGGAGTGCTCGCAATCACATCTGCAATCTTCAACCGAAATACGATTCAAACAGTTCGGAACACTGCGCGGCTGATCGCATATCGTTTCACCTCCGGACTGCAGCCACATCCTGAAATGAATGTCCAGGCGCATGGGTCGAGGCGAATCCCCTTCGGCTTAGCCATTGCCATAGGGACTGTCTTTTGTGCGACCAACGCGAACTGGTGGAGGTGATTTACGAACCCGAAACGCATCATGCTTGCATTTTTTATGGCTGTGGTTCTGGCCGGAGTCTTTACCTGGATCGTCTTTAAGCGCCTGCGCGCGAGTATGGGCGATCACAACACTGTAAAGGTCGTGGCCGCGGCCACCGATCTGCCCGCTGGAGTCGCTCTCGCCGAGAAAGATGTCACGTTAATGGACTGGCCCAGCGACGTTCCTATGGCTGGAACCTATTCCAAGGCGCAGGACGTCCTGGGGCATCCCCTCATTCGCTCCCTCGGCGCCAAGGAGCCTATCTTCCAGCGGGATCTCGGACTGGAAGGATCCGGTATCGGCCTCGCTACCAAGATTCCACCCGGAATGCGTGCCACCGCGGTAAAGAGCAATGAGATCGTGGGCGTTGCTGGATTCCTGTATCCCGGATCGCACGTGGATGTACAGGCGACGATTCAGTTACCCGGTGGGGGCGGTAGCCTCACTCAGACCGTGTTGCAGGACGTCGAAGTCCTCACTGCAGGCCAGACGATCGAGCCAGATCCGCAAGGCAAGCCCCAGCAGGTTGACGTCGTAACACTGCTGGTTTCTCCAGAGGACTCGCAAAAGCTGCAATTGGCTAGCACGCAGGGAACGATTCAATTCGTACTCCGCAATGGGACCGACCAAACGGTAAACAAAGACCTCCGTCCGGCGCGCCTGGATCAACTGGTCAGTTTACCCGCGAAGCCTGCTCCTCTGGCCCGTGCGCGCTCCGCAAAGCCGGCGCCGCCCAGTCGGCCCAGCTATGTGCTGGAAGTGATCGAAGGTAGCAAAAAGACTGTTCACAGATTTGATGAGTCCGTGGCTAAAGATGCTGTGACCAAAGTACAAGGGACCGAATAATGAGCTCACCATTGATACGAAATCTATCCGTTCTTGCAATTTTCGGTATCGCTTTGGGTTTCATGCCTGTGCGGGCCCAACAACCGACACAAGATCAAACCTTACCGAAAACTGAACCTGGCGAAGGCCAAACCCTGCACGTGCTGGTTGGAAAATCGGTTGTGATTAACGTAGCGGCGCCACTGACCCGGGTACTCTCCAGTAACCCGACTGCCATCGAAACCATGGCAACCTCTCCCACTGAAGTTGTGCTGGAAGGTAAAGCCCCTGGCGTCAGCAGCGTCATTCTTTGGGACGGTTCGGGTCATTCCCAGGTTCTGGATGTCGAAGTTGATCTGGATGTGGCCGGACTCCGTTCGGCCATCCAGCGCGCCTACCCGAATGAACACTTGGAAGTGGAGGCCGATGGTGGACACCTGTTGCTGTCGGGAAGCGCCTCGGATTCCCACATCCTTGAGAATTTGAGCAAGATGGCCGGCGTGTATTCCAAGGACGTGGTGAACTCGGTCAACATCCCTCTACTTCATGATCGTCAGATTCTTCTGGAAGTGAAGTTCGCCGAAGTCGATCGCACCGCGCTCTCGCAACTCGGATTTAACTGGTTCGCTACGGGCGCAGGCAACACGATCGGCTCGACCACCACTGGGCAGTTCGGACAGGCTCCGACTCACGAAATCACTGATGTTTTTGGAGGTGGCTTTCCGCACTTCCCATTCCAGGACAAGACGCAACAAAGTCCTCTAAACGTTTTTGTCTTCCGACCGGATCTGCACCTGGGTCTTGCCATTCAAGCACTGGAAGCTAAGAACGTCTTACAGATCCTTGCTGAGCCCAATTTGATGGCTATCAATGGGCAAAAGGCGACGTTTCTCGCGGGTGGAGAATTTCCGTTCCCCATTGTGCAACCAAGCCAGACGTTCACCTCAGTCACCATCCAGTTCAAGCCCTTCGGCGTGAAACTGGATTTCACCGGAACAGTTTTGCCTGATAACACAATTCGTCTGCATGTCGCACCCGAGGTCAGCACGCTCGACTTCAGTAACGCGCTGACGCTCTCTGGTTTCGTGATTCCAGCTATCTCAACCCGTCGCGCGGAAACAGAGATCGAACTGAAAGACGGCCAAGCTTTCGGGATTGCCGGCTTGCTCGATCATCGAGCCACGACCCAGTTGAGCAAAGTTCCAGGTGTTGGAGACATTCCGATTCTCGGCCAGCTGTTCCGCTCGAAGAATATTAATAAGAACAATACTGAACTCATGGTCATGGTGACGGCCCACATAGTCGACCCCGTGCACCAAGACACGCAGCCGCCAGCAATTCCCCAGGCCCCCGTGCCCTTTCTTGATCAACCAAAGTTCGACCGCCAGGCGCCAGGCAATGAGCAACTGCAGTCTAAGCCTCAGGATTCGGGAGTGAAATAGATAACGATGCCGTTCAAAGATTCAGTGGGCACACCATCGACCCGGGAAAGTTTCTATATGAGCGAGGCTGTCTCAGTAGTCGCGATCGAAACGGATGACGAGATCTGGCGCTTTCTCGGGTTATTTGCCGAGTCCACCGGGTTAATTCGGTTGCGCTCTCGCATCGCAGATCGCAGAGGGTTGGACCAGGACGCCATCCTGGAGCATCTGGGCAACTCTGGGCCGGACATCTGCTTGGTGGATTTCGATAAAGACCGGCGCGCAGCGGCAATAATCGCGGAGAGAATTCACACGGCGCTGCCGGAAACGGCAGTATTCGCAGTTTCCTCCCAGACTCAGCCCGACGTCATTCTCGAAGCGATGCGCGCAGGCTGCGGAGAGTATCTGCTAAAGCCGATCGACCGCGAGCAGCTCGTCAAAGCGGTGGCGAGGATTGGATCACGCCGAAAAGAGAAGCAGGAGCAAAGCCGAGGCCAGGTCTTGGCTTTCATGGGAGCCAAAGGCGGCTGCGGGACGACCACCCTGGTTACCCAATTTGGCGCGCTTCTATCCAGTTCCATGGCTCGCAGCACCTTATTGCTCGACCTGCACCCGGACTTTGGCGATGCCGCGCTGTACCTCAAATTGAGCAAAACTGGTTTTCATCTCTTTGATCTCTTGGAAAATACGGACCGGCTGGATGATGACTTCCTGCAGAGCTTCGTCATGAAGCACTCCAGTGGGTTGCAATTGATTCCCGCACCGGAGGGGAGCGTCGCTCACCGTGGAGACCTATCCAGTGGCGCGGTCAGTTATACATTGGGATTCTTGCGTCAGCGTTACGACTTCATTCTGGCTGATCTTCCTCCGGCTCTCAACGCCGAGAATCTTGCCCTGATCAACGATTGTGACCAACTGTACTTGATCACCGTCGCTGAAGTGTCCGCCATACGCAACGTCGTTCGTCAATTGGAGTACTTTGCGGAGAAGGACGTTCCGAAAGAAAAAATTCGTGTGGTCCTGAACCGGCAGGATAAAAAGAACGTTCTGTCCGAGGCGCAGATCGAAAAGGCTTTGCAACAGAAGATTTTCTGGCGAGTGCCAAATCATTATCCACAGGTGGTAAAGACGATTCACGAAGGTGACCCTGTCGCGCAGCTGTCGACTTCAGAAGTTGCCCGCAGTCTGGAGGCTTGGGCCGACAGCGTAGGAAGAAAGCCTAACGTGGAAGGAAGAAAAGAAAAAAGCGGTGGTTTCCTTGGATTCTGGAATCGCTGAAAGTTCTTAAGATCGGAGAGTGCTTATGGGAGACATTAATCAAGTTCCACTAACCGCGATCAATCCCCTGATCACGGGCGAAACGAAAAAGCGTGGGGGGTTGGATTTCCGTGTGTATCAGGAGCTGAAAACCGGAATTCACCGCGATTTGCTGAACAAAATCGATCTGGAAAAAGTTGCCACCGTCCGTGACGACCGTACTCGGCGCCAGGTGTTCGGCGTCATTCAGGATCTGGCTTCCAACCTCAAGACGCCACTGAGCGGGCCAGAGAAAGAACGGCTCTCGTTGGAAGTTCTCGACGAGGTGTTCGGCTTGGGCCCCCTGGAGCCATTGCTACAGGACCCGACCATCAGCGACATCCTCGTAAATGGTGCGAAAGAGGTTTACGTTGAAAGGGCGGGATTGCTGGAAGAAACGAAGATCATGTTCAAAGATGATGCGCATCTCATGCACATCATCGATAAGATCGTTTCGGCCATCGGCCGCCGTGTGGACGAATCGTCGCCCATGGTCGACGCTCGCCTGGCGGACGGGTCCCGCGTTAACGTAATCATCCCGCCGCTGGCGATTGACGGTCCCCATTTATCCATTCGTCGTTTCGGACACATCCCTATCGCCGAGGATGACCTCTTGGTAAATCAGACATTGACCAAGCCCATGCTGGACGTGCTCAAAGCCGCGGTGGCTTCCCGCTTGAACATCGTTATCTCGGGCGGAACCGGCGCAGGCAAGACCACATTCTTGAATGTGTTGTCGGGCTACATCTCAGACCGAGAACGCATTGTGACCATCGAGGACTCCGCCGAGTTGCAGATGAAGCAGAAACACGTGGTCCGTTTGGAGTGCAGGCCCGCCAACGTGGAAGGCAGAGGTGCGGTCGCGCAGCGCCAACTCGTAATCAACAGCTTACGTATGCGGCCTAACCGGATTGTCGTCGGCGAGGTGCGTGGCGAGGAAGCTCTCGACATGCTTCAGGCGATGAACACGGGCCACGATGGCTCGCTCACAACTATTCACGCCAATAATCCTCGGGACGCAATCGCGCGTATGGAGACGATGGCGATGATGGCGAACCTGAATCTGCCGGAGAAGGCGATTCGTAAACAGATCGCATCCGCGGTGACCTTGGTGTTACAAGTATCGCGCTTTAGCGACGGCTCCCGTCGCCTGACGCACATCACGGAAATCACGGGCATGGAAGACGATGTTGTAAGCATGCAGGACGTCTTTTTGTTCGAGAAACACGGGGTTTCCCCAGACGGCAGGACGCTCGGGACATTCACGGCAACTGGTATTCGGCCCAAATTCGCTGAGAAACTGAAAGCATCCGGATTCGATCTGCCGGCGAACATGTTTGAACAGACCAGTAGGCTCTGGAACTAGGAGGATAGCGATATGGCCTTGATACTGTTATTTCTCCTGCTCTTGGTCGTACTGTTCGGCACACTTCTCTATTTCTTGAAGCCTACATCGATGGAGAAGGCAGTCGAAGAACAGCTGGCTGGCATTAAGGGAGAGCAGTCGGCGGGCCAGCAGACGACGAACATCCTCAAAGAGAAAACCGTTCAGTCCGGAGTCTTGGATGACGTTGCTCGCTGGTTGCCTTGGTCCGGCGCAGCCACGCGGTTGATTCGGCAATCAGGACGTCAGTGGGCGTTAGGTACGGTCACCCTGGCTTCAGTGATTGCGGGTATAGTGGTGGCTTGGATCGTCTCTCTTTTTGATACTCCGCTGGCATTAACAACCGCGTTTGCTGTAGCGGCGGCTGTATCTCCATACGTGTACTTGTATATCCTGCGGGAGATGCGATTCCGGCAGTTTGCCAATCTTCTGCCTGAAGCCGTCGACCTTATGTCGCGTGGCTTGCGGGCTGGCCACTCTATCTCAGCAGTGCTGGAAATGGTTGGGAATGAAATAGCCGATCCGATTGGCTCGGAATTCCGCGCCCTACAAGGTGAACAGAGTCTTGGCCTGCCGATGCGAGATTCACTGCGGTCTCTGGTGGACCGGGTTCCGATCGATGACTTGCGTTTCCTGGCAACCGCCATCCTATTGCAGAAAGAATCCGGCGGCAACCTAGCGCAAATCCTGGATAAGACATCCGCTGTGATTCGCGAACGTGCTCGGCTTCGTGGACAACTGGCAATTTATACCGCCCAGGGACGCGTAACCGGCTACGTGCTCTGCGCCGCCCCGTTTCTGATGTTCGGCATTATCAGTCTCGTCAACCATCAGTACGAAAAGCCTCTGTTTCACGATCCTCTCGGTATCAAGATGCTCTACTTCGGGTTGGGGGCGATGATCGTAGGCATACTCGCCATCCGAAAGATCATTGATGTTGAGGTATAGAAAATGACACTGGTCATCGTTTTCGGAGTGAGCATATTCGCCGCCTTGATGCTTTGCTTTCTGCTGCTGATGGGACGCTCGTCCGCCCAGGGCGCCCTGCTGGAGCAGGTTACTCGCGAAGCTCGCAGCAGCGGGCCGGTTACCGGCCCGTGGAAATCTGGCCTCAGCGGCGACATGCTGGCAAAACCCTTTACCGTTTTCCGGCGTTCCTTCGGTTCTGAACCCGATCCGGAGATTGTGCGCCGTTTACTGCTTGCCGGCTATCGCAAGCCCTACCATGCCGACGTCTTTTTGGGATGCAGATTGGCGGTTCCGGCTGTCTTAGGATTGACGGTTGCAGTTGTATTCACGAACAACGTTTTCCTTTTCTTCGTAATTGCTCTCGTTGTGGGATTCTTCGCGCCAGACTTCTGGCTGTCCCATGCCATCAACCGCAGACGACATGAACTGAAACTGAGTCTGCCCGACGGTCTGGATCTCATGTCCATCTGCCTGGAAGCGGGTCTCGGTATGGATCAGGCTGTCGTTCGTGTCGGTCAGGAACTCGAGATGAGCCATCCTGCGCTGAGCGAGGAACTGCTACTCATCAACTTCGAACAGCGAGCTGGCGTGCAAAGAATTGCTGCCTGGCAATCGTTTGCGACGAGGGCTGGCTTCGAGAGCGCACGGTCGTTCGTTGCGATGCTGATCCAAACTGATCGGTTCGGAACACCGATTGCAAAGTCTCTGGGGGTGTTTTCTGATGCTTTGCGCACACAGCGCCGCCAACTCGCCGAGGAGCGAGCCGCCAAAACGACGATCAAGCTGGTTCCTCCGCTGGTGTTCTGTATTTTTCCGTCGATGGGAGTAGTGATCGTAGGACCTGCATTTGTCGCAATCAAGACATTCTTTGCTCATTTTTTGCACTAGGTTTGTAGTCAAATCAAACGAGGTGAACTATGGATAACGTTACGCTGATTCGAGCTATCGCTGGTGTTTTAGCCGTCTGCACGCTTGTTCTGTTGGTCTATCGCATGAAGAAAAAAGCTCCTCGCTAGAATTTCGTCAATTCAATTGAGGATCTATCTGTCCAAGGATGGCTATGTTCGGAAACCCACGGGAAGTCTTTGTCTACAACAAGTCGAAGGAAACCTTTCTCTCTTTCAGGGTCAGAGTCGCAGACTCTTTCTTGGGCCGAATGATCGGATTGCTCGGCAAGAGATCTCTGAAACCCGACGGTGGTGTATGGATCGTGCCCGCGAACTCCATTCATACCGTCGGGATGCTTTTTTCCTTTGACCTCATCATGATCGATAAGGATTTCCGGGTAGTGAGCGTGAAGGAGATGGTGAGGCCATTCCGGATTGTCCTCCCCAAGCTGCGCGCCGAGAGCGTAATTGAATTGCCGGCGCACACAATCTTTCGTAGCCGCACCGAGCCCGGTGATCAGCTGATCATCGAGCGCTACGAGGCGAAAAGATTCCCACTTCGGCCGGTAACTCCGCCCCAATGCAGGATATTAGCCATTGCTGCGACATCAACCGAATCTCTGGACATTTCGATTCCCGGAACGCAGCCGTAGAGTTGGCTGCAATGACGCCTCGGCGATAACAAGGCCCACGACCGAGTTATCGCGGTCGGCGTGATGTGATTTTTTGAGACCGCAGTTGATTGCAGAGGATGTTCGCCTGCGTTCAAATCTGGGTGCCCAATGGTTCACCAATTGAACCCATCTTGAATGCAGTTCGATGATCTTCCCGAGGACAATTTTCTACTTGCCCGGCACCATTTCCAAAAGAATCCCCAGCCAGGAACAACTCTCCCAGGAAGTTGGAGTAGTTCGATACTCCCAAGGCATCAGCGATTACCCAAAACGGGCCGATGGTTATCACCTGAAAACCGGCGGACGAAAATAGCGTTCCGCAGCGCGTTGAGGCCTGGAGCCTCCGTAGAATGGCCAATGTCACAAACGAACAGAACAGCAAGTTTTAACACTGGGTAGTTGGGGTGGCCGCTTCGGATCCAAAAGGCCACCCGCACCCGTCGTGTAACCGCGATTCAGTATCTGAACGCGGCCGGCATTGCGGTGCGTCCGCCGAGTGGTTGCGAGCGGCTGGCAGAAAAACCGGCCAACGGAGTGATCTCCGTAGCACCGCAAAGCCGGCTATCGCTGCGATCACCGGCTGCAACCCCAACCGCAAAACCAGCTTATGACCGCAGTCAGGTGCAGACCCATTCTCATGGGTAAAAGCATAGAGCCCAGACTTCGGGCGAGTCTTTATCTAAAAGGATAAGAATGCGAGTTCTCAGTCCAGCTCAAATTGGTTTCGAGTCAAAGTTCCGAGGCCCTGTCGTTGTTGGCGTCCCATAGCATTCTCTTGCCACTGCGATAGGAGAGGTTCACCATGTGCCCCGCAGCAGCAGCGTGGTGTCCGACCTCAGCCGTCTCATAGCTGTGCTGTCGGGTGCGAACCGCATCGATGAAGTTCGCGAGATGCAAAACGGTCGCATCGGGTTTGTCTGCAAACTCCAGATTCTCTGGTGCTAGTTTGGTGCCTTTCCCCTGTGATTCCGTACGGTGGTCGTCTTGATTCAGGAATGCTTCCTGCATAGCTCTTGGCCAGCTGTCGATCGAGTACTCGTAGTTCTCGCGTTTGTACTCTGACTGCTCGACCATGCCCGCGCCAAGAAGAAGCGAGAGCGACCCTTCCGTCCCCAGGAATTGAATCCCCTGACCCGCAGTGCTTGCACTATTGAATGTGCCGGCCATGTTGACACAGAAGCTACCGTAGTCGAACAGGGCATCGAGTGCGTCCGGGACCTCGCGCCCGTCGTGCCGGTGGAGGATTCCCCCAGTCGCGGTTATGCCTTTCGGCATTTCTGCGTCCATGATGAAGTGAATGGAAGTAATGAGGTGAACGAACAGGTCCGTGGAGATCCCGCCGGAGTAGTCCCAATACTTACGATAGCGAAACACGCGCTCGGGATCGTAGAGGACGTTCGGGGCGGGACCCAGCCATTCCTTCCAATTGAAATTGACCCCCTCCTGCAGATCCGCAGGAATGGGGTAGTTCCAGGAACCGGTGGAACTGTTGCGGTTATAGGACGCGGTCACCTTGGTAATCTTGCCGAGTTTCCCTGACATCACGATTTCCCGCGCCTTCTTGTGTTGCTCGGAGGATACCCACTGGCTGCCCACCTGCACGATGCGCTTGCGTTCCCGCGCCGCTTTGATAATTGCTGGGCCATCTTCAATTCTATAGGTCATTGGCTTTTCGATATAGACGTCTTTGCCCGCGCTCATCGCATCGAGCACGATGCGCTTATGCCAATGATCGGGTGTCGCCACAACGACAGCATCGATGTCTTTCCGGTCTAGCAGTTTCTTATACTGTGCGAAATTCGTCGCGATCTTACCCTCGGTACGCTCCTTTGCGCGTTCGAGGTGCCCCTGGTAGCAATCGCAGACTTCCACCAGGTTTGCCTGCTGAGTCTGTTTGGCGGACTCGAGCAATATGTTGCCGCGAATGCCGAAGCCGATGAATCCGAGGTTCACGCGGTCATTCGGGCCTGCAGGTTCCGGCAGCAAGAAGGAAGGGAAAGTAATTGGCTTGCCATTTAAAACAAGCCCGAGGCTCGCACTGCGCAGGATGAACTGGCGTCTTGTGGCTTTCGACATTCTGATCACTGCTGAGGAACATTAGCACGGCTCAAATGAGAAAGCTTAGCGCAAACTACGATCGAGTGCCGCTTCGGCCCATTCTGGAATGGGCACCGTGCGGATAAGGCCGCTCTGCCGATTAGGTCGCCACCGCCGCCGACTGCCCTTGGCGCATCTGGATTTCATCCTACTACGCCTGTTGCACGATGGTCTCAATCTGTTCGACGGAGAACCCGCTTGCGATTCATTCTGCAAAATCCTCCTTCGTCGGATCTTGCCGAGAACTCGCTGTCAAACTGGATTAACTTTCGGGTTGCCGATCAATGTTTGGCGGCCGCAGCACCGGATTGCCGCCGAGTGAATCCGCGTCGAGCTCGTAGGCATGTTCAATGGTGGGAAAGAAAGCTTTGTTCTGTCTCCGTGAGTTTCGCCAGAACCCGAGCGGCTTTTCTCTTTGTCAATGAAGAATTATAGAACAATTATAGTACTTGACAGGATCATTTCCAAATCCTAAGCTCAGCTTCAATCACAGACTTTTAACTTTTTATGCCCCGCGTTGTCTCAGCCGCACGCGTCCGCATCGTTGTCGAATCCATCTCTGCGCTCCAGAGACTCCGGCGTGAAATGTCCCGTTTCCCCCGAAGGAGCACGAATTACGAGCACCATAAACGTGCGCTCGACGCTACCATTAAGGACCTGCGCAAATCTGTCCGCAGGATAAACACATGAGCAGCCTTATGCCAGAATCAAGCGGATCGCCGACCTCTGGCCATATATTCTCCTTGCGATCTCTCTCGTCGGGCTGGCTGTCAAACTTTATCGAGGCGTTATTCAAGTCAATCGAGTGATCGGCTGAATCCGCATACACTCGACTTCTCCCCAGAAAGCAAGGCAGAGTTGACTGACCTCGCACGTTCATTGGGGGTGTATTGGAGAATCGACGGAAACACGTACGTGTGCCAATGCGAGCGCAGGTGATCTGCATTGCGGACAGGCACACGTTGCGCGGTGTGACGTGGAACGTCAGTCAAAGCGGAATCCAGGTGGAATTGCCCGCCCTGGAAAAAAGGGCCAAGGTGCAACTCACATTTCGGCTCCCCCTTTCAGGAACGGTCATTGATGTGCTCGGAGCCGTAGTTTGGCACTCAGAACGGCGGCATGGAATCAGGTTCACGCAAGTCGGAGAGCAAAGCCAGCAATCCATCCGAGCCTTCATTTCGGAACGACACATGCGAGATCACTAAGGCGCAGAGAGCAATGGGGTTCTCCGACGAGGCACGTTCAACTCCGCCGAACTGCCCGGAATAGTCAGTGGTCACTTCTGTTTCTTCTTCGATTTGGTTTGGCGCAACGTGAGTGACAGAAAACTAACTTGCGCGGGTTGCCCCAATGATCCGCATTGCTCATTCTGCCATTGCGCACTAATTAGGACGTCCCCGACATCTTGTCTTCGATCACTTTTCTTCGCATGTGCGTATGCTTCCCCCTCATGCTGTATCACGCCCAATGTCCAGCGGAGTACGCGCGTTCCTAAAGAAAGCGGAATAGTTTCGTCTAGATGTGACGGTTCTTTTTGAGTTGGGCCGCTTCTCCACTGCTGTACGAGGTTTCGCGGAAGCCGGGAACGAATTCGCCGCTGAGCCAGCGAACGAAAATATCCGCATATCGATATAGGTCGTTTTAGAACTTGGGTCGAGATCGCTGCTTTACACCGTAGACCGGTATTCCTTCAGCCCACCCTCAACCGCAGCAAGGGGGACTGGCCATCGCATCCCTCCATTCGGACGCCTTCAATTGTACGCGGCAAGCAGTCAGAGAACGATGTTCAAAATGATCGTGTTCGGGGCAGGGAAGCCGCGATAGGCAAGACTAGGTCGGAACGCTGACCTAGTCTTGCCCAAGCAGTCGAGGCATCACTGTCAAATAAGGAATTTCTGATGTCCCGATTGGCAGCCGGGCTGTACACATTTCGATACTCCATCGGCGTTCTACGCCTCCCGGGATGCCTGGGCATCGCTTACTCCAGGCATCTTCGTTCAGTGCACTTGCTCATGACTTTGGTCTTTTGGAGTTATGGTGATGCGCATCCACGGATGAATACAGCATTGGTATCTAGCCACTACTTCGTGTCCCAATGGATGAGTGGCACTGCGGCCGGCCGGTATAAAGATGTTGTCATCACTTGGTGGCTGAGGGACAAGGTTGCCGTCGACAACCGTTGCGCACTCCGGAGCCGGCACAAGACTGCCTGATGCTGCATTCAAGAAATCGACAAATCCTCCACCAAATTTTCTTACTTGTGTGAAAGTGTGCGTTTCACCCCCGAGGTTGTGCAGCTCGAGAACGGCACCTTCGGCGACAGGAAGTTGTGCAGGTGCGAAGCGCCAAGCACCAACTGATTTATCTGTTCCTAATTCCGTCACAAAGCCGCTAAAGGTGATCAATCCGTCGCTCGTATCACGGACACAGGTATCGGGACCGATCACAGCATTGAAGCTCTCAGGATCGCAATAGTCTCGGATATTGATGGTAGCTTGAGCGCTCTTGTCGTCCTGAGCTAATGCGCAGGTCACAACTATGACGACAAGAAAAGCTGTCCACCAAAGACGATTGTGTTTCATTTTTCCTCCTCGTGCAATAGCAGGGCACGCAAAAGGCTATGCAATTCGTCCGAAATGAATGTCAACTCTTGGTAATGCGGTTGTAAAACTTCTATCAACGCCAGCGACGTCCGAAAGGAGTCGAAACTCGACCTCAGGGGAATCGTAGCTGAATGAAACTACGGTTTCAAAATGTATCCCTGGGCATCTTTTAATTGGCTGGCCCTCAAAACAGAAGGGCTCAATATTCAAAGCACACAAGCGAGCGAGGGAGTTTTCCTGTAAGACTTCAGCCAGCGCAATGTTGCAAACTTTGCATTGTTCTTACAGCTGATGTCGTGGGTCGGCTCTAAAATAAGCGTTCAGCACGTTGAAAACTATCTCATTGCACTCGTCTTCAGCTGAGGCAATCAGAAAACTTAGAAGCCGCGAAGAAGGCATCATGAGAGTGATGCGGGGCCGTTCGAGGTGCGAGATGAAGAAATGTCAAGTAAGGGATGGTTACAGAATTGAAGAGAACTCGCGGAAATTTCCGAAGTCGCGTCAAGGACAAACAACAGTGACTGAACAGATGCATCCTGCGGATGCGTTGGCGGAATTATGTGTGCTACTGGAAGAGTACGCTCCGACTTGGTATTCAGAACAACTACATTATCGTGTATTAAGAGCTATACGGCTCCCGGCGGAGGTTTTGGTGGAGCTGTGTGCTCTGCTGGAAGATCACGCTCCTATTTGGTATACAAAGTGTCAGCGCACGCGAGTTCTAGATGTTCTTCAAACTCTCGGTCTTCTTGAAGAGGAGGCGGCCGACGAATCGAAATAATCGAGCTCCAGTTCGTTTCGTCGTCAGCTAGTAATATGCTCACGGCTAACGTACAAGATGAATCCCCGCTCGACATTGAGCCCGCACGGCGCCTCATTCACAATGCAGCCAAAACGGGGTCTGGGGGGAGTTTCTGTGGATTACACTACTGACTATTTTTGGGTTGTTCTCTGCCAGAATCACCGATTTCATCACAAGGACAATACCGGATACGAGCACCGCATTGTGCTAGGTGAGACGGACGCGTTTTCATCTCAACCTATGCTGCCTGAGAGGATCGTGGTTCGCTGTAACGGTTGCGGGAAGGCGTACTCGTACAAACGAAGCGAGATTTTGCGGGCTGAGGTTCAGGTTCCGGAATCGTTCGTTCCTCATCCGCTGTTCAAGAAACCAGCCTGACCGATAGTATGTCTCGTTTGGCGGCTGCGGGGGCAATGTTCCGCCTAATATGACAGTCACGCTAGTGTTGATGGCACTGACATCGTCCTGCTAGCGCCACCAGTGTTCGGGAGCATACGATTCTGAATCCTGGGGCTGTGGTGTTTCACAACAGTCTTCTTTGCGACGGTCTTACATGAGATTTGCGGCTTCCGTACCGGCATTATCGTCCTGCCGAAGTATCTTTCATATGAGGGTCCCTCCCCTTGCAATATCTTTTACGCGGAGTGACTCGGCTTGTATACTGGTCAAGAAGCTTCAAGTGGGTCACCGCCCATGCCATCGAAGCAAAAACACCGAGCCAAAAAAACCTTAACGCGAAACTCGTCTATGTCCGCGAATGGTCGGGAACGGACTAGTCACCTGAAAGTGGTGAAAGCCCTCTCAGATTTGTATCAACTTCTTGAGGAGTACGCTCCCAGATGGTATACGGAAGCGCATCGGCGGAAAGCGCAGGCCGCTCTTTTTTCCCAAAAGATAGTCTAATCGGAAGTTCAAGCAGTGCCGGATCGCGGCCTAATGCTTATCATCTCATCCCCCGGCGCCTGTTCAGCGGAGATGCTTGCAAGCGGCCAGATCCGAACACAATTGGTGCTGCACCACACGCAGTCTGCTCCCCAAACCTCGGTTCCACACCTTCTACCAAAAACCTGATTCCTGGCACGCTGTGCTCGCCCCAATGAACTTCAAGGCCCTGCAAGAAAACCTCCGGAAAATTGTTCTGCCACGCATGCAGTGTGGAGCGCTGACGGGCGTTGGCTTGGCCGAGCAAATCGGACTCGGACAGGCCCACGTCTCCAACTTTCTAAATTGAAAACGTGGCCTCAGTCTGGAAGGCATGGACAAAGTCCTTTCTGCCCATCGGCTCTCCGTTCTCGATCTCCTCGATCCCG
>JBKOUZ010000269.1:0-17788 GCA_046723715.1 Acidobacteriota bacterium | reverse complement strand
ATCCAGCGGTGCCCACGCAATTCAGACCAAGGCAATATGTCCCATCGAGCTTGGCCTATAGTAGTGCAGATAGTCGAAGGACCTTTCATGAAAGCTGTTCGCATCCACCAATTTGGCGGACCAGAAGTTTTGCGGTACGAGGATATTCCAGAGCCGCAGTTGCGCAAAGATCAGGTGCTCGTGCGAGTGAAGGCGTGCTCGCTCAATCATCTTGATATCTGGGTGCGTAAAGGACTACCCGGCGTACAACTGCCGCATATACCCGGCAGTGACGTAGCGGGAGAAGTCGTCGAAGCCGGCCAGTACGTTACATGGATCAAGGCTGGACAGAAAGTGCTGGTCGCACCCATGCATTTTTGCGGACACTGCAGGAAATGTCTGGCCGGGCAGCAGAACCAATGCCGCGAGTTTACTGTGCTGGGCAATGGAGTGGACGGAGGAGATTGCGAACTCATCGCGGTACCCGCAACGAATGTGATCCCGTTTCCAGATTGGCTGGGTTTTAACCAGGCAGCCAGTGTTCCCCTGGTTTTCGTCACCGCCTGGCACATGCTGGTAGGACTGGCGGGACTGCGACCAGGCCAAACCGTGCTGGTGCTGGGCGGCAGCTCTGGAGTTGGCATTGCCGCAATCCAGATTGCGAAGTTGTTTCATTGCCGCGTGATCACAACCGCTGGTGACGAAAAGAAGCTGGAGAAGGCGCATGCCCTTGGCGCCGATCACGGCATTAACCACTACCAGCAGAAGATTTCGGAAGAGGTTCGAAAGATCACGAATAAGGAAGGAGTTGACATCGTGGTGGAGCACGTAGGCGCCGCCACCTGGGACGAGAGCATGAGGTCACTGAAGACTGGGGCAACGTTGGTTACGTGTGGCGCGACGACCGGCCCGGAAGTCAAGATTGACCTGCGTCATCTGTTTGCTCGGCAATTGCGCCTGCTGGGTTCGTACATGGGAACCATGACGGAGTTGAACGAAGTCCTGGGCCATGTATTCGCGGGGCGGCTGAAGCCCGTGCTGGATCGAGTGTTTCCCCTGAGTGACATCCGTGCAGCTCATGAGTATGTGGAGAAGAGCCATCATTTCGGGAAAATTGTTCTTCAGATATGTAGTTGATCTGGAATCGCTTAGAGCTTTCAGGGCGCAGTTCAGTTGCTTCGAAGTTGTCCCCCAAGTTGTCCCCCGCCCTTAAAGGGGTGTGGCGCCGGTGGATGTGACTCTGGCTTGAGTCCGACGCCACAGTGGGTATTCGCCTGACGTAAGTCTTCCTCAAAATCGCCAATTCAAAAGAGTACGTTTGTACCGGGGTGAATGATTACTTCCGGGTGTTCGGCTGAAGATCGTCCAAAAACGGGTGTGGCGCCGGAGCCTATGCCAGGTAGGGTCCGGCGCCACGGGGGTTCTGTGTCTTCAGTGATTTGAGTTTGCCTCAAAATAGGCAAGGCAAAAGAGTACGTTGGTACACTGCCTCAGTAATACTCGCCACGCCGAGAGGCACGAATTTGCGCGTCGATGTCGTCTTCCTCTGGACGGTTGCCGGTCACTGCCGGACCGAGAAGATTGGAAAGGGGAATGGACTGCAATTGCGGTCGGGGATTCAGTTTTTGACCTACACCCCGCCCTACACGCGCCGCCAGGGAAGGCGCTTGCTGTGCTGGATTCATCATCCACTGATTGAATCCGGGAGAGTTCGTTGCCGCGGCCGGTATCGCTTTGAAGAAGGCACGCCGCGGATGCGTGACGTCTTCAATTGCGTTCATGGCGCCCGCCGTACCACTGGGATTCACATTCAGACCCACGCTGCGAGCAATCGCACCCGTTTTGTACAGATGACTCAGTTCCTGAGGCGTAAAGATACTCTGCAGAAAACTATCTGAATATCCGCCCAGGCTCTTCCCGCCGTTATAGAGTCCAAAGTTCTTCTGAAACAGGTCGCCGCTAATCACCCATTTCACCGGCGCTTTGTCGATTCGGTAGCGGTCCAGCAGTTGAGCATTGTACGGACTGCCGCCGATCTGGCCGCGCTGTACTAGTTTTTGTGGAACCTTCGACGGATCCGGCTCCTGCAGAATTTGTGCCAGTGGCGAACGGGGATTATTGAAGTCTTCCTGCAATCTCTCCCAATGCTCATTCGCTAGACGGCCATCCGAGCAAATCCAAGCCCGACGCGACAGAGAACGCGCGGAAATCCGCCAACGGGAACAAAGCTGAGCCAATGATGCAGAACCACTCCCGTTAATACCTGTGAAGATTCAGACGCCCAAATCGATCACTACCGCGGTCGGCAACGACGCTACCGTGGTTACAGCGATTCCAGATCGACGATTCAGGAGGTCCATGAGTCGAAGATCGGGACAAAGTGGTTCTGTAGAGAGAAAAGGCGATCACTATGTAGTCCGATTCTGGCAAGACGTAGCTGGGCAGGAAAAGCGAGTGCATCGTTCGGTTCGCATCTGCCCGGTCAGCGGTCCGGGAAGTATGACGAAACCCGAGCGCGCGCATCGCGCCCGGGAAATCATTCAACAATCGGGAGCCGATACCGCAGAGCACTTGCAGCAAGTACAGGCAGTGAACCTGGGTACGACGTTCCGCCAACAATCAGAATTTTGGCTCAGACACGTGCAAGAGCGCAAACGTAAACCGATTAAGCCGCATACCGCCACATCGTGGAAGAGTTACTTGAGGTGGATCAATCCACGGCTGGGCGATGTGCCGCTCTCGAGTGTTAACAATCTCGCCATGCGCGGCATAGTTTCAGAAATGGTCGAGCAGGGCTACTCCCCGAAAACCATTTTGAACTATACCGCCGTCATCAAGGCTGTGGTCGCATCGGCCATCGGTGACGACGGCGAGGAAATCTATCCGCGGAAATGGAATCACGAGTTCATCGACATGCCCGAAGTTACGAGTCAACGAACTCCGAGTTTCACCTCGGCGGAAATTGAGCAGATCGTTGCCATGGCAAACGGTCAATACAGCGTGTCTATGCATTGCTGGCTGCCACAGGACTGCGAATCGGCGAAGCACTGGCCTTGGAGGTCCAGCATTTCGCCAACGGCACGCTCAGCATCTCTCAGGGAATCTGGAATGGGAAAATTCAGAGTCCCAAAACTCTAGCCGGGATTCGGGAAGTTGATTTGTATCCCGAAATCTCGCGAATGCTGACCAACTTCATCGGCGAACGGAAGACGGGCTTCATCTTCCGCGCGTCTAACGGCAACGCATTGGCACAGCCGAACCTGCTACTGCGCAACCTGCATCCGCTCCTCGCGGAATTACACTGTGAGAAACGTGGCTTCCACTCCTTCCGCAGATTCCGCGTCACCCATCTTCGGAAACAAGGAACGCCGGAGGACCTGCTGCGCTTCTGGATTGGTCACGGCGATAAAACAATTACCGACCGCTACGCCAAGCTTCGAAATGACCGGAGCTTTCGCAAAGCCGTCGCCGAATCCGCGGGAATTGGCTTCGCGCTCGAAGTTGTCCCCTGTGTCCCCCAAAGCTTCGAGTCCGAGTCAACTCCGCAACTTGTAGTGATGTAAGGAGAAAGCATGCTGCGCCCTGAGAGATTCGAACCCCCGAAAATCTGGAGAAGAGCCAGATGTTCGGCAAGGTGGTGGTTAACCGATAATAGAACCTTCACCGCAGAGGGCACAGGACCACCGAGGAATGCATGCGATGTCTGTGTGGTTTAAAATAAGCACATAATGGCACGCGAACTTAATTTTGGTCCTTATGTTGATGTGGAAGATGGCAAAAGGGTCGTTCGGGATCTGACCTTCGGCAATCCCACGCCTGAGGGTGTAGTACTCACCACGCTTGATTCGGCTGTGAACTGGATGCGCAAGAGTTCGATCTGGCCGATGACGTTTGGCTTGGCCTGCTGCGCAATTGAAATGATGTCAATGGGGGCGTCGCGATTCGATATTGCACGCTTCGGCGCCGAGGTTTTCCGGCCATCTCCCCGGCAAAGCGACCTGATGATTATTGCCGGACGCGTGTCAAACAAAATGGCTCCCGTGATCCGGCAATTGTGGGAACAGATGCCTGAGCCCAAGTGGGTCCTGTCGATGGGCGCATGCGCCACCTCGGGTGGTGTGTTTCAGAACTACGCGCTGGTTCAAAGTGTTAATCAAGTCATTCCAGTGGATGTGTATGTTCCCGGCTGCCCACCGCGTCCCGAGCAATTAATCTACGCCATCACCTTGCTGCAGGATAAGATTCAGAAGGAGCGCGGCACCATCAGGAAAGCCCTTAACATTACATAACTCTGCCGTTGTATCGTGCAAGACGCGCAGGTTCACGGCCGTCAACTCGGCTAGCGGCGAAGCCCGGAATCAGTTCGGGGGTCCGGTCATTCTTTAGCGGCAACTCACTGTGTTCAAAGGGCATCCTCTTAGTGGATATTCTGTGCTGCGCCTTCTACGCGGCGCTATAATCGAGGCCAGTGGTGGGGTGGTGTATGGGTCGTCTTCGCAGTATCCTCTTTCCCGTTTCCTTCCTGAGCGTGACTTTAGTTTTGGGAAACGCACAAGATCTCGCTCCCGATTCGCAGACCCCCGCGCCTCCAGTACCGGCTAGCACCACTACGACTCTGCAGGGGCAGGCGCCTCCAATCCCGGCCAATGCTCCCCAAATGTCGAAGCAGACGCGCTACGAAATAATCCGCGATTTCGAGATGCAGCTCGTGTACTCGCGTACCGCCTTCCCCATGGGCAGTAAGGGAATCGTTCTCAAGAACGGCACGACTACGCCAACCGGTCAAGCTCTGCAACAGTTGCTTGCGTTGTGGGGCCCGTCGATCAAGCCCGGTGATCCGGCACACATTTCCTATGTCCGGATTAAGGACGACCACATTCACTTCGATCTGAATGGCGGGCCGATTCACCGTAAGAAGTGGTATCAGAGAGTCCAGATTTCCGGGGCAAATGGAACTCCCGTCCCTCTCTCTAAAGACGAAGAGGTCAATAACCCTCATGGCAGCTATCTGGATATTTACTTCGACAAGTACGTTCCCGAGATGAGCGCGGCGCAATTGCGCGACCTGCTGCTGCCGGTGCTGGACTTCAACGCCAGGAATAAAGAAGAAGCTTATCTGGACACCGTGCCCCCCAAGGTGAAGGAGGCGATTAAGGCGCATCACATCCTGGTTGGGATGAATACAGAGATGGTCGTTCATGCGGTAGGGAAGGCGCCAAAGAAGGTTCGAGAGCGAGACGGCGATACCGAATACGAAGAATGGATTTACGGACAGCCTCCGCAAGATGTCGATTTCGTGCGCATCGTAGGGGATGAGGTCGTGCGCGTGGAAACGATGAAGATCGGCGGCGAGAAAGTTGTCCGGACGGAAAAGGAAGTTATTCTGCCAAAACCGGATCAGGACCAGGAAGCCAAGCGGGAAGAAGAGCAGGTTCGTCCGGCGAATGCTCCGAGCCTTCGGCGTCCGGGAGAAGATGCGGAACAGGCCCCCAGGCCGGCCAGCGGCATTGCGCCAGTCCCGCCACCTCCGACAGTACCGCAGCCGCAAGGCAGTCCCGGGCCGGGGGACAACGGCCCTCAATAACTGCGCTGCCTGGGTTCGCTGGCGCCGCTCCCAAAAGGATTCGTCCGGACGAACACGGCCTTATCGTTTATCCGCATTTCCCAGGATCTCGGCATCTTTTCCGGTGTGAGTCTTTACCGCCTCCAGAATCCGCAAATAGTCGTGCTTGTCCATGCGCAGCACGTAGGCCTTGCGGATGTTCCGGGAATCGTCGTAGTCGATCTCCAACCAGTGGCTTCTGCCTTTCGTGAGCATCATCAGGGCGCCGATGCCGATTGGCGCCGTGATCAGTGTTCTTTCGCTGATACGATGGCGCTTCGTGTATTCATAGGCAAATTTATAGATCTGGTTGTAAGGGATCGTGAGCTCGGTGCCCTTGGCCGAACGTATTTCCAGGGAATTGTTCTGATCGCTGAAGGTCAGCACGGCAGCAACCTGTTTGCCTGTCGCGTCGGCAACTTTCACGCGAGAAAAAGATTCATCAGCCGCACACACGCAACACACAAGGCCGAGGATCACGGTGACGAGTCGGACGATTCGTTTCACGTGTTGCAAGTATAGCGGAGGGGCAGGCGCGCAGAGTCCGTTCTGGAGACCAGGTGCGCGGTCGGCGTCCACTAGAATGGATTTTGCGAGATGACTTCCCATGGCGCTTAGAGAATCAGAGGCGATAGTGCTTCGCACCTATCCTTTGCGCGAGGCGGATCTGCTGGTTACGCTGTTTACTCGCGTGGAGGGCAAAGTGCACGGTGTCGCGCGCTCCGCCAAAAAATCGAAGCGCCGTTTTGGAGGCGCGCTTGAGCCGCTCACTTACGTCCGAGCTCATTACGATGTTCGTGAGCGGCAGGAGTTGATTCGGCTCGATTCCTGCGAGGTGCTGGAATCTCCCTTGGCTTGTGAGGTGAGCTATGCGCGCGCAGTGGCTCTGGGACATATTGCTGAACTGCTGGATGAGTTGCTGCCCGACCACGAGGCGAACGATGCCATTTTCCGGCTGACGCTTTCCGTACTGCACGTATTGACTGGGGCCGACGTGTGGATGCCGGTTACCTATTTTGAACTGTGGCTGACGCGCCTGGTAGGCTTTCTGCCTGAATTGAATGAATGCGTGGTGTGCGGCCGAAGTCTGAATGGCTCGCGCGCGTATTTCCACGTGCTCGCGGATGGCTTGATGTGCGCCGACGATAAGCGCATGGCATCTTCCGAGCTTTCAGCGGAGTCGCGGGCGCTCGCTGGACAGATATTCCGTACGCCCGTGGACTCGCTCACCGCTAAGCCTTGGCCCAAGGCTCTGGGCGCCGACCTGCGAAGGCTCACGATTCAGATTTTGCAACGGCATCTGGAGAAAAAGCTTGTAACCGCGAGCATGCTGGAGAAGAGCGAGTTCTGAACGCGCCGAAAGACTTGGCGCAGAATAACCGATAGTGCCTCAAGAACTTAACTGCTCGATTTCGTGCTGTGCGGGACGACGGAAAGGCTGAAACCTGGATGTCGGCTCAGAATCCGCGGGCTGACGTGTTGAGCCCCCTTCTATTACAATCAGGACTTAACCTGCTGGGGTTCCCGCGACTGAGTGTTCCAGCATCAGCTTCTCTCTCTATCCGACAATATCGTTTGGCTAGAAGGCAGGAGTTGGCAGGCGTTCATGAAATCGACTACGTCCAATCCGCTTACCTTCCAGGAACTCATTCTTCGACTGCAGGCTTTTTGGGCAGAGCGCGGATGTGTGTTGCAGCAGGCCTATGACGTGGAAGTGGGCGCGGGTACCATGGCGCCGGAAACCTTTTTGCGGGTACTCGGGCCGCAGCCGTACAAGGTTGCGTATGTGCAGCCTTCGCGGCGCCCGGCGGACGGCCGGTATGGCGAGAATCCCAATCGGCTGTTCAAGCACATGCAGTTGCAGGTCATCCTGAAACCTCCGCCGGAGAACGTGCAGGAACTGTATCTCGAATCGCTGACTGCGATCGGCATTGATCTGCGACAGCACGATATCAAGTTCGAAGAGGATAACTGGGAGGCTCCTACCCTGAGCGCGTGGGGAGTGGGATGGCAGGTGATGCTCGACGGACTCGAGATAACACAGTTCACCTATTTCCAGCAATGCGGTGGGATTGACCTCTTGCCGATTTCGGCGGAGCTCACGTACGGGCTCGAACGAATCGCTGCATTTCTGCAGGATGTGGACTCGATTTACGAGATTGTATGGGCACGCGATCCGGATACGGGCAACGTCGTGAAGTATGGTGATGTACGTCTTGTCGATGAACTGCAGTTTTCCGTTTACAACTTCGAGTTGGCCGATGTGGACAAGGCCTGGAAGCATTTCGATTTGTGCGAGGCGGAGTGCAAGGGATTGCTTGAGCGCTATGCGGAATTTACGGGAAGTCAAAATCCCCAACCTGTATCTGCCAAGAACGGAGAGACAAGGGTAGGGCACCCTCTTTCTCATACCGACAAGTTGCGGTTTCCGATGTTGGGGGCGTATGACCTTTGCCTGAAGTGCTCGCATCTGTTCAATATTCTGGATGCGCGGGGAGCTATTTCGGTTACTGAGCGCGTGGGCGTAATTGCGCGGGTTCGGGCGCTGGCAGTAGCTATAGCGAAGGCATGGGTCGACCAGCAGAATGCGCCATCGAGTGACAGTGCGGAAAAGGCGGAACCGGCCCCACAGAAGAAATCGAAGCAGAGAAAAGAAGCGCTGACGCCCGTGAGTTCCTGAGCGTGCTTGCACACAGCCAAGGACGTTCAAGGCGAGTGTGATCCTTATCACATTCGATGCGCTCTGGATTTTGAGAGACTAGAAGGTTTGAAAGCATGCCAGATTTCCTACTAGAGATTGGGTGCGAAGAGATTCCGGCGCGGATGATTGACGCCGCCTCGCAGGAGCTTCGGCAGCGGGTTGCCGCACTGCTCACGCAACAGAGGCTGGGGAACTCCGAGGTGGAATCGTTCGACACTCCGCGTCGTCTCGCCGTCCTCGCCTCTGGAATTAGCCCCGCACAGGATGATGTGACGGAGCAGATTACCGGGCCTTCAGCGAACGTCGGGTACAAAGATGGCCAGCCCACTGCCGCGGCTCATGCTTTTGCCAAGAAGGCTGGAGTGGATGTCTCCCAGCTGCAACGGCTCTCGACTCCAAAGGGCGAATATCTCGCAGCGCTCGTGACCAAGAAAGGCCGCAGCGCGATGGAAATTCTCGCCGAGTCTCTTCCCAAAGAAATAGCCACGATGTATTGGCCGAAGAGCATGTACTGGACCAAACCGAACGAGCGCTTTGTACGCCCAGTGCGTTGGCTCGTCGCCATGCTGGACGGAGAGACAATTCCGCTCGGGTTCGATGGCATTCAGGCAGGGACTCAATCGCGGGGGCACCGCATCCTTACGGATACGGCAGTCAGCATTCCGCGAGCGGGATCGGCGTACGTGGATGCGCTGCGCGCCGCGAAGGTGCTGGGACGGGCGGAGCGGGAGCGTCAGATCCGCAAAGCCCTGGATGCTGCGACCCGTACCGTCGCAGGAGCACGCTGGCGTGAAGACAAGCCCTTGCTCGACACGGTCGTCAATCTCACCGAGTTTCCCTCTGCGGTGTTGGGGGGATTCGACCCGCAGTTCCTGATGTTGCCCGAGGAAGTGTTGGTCACGGTGATGCGCGATCACCAGAAGTATTTTGCGGTGGAAGATGAAAGCGGGAAATTGCTGCCGCATTTTCTTGCGGTGCTAAATACAGAGAGTGATCCGCAGGGCCTGATCCGGCACGGCAACGAACGGGTGCTCAGGGCGCGTTTCAATGATGCGCGATTTTTCTGGGAAACCGATCAGAAAAAATCTTTGCTGGAGCGTTTGGATTCCTTGAGACAGGTCACATTTCAGAAGGACCTGGGCAGCTATTATGACAAGACTCAGCGGGTGCAGCGCCTGTGCAGTTGGCTCAATGAGCAGTTGAAGCAGCGTGGAGTCACAGTGCGCCCGGGAGTCGTTCATAAGGCCGCATGCCTGTCCAAGACGGACTTGACGACCGAACTGGTGAAGGAATTTACCGAACTGCAGGGCATTGTGGGCGGGTTGTATGCGCGGGTCCAGCAGTTGGATACAGGCTTGCCCCAAGCAACCCGCTTCGCCATCGCGGACGCGATTTACGATCACTACAAACCAGAATCGACGGATGACGACGTGCCGCGTTCCCTCGAAGGTGCCGTGCTTTCGGTCGGGGACAAGGCGGATACGATTGCGGGAATGTTTGCGCTGGGCCTGGTTCCGAGCGGGTCGAAGGATCCGTTCGCGCTGCGCCGTCAGGCCAATGGCATCGTGAAGGTGATCGCGGAGAAGAAGTTGCCGCTGCGTTTGGGTGAACTCATGCGCGACGCGCGCACCGGATATCAGAAATCGCAAGCTGAGAAGAAGTTCGTGGATGATGGGAAATATGCTGAGTCCATCGCAACGCTTTTCCGCGAGCGCCTGGAATTCTACCTGCGTGACGTCTGCGGGTACGCGTATGACGTAGTGAAGGCGGTGCTCGGAGCCGACGCCGATGATGTCGTGGATGTGCTTGCGCGGGCTGAAGCGGTGAAACAGGTTTTACATATGCCGGAGTTTCAAGCCATCGGCGCCGCCTGCAAGCGCATCCGGAATATCTTGCGGCAGGCTGAAGACAAGGGAATTGAGCCGGCTGGAAATGCCGAGCCTTTACCGGACTCCGCCGAGGAAGAAAAGAGCCTTTTTGCATATTTGCAGCAGAGCGGTCCGAAAGTGGAACAGCAGCGTAACACGAAGCACTACTTGCCGGCGCTGCAATTACTAGCGACCGCGCGCGAGCCGGTGGATAGGTTTTTCGACAAGGTCATGGTCATGGTCGACGACCAGCGAGTTCGTGCCAACCGTCTGGCACTGCTGCGAACGCTCTTGAAGGAATTTTCGACGATCGCGGACTTTTCCGAGATCGTGACCGAAGGAAAAGGCTAAGAAGCAATTTGGTAATTGCGTAATTTAAAACCGGGAGCACTTCAAATTACTCGATTACCCAATTGCTAAATACTCAATTACAAAATTCGATCGAAATTCTGAACCACAAAGGACTCATCCCGATGGCAACAGTCACTCTCCCCGATGCTGAAGTGAAAGAAACGAAGACCTCTAACAAGCAGACGTCGACAAAGTATGTGTATTTCTTCGGCGGCGGCAAGGCTGATGGCAACGGCAAGATGAAAGACGTGCTGGGCGGGAAGGGTGCCGGACTCGCCGAGATGACCAATGCCGGATTGCCAGTGCCTCCGGGATTCACCATCCAGACTGAGGCCTGCCGCGAGTATATGCGTGGCGGATTGTCGACAGATGTCGATCGCCAGATGGACGAAGCTCTCGCCAAACTGGAGCAATTACAGGGACAGAAGCTGGGCACGGGAGAGAATCCATTGCTCGTGAGCGTGCGCTCGGGTGCGAAGTTCTCCATGCCCGGCATGATGGATACGATTCTCAACCTGGGTTTGAACGACAAGAGCGTGGAAGCGCTGGCCAAGCGCAGCAACAATCCGCGGTTCGCGGCGGATTCGTATCGTCGCTTAATCCAAATGTTCGGCAATGTTGTGCTCGACATCGAGAAGGCGGCATTTGACGAGGTGTTCGACGCCAAGAAGAAACAGAAGAAAACCAAGCTCGACACTGACCTGGACGCCAAGGCCCTGCAGGAAGTCATTGCTGAATACAAGAAAGTCGTCAAGAAGCATGCCAAGCGTGACTTTCCGCAGGATCCACGCGAGCAGTTGGTGATGGCGCGCGATGCCGTATTTCGGTCGTGGCAGAACGATCGGGCGAAGCACTATCGTCGCATCAACAATATCGACGACATGCTTGGGACGGCGGTCAATGTGCAGGCCATGGTGTACGGCAACCTTGGGGACACCAGCGGCACGGGTGTCGGTTTCACACGCAATCCTGCCACTGGCACCAACGAGTTCTATGGCGAATTCCTGATGAATGCCCAGGGCGAGGACGTGGTTTCGGGCGTGCGAACTCCCGTACCGATTCTCGAATTGAAGAAGATCATGCCTAACGTCTACGACCAGCTGCGCGAGATCACCTTGCGCCTGGAGAAGCACTACAAAGACATGCAGGACTTTGAGTTTACGATCCAGGATGGCAAGCTCTACATGCTGCAGACCCGCAACGGCAAGCGTACCGGGCTGGCAGCGGTGCGGGTGGCGATCCAGATGGTGGAAGAGGGGCTCATCAGCAAGGAAGAAGCAATTTTCCGCGTCGAGCCGAACCAGCTGTACGACTTCCTGGTGCCGCGGCTGGATGAGAAGAGCACGAAAGTTGAAGTCCTCGCGACGGGGTTGCCCGCATCGCCGGGCGCTGCAGTCGGACAAATCGTGTTCACCGCGGATGAAGCGGTGAAGAAAGCAGGACACGATGCCAACAAGAATCCGGTGATTCTGGTGCGGGCTGAGACAACGCCGGAAGACATCCACGGGATGGAAGTCGCCAAGGGGATTCTGACTTCACGCGGCGGCATGACGAGTCACGCTGCTGTTGTCACACGTGGTATGGGCAAGTGCTGCGTCGCCGGCGCGGGCGATATCGACGTAAACGAAAAAGCGCGTGAGATGCGGGTCAAAGGGCAGGTCTTCAAAGAGGGCGATTGGATTTCGCTCGATGGCACCACGGGCCGGGTGATCAAAGGCAAGCTGGGAACGATTGATCCTAATGCGGATGATCCAGAACTGCAGAAGTTTATGCAATGGGCGGATCCGCATCGGAGCATGAAGGTTCGCGCCAATGCTGACATACCGCGGGATGCAATCCAGGCGCGCGCATTCGGAGCCGAAGGTATCGGACTCTGCCGCACCGAGCACATGTTCTTTGGCGCGGAAAAGATTCCGCACATGCGCGCCATGATTCTCGCCGATAACGAAAAAGATCGCCGGACCGCTTTGAAGAAGCTCCTTCCCATGCAGCGGGCCGACTTTGCCGGGGTGTTCAAGGCAATGGATGGCCTGCCGGTCACGATCCGCACGCTGGATCCACCGCTCCACGAGTTCCTGCCTCGCCGTGAAGACCTGATGGTAGATATCGCAACTCTTTCCACAGTCGACGCGAAGAGCAAGAAGGAACTGGTAGCGAGATACAAAGATTACGGCGCCAAGGTTGTCGGTGACTTGAAGAAGTTATTGCCTACGCTGCTGGCCCGGGTTGAGCAACTGCACGAATTCAATCCTATGCTCGGTCACCGAGGCTGCCGTCTAGGCATTACCTATCCTGAGATCACGGAGATGCAAGCTCGCGCCATCTTCGAAGCCGCGGTGGATTGCACGAAGAAGGGCATCAAGGTGCTCCCGGAAGTCATGATTCCTCTGGTTGCCACGTTGAAGGAAATGGCGAACCAGGGAGCGATTGTCCGGCGTGTGGCCGAAGAGGTCTTCAAAGAGAAGAGTATGAAGGTCGACTACATGGTTGGCACGATGATTGAGTTGCCCCGCGCGGCTCTGGTTGCGGATGAGATCGCCAGGGAAGCGGAATTCTTCTCCTTCGGAACCAACGACCTTACGCAGACCACATTCGGTTTCTCGCGCGACGATGTGAACAAGGTGCTGCCCACTTACCTTGCTGAAGGCATCTTGAAGCAGGATCCGTTCGCGGCTCTTGATCAGGAAGGCGTCGGGCAACTGGTCAAGATGGCGACTGAGCGCGGGCGCAAGACCCGCTCCAACCTGAAGGTCGGGATCTGTGGCGAGCACGGGGGCGAACCTTCGTCGGTCGAATTCTGCTACCGCACAGGTCTGAACTATGTTTCGTGCTCACCGTTCCGCGTACTCACGGCGCGCTTGGCAGCGGCGCAAGCTGCGGCAGCTGAGAATCTCAAAGTCGAGGGCGGAAGGACGAAGTAATCGCTCGGATACTGGATTCCTACGCGGCTTGAGCGTTCGTGCTCAAGCCGCAACTTTTTTGGCCGAAACCGGAGTTAGATTGTTTCCAATCAAGGGCTGGACGCGAGGTTTGGAGAAGCGCCGCTGGCGGTGATCGTCCGAGGGATGAGCCACACGCGAGAGCCGGCCTTCGCTGGATAAATGCTCATGAGCTTGTAGCCAATCGGGGATCTCACCATCGGGAACGCTCCAGTGAGCATAAGCGGCTTCGTCGCACCACTCGAACAGCAGGGGCATAACTCGCGCGTGAGCTCCGGCCCCGCGAAAGGCCTTCATGGCCCGTTCATCTTCCCAGCCGGTAAGCGTCCAGAAAGTCCGTCTGGCGTCGATCAGCAGGCGACCGGCGCAGAATCCGGCGGCGCGCACAACCTGGCGCTGCGAAGCGAAAGTGTACCAAAGGAATGCCGGCATGTGCCGCCAGCGACGAACTCGCAACCGCGTCACGGATACGAGCATAATCTCGCATTATTAGAGGCAGCCGGGTAAAAGGAGATTCACAGAATTTGAGCCCGCGTTCACTGCACCTTCTGCAGCCGGGCAATAAGCTTTTGCGGTAAGGTTTCGTCCGATTCAGACCACAGCCGGCGGGAGGTCGCGCGCGTCTTCATCTCTATCTTTTTTGAGAATTCCAGCAGGCGGAGAACATTTTCGCGAATCTTCGCCTGCGTTTCTTCTGTGAGTTCCACTGATTCTTGAACGAAGAGCGTGTCCAGGCCGAAGTCGATCTGAAGGTGGCCCGTTTCCTCCTGCGCACCCTCTTCGAACTCCTCACCTTGTGCAGTGAAGGTGACCAGGCTCGGGGCGAGTTGCCATTGATTTTGATCATTCGGAACCCAAAGATCCCAGTACGCTTCAAAGACGTAGGCATAGTCATCGTGAATCAAATCGGCGGCGACGACCATTGCCTGCTCTGGAGGAATTCCCGGAGAGAATCGCTGCTCAAGAATGCTGGCTTCATTCCACGATACAGGTTGCACCGCGATATAGCTGACGCCCGGCCGTCGCTCGGAAAAAGGGAACTGATGGAGGACGGCGTTGATGTGAGGCACCATGGCCGGACCGTTAAAGTCGGGAAACCACAAGCTCAGGTAGAGTGGGTCGGCCATAATTCGTAGACGATCGATATCGGTTCTATTCTAATGCGCCGAACAGCAGTTGAGGCCGAGTACCTTTCAATCCAGGGGAAGCGCATGCGGAGCCTCGTCCTGCACAAAAACTGGCTCTGTTGCGCCTGGCTCCTTCGTTTGGGAGGATGGAAATGGGATCGTGGCACGCAGAAGTGTCCCGTCCAAGTTGGATTCGATTTCGAGAAAACCTCCAAGTTCTTTCAGTCGTTCTCGAATCCCGGCCAGTCCGACTCCAGTATTTCCCGTTTTCCAGAAACGGTCCAGAATTTCGCGCGGTACTCCCATCCCGTAATCCTTCACGGTAAGAATCACCTTGGCCTCGCTCTCCATGACGCGCACATCTACGGCCCGGCTCCCGGAGTGACGATGAACATTGGTAAGAGCTTCCTGCAGAATACGGAACAACGCCGTTTCGGCGCCGCGCGGCAGCCGGGTCAGGTGCTCGGGAAGTTCGAGGTTAGTGCTAATGCCGCTGCGCCGTCCAAAACCCTCCACATACCACCGGGCTGCTGAAACGAATCCCGCCTCGTCCAGCAAGGGAGGATGCAAAAGGTGAGACAAAGTCCGGGTGTCAGAAATGCAGCGATCGACCAATTTTTGGGCCTCGCGCAGATGGGCGGACTCCAACTCGGACTCCTGGGCTAGCATATCGAGGGTAATCTTTGCGGCCGTGAGGTCCTGCCCGAGGCTGTCGTGAAGCTCGCGAGCAATGCGCCGGCGCTCTTCATCCTGAACTCGGAGCAGTTTGACGGATAAGCGGCGCAGCGCGGCTGTCCGCTGTTCCACCAGCGACTCCAATGCGTCGTGAGCGCGGCGGAGAGCCTCCTCTGCCGCTTGCTGTTGCTTCATATGCTCGCGAACCTCGTATTGCCGACGGCGCGCAAGCAACGCGCTGCGTACGGTACTCACAAGAGTCACTGGACGCAGGGGACGCTCCAGCAGCGTCACATTGCCCAATGGAGCGCGCGAGCGAACGGCGGATTCAGTGCTGGCTGTACTCAGGCCCCCGCCCGTCAGAACCATGACCGGGAAGTCCGACCACGGTGGCTGCGCTGATATTCGTTGCGCGAGGGCGCCAATGGTTCCGTTGTGCAGCACTTCTTCAGTCAGAATCACCGCCCCGGCATCTTCCGAGATTGCAGCACATAATCGCTCGATCGTGGGCAGTGTCTGAACCGTGAATCCAGATTGCTGCAGCACCTTTTCGATCAGGGCTGCGTCCTTGCCAAAAGGCGCGAAGACGAGCACCGGGATGTCAAAGGGATGACGATCAACCATTCAGCGGCCCCTTCTCGAGCAACGGCACGAGCGAGGTCGGGCTGCCGGAAAGGATCCCCTGAAAATCAGACAGTGGCGGCCCAACGTGAATAGTCTTGGGACCAAGCCGAAGTTCACGAATCGAGCGCTCGTGGCTGCCGCTCCGCTTCTTCATCATCGAGATAGCCTGGCGAATTTCCCCGGCCGCCTCAAAATAGCGCAGGATCAGGATGTTATCTGCCAGGTAACTCACGTCGATCGGAGTTTGCATGGCACTGCCGACCAGTCCCATTTGCGCCAGGATCATGAGCGTCACCACCCCGCGGTTGTTCAGGTAGGTGAGCAGTTCGTGGAGATGAAGAGCAAGGAATTGTTCCCCGGGCATGGCCTGCAGGAACCCGTTCAAGCTATCAATCAAGACGCTGCGTACGTTGCGATTCTCGACGGCGTCGCGAACCATATCGACAAACTCGCCGGGAGAAACTTCCGCGGGATCGAGATGGGAGATGATTACACGGCCGGACTGAACCTGTTGATTGAGATCCATGCCGAGGCCGGCAGCCCGGCCCATCAGAGTTTCGACCGTTTCCTCAAAGACGAAAGCGGCGGCATTTTCTCCGCGTTCGGCCGCGGTAGTCAACCAGCGCAGGGCGATTGTGGTCTTGCCGCATCCCGCCGGACCGATGAGCAGGGTACTGGTTCCGCGATCCAGCCCGCCCCCTACTAAAGTGTCGAGCTCAGCGATTCCACTCCGGGCCGGCTCTTGCTGTGCGTGGCCGTTACTGTATTCCGCCGCGACCAGCCGCGGAAAAATTACAATGCCTCCGCTGCGAATCAGATAATCGTGATACCCTTCGCGAAAAGCGCAGCCCCGCAGCTTCGTGACTTCCAGACGCCGCATGCTTTTGCCATACTCACGGGCCACTCTGCTCATGGTGATGACTCCGTGCACGATGCTGTGCAACTCCAAATCGGCATAGCGGCTACTACGATCGTCCAGCAACATCACCGTGCAGTTCTCCGGAGCATATTCCTTTAAGGAGAGGATCTGGCGGCGGTAGCGAAGCGGGTCCTTAGCTAGCATTCTTACTTCTGAAAGAGCATCGATGACAAGACGGTGAGGCTTGCGGCGGTCTACCTCAGCCATGATGGCTTGGACCCGATCGCTCAACTCGACTTCCGCGGGATGGAAGACGGTGTATTGCCCGTCGGGCCTGAGGTCCTCTTCGCTGGGCCGCACTTCGAGTACGGCGGAGGCATCCACGGCTAAGTGGTGCACCCTCGCGACCGTAAGAAGTTCCTGGCGTGATTCGGACAGAGTTACATATAGGACTTTTTCGCCGCGCTTGATCCCCTCCGCGACAAATTGCAGCGCCAGTGTCGTCTTGCCAGTCCCGGGTTCGCCCTCAACCAAATAAAAATGGCCAGCTGGGAGACCGCCTCCCAGCACGTCATCGAGCCCCGCACAACCGGAACTGCACCGGGTTGTAGCCGGATCTGATTGCTCGGCCAGAACGTCATTCGAAGTTGTCATAGAGTCGATAGGGCACGCACAACACACTCATCGCCAAAGCGGAGCGAGCGCGTTCAAATCCATGATTTTTGATCGACGCTTGCTCGTAAATACATTGTTTTCTGTAGCGAAGCGAAGATGCAATCGCTGACCGGACTGCGCTGGCGCGCAGGGGCAAAAAGCAAATCAGAGCAGCGGTCAAGGCGCGTAAGGAATAGGCGAACCGAACGGAATGTCGGACGGATAGGGATGACGCGACCTAAAAACCTGATGGGCTGCCGGCTCTGAATGGCGGCGAAGGTGCTCTGCATGGCCCAGGCAACCAGGGCTTAGGACTTTGACACCACTGGAATGCCACTGCTACGATGAATCGTTTCCCGCACTCCTGCTGCAGATTGTCCCCGTCGTCTAGCCCGGCCTAGGACATCGC
>JBKOUZ010000276.1:0-15448 GCA_046723715.1 Acidobacteriota bacterium | reverse complement strand
CGACTACACCGACCGCGCCACCTGCGTCATCTTTGGCGACGGAGCTGGTGCAGCCATTCTCGAGCCGGCGGAAAATGACTCCGAAGGGTTCATCGACTTCGTGCACGAGGTCGACGGATCTGGGGGCCAATTCCTCTATATGCCCGGCGGTGGCAGCCTGCACCCCAGCAGTAAAGACACGCTCGCCAAAAAAATGCACTACGTGCATCAGGACGGCCAGCAGGTTTTCAAATTCGCTGTGCGCAAGCAAGCCGAGTTATGCCTGAAACTGCTGGAACGCAACGGCCTCACCGGTTCCGATATCGACGTCTTTATTCCACATCAAGCCAATCTGCGCATCATCAACGCCACCGCGGAGCGCCTGGGATTGCGGGACGGCAGTGTCATCGTGAACATCGATCGCTACGGCAACACTACCGCCGCCACCATCCCACTGGCCATGAATACCGCGATTGCCGAGGGCAAGCTGAAGAAGGGAAGCCTCGTATTGCTCGCCTCGGTAGGCGCCGGCTTCACGGTTGGTGCAACCCTTCTGCGCTGGGCGTTTTAGCCTCGACTGGCTAATATCCGAGTCTGGATTCTGTGACGTTCGTAACGCCCTGCCGCTTTTTTTTTGGCTGATGCGTCAATACACGCTGATATCTTTTCCACACACTTCCCGAAGTTGGGGCCTGGGGAGTGTGACTCATGATTCGCACGCTCTGCTGCTGTTTCCTTTTGACGCTCTCTTCGGGTTCGTTGGCGGCTCAGCAGGCCGATCCACGCGAAAGCAAACTGTTGGTGCTGGAACGTCTCTGGAACGAGGCTCAGGTGCATCGCGACTCCTCAGCCCTTGACGCACTGGTGTCCAGTCGTTTTATCAACACCGAGTGGGACGGCGAACTCAGCGACAAGCAGCGATTTCTGGCAGACATCAAAGATCCCCTCTTCAAGCCCACTCTGGCGCAGATCTCAGACGTGAAAATGAATTTCTTTGGCGAGACAGCGGTGATAACCGGCATCTATCACACCCAGGGGTCCTATCGAGGCAAGCCCTACGACCACATCGGCCGCTTCACCGATACATGGGTCTTCGACCTGGGCAAATGGCAATGCGTTGCCAGCCACACTAGCCTGCTCAAAAAGTAAACGCCCTCGTCTGCTTTGACCTCCGCTTATACCGTCATAAATTCTTTTTATCCGCGAAATCCGCATCGCCAGCCAAGGCCGATGATCTAATCATTCCTGATTGTTCTGCCACTGACAGTCAAAGGCAAGACAGTCAGAGCCAGACACTCAGAAAGATGGATTGTCGTCCCCAGATGGTTTGGTATCCGCGCATAGTTTGTGATCGCGAGAGAGTTTGTCATCCCGGATACTTTGTCGTCCTGAGCGAAGCGAAGGATCTCTGAAGCGCACGCGGCCAGATAAGTCAGCCGGGCCTGATGATCAACATGAACCCAGAATCGATGCCGAGCGCTCCGCGTACCTGGAAGGTCGTGCTGGCGTTCGCCATCATCTACTTCGTCTGGGGATCGACATTCCTGGCGATTCGTGTCGGGGTGCGCGAGGTCCCGCCATTTCTGCTGGCGGGTATGAGATTCCTGGTCGCCGGAATTGTTTTGTATCTCTGGATGCGCGGCAAAGGCACTCCATCGCCAAGCGGCCGCGAATGGGACAGCGCGATCTTGCTTGCAGTGCTGATTTTTGTCTTCGACTACGGCCTGTTGTTTTGGGCTGAGAAGCGCGTCCCTTCGGGAATCGCCGCCGTCATGATGGCTATGATTCCGCTGTTCATGACGCTTTCCGAAATTCTCATCATGAAGACGCAGCGGCTCACTGGACGCCTCGCGACGGCGCTTCTGGTGGGTATTGCTGGGGTCATGGTGCTGGTGAGTCGCTCTGTGGCTTTCGGGGATACTCCCATCGACACGCTCGGCGCGTGCGCGCTGGTTGTGGCATCGATCAGCTGGTCAGTGGCCTCCGCCCTCACCCGCAAGCTGCCGCTGCCAGCTGAAAAGGCAATGAGTTCCGGAGCGCAGATGCTGGCGGGAGGAATCCTGCTGACCCTCACAGCGGCGTTCCTGGGAGAGTTCCGCGACTTCCATGTGCAGGCTGTGTCCCTGAGGGCCTGGCTGGCGCTGGTCTACCTGATCGTCGCTGGCTCCATCATCGGCTTCACGGCGTACGTGTGGCTGATTCATCATGAATCCCCCACGAAAGTGGGAACCTACGCATACGTGAATCCAGTGGTGGCCGTGATCATTGGATACGTGTTCGGAGGCGAACCTCTGGGACCACGCACGGTCTTGGGCACTCTGTTGGTGCTGGTCAGCGTCGTGGTGATCACTACGGTGAAGAAGGTGCGCGAGCCTGGATCTCAGGCTTTCCAACCAGAGGCTGCTACCGAACTTAGCAGCGAAAAGTGAGTAATAACTTGCCTACTGCACGCTTCGCGAGCGGGCGCGGACGAGGAGGCCGCGCTACACAAGCTGGTCAGGGCCTCGTCATCTTCTCCGGTTTTACCAGTTGATCGAATTCTTCTCCCGTTAGATATCCCAGCTTCAGGGCGGCTTCACGCAAGCTGGAGTGCTCCACGTGGGCTGTATGCGCGATCTGCGCCGCCTTGTCATATCCAACCTTCGGAGCCAGCGCCGTCACCAGCATCAGGGAGTTCTTCACGTACCAATCCACTTTTGCGCGATCTACCTCGATGCCCTTGAGCATGTATTCGACGTAGCCGTGACACGCGTCCGTGAGCAGCGTAACCGAGTGCAGGAAGTTGTAAATGATGACAGGCTTGAATACGTTGAGTTCGAAATTGCCCTGCGACCCGGCAAATCCAACCGCGGCGGTCGCCCCATGCACCTGGGCGCACACCATGGTCATCGCCTCGCACTGCGTCGGATTCACTTTGCCCGGCATGATTGACGATCCCGGCTCGTTTTCAGGAATCGAAAGCTCTCCCAAACCGCAGCGCGGCCCGGAAGCCAGCCAGCGTATGTCGTTGGAAATCTTCATGAATGACGCGGCCAGTGTTTCCAGCGCGCCCTGGGCAAAGACGATCTCATCATGCGCGGACAACGCCGCGAATTTATTGGGATGTGAGCGGAAAGGAAGTCCGGTGAGTTCCCCTACCTTCTTCGCGGCGCGCTCGGCGAATTCCGGATGCGTGTTCAGCCCCGTCCCTACGGCTGTCCCGCCAATCGCCAGATCGTAGAGTCCGTCAAGCACCTGCTCCAGCCGCTTGATGTCCCGTTCAAGCAGGCTGGCCCAGCCGCCGAACTCTTGCCCGACCGTAAGAGGCACCGCGTCCTGCAGGTGCGTGCGGCCGATCTTCACCACATTCTCGAACTCTTTCGCTTTGGCAGCAATCGCATCCCGCACGGTCTTGATCGCAGGAATGAGCGCATTCTTCACCCGCTCCGCCGCTGCAATGTGCATCGCCGCCGGGAAGGTGTCATTCGAAGATTGCGACATGTTCACGTGATCGTTGGGATGGATTGGTTTCTTCGACCCCATCTCGCCACCGGCAATTTCAATCGCGCGGTTCGAGATGACTTCGTTCACGTTCATGTTGGTCTGCGTTCCACTGCCGGTTTGCCAGATGCGCAGCGGAAACTGGTCGTTCAATTTTCCGGCAATTACTTCGTCGGCGGCCTGAACGATTAACTTGGCCTTGTCCGCAGGTAATTTTCCCAGATCCTGATTCACCAGCGCGCATGCTTTCTTAAGAGTGCCAAACGCGCGAATCAATTCCGGCGGCATGGTGTCACGCCCGATGTTGAAGTGCAGCAGCGAACGCTGCGTCTGCGCTCCCCAATATACATTCGAGGGAACTTCAATGTTCCCCATGCTGTCGGATTCAATGCGGGTTTTCATGGCAGCTTCGGTAAGAGTAGGCATGAGTGCTCCTGGGTGAGCGGAGAGAATGAATGCAACCGAAGATTATAGCGGCTGGCGCATCTCTTTTCTGCTCAATGACCGCTGCGAACGCTGCTTGGTGATCTGCGGCTCGCCTGGTGCATGCATGCTAGAATCTACCGTTTCCGGGTTGTGCTCGAATCCCCGTCGCCTCGGTCCGACCCTGCCTGACATCCCATGCCTGACTTTCTTACCGCCCTGGAATTCGAGACCGAGACTCAGCCCAAGGCGAAGCCTCGTCCCGAGATGCGCACCGACGTTCTCGTCATCGGCGCCGGTCCGACCGGGCTCGCCTGTGCCATCGAAGCGCAAAAGATCGGGTTGAAAGTCGTCGTCCTCGACAAGGGGTGCCTCGTCAACTCCCTGTTTCACTACCCTGTGGGCATGGTGTTTTTCACTACGCCTGAACTGCTCGAAATCGGTGACATCCCGTTCACCACCGCCCAGCAGAAGCCCACGCGTGAGGAGGCGCTGGAGTACTACCGCAAGGTATCCGAGCACTACCAGCTCGACGTCCGCCAGTATGAATGGGTCAAGACCGTGATGGGGGAAGACGGGAAGTTCGTGATAAGCGCCAGCGATCGCGCCGGCCGTCCGCACGATTACCGCGCCAAGAAAGTGATCGTCTCCACGGGATATTACGACTTGGCAAATCAGCTCAATATCCCCGGTGAGGAGTTGCCCAAAGTCTCCCATTATTACGGCGAGCCTCACCCTTATTACGACAATGACGTCCTGGTGATTGGCGGCAAGAACTCGGCCGCAATCGCCGCCTTGGATTTATGGCGGCATGGAGCCCGCGTCACACTCGTCCATCGCGAGTCTCAGCTCCACCATCATGTGAAGTACTGGATAAGACCTGACTTGGAGAACCGCATCAAGGCGGGAGAGATCGAAGCTTACTTTAACAGTAGTGTGCAGGAGATTGGCATAGACCACGTCGTGCTCAATACCCCGACAGGGCCGATGCGGCTGAAGAATGACTTCGTGCTGGCCCTTATCGGCTATCACCCTGATTATGATTTTCTGCGCAGCATGGGGATTGAGTTGTCAGAGCAGCAGTGCCGTCCCGTCTGCGATCCTGTGTCGCTCGAGAGTAACGTGAAGGGAATTTACGTTGCCGGCGTCATTGTGGCTGGATCCCGCACGAATGAAATCTTCATCGAGAATGGCCGGTTCCACGGTAAGCAGATCGCCGACGATCTGAAGCATAAATTGAAATCGTAAGTCCGATCTCGCGCATGCTAGTGTAGCGGGCGCTAAATCAGCCGCAAAAAAACCCCGGAGCGCCAGCCCCGGGGTCAGGAGGAGATGAAGAGTGATTAGCGCTTAGCCGTCTTGCGGCGTATCAGTCCTGCTACACAAGCCAGACCGGTTCCAAGCAAAGTCAAAGAGGCTGGTTCTGGCGTCACAGAAGTTCCTCCGCCCAGAACACCACCTTCAGAGTTCGGGGTGATGAACTGGATCTGGCCGTCAGAGTTCACGACTAGCCCGTAAAAAATCGTCCCCTGGCCGACGCCGGTAGCAGTGATCGAGATCGGAATGCCTTGGATCGTTCCCACGTTGGCATAGCCCAACTGCACGTTATTAGCCGAAATACCCAGCCCAGCCCACGTATTAGTGATCGCGCCAAGGGCAGCGCCTTCTCCGAATGCCGTGGAAGGAGTGAACGAAACGCCATTTAGGGCGCCGGACAGACCATTCGGAGCCGCTGCCAGGATGACCAGATCGTCACCCGCGAAGTTCTTGGCCGCTTGGCCGACCAGGTCCACAGTAAAGGTATTGCTGCCCAGCAGAATGCCAACATCCTGGCCAGTGGATCCCGTGCCCACGAAGTGTACGTTGTTAGGGGTCGACTGAGCGCAGGTATAGCTTGCAAACGTAACGCAGGTGCTTGCGAGTGCAGGTAATGCACATATGAGAGTGAGGGGCAACAGTAGCGCAACAAGTTTTACAGCGCGCATAGGCGAATCCGTCTCCTTGTCCGTGGTGCGGCCGAATCAACCTATACCGAGCAAGTGCAGTGCCATAAATTGTCATTCCAGCAAAATCTCGCCCCCTGCAACTGCCGTGGAGACTCAACAACATACAGGCTCCGGTTAACCGCTACAGCCGCCTGTGTATGCAAACCTTTGACACAGAAGCACATTTGAAGGCATCCCGAAGTCGCCTTAGCCCAGGCAAATAAGGATTTGAGACGGTGGACCTTGCGGGAGTAGGCATTTGCAGCCGTGCTCCCGGGAGATTAGCCTAGCTTTCCTTATGGACCCGCAACCAGAGCGTGGCGCCACTTCAATCTCAGTCGCATCCTACGCGCGGCTGGTCGGTGGCAATCGCAATTTTCGCCGCCTGTGGCTTGCCCAGATCGTTAGCGAGATTGGAGACTGGTTCTACACTCTCTCGATTTACACCTTGCTGCTGCAGTTGACTGGCCATGCGAGCTCCGTGGCGCTTGCCCTGGTCCTTCAGGTGTTACCCCAGACACTGGTAGGTCCCACCGCCGGCGTTGTAAACGATCGGCTTAAGCGCAAGCACGTCATGATTGCCGCAGACCTGGTGCGATTCTTTGTGGTTCTCGCCATGATCTTTGTGCGGTCGGCTTCCACTGTGTGGCTCGTCTACCCGCTGCTTCTGGCGGAAACGACCATGGCGGCCTTCTTCGAGCCCGCTCGCAGCTCAGTGATCCCCAATATTGCTGAGAGTACTGACGTTCTGGTTGCGAATACGCTGTCGTCGGCCACGTGGTCGGTGAACCTTCTTATAGGCGCCTCCGTGGGTGGAGTCGTAGCCGCATTCCTTGGCAGGGACGTGGTATTCATCCTGAATGCTCTCTCATTCCTGACCTCAGCCGTGCTCATCAACGGAATGCGATTTGCCGAGCCTCACGCGGACGCTTCCACTCCTTTGCGCCCCCGCGATCTCGTGGATTTTTCCCCGGTTCTCGAGGGGATCCGCTACATCAGCCGTCATCGCACCCTCTTGCCGGCCGTATTTGCCAAGGCCGGAGAACTCATGGTCGGCCCCAGTTGGGTAATCTTCACCGTGATGGGCGCCGGAGAATTCGCCTTTCACGGCCAAGGTATCAATGCCGCAGGCGGCGCCATGCTGGGCATGAGTGTCCTTCTGGGCGGTAGAGGACTTGGCGCGATGGTGGGACCTCTCATTGCAGCCCGCTGGGCAGGACAAAGCGATCGCCGCCTCGGTCTGGGCATTGTCATGGGTTATCTCACTGTCGCTGTGGGCTACGTGGTGCTCGGGTTTAGTCGACACATCTGGATGGCTGCCGCCTGCGCCATGCTCGCGCATGCTGGAGGTTCGACGGTCTGGGTCTTCTCGACTACGTTACTTCAACTCCACGCAGAAGATCGTTTTCGCGGCCGTGTCTTCTCGGCGGATCTCGGCCTGGGCAGCTTGAGTTTCGCGGTTACTGCCTACGTTTGTGGACGCTTCCTGGACGCCGGAATCTCGGCCCGGGCGGTTGCGACCGGTACGGGATTTCTGATGCTCGTGCCCGCAGCCATCCTCATGCTGGCGCTGCGCCTGGCCAGAGCTCCGGGAAAGTTGGCTAGGTCTTCAGCCGGTCAATTTTTGCCGCCAGAATAAAATCGCTTTCGGTCAATCCATCGACCTTGTGTGTCCAGAGGGTGATGCCGGCTTTTCCCCAGCCCAGCAGAATGTCGGGATGATGGCCTTCCGCCTCCGCGATTGCGCCAACCCGGTTCACGAAATCCAGCGCTTGCTTGAAATCCGGAAACCGGAACTCCCGGTGCAGATGATGTTCGTCCACCACATGCCATTCCGGAATACTGTTGTGGAGCTTCCACAATTCCTCGCCCTTCAGCGCCGGAACGCCACCCCGGCAAGGCACACAGCTCTTGTCCGCCAACGCTTCAGCCATACAAAGCCTCCAGAACCCGATCCTCGAAACTCATCCTACACGAGGGGCTGTCCCACCCTTGTCGCGCCTTATGCGACAGGGTGGGGTTGTTGACTCACTTTGAGTCGACCAAGCTCCTTATCGTGCACCCAGCAAGCGCACCACGCCCGTCTGAACCACGATCTGTGTAAAATGATTGACTCACCTGTTTGTGGCGGACGCTTTCAGCGCATAACCTCGGAAAGGAAGTACCGTGACCATTCTCGTAATCGGTGGTGCCGGATACATCGGCAGTCATACCGCCCGCGCTCTCCGACGGGCCGGCCACGACGTCATCATCTTCGACGATCTCAGCACGGGCTACGAGTCGCTCGCCTCCGGTTTCGAACTGGTGAAGGGTGATGTGCTCGATTCCAGCGCTCTTGCCAAAGTGCTGCCTCGTATCGACGCCATCATGCATTTCGCCGCTCGCGCCTATGTCGGCGAGTCCGTCACCAATCCCAGAAGGTATTTCCACAACAATGTGGAAGGCGGCCTCTCGCTGTTGAATGCTGCCTTGGACGCCGGCGTCAAGAAAATCATTTTCTCGTCCACCTGCGCTGTTTATGGCGAACCCGCCAAGATTCCCATTGAAGAGACTACTCCGCGCCAGCCGGTAAATCCTTATGGTGTCTCCAAGCTGTTCTTCGAACAGGCGCTCGAGGCCTATGACCGTGCCTACGAATTTCGCTTTGCGAGCTTGCGGTATTTCAACGCCGCCGGCGCGGATGACAGCGGCGAAATCGGCGAACTGCACGATCCCGAGACTCATCTGATCCCGCTCGCATTACGTGCCGCGGCTGGTCTGGGGCCCGAGTTGCATGTCTTCGGCTCCGATTACCCTACGCCCGATGGCACCTGCGTTCGCGATTACATCCATGTAAATGACTTGGCCAGCGCTCACGTGCGCGCGCTGGAACATTTGGCTGCGGGCAAGGAAAGCGTGGCGATCAACGTCGGTAGCGGCGTGGGCGCTTCGGTGCAGGAAGTAATCTCTGCGGTCGAGAAGGTCACAGGCAAAAAGGTGCCTCGCAAGATTGTTCCGCGGCGTGCTGGCGATCCACCCGCACTGGTGGCGAATCCTGCGAAAGCGCAAGCCTTGCTGCGCTGGAAAGCTGAGCGCGATCTGGAAAATGTTGTATCCACCGCATGGAAATTCATGGAGAAGCACCGCCCGGCAGCAGTACGGTAGCCTCTCTGAGACCCCGTGTCCTCAATCGTGAAAGGTTTTCTAAGGAACCCGAATGTCCAATGAACTAAGGGGCAAGAAAGTCGCATTTTTGGGAGCAGGCAAGATGGGCGGCATCATTTTGCAGGCGCTGCTCAAAAACGGGCTGCTGTCGCCGAAGTCTACCTTTGCAACCGTGGCCCATCCGGATCGTGCTAAAGCTCTGGCCACCAAGCTGAAGGTGAAAGTGGGCACCAACAATGCCGAGGCTGCAAAAGGCGCTGACATCATCGTCATTGGAGTGAAGCCGCAGGTTGTGGAAGAAGTTGTGCGCGAGATCAGCGGCGATATCGGTCCTAAGCAATTGATCATCTCAGTGGCCGCTTCCGTGCCCACGGCAATGATCGAGAAGAATCTTTCGGCGAATGTTCCGGTGGTACGCGCCATGCCCAACACACCTTGCTTGCTGGGCGCCGGAATGACCGCGATCTGCAAAGGCAAGTACGCCACTGCCGATCACGTTGCCACCACCAGCCACATCTTTGACGTCGTCGGACGTACAGTGGTCGTTGATGAAAAGCATATGGACGCCGTCACCGCACTTTCTGCCAGCGGCCCCGCGTACATCTACATCATCCTGGAATCGCTAGCGGAGGCCGGAGTGAAAGTAGGATTGCCGCGCGACACCGCGACTCTGCTTGCCGCTCAAACCGCGCTGGGCGCATCTCGAGTGGTGCTCGAGACCGGGGATCATCCCGCGTTGCTGAAGGACGCGGTGACGACTCCCGCCGGCTGCACCATCGACGCCATCATGGAACTGGAAGAAGGCAAACTTCGCGTCACGCTGATCAAGGCCGTAGTAAAAGCCGCCCAACGCGCCAAGGAATTAGCCTTCGGCTGAAGCGGGATTGTCATCGAAAATGGTTGCCATCCTGCGCGCAGCGAAGGATCCCCGCACCTGCCACGAACCATGAAAGTGCTGATGGTGGTCCACCACCGCTTCGATCTCTGGCAGCTTCCACCGTGGTTCGCCGGACGTCTCCGCGAAACATTTCCCGATCTGCAAATCTCCCATCGCGACAGCTATGAAGGAATTGAGCCGGAACTGCGCGAAGCCGAGGTCGTGTTCACCATCTCGTTGCGGCCGCAACAGTTCTCGGTCGCTCGCAACCTGCATTGGATTCACGCGCCCAGCGCGGCAGTCCACCAGTTGCTGTTTCCCGAACTCATCGACAGCCCGGTCGTGGTCACGAACTCCCGCGCAGTGCACGGACCGGTGGTCGCGGAGCACGTCATCGCTCTGCTCTTCGCCTTGGCGAAGAAAATTCCTCAATGCGCCTTGCTGCAGCAGAAACGCGTGTGGGGCCAGGAAGCCATCTGGAACGAGGGGCCGCGACCGCACGAGATTGCCGGCACTACTGTCGGCCTCATCGGCATCGGAAGCATCGGAAGTCGAGTCGCGCAAATGGCATCGTCGTTGGGAATGCGAGTTCTCGCCGTCCGCGAACACGTGGATAAGGAAACTCCGGAGGGAGTTGAACAGGTCTTTCCCGTCTCCGGCCTTCATGAAATGCTGAAGCAATCGGATTACGTGGTCCTGGCCGCTCCGCTGACTCCCGCCACCCAAGGCATCATCAATGCTGCCAGTCTCGCAGAAATGAAAGCGTCGGCCTGCCTCATCAATGTAGGTCGTGGTCCGCAGGTGGACGTGCCGGCTCTGGTGGATGCCTTGCGTAATCATCGTATCGCCGGCGCCGCGCTGGATGTGTTCGACCGCGAGCCGCTGCCCGCGGATTCTCCGCTTTGGGCTATCGGCAACTTGCTCATCACTCCCCACACCGCCGGATTGACCGAGAAGCTTTGGCAGCGCCACTACCAGCTCTTTTCCGAGAACCTCCGGCGCTACCGCGCTGGGGAACCCCTTCTATACGTGGTCGACAAGCACAAAGGATATTGATCCCCTCCTTCGTGCTAAAGTCTCCTTGACCGCAGTTTTTCGCGACGAAGTTGCAACCGGCAGCGATCCCAGACTCATGGAACCACGCCTCATTTTCATCAATCTGCTGGTCAAGTTGGGGGTGGCCGCCGCCATTTCCAGCAGCCTGGTGCGCTCCAAGGAGTTTAAGAAACTTCTCTTCCGGGAAGAGCGTAGCTTCACGCAGAAAGTCTACCTGGTGCTATGGTTCGCTCTGCCCATCATGGCCGGAGTCTGGATCCGCATTTCGCAAACCAGTTTTGCCGCCAGTGACATCAGTTTTGAAACTGCTCTGATTCTGGGCGTCATGGTCGGCCGCTGGGCGGGATCTCTGGGCGGAGCACTCATGGGCCTGCCCGCGCTGCTCCACGGCGAATGGGCGGCTATTCCTTTCCTGGTGCTGTGCGGCTTTCTCGCCGGACAACTCCGCACGATGGCCGCCGACAAAGATGACATCTGGTCCTTCTCGCCCTTCATCGATCAGAGCATCTTTCGCCTAATCCGGCGGAATTTACCGCGCCCGCGGTTGTTCGATTGGCAGGTGATGTTCTTTACCACGGTGGTTGCCTTGCGTTTTGTAGAGACCGAACTAGCGCGGTACTTTCCCCATTCCATTTTCAGTATTGAGAGTCCAAACAGCTTCTGGGTCTGGGCGGCCATCTACGCCGCTACCGTGGCCGCGGTAGGCATTGAGATCAAGGTCTTTAACAGCGTCCGCATACAAATCAAGCTGGAAGAGCAGGAGCGGCTTCTCTTGCATGCCCGCATGGAAGCCCTACAGAACCAGATCAATCCCCATTTCCTGTTCAACACTCTGAATTCGATTTCCTCGCTGGTGCGCTTCGACCCGGACATGGCGCGCGATGTCATCTTCAAACTTGCAACCATTCTGCGCCGCCTGTTGAACAGCAGCGAGGCATTTGCTCCTCTGCGCGAAGAATTCGAATTTATCGATAACTATCTCGATATCGAAGTTGTTCGATTTGGTCGCGACAAATTGCGCGTGGTGAAGGAACTCGATACCGGATCGCTCGACGTGATGGTTCCCAGCATGCTGCTGCAGCCTCTCGTGGAAAACTCCATCAAACACGGGCTCTCGCCCAAGGTGGAGGGCGGCAGCATCTACCTGCGCAGCCGTGTTACCGACACGCGTCTGGTCATCGAAGTAGAAGACGACGGCGTCGGCATGGGCGGACCGCAGCTGGAAGGGAGCAGCAGTTGGACCGGTATGGGTATCGGCATGGCCAATATCTCAGAACGGCTGCACGTGCTTTACGGAGATACCGCCCGCATGACCATCGACAGCCACGAAGGGAAGGGAACTCTTATTCGTATTCGCCTGCCGCTGGTGGAATCGGACAGCGCTGTGCCCGAAGGATTCTACGCCGAGCGCTCCAGCACGCGGCGGTAGAAGTCCTCATATTGCTTCACAATCTTTGTCGAGCAGAAGCGTTCCATGGCGGCGGCGCGGGCCGCCTTACGCATTTCGGTGAGCCGCTTTTCATCCCGCAACAGATCGATAGCGTAGCGCGACATAGTTTCCACGTCGCCGACTTCGGCGAGATATCCCGTTCTTCCGCTATCCACGACCTCGGGCAGGCCTCCTGCTCGTGTGGCAATGGGAACCACCTCGCACGCCATCGCTTCCAGCGCCGCCAACCCGAACGACTCCAATTCGCTCGGCAGCAGCATGATGTCAGCAATGGTCAGCTTGTCGTAAATCTGGTCCTGCTTGCCCAGGAACAGGACGTCGTCGTGTATACCTTTTTGCACTGCCAGCCATTCCGCTACCGAGCGGTCCGGCCCGTCGCCGATCAGCAGCAGTCGCGCCGGCATCTCCTTGTGCACGCGGTCGAAAATCTCAATTACGTCGGTCAAACGCTTCACCGGCCGGAAATTGGAAAGGTGTACCAGAACCCGCTGTCCCTTGGGCGCATACTCGGCCCGCATGATTTCCGCCATCTTCGGATTGGGTGCGTACACGTCGCAGTTGACCGAGTTGTAGATGACCTCAATCTTGTTCTTCACATCGAACACGCGCTGCGTACGGTCGCGCAGATAATTCGAAATTGCAGTGACGCCATCGCTCTGCTCGATGGAATAGCGGGTGATGGGCAGGTACGATCGGTCCAAGCCAACCAGCGTAATGTCGGTTCCGTGCAGGGTGGTCACAAACGGCAAACGCTTCTTGCGGGCGCCTTCGGCCAACATCTGCCGCGCCAGCATTGCACTCACTGAATGGGGAATGGCGTAATGAACGTGCAGCAGGTCGAGATCGTAGAGCTGCGCCACCTCCGCCATGCGCGTGGCCAGGGCCAAGTCATAGGGCGGATAGTCGAATAGCGGGTAGCGCGAGACCTCCACCTCGTGATAGTGGATGTTCGGTTCGGCACCGCGCAACCGGATCGGCTGGGCATAAGAAATGAAATGAATCTCGTGATCGCGCTGCGCCAACTCCAAACCGAGTTCCGTCGCTACCACGCCGCTGCCGCCGTACGTCGGATAACACGTGATCCCGATCTTCATGCGCGAGGGGTTCGCCTTCTCTTCCTGCGATTCGATGGCTGGAACTGGTGATGGTTGCAGATTCTACACGAGGAATTTGCGGTTCACTGCGGCGAAGGCTTACTGGCCGTCTTTGGAACCATCTTTAGAATTCGTACCTAGCACGCTGGATGGGTCAAGCGCGTCCAGATGCGCCTGAAAGCGCTGCTTCAGGTCTTCCGTCATGCCCGTAAACTCGATTCCCATGCCCACTCCGGGATCGCGTGTACGAACGATTGCGCTGGGTGAGACCCGCTCTTCGCCAATCCAGAAATCTACCCGCAGCGCAGTCGCCACCGCCAGAGGCATTACCGTCTCAACATAACAACCATTCCCGCTGATATCGGTCGCGTTGACCCGCAAGGGGGTGTTTACGCGCTCATCGCGCAGTTCGACGGGAAAAGCAATTTTGTGCCGGTAAAATTTCCTCCGATTATCGTGGCGCTGCGCCGTGCGCTCTTCAGCCTTCAGATCGGTCGGCAGAGCCTGCGCCCACGGACATTCTTGTTCAGCTACCAATTGCACGCCCACCTGCATCTTCTTCAGGGCCCCTGCGTCCACTACCCAGATTACCTTGCAGCGCGCCTTCTTGCCTTCATACTGCACGCCGATCACGTCGCCTACTTTCAATTCCGGATCAATCCCGTAGAGGCAGGCGCCCGTCGCGCTCACGTTTTGCGCCATGGCATTTTGGAAAAACGGTTGCCCGTTCGCGCCCATCCCCCAGACTTTGACCTTCAACTCCAAAGTTGCACGTGGAGCTGAGCCTTGGGCAGCCATCGACGTAAATCTCCTCCTCTTGCGAGAAACGGTGATCGTGGAAACGATCATACTACTTAGGCTTATGCCGGAATGTTACGAGAGTACCTTCGGACGCATCAGCCGTAGGTACCCGTTTGGACAAAGATCAACAGTCTCTAATCTAGCCTGTCAGATCTATGTACGACATGAGTTGGATTCCGCGCTCTTCCAGGATTCCGCGCGCACCGGGCAGGGTCAGCACCCGCAACTCCATCTCCCGCGAAGCCCGCAAGCGCGTGTTCGCTTTCTGCAAGTCGGCGTCATTGTAGCCGGGATGGCAGACAAACTCCCACGTCCCGTCAGGCATGCTGTCGGCAATCGCGTGGAATAGCGACTCATCGAGCGTGCCTGTGACTTCAATTCCCAGAGTCCCATCGGTGGTGGCGAAACCCTCCTGCTCGACCGCCGCGCGAAACTTGCGGGCAAATGCCCCGAGCACCCGCAGCTGTGCATAGCGCGTCCACAGATTCGGGCGCTGCAGAAGCTCGCTGGAGCGCATCGGCAACCGCGGCCCAAACGGATTGCGCACCGCCGCCACGCCGCACGCCTTCGCTGCCCGCAGCACGGGCCGCAGAATCCGGGGAAACAAGTGAGTGTGCTTATGAGTATCGAAATGCGCGACGCGAATCCCCGCCGTTTGGATGCGGCGAATTTGCGCCGTGGCCTCGGCGAAAACTTCCTCATCCTCCATCCTCGCCGTGAGCGCCCGAGCGGCAAAAGTTTTCAGCCCATCGCGAAACCTGCCCTCGCGAGTCAGAGAGGGAAGCTGCCGCCCTGGCAGCACAGGTTCGCCGTCGATCAATACCACGTGGCACCCAACGCTCAGTCGCGGAACACTCTGCGCCAACTCCACCGCGTCGGCAAACGCCGTCCCGTTAGCCATCAATGTGGAGGAGGTCACAATGCCGCGCGAGTGAGCTTCCACAATGGCGCGATTCACGCCCGCGGTAAACCCGAAGTCGTCCGCGTTGATGATCAGCCGTCGCAACCAGCCAGTCTAGCAACTGGCTTCCCGTTTGAACCATTTTTCCGCCGTCGCGTATACTCGAATGCATCGTCCCGCGCAGCCCTTCAACTCAATTCCATAGGGCCTAGCCGAACGGGCGGTTAGCTCAGCTGGTTAGAGCGCCTGCCTTACAAG
>JBKOUZ010000126.1:0-6776 GCA_046723715.1 Acidobacteriota bacterium | reverse complement strand
CTGCAAACGCGCACCACAGTTCACCGGATGAGCAGCAGTTAACTTTCGGTGCTCGATTTCTATGCTTTCCTTCTTTATACCGGGTGTACAATCGGCTTAGAAAGCACTTGGTTGCGCGACTTCGTTAGCAAGGCCGAGGCGCTCATGAACGTTCACGTCAGTTATCGTCTTCCAAAACTTCCCGCCGTTGAAAAAGATGTTCAACATCAGATCGAAAAGTTACAGAAGCGTCTGCAGGTATTCCGGCCAGAGCTAGTTCATCTGAAGGCAATGGTTGAAGAAGTGTCCCCACGCGAGGGCACCAGCGTCTCTCTGAATTTGCGCCTTCCTTCAGGACAGATGGCCGCGCAGAAGGCAGCTCCAACCCCCACCGCCGCAGTCAAAGCGGCCTTTGAGGACTTGCTGCAACAGGTCAATAAGCACAAGGATCTACTGCGCGCCTCTCACAAATGGCAGCGCGATCGCCGAGGGAACAGCTCTCGACGCGGGGCGGCCATGCGCGAAGTTCCGTTCGAGCAGACGATTGCGGCAGTGTTTCCGCCCACCATCTCGGCTGACGATATTCGCTCCTACGTCAACGCCAACCTGGCGCGTCTGTCCCGATTTGTCGAACGTGAGATCTACGTCAGGGAGGTGCAAGGCATCATTGCCCAAGACACCGTCTCGAAAGAGGAAGTCATTGACGAGGCGATTGCGGCCGCTTTGAGCGATGGGCAGGAGAAGCCCGAGAAGCTTGCTCTGGAGCCATGGCTGTACCGCCAAGCCCTGCACGCCTTGAATGAACTTTCCCGCGAGGACGAGAGCAATGGAAACGCCGTCCACCTGGAAGATTCGGCGCGGAGGCCTAATGTCCGCGGCAGCGATGAAGCCGAGTTACAGTTTCACCAGCCTGACGAGTCGGTGACCGGGGCCACTGTGATTGCCGATTCCCGCGTCGCCACACCCGAGCAGATCATGGCCTCCGACGAACTCCTGCGCCTGGTCGCTTCCGCCCTGCGCGATCTTGGCGCCGGGCCCCGCGAAGCCTTCATCCTCCACGTCGTGGAAGGTTTCACGGTTGACGAGATTGTGGCGATTACCGGCTCACCTGCCGAGTGGGTGCTCGCATCCGTTTCTGCCGCGCGCGATCACTTGCGCAAAGCGCCGGGACTGGCTAAGCAGTTTCAGGGCCGGTTGGCTCCAACCGGCGCCGCTTAATACCAACCTTCTTTAATCTTGGGGAGATTATCTATGAGTATTTCTCGCGAACAAATCCGTGAACTGGCTGAATTCCGAGACGAAAAGTCCTGTGCCGTCAGTTTTTACTATCAACCCTCCGCTCCTCGCAATAAAGCTCATAAGGAAGACGTTATTTTGATCAAGGACCTGGCGCGAGACGCGATGCACCGGCTCGAAGCCAAGGGGAACAAAGACTGCGCGCGCGAGGACATCGAACGCATTGTGCGCTTCTCCGGGGAACTGCGCAGCAATGGCACTCATGGAAAAGCCGTGTTTGCCTGCGCTGCCCAGAACGTCTGGCGTGAATTTGAAGTGCCGCCCGCGCTGGGCAGCACCCAACTGGTTGTGGATCGTCACTTTCGCCTCAAACCTCTGGCGCGTTTGCTGGGGGCATCGCCATTACTGGCCATCGTGCTTATCGATAAGCATCGCGCCCGCATCTTTGATCTGCGGCTGGGAGAACTCACCGAACGTGAGGATTTATTCCATCCGTTCACCCGCCGCGGCAGAAGCGATGGCTTTGCTGGATACGATGGCGGGCACGCGCAACGCAGAGTGGAAGATGAGGTGCGCCAGCACTTCAAGAATGTAGCCGGAATGCTGAAGGAGTTGCAGGAAAAAGGAATTTTTGAAAGATGGATTCTCGCTTGCCAGGATGCACACCGTCCAATGTTCGACGCTCAAATGCATCCCTACGTCAGCCAGACGTTGATTGGACATTTCAACGCCGACCTTGGACATGTCAGTGCTGACGAAATCCGCACCCAGGCTCAGCGCATTCTCGACCGTTGCCAGGACGAAAGGCGACGGGAAATGATGAACCAGGCTTTGAGTCAGGCCCGCAGTAATGGACGCGGTGTCACAGGCCTGCGGCGAGTGCTGCGCTCGCTGGAACTGGGAGAGGTGCAAGCTCTTCTCATCGGCGACGACCTCCAGGGGCACGCCGTCGAATGCACCGGTTGCGGCCACATCGATGCACACCTGGTCAGCTTCTGCCCCGTCTGTGGCCGCGCTACACAGGAAATCGTAGACGTAGGTGAGGCTATCCTGCCCTGGGTCGTGCGTCGGGACGTCGAAACCTTTTATGTGAAAGACGATCCGGAGTTCGATAAAGTCGGCAACATTGCCGCCCTGCTGCGATTTCGCTCGGAAAAAGTGCAGCCCATCAGCGTGACTGCCGCGGAGGACCTGGAAAGAGCGGGAGCCGAATATCCGGGGCGGTTGCGCCGCTTTGCCCGGGGATAGTTACAAAGGGGGCAGTCGCCAGGACTGTCCCCACATCCACAATTCTCCGGTTGGATGCTCGTCCGAGTCCTGCCTTGATCCCGTGGTATTCTTCCCGCTCCGCGTGCAACGTGCTCGCCTGCATGTCAGCGATCCTGCAGCGGTGCTCGATCCGCGAATCATGCGGATCTTCTTGAACTCTTGAAGGAGGATCTGTGAGCATCTCGCGCCGTGATTTCGTAAAGACCTCAGTGCTGGGAGCCGTTGCTGCCGGAGTGGCAGCCGATGCCGCAGTTCCAGAAGCGCCGGCAGATTCGAGCCAGCAGGGACACGCCTCCCACAACGATCCCGGGAAACGGCCCATTATCATCTGCGCGAATAACGGCTTCGCTTACGTCGAAGCCGCCTACGCATTTCTCAAAGGTGGCGGAGATACTCTGGAGGCCGCTGTTCAGGTTGTGAAGGGGCCAGAGAACGATCCCAATGACGATTCGGTAGGTTTTGGCGGCCTGCCTAACGAAGAAGGCGTGGTAGAGCTCGACTCCTGCTGTATGCACGGCCCGACTCGCCGGGCAGGATCGGTAGGCGGGGTGCGCAACATCAAGAATGTTTCCATGGCTGCCAAGGCCGTCATGGAGCACACCGGACACGTCATGCTCGTTGGCGAAGGAGCCGAGCGGTTCGCGGTTGCGCTGGGTTTGCCGCGCGAAAATCTTCTGACCGATCGCTCACGAAAGATCTGGATGTTGTGGAAACAATTCAATTCCGATCGTGATTGGTGGGGGCCCGGGATCGCCGATCCGCTCTGGCATCCACCTGCGCCCGATTCGAAACCGCAGGCGGATTTCTGGCATGATCGCATCCGGGAATTGCAGCAACACGCCTCTGATCTCGGGATCGAGCCTGAATTCCAACTTGCTGCGGTGCGTCGCGTACTGTTTCCCCCGACGGGAACAATTCATTGCTCGGCATTGAATGACAAGGGAGAAATCTCCGGTATTACGACGACTAGCGGACTCGCGTTCAAACTCCCTGGCCGTTGCGGGGATTCTCCGATCATCGGGGCCGGTTGCTATACCGACCAGGATGTGGGCTCCGCCGGAGCCACGGGTGCCGGGGAAGAGAACATAAAGGTTGCGGGCGCGCATACCATCGTCGAGAACATGCGCCATGGCATGTCGCCGCAAGACGCGGGCATGGACGCGCTCAAACGCATCGTGCGCAACTATAACGGGGACATGAACAAGCTGCGCTTTATGGATATGACCTACTACGTGCTGCGCAAGGATGGCGCGTATGCGGCAGTGAGTCTCTGGGAGGGATATTCCGCGGGACATCCCCACAAATTTGCGGTGCACGACGGCACCTTGCGATCTGAAACTGCTACCCCGCTTCTCAAGGGATATTCACAAGAGTGGCCGCCGTTTCCACCCATTCCTGAGGATCTCAAGAAAAATTCGGAATACTTGAAGTAGCGGACCGGATGAAATTGGCCAAATTGAGCCTCCAGTATCTGAGCGCGTCGCGGAACCAATTACTATGTCCAGCGCGATTCGATCTCGGGCGGATGCAGCAGAGTCTGCATGACGACACAATACTGCTCTGCCTTAGCTTGCAGCGCAGTCAGTTGTTCCGCGCTCGCTTTGGGTGCGCGTACATCGAAAAGAACACGGATACTCTGAAACCCGACCGGCGTTTCCCTGGAGATGCCCAATGTCCCCTGCAGATCAAGATCACCCTCAACCGTAACCTCGATGCTTTCTGTTTGGATGCCCATTGCCGCGGCGACCATCTGACACGTGATCTGAGCGCAGGCTGCCAGAGCGCCCAACAACAGATCTCCAGAGCAAGCGCCCGTCCCTGCTCCCCCGACTCCCTGGTGAGCCTGCGCATTGTAAATCGCACGTCCGAGGTCGACCGAGCAGGCGATTGGGGCACCGGCTTCGGAGCCGCGAGCCGTTAACGTAATCCGGGAAGTAGAAGGGTTTTGGCGGTATTGGTCTTTAAGCGGGCGCTGTACTGATCGGATGTCCATAGTTCTCAAATATACAGGCGCAATATTTGGTAGGCACGTCCTGGTGCCTGGAATCTCCGCTGCCCTGAGGAACTGTCGAATGTTTGCGCAAGCTTGTCTGCACGAGTCGGCCAGCTCTTACGAAAATCTGACTTTGAAATCCGGGCTCTTCTCCAGGTGAATGCTATCCACAAATCTCACCTTGCCGGTTCGCAGCGTCATAATCACGGAAGAAGTGCGCGTGCCTTCGCCGAAGAAACGTACGCCTTTCATCAACGCGCCGTCGGTCACGCCGGTTGCGGCGAAAATGAGTTGCTTGCCGGGAGCGAGGTCTTCAGCCTCGTAGATACGGTTTTTGTCCTTAATCCCCATGCGCTCTAAACGTTCTTCCTGGTCGGGCTTCACTACTAGACGGCCGAGCATGTATCCGTTCAAGCATCGGACCGCAGCGGCAGTAATTACACCTTCCGGTGCTCCGCCCGATCCCATTACCGCATGCACGCCGGTGCCAATGACCGCCGCCGCAATTCCAGCGGAAAGGTCGCCGTCGCCAATCAGGCGGATGCGCGCTCCAGCCGCGCGAATGTCTGCAATCAGCTTTTCGTGCCGGGGACGATCCAGCACCATCACCACCAGATCTTCCACATCGCGATCCAGCCGTCGGGCAATGTTTTTCAAGTTGTGGGATGCGGGCGCATCCAGATAAACCGCGTCCTTGCAGGAAGGGCCGACGACAATCTTTTCCATATAGCAATCGGGAGCGTTCAGCAGGCCCCCGCGTTCAGATGCAGCCAGCACCGTAATTGAGCCGGGGGCGCCTGTGGCGCAAAGATTAGTGCCTTCGAGCGGATCCACTGCGATGTCAACTTCAGGAACCTCGGTACCGTCGGGAAATTCGGCGCCGACTTTCTCGCCAATGTAAAGCATGGGCGCCTCATCGCGCTCGCCCTCTCCGATCACAATGGTGCCGCGCATGGGAATTGAGTCCATGGTCTTGCGCATGGCCTCGGTGGCGACTTCGTCGCTCATTTTCCGCTGCCCCTGTCCCATGGTTCGCGCCGAGGCAATGGCCGCAACTTCAACGACCCGCAAAAATCTTGATGCCAGGTCGCTTTCAATGTTTTCACCGAAGATGCGGGCCTTGCCTTCCGGACGAGTCTGCGTAGCCATGTCTTTCTCCATGCGAGAAGTGTGATGCGCCGGGTTGAGACTATAGCCCAACCCTGCACAGAATGAAAATACAGGATTCACCGAATCGATTTTGTTCGAAAATCGGTTGTGTGAATCCGAATGAGTCAAACCATGCGCCGACTGCCTGCTGTCGCGTGATATTCTCCTACGGCAATTCGAACTACACCATGCCTCCGACGCGTCCACTGACGTTCCTGTGCATCACCACCTACGAGAAGGGACAGGAGTTCATGCGCGAGTGCAAGCGCCAGGGGTGCAGGGTGATTTTGCTGACCGCGGAAAAATTGTGCGACGCCGACTGGCCGCGCGAGAGCCTCGACAACACCTTCTACCTTCCGGAAGAGATCCCGCTGGCGAACATTGTGAAAGCGGTGACCCATCTCGCACGTGGCGAAAAAATTGATCGAGTCGTCGCCCTGGACGAGTTCGATATGGAAACGGCAGCCACGCTGCGTGAGCATCTGCGCATTCCCGGTATGGGGCTCACCACCATGCGCTACTTCCGCGACAAGCTTGCCATGCGCATGCGAGCCCTCGATCGTCATCTCCGTGTGCCGGACTTTGTCCCGGTTGTAAATCACGACGACATTCAGTATTACCTTCACCATGTTCCCGGCCCATGGGTCCTCAAGCCGCGCCAGGAGGCCTCTGCGATCGGCATCCAGAAGATTCATTCGGGAGACGAATTATGGCCGCTCCTGGATCGACTGGGCGACAAGCAGTCCCACTATTTGCTGGAGAAGTTTGTCCCCGGGGACGTCTACCACGTGGACTCCGTAGTGTCTGAGACGGACCTGGTCTTCTCGAATGTCAGCAAATACGGAAAGCCGCCGATGAATGTGGCACAGGGTGGCGGGATTTTCACCACCTTCACAGTGCCGAGGGGCAGCGAGGATGATTCCGCTCTGCGGGCGATGAATCGTGATCTGATCGCCGCCCTTTGTCTTCTGCGTGGAGTCTCTCATGCGGAGTTCATCAAGGCGCATGCGGACGGTGAGTTTTACTTTCTGGAATGCGCCGCACGCGTGGGCGGAGCTTACATCAACGAAATGGTCGAGGCCGCGAGCGGCATCAATTTGTGGCGCGAGTGGGCTCGCATCGAAGTCTCAGGTGGAGATGGCACCTACCA
>JBKOUZ010000186.1:0-17097 GCA_046723715.1 Acidobacteriota bacterium | reverse complement strand
CCGTATGACGGCGCAGTCGTCCCCAATCCCGGCAATGATCGCAGGACCGGATTGCCGCCTGGAGTTGGCGGCTCCTCGTCCCGTGTCTCTGGTCAAGCGCGATTCCACCATCCTGTGCAAGTGCGCAATCTGCGATCTTTCTGGCAGCGGCATGGCGCCATACTATACCGCCGGCAAGGCGCTGCTCCGGCATCCGAGCCGCGCAAGTTCCCAGCCGTAACCTGTACCCTGGACCGTTATGGTTACCCGATCTTCCGTAACTTCACTAGGGTTTGTACCTCGTTGACAGGGGGAACCTACTTTGTTACCGTTAACCAGTCATTCAGAAAAGACCTTTGGCCGGGCTAAGTTCTGCAGGCACTTGCAATTGCAGACGAGCAGAAATCTCAGGTTCTGATCGGAGTTCCGGTAGGAAATAGGGCGCGATTAAGTTCCATACCAAGATGGGAAACGCAGCCCGAAAAGTCAGGTGGACCGAACAGGCTTTCTTGCAGTAAAGAACTTGGCCTGAAGTTCCGGACCTGATGTTTCAAGATAAGAGGATCAGGATTTGCAGAAACGCTTCTACATCCTTTTTGTCGCCCGCGAGGACGACGGCACACTTCGCAAAATCTCCATCCCCGTTCATTATTTGTACATCTTTGCCATTGGGGCGGCGATCGGATTCCTCAGTCTTACCGGCATTGCCAGCTCTTATACCCGCATGCTGCTGAAGGTGTCACAGTTCAACCAGCTGCGAACCGAAAAAGATCAGCTAAAGTCCAACTATTCGCGCCTGGAACAGGTTGCGAAGGAACGGGATGTGCAGGTCGCCTCGTTGGGGTCTATCGCCAGCGAAGTATCGGCACTCTACGGACTCAAATCCGAGCCTAGTCTAGCCACTGCCGGCGGCGATACGATTCACGACGTCGACATCACACTTTCACTCGACCAGCTGCACGCGCTTCGCACTTCGGCTTTAACTGGCGCCACCATGGTCGGCCTGACCATGGGTCTTACCCGGAATGCCACCACGGCCGACTGGATCAAAGCCAACTCAGCTCCGAATGTCTGGCCGGTAGAAGGCCAGGTGACCGGAAGCTTCGGTGAACGTATCGATCCATTCAATGGTGAGGGCGCGTTCCACAGCGGGGTTGATATTGGCAGCAGCTACGGCGCTCAGATCATTGCACCGGCGGACGGCATCGTAACCGCCACAGAGACTCTCGGCGGCTATGGTAAGGTCATCATGATCGACCATGGCAATGCCATCTGTACCCGTTACGGCCACCTTTCCGGATTCGCGGTGACCTCAGGACAGCGGGTTCAGAGGGGCGACGTGATCGGCTATGTTGGCGAAAGCGGTCGGTCCACTGGTCCCCATCTTCATTACGAAGTCCGCATCAACAACACTCCCGTGAATCCCTATAAGTACCTCCGCATGACCTTGGCCCACAGCGGCGGCTTCGCAACCGGTAGCTAACCAAGTTTAAAGCGCGTTCCGCAGACACTGCCAGTTCGGTTGTTCCGAGAGAAGCTTCCATCCGAGATTTCCGGTAAGTCCCAGCAGCCAAACAAGGCATTATTCTGTATTACCTCGGTAATGAGCCGGACTCAGGAACTCTTCGAGAACTAAAGACCCTCAGCGCTAACATATCGACAACCCCCCGGTGATGAAAGCAGCAGCCCTGCGGCTGCCTGCTTTTGAGGAGCTATGGAAACTCCCGAGGTCAAGCGTTTTGGCCGGTACGAGATCGCGGCAGAGCTGGGACGCGGCGCCATGGGCGTGGTCTACAAGGCTCGCGATCCGCAGATTGACCGTTTCGTCGCGGTAAAAACGGTTTCACTGTGGGGCCAGGAACCAGAGGAAGAAAAGGAGTTCCGGCTCCGCTTCGCCAATGAGGCACAAGCCGCCGGCCGCCTCCACCATCCCGGCATTGTTTCGGTTTTCGACGTAGGCGAGGATCCTGAAAATCAGGATCCGTACATTGTCCTCGAATATGTTTCAGGAGAGTCGCTGCAGCGCATTCTGGCTCGGGAAAAGAAGTTACCGCTTGCCAGGGCCCTGAAGCTGGCCGAGGAACTTGCGGACGCTCTGGAATACGCCCACGCACAAGGCGTTGTGCATCGCGACATCAAGCCCGCCAACATTCTGGTCACTGAAGACGGACATGCCAAGATCGCCGACTTTGGCATTGCCAAGCTGAATCTCGCCCACTTTACGATTCCTGGAAAAGTGCTCGGCACTCCCGCCTATATGGCTCCAGAGCAGTTGAGCGGTGAGGGTTCTGATGGCCGCTCCGATCTCTTTTCTCTGGGAGTAATTCTCTATGTAATGGTAACCGGGCATTCTCCGTTTCCCGGCAGCAGTGCTACCACAGTCTGCTTCAAAGTAACAAATCGCGAGCCTATGGCGGCAAGTGCTTGGGATATGAGCCTGCCTCCGCAGATAGACGCGCTCATTTCGCGGGCTATCGCCAAAAACCCTGAGGACCGTTACCAGCGCGGCGCGGAATTAGCAGATGATCTCCGTCTCCTGCAGCAATCGTTCATATCAGGATCAACGACCACATCGCTGCGAGCCCCACTCACCACCAATCTCCACCTCTCGCGAATTGGTAAAACCGGTACAACTTCGCTTCCGGCAGCGGCCATCTCGCAAGCACAGAAAGTAGCTCAGTACATTCTTTTCAAGGCTCCCGTTCGCGACCTGATTCTCGGAGCAGCCACAATCGTTGTACTCGTGATTTTAGGAGCACAATCAAAGTTGCTGCTAACTTCACCGAAAGCAGCCAGTAACGCGGGAGAGCCTGTTGTCGCGTCGGAGGGCAGCCCTGGGCACCCGGCATCCAGGTCGGCGACCGCCACCACCAGCGTCTCGCCCCCTACAGCCCAGCCGAGCGCCACAGTTGCCAAAGCTTTGCGGCGCCCGAAGATACGTGCGACGGCAATCGCTCCGGCTAAGAATCCGGAGACAGCAGCACGCTCCGCTACCCTGGATCTCGCAGTACAGCATCAATTCAAGGACGCCACGCTGTTCCTCTACGTTGATGGGAGCCTCGCCATTACACGGGCGCTACACGGTGCTGTGCAGAAGAAACTCGTTGTGTTCAATGGAGTGCGAGGCGTCGAATCTGAAACCGTCCAAGTCCCCGCAGGACGGCACGTACTTCGGATCCGCGCACTGTCCACTGATCAGACGACAGACCTCTCCAAGACGGTGACAGCAGATTTCTTGCCGGGGGACGCCAAATCGCTCCAAGTGACCTTCGAGAAACACAACGCACAAATGCGGCTCACGTGGCAGTGACAATTCGCGACGGATTCGCACGGATCTTCACGGATAACCCTCTCACAGTACGGATCTGAAATTCTCAAATTTGGTTGGATACGTCGCGTTTATTGACGCAATCCCATCCAGTTTTCCGAGACAACGAGAGAATTCCCCGGATTCTGCGGGTCGTACTTGACCGAGGTGTGCAGCCCCAGCCTGCAGGAATGCAAATTGATCCAGTGCCGGAGATAGGTCACGTCCTGAGAACATTCGTATGTCACGCCCGCCACGTCGTACTTGTAGATGAGCATTACGGCGGCATGATGATTATTGGCAGCCGCCAGTTCCTGGACGTCGATGACGGTCCCATCGGTGATGCGGCCAGTGCCCTCCAGCCACAGGCGCCTTTCCTTCTCCAGTTCATCGGGCGGCTTCGCCTTGGGGCGTAGAAGGGCATACGTACCCAGCAAGGCCGCGGCGCCAGCCGTCACCAGTCCATAAAGTCGAAGCGAATCCATACAGGGTGGGTTTTGAATCGGCTGGGACGCTCTCCGACTCCTCCATCAGCATAAGCTCAACCCAACATTGTTGGAAGTGGTTTGCAGGTTACGGAGGTGCCACCGCCTGTGCAAAACTCCCTTTGAGCACATCGAAACCTTCTTCTGTTCTAAAATCACCGGGCCGGGTAGCCGATTTTCTCGCGCGTTCTGTGGCCCTACGTGGTGTGCTCGACCAAAACCGGCACCGATTTTCTTGGGGGTATTCTTTGGATCATTTCTCAATCCGCAATTTCGTCCGGTGGATTTTCTTAACTGTGGCCTTCACGGCGTCTGGGATGGGAATCCCCGCTTCAGACAAGAATGCTGACCATGACTGGCCCATTTACGGCGGCAATCCAGAAAATAATCATTTCTCTCCGTTGAAGCAGATCAACCGCAAAAACGTGAAAAAGCTGCACGTTGCGTGGACCTTCGACACAGAGGAACCTGGCGGTCTGCAAACCAGCCCCATCGAAGTCAACGGAGTTCTCTACGGCATCACTCCGACACAAAAAGTTTTTGGCCTCGATGCTGTCAGCGGCAAACTCCTCTGGAAATTCGATTCCGGAGTCAAAGGTACGCAACCGGATCGCGGCCTCACCTACTGGTCCGATGGAAAGGAAAGCCGGATCCTTGTCGGGGTGATGAACTTCCTGTATGCCCTTGATGCGTCAACTGGCAAACCAATCCCCAGTTTCGGAAAAGATGGCCGCATCGATCTTCGTGAAGACTTGGGCCGTCCTCCCGCCGATCAAGTTATCTATCTCACCAGTCCCGCCGTCCTTTACAAGGACTTGATGATTGTCGGGGGCCGCGAGTCAGAAACGCTGCCTGCTTCTCCGGGTGATATTCGCGCATATGAGATTCGCACCGGCAAGCTGCGTTGGTCCTTCCACACGATTCCTCACCCCGGCGAGTTCGGCTACGATACTTGGCCCAAAGATGCTTGGAAAAACAGCGGTGCGGCGAATAACTGGACCGGAATGACTCTCGACCCGCGCACCGGGATCATCTACATTCCCACGGGATCTGCAGCTTTCGACTTTTATGGCGGAGACCGCATAGGCGACAATCTGTTCGCCAACTGCCTCCTCGCCCTGAACGCCGAAACTGGCGAACGAATCTGGCACTTCCAGGCCGTGCACCATGACATGTGGGATCGCGACTTCCCCACGCCGCCGATTCTGGTGACGCTGAAGCACGATGGGAAAAAGGTGGATGCCCTGGCACAAAACAGCAAGCAAGGATTCGTTTTTCTCTTCGATCGCACCAACGGCCACCCGATTTTCCCCTTGGACTGCCGCAAGTATCAGCCCAGTGATGTACCTGGCGAAATCGCGGCTCAACAACAATGCCTGCCGACCAAGCCCGCGCCCTACGCGCGTCAACTGCTCTCGGAAGATCTCCTCACCAACCGCAGCCCCGCAATGCATCAGTGGGCTCTCGATCGCTTTCGCACTTTCCGCAGCGAAGGACAATACGCTCCATTAACCACAACAAAAGAAACGGTCATCTTCCCCGGTCTCGACGGGGGCGCAGAGTGGGGTGGACAAGCTGTTGATCCCGATACAGCTATCATGTACGTCAACGCCAATGACGTTGCGTGGACGGGGCGCCTTGCTCAAACCACTCCTGCGGAAGCCGAGCAGAACAGCCCCAAAGGTCTCTACATCAGCCAGTGCTCGATCTGCCACGGGGAGAGCATGGCAGGATCTCCTCCTGCAATTCCGTCGCTGGTGGTTGCAGGCAAGCGCCTGTCGGGGGAAGAAATCACCGAAGCCATCAAGAATGGCAAAGGCCGGATGCCCGGATTTTCCAACTTGCGAGACGACCAGATCTCCATGTTGGTCTCCTACGTCATGAGCGGCGGCGTCAAAACTGAAGGTGAAAACAAAGAAGTGACCAGCGCCGGCCCACCGCTTCCCAATATGCCTTACCACTTCACCGGATACCTGCGCTTTTACGATCCCGACGGGTACCCAGCGGTTGCGCCTCCCTGGGGAACGCTGAACGCGATCAACCTGAATACGGGCGAATACCTGTGGAAGATTCCTTTTGGCGAGTATCCGGAACTGGCGGCGCAAGGCCTGAAAAACACGGGCACGGAAAACTATGGCGGGCCTCTGGTCACCGCTGGAGGTCTGCTGTTGATCGGCGCAACCAACTACGACAAGAAATTCCGTGCCTTCGATAAATCTAACGGCAAGCAATTGTGGGAGACTACGCTCCCATTCGCAGGAAATGCCACTCCGATCACCTATGAAGTTAAGGGCCGGCAGTATGTCGTAATCGCCGCGGGTGGAGGAAAAGACCTGAAGTCAAAATCAGGCGGAGTCTACGTAGCGTTCGCGGTGAAGTAGCAGGGAGCTTCTATGCTGGGCGCGGGAACCGCGCGGACATTGTGGGGTCAGAGGGCAATCGCTACTTGGTTGTGGCGCATGCGTTCTTGCTAACCATCTCGACGAATCCGCCCTCGGGGCCTCTGCCAAATTGATCGTCGTGGGAAGCCTTCTTGCTGACGACGATCCGCCCGCTCCGGTCCCGGGTATAAAACCATTCACTACTCGGGGTGACCTGTCCGTTGCTGCAGTTGATGCGAACGCGCGCCCGCATCTCGACAAACGGCCCGCCTTGAGGGAGATTCGTAGGCTTCTTGTATTCAACGCGGACCAGAGCGGAACGTTGATTCTTCTTCAAGACCCGCACAGCACCCAAAAAGACCCGGTCCCCCGCAGACGTCTCGCCGATTGGCCTCCAGTCCGCGGCAGCCATTACCAGGCTGACGACCAATATGGGCGCGATAACTGCTGCGACAATGATAAGAATTTTCTTCCTCACCCTCGACCGGCCCCAAGCCTATTGCGCCCCCTACTGTGGGCTATTGAAACGATTCTGTCAATCTAGACGGTAATCCGGCCGGACGTGCTATGTTTATGGCGCAGTCCGGAACCCGAGCCTTTCAGCCATGGAACCCCTTCTCTACACGATAGTTGAATCGCCCATTGGTCCGCTGTTTATGGCGGTTTCCGATCGCGGTATGGTCGCCCTCGAATTCGACGAACGCCTGCCCGGACAGCAGACGATTCGCCCCAATCCACGTGATTTGCGGGCTGAGAACAGCACTGTGCGCTTTACAGAGTCTGCCAGCGCGATTTGCGTATACGCCCGGCAACTTCAAGAATATTTCGCCGGGCAACGGCGGCATTTTGATTTTCCGCTGGATCTGCGTGGAACCGGCTTTCAGCTAGCCTGCTGGCAGGCCCTACTCGCCATCCCGTATGGCGAGACGAGAAGCTATGCCGATATTGCCCGCGCTGTCGGCCGCCCTCAAGGGTTCCGTGCGGTAGGTATGGCCAACAATCGCAACCCGGTGGCAATCGTCGTGCCCTGTCACCGCGTCATCGCGTCAGACGGTTCGCTGTGCGGCTACGGTGGGGGCCTTGAGATCAAACGTAAACTGCTGGAACTGGAAGGAGCGCTCAGTGGAACCCTTGCGGCCTGAAATTATTGATTGTTGAAGTTTGATTGGCGGATAAACCGAGCCGTAGGGCGCTTTATTCAACAATCAATCTGCAATAATCAATTCCGTTCCACAACTCCTTGTCCACTGCAACCCAGACCAAATCCTCCTCCCTCCGAAAGGCGGGCCTCTTCTACCTCGTATTCGTAATGTTCTCCTACACCACGGGAGGCCCCTTCGGTCTGGAAGACATGGTCACGACCTCGGGACCAGGCGTCACGCTACTGTACCTGTTGCTCGTGCCGTTTTTCTGGTGCGTCCCGGTCTCCCTGGTGTCAGCCGAACTCACCACGGCTATGCCGGTTGAAGGTGGTTTTTATCGTTGGACACGTGCCGCCTTTGGCGACTTCTGGGGCTTTCTCGCAGGATGGTGGAACTGGTCCGCCTCCTTCCTGCTGGGCGGCGCGTACGCCGTGCTATTTGCGGACTATTTTGCTTACTACCATCCAACGATGCACTGGTGGCAGCACTACCTGCTCTCGCTCGCACTGATTGCATTGTTGACTTGGATCAACGTTCGCGGAATCCAAATGGTCGGCCAGGTCGCAACTGCGCTCGAGATCTTTATCTTCCTCCCGGTGGCGACGATGGTAGTTCTTGGCCTGGCGCACTGGCATGGCAATCCCTTCCATCCCTGGGTAGTTCCTCACCAAGCCAGACTCAAGGTCTTTGGGGTAGGACTCGCCCTCGGACTCTGGCTCTATTCCGGCTATGAGCAGCTTTCAACAGTTGCGGAAGAAGTGGAAAATCCCCAGAAAGCGTATCCTCGCGCGTTAGCGTTAGTCGTCCCGTTGTCAGTTGCTGCGTACTTTCTGCCTACCTTCGCCGGACTGGCATCTGCCGGAACCTGGGATCAATGGCACACCGGATTCTTCTCTGACGCCGCCCGCCTCATCGGTGGCCCGTGGCTGGGGACTTGGATGGCGTTGGCGGCGATGATCTGCAGCGTGGCCCTATTGAACAGCACCATTCTCACGACTACAAGAATGCCTTTTGCCATGGCCGAAGATGGATATTTGCCGCAAAGGCTGACCCACAGACACCCGCGTTATGGCACGCCATGGCTGGCGATCATTGCTTCTGCCGCGATCTATGCCCTGCTGTCGTGGAAGAGCCTCGGCCAACTCATTTCCGTCTACATTTGGTTGCGCTCGGCCACCACCGTGCTTACAGTTCTGTCCGCCTGGAAACTTCGTCGCACGAAACCAGACCTGCCGCGCCCATTTGTAGTTCCAGGGGGGCGAGCGGGATTACTTTATGTTGTGGGTGCGCCGGTGCTAATGGCCATCGTTGCCCTGGTCGGGGGCGATCGCTTCGCCAGCATCGGGGGAGCAATCGCCATACTGCTGGGGCCGCTCGTCTATTTTCTTCTCAAGCGCACTGCAAGCCCTGCTCGGCATTGACCTCTCTCCCGAAGTCTTACATGCCCTTCGGAATGCCTTCAAATGGCTGACCGCATCAATGCTTCAGCTTACCCAGTCCAAAAACTTGTACCATGCCCCCACTGCCGGCAGGAACCATGGCTTGCCGTCATATGCCCCGAATGGCGCTCCGGGAAACGGAATTCCCACAAACGGATTTTCCACCTGATCACCCGCCATCATCTCGGCGACCTTTTGTCCCTGGTAGGTGGCCATCGCTACGCCGTGCCCCGCGTATCCGACGGCGTAGTACATGCCATCCATCTGCCCCGCGTGCGGCATAATATCGAAGGCGAAATCCAGTGTTCCACCCCACGCGTATTCAACCCGCGCATCGGTCAGCTGCGGAAAAACTTGAATCATCCCGCGCCGAAGAATCTCGGCACTGCGGCGGATCGTCCGCTCACTCTCGGGAAAAAATGCTGCGCGCCCACCGAACAGCATCCGCCGGTCAGGCGTGAGTCGGTAATAATGCAGGAAGTGCTTCGAATCGTAGATCATGCGATTGCGCGGGCTGAGTTCCCGCGCCAGGGACGCAGGCAGCGCCTCCGTGGCGATGATGAACGACCCGATCGGAATGAGCTTTCTCTGTAAAGCAGGGGTCGCCGCGCCGGTATATCCGCTCGTCGCCACGAACACCTCGTGCGCCCGGAGCGATCCGCAAGCCGTTGTCAGTTCCCATCCGACCTCGCTTCGGGAGTCCCGTTGAATCGCTTCAACGGACGCATGCTCGAAAATGTCCACGCCGGCCTTTAGCGCACTCTCCGCCAGTCCCGCAACGTACCGTGCCGGATTGCATCCAGCGCTTACCTCATCCACGATCCCGCCGTGATAAAACGGAGAACCAATCTCGTCTCTCAACTGGCTCTTCGTCACGACCCTGAGCTTGTGATTGAACTCTACCTCGATCAACTCTGTCTGGCGCTCGTAATTCTCAAAATGTTTTTGTTTGCACGCGACCTCGAGATGGCCACAACGCGTGAAGTCGCAATCAATTCCCTCCTCCTGCACAATCTGCTCAACGCAATCAATTGAGGATAGTGATGCGGCATACATCCGGCGTGTCCGCTCCCGCCCATACATCGAGATGAGCTTGTTGACCCCAAGCTTCATGCCGGTGAGCACCATGCCTCCATTTCGCGAACTGGCGCCCCAGCCAATGGTGTTCCTTTCCAGTACCGCTACACGCGCGCCGCGCTTAGCCAGCGTCCGCGCAGCCGAGAGCCCGGTGAATCCTGCTCCGATAACCGCAACATCCACCACCGTGGGCAAAGGACGGGTACTCTCGGGAATAGGGAATTGCGCGGTTGTAAGCCAGTAGTTCTGTTCCTGCATAAAGGTGTACGAAATCGCCGATTCTGCCAAAGGCAAATCAGCAGATTTCGGACCGAGCATTCTATCCGAGAAGGCGCGGTAGTACATGTACTCGCGGTGACTACAACCGGGATTTCGTCTCCGACGGTAATCTTGCTGCAGTTACCCCGTCCCCCTACTCTGGAGAGGCATGGATCTTCGCTGCTTTTTGTTTTCCTCCGACGAGGGGACGGCTGCGAACCTTCGCCAGATTCTGTCCGGTCTCGGCGTCGAGGCAGAATCCTGTGCCGACGCCGTCGCCGCAGTCGAGCGAATAACCAGTCAACCTTTTCAGCTCGTCATCATCGATTGGGATCAACAGCCGGAGTCCGCTCTGCTTTTGAACACCGCGCGGCAACGAAAAGCCGCGGATCGTCCGCTCACTTTGGCAATTGTGAGTAACGACGCAGATGCGCCGAAAGCCTTGCACGTTGGAGCTAACTCGTTGCTGCGCAAGCCGGTTGTCATGAGCCAGGCCCGGGAGACTCTGACCACCGCTCGTGATTTGCTCGCTACCAAGCAGGGATCGACAGGGAACATGCCGCGCCCTGCCGTGGTACCTGCGGTGCCACCAGCCTTGATTCCAAGTCCGACTGGCCAAACTACTCTGCGCGCAGGTGACTTTTTGCAAGGGACTAGCCCCACCCCCGGTGGGCTTTTTGAAGCCGAAAGCAGGCTTCCGGGCCCATCCGAGGAGTCGAGCCACGAGATTTCCCCGGTAAAGGACTTAGAGCCAGTAGCCTCCGCTGTGGCCGAAGAAAGAACGCCTGAACCCGTCGTCCCGCCGCCCGGCGCCAGAGGATTGGAGTGGTATCTCAAAAACCGAGTGACCGGGCAGCCGTCCGGAGCGTCCGCCGCTCCGGCTCCAGCCCCCGAGCTTCCACCGGCGCCTAAGCCTGCGCCAGCAAAACCCGAACTTCTTGGCTACGAGCACACATCCTCTTACGCGCCCACACCAGTGCAGTCTGCACCAGGTGTGGACCGCACACCCAAGGGTCGCCAACCGATTGTTCCCGAACACAGGGAGCAAAAGAAGGAAGCCGAGCTCTTCGCGTATATCCAGGGAGAACAAGAGTCTGGCTCCTCCGGACAGGCCGCCTCGGGTTTCGGAATCGCCAAGCGCGCCATTGTTCCTGCGTTCCTCCTCGCAGTCATCGCCATCATTGCAGCGCCGCAGGCTCCCTGGCATTCCCATATGCAAGGGTTCTGGCGGAGTGGGCGCCAAACGATCCATGCCTGGCTTAACCCCCAGCCAGCTACCCCGACACAGGCCCCCATCGCTCACGAAACGTTTACTCGTCCGGGAGACGAATACAAACTGCCCGTGGCGGAACCTATTCCTGATGCCACCACCGACCCTTCTCAGATCGAAGTCGTTCCGGTAATCGATCCTACGGTTAAGAAGCCCAACAACCCGCAAGGCGGAAACGCCATGGATCCATCAGCCGTCCCGGCGGAGGGACCAAGCTCGCCCGCGGACACTCCGGCTGCGACGCCTACGGCACCGAATCTGGACACTCAGCCGCAAACCACTAACGCGGATCCTTTTCGTCCGACCGTGGTTCCTGCTGCTGCAGCTCCACAGCCAATCGCGAACGTGATCGAATCGCCCGTTGGCACTCATTCTGAAGCCAGCCCGGCTGCAAGCGCGCCGACGTCCACGGTCGCTTCTGCCAAGCCGGTGCAACTGCGGCCAGCATCCTCTCCCGGCGGAATTCCTCAAAGTCTGAAGTCGCAACTTGCCCCCCAGAACACAATGATCGGCGGTAACAAGCCCGCAGACTCGGTTCCACCTCCAATTGAACCCGTCGCGCTTCCCGAAGCCAGCGTGCGCGCTTTGATCCTGGAGAGTTCGGCTCCCGCTTACCCGGCTACGGGCAAAGGGCAGCAGGGCGCGGTGGTTTTACAGGTCCTGATCGCAAGGGATGGCTCGGTTCAGGACGCAAAATTCATGCAGGGATCCCTCCTCTTCGCCCGAAATGCCATCGATGCGGTCAGACAATGGAAATTCAAGCCGTATTCCGTCAACGGGCATCCGGTATCGGTGCTCACCCTGATAACCATCAGATTCAAGCCAGGACAATAACCGTAAGTTGTTTGTTTTGTGCAGCTGGTTCTTGTTTGCAGCGGCTGTTCACGCACCGGGCGGTTGCCGGTGAAGGCCCTCTGCTAGCGCGTTACCGAAGAGGCTCAAATCGAGCAGCCCAGGTGTTCCGGTTGGCATCTAGAGATATAATGATCTAAGTTCGCGGAAAGCGATTCCTTCCGGAAGAAGATCAAAAAAAAGATGTCCATGAAAACCAAAGCAGCGATTCTCGTCAGTTCCTTTGCTGTTCTTCTATTTGTCGTTGTCGGATCTATGGGAGGCGTCCACGCCTCTTCCAACGATGGCTCCTATCGCCAGATGCAGGTTTACAGCGAAGTACTTTCGCGCATTCGCGGCGAGTACGTGGAAGAACCCAACATTCCCAAGGTCACCGATGGCGCGTTGCATGGACTTCTGGAATCGCTCGACTCCAACTCCAGCTACCTGACTCCCGAGGCTTACAAGACATTCAAGACTCACAAAGTGGAAGGCAAGGCAGGGATTGGCGCAGTCGTTTCCAAACGCTTTGGATACGCCGCGGTGGTTGCAGTTCTTCCGGGGTCCCCCGCCGAGAAGGCCGGCATCGAACCAACCGATATCTTCGAGGCGATTGAAGGGCAGAGCACGCGTGACATGTCGCTGCCTGAGATTCACAGCCTGCTCGCCGGTGCTTCCGGAACAACACTCAATGTGCAAGTAGTCCGCGCTCGCAAGGCGGAGCCCCAGAAAGTTACTATCACGCGCGACGTTGTAAGCATGCCTCCAGTCTCCGACAAGATGATGGACGATGGCGGCATCGCCTACGTGAAGGCCGAAGCGCTGACCAAGGGAAAAGCGCAGGAAATCGCATCCAAGGTCAAGGCCTTAGAAAAATCCGGCGCGAAGAAGATCCTGCTTGACCTCCGCAATTGTGCCGAAGGTGACGAGAGCGAAGGCGTTGCGGTCGCAAATCTGTTTTTGAATCATGGCACTATCACGTATCTTCAGGGCCAGAGATTCCCGCGCGAAGCGTTCAATGCTGATCCCTCCAAGGCCGTCACGAGTCTTCCTATGGCAGTACTTGTGAATCGAGGCACATCGGGCGCGGCGGAAATTGTTGCCGCTGCGATTCTGGAAAACGCGCGCGGTGATGTGGTCGGCGACAAGACCTTCGGCGACGGTTCGGTCCAGAAGACGATTGATCTGCCGGATGGCGGCGCTCTGATTCTTTCCATCGCGAAATACTATTCGCCCAGCGGCAAGGCAATCCAGGACGCCGCGGTCACGCCCAACGTAGTAGTCGCCGATGTTCCGGATGAAGTATCCGCCAGCGAGGATGAGGACAGCACTACGCCTCAACCAGAAGAACAGGCGAAACCTAAGAACACGGTCGATGATCAATTGAACAAAGCCGTAGAAGTGCTGAAGAGCAGGGCCAGCTAACCAGTTTCAGTTCACGTGCAAGGACGGCGTTCCCGCCGTCCTTTGCATTTTTTAAGGTATCGAGATTTCGAGTACCGAGGGGTTCTTCTGTGCGGGCTGCCGAGGAACCTGGCGAATGCACCGGCCCCGGCCCGTAGGCTCCCAACTGGTTCAGGTTCCGAACTGGGCTCACGCTAGCACCGGTTGCTCACGCCCGACTGTAACTAAATCCTCTCCCGGCAAGGTGCTATGCTGACCTCATCGAGGCATGAGAACGCTCTACGAAAATCTTCCTGAGGTCGAAATCGGAGGCCGCAAGCTTGTCGGACGCGTCCTTTTCGGCCTTCTCGTGCTTGTTTCCGTCCTGGTCGGCGCCACAGCCGGCCTGCTTCTCGTCTACACTACCGATCTGCCTCAGGTCGACGCTCTTGAGGCCTACCGCCCAAGCTCCATTACAGAGATCTACGATGATCACGGTGCGGTGATCGGATCTTTCGCGCTGCAGCGCCGCGTGGTCGCCAACTACGACGACTTCCCCCAAGTTTTGCGGGATGCTCTTGTATCCACCGAAGACAAAGACTTCTACGGCCATACTGGAATCAACTTCTTCCGCATTGCTGGCGCCGCTTACCGCGATATCGAGTCCGGCGGCAAAGTGCAGGGCGCATCCACGCTGACCATGCAGCTCGCGCGCAATCTGTTCCTCTCGCCCGATCGCCGTTGGCAGCGCAAAGTGCAGGAAGCCATGCTCGCCATCCAGATCGAGCGGCGCTTCACCAAGCCGCAGATCTTTACACTCTATGCCAACCAGATTGCTCTTGGCCATGGCGTGTACGGATTCGAAGCCGCATCCGAGTTTTACTTCAGCAAGACCGCCAAGCAGTTAACCCTGCCCGAAGCGGCGCTACTATCGGGGCTTCCCAAGGGGCCGTCCTACTATTCGCCAATTAATCATCCGGATCGCGCCGTGAAGCGCCGTAACCTGGTCATCAACGCCATGCTCGAGGACGGTAAAGTTACCGCGGCCCAGGCTGACGAGGCGCGCTCTGTACCGCTGGTGTTGCATCTGGCGCACGATCCCAGCTCCCTCGCTCCTTATTTCGTCGAAGAGATTCGCCGTTACCTCGAAGGCAAGTACGGAACCGACCAGGTCCACGAAGGCGGGCTGAAGGTTTACACCTCACTCGACGTGGACATGCAGAAAGCTGCCAATCAGGCAGTCCTCGATGGACTCGCGGCCTACGAGCGCCGCCATGGCTGGAAGAATCACCTGGAGAACATTGTTGCCGAAGGCATCGATCCCGCGAAATACTTCAACTCCGATTGGGATGACGAACAACAGGTCAATGCTTACGTGCACGCCTTGGTCACTTCGGCGGGCACAGGCATCGCCACCCTGAAGTTCGGTCCTTACACCGCCGCTCTCGGACAGCCCGACGTCGCCTGGACGGGTCAAAAGTTAGCCAACATTCTCAAGCCAGGCGATGTTTGCTATGTGAAGATTCTGTCTCTCGGCAACAACGGTGCTGCCAAGGTTGCCCTCGAGCAGGACTCGGGTGCACAGGGTGCTCTTCTGGCCATCGACAACGCAACCGGCGGAATAAAGGCGATGGTCGGCGGACGCGACTTCAACCTCTCCAAATTCGATCGCGCCACGCAAGCCTTGCGCCAGGTCGGTTCCTCGTTCAAGCCTTACGTCTATACGACGGTGATCGACCAGGGGGCAACGCCCGACGACACCATTCTCGACGAACCTGTCAGCTTCGAAACCCCTTCCGGCCCGTACACGCCCCATAACTACGATGAGAAATTTGAGGGCATCATCACCCTGCGCCGCGCTTTAGCCCAGAGCCGCAACATCCCAGCGCTGAAACTGGCCAGTAAGGTCGGCATCAGGAATGTCATAGATTACGCCGCGCGCTTCGGCGTCAGCTCCAAGCTTCCGCCTTACTTGCCGGTCGCGCTGGGATCCGCCGAAATTACCCTCCTCGAGCAAACCTCCGCCTACAGCGTCTTTCCTAACGACGGCGTCCGGGTCACTCCGCGCTACATCATGCGTGTTACCGACTACGAAGGGCGAGTGCTCGAAGAAAATTTTCCCGAAGTGAAGGATGTCATCAGCGAGCGCACGGCTCGCATCATGACCGGCATGTTGCGCGAAGTGGTTTTGCACGGAACCGGCGTTGCTGCCGCCCGGCTGCCATTTCCCGTCGCCGGCAAGACCGGCACCACCAATGATTTCACCGACGCCTGGTTCGTGGGATTCTCTCCGACCATGACCTGCGGAGTCTGGGTCGGCTACGATGAAAAAAGATCGCTAGGCGCAAAGGAGACGGGGGCACACGCCGCCCTGCCCATCTGGATCAACTTTATGACCCCTGCAATGGCAGGTAAGGATCCGGGCGATTTTCAGTTGCCGCCTGTCTCGGCGCATGCTGTCATCCAGAAAGTCGATACCCCTGATACTGCTCCCGCGGCGGAAGAATCACACTGAGCGCTTGCCCTGTTTCAGTTATCATGCTGCTCTCGTATGCGTGGCATCATCGTTCTCCTCGTCCTTTTCCTGTTCTCGCCGCTCTCGCACGCACAGTCCTCGAAGGAACTGGCCAAAGTTGTGGGCTCCTGGGAAGGCGAATCCAAATGCACGGTTCCAGATTCTCCTTGCCACGATGAGCATGTGCTCTATCAGTTTTCCGTGAACCAAAAAGATTTCCCGCAATTGAATCTCGACGCCTACAAGATGGTGGATGGATCGCCTGAATTCATAGGTACTTTGGCCTGTCAATATCATGGCAAGCAAGAATCTCTGAGTTGTACGGGCAATACGAGCAAGCGGGATGACTGGGAATTTCATTTCTTCGGCGACTCGATGGCGGGCAAGCTGACGATTGAAGGCGGCAAACTCTACCGCCGTATTGCGCTTCATAAGATAAAAGACAAATAGAAAAACCATGCCGGTCCTTATCTCAATGTTGCGCGGGGTCAACCTTGGTCCGCACAACCGGATCAAAATGGACGCCCTCCGCGCCCTCTACGAGTCTCTGAATTTGCAGGACGTCCGCTCGTACGTGCAAAGTGGCAACGTAATCTTCCGTACGAAAGAAAAGAACATGAGGAAGCTTGCCGTGAGAATTCAGGACGCGATCGAGAAGACATTTAAATTTCGCCCCGTCGTGATCCTGCGGACCACCCAGGAACTGCGGCAAGCGATTGACGCCACTCCATTCGAAAGCCGCCGCAATCTCAATCCCGGCAAGATATTGATCACCTTCCTGGCGGACGAGCCATCCCGCGATGTCCCTGCCGCGCTGGCCGGCTTAAAAAGCTATCCGGAGGAGATTCACCTCAAAGGCCGCGAACTGTACATCTACTTCCCCGATGGCGCGGGAAGATCAAAACTGCCGTGGTCGAAGGTAGAAAAGTTGTTTAAGGTCACCGGAACCGCGCGAAACTGGAACAGTGTAATGGCCATGTACCAGATCGCTAGCGAGATGGAAGGCTGAGTTTAGGACACAACAGAGAGC
>JBKOUZ010000058.1:0-30699 GCA_046723715.1 Acidobacteriota bacterium | reverse complement strand
TTGCCGAATGCTTACTTTGCCCAGCTCGGACTTCCGCCTATGGTTGTGCGGTCAGCTTAATCCGCCGAACCGCCGGATGCGGACCCGCATGTCCGGTGGTGTGGCAGGGGAGGCGGGGTGACCCGTCCCCCTATGCCGATTGTCTCATCCTGAGCGAAGCGAAGGACTTATGCATAGCTGCGGGATTTGCATAGATCCTTCGCTTCGCTCAGGATGACAGTACTTTTGCATGATGACAAGACTTCGCCAGGGCGACAAGGTAAGATGCAGGTTAGCCGACTGATCTGATCATGACCACTCCTGTCTTTAAACGCATTCTGCTCAAGATATCGGGAGAAGCTTTGGCGGCGAACCAGGGCTTCGGGGTCGACACGACTCGCATTCACGAGATTGCCGGCGAGCTCAGCGAAGTGCAGAAGCTGGGAATTCAAACTGCCATTGTGGTGGGCGGCGGGAACTTCTTCCGGGGCGTGGCGCAGCAGGCTAAAGATATGGATCGCGTTTCCGCCGATCACATGGGCATGCTGGCCACGGTCATCAATGCGCTGGCGCTGCAGGACGCGCTGGAGAAGCAGGGCGTTTACACACGCGTGATGTCGGCGATTGAGATGAACCAGGTGGCCGAGCCATTTATCCGGCGACGAGCCATCCGGCATCTGGAAAAGGGGCGGGTCGTCATCTTTGCCGGGGGTACTGGGAATCCATATTTCTCGACGGACACGGCCGCGTCGCTGCGAGCCATGGAGATCAAGGCGGATGTGATTCTCAAGGCCACGAAGGTGGACGGAATTTACGATGCCGACCCAATGAAGGTCAACGGCGCCCGCAAGTTCAACCAGATTACCTACATGGACGTTCTCAAGCTAGGGTTGAAAGTAATGGATTCGACCGCAATCAGCTTGTGCAAGGACAATGATCTGCCCATCGTGATTTTCAATCTCAATGAGCATGGCAACATCCGGCGCGTGGTGCTGGGCGAAAAGATCGGGTCGATGGTCTGCGCTTAGAGTGGCCACGGATTCTCGCCGATTTACACGGATTTGAGGACTTCATCCGTGTTGATCGAGGCGAATCCGTGGCAGCTTGTTTTTTGCGGGTTTATAATTCGACGTTTTGAGCAAGACGAGAACGGAGCTGAACTTATGGCGATCATGGCTTCAATCGGTGGGCTGAAAGAGACATATGCGCAACTGAAAACACGCATGGATAAGGCAGTCGAAGATTTTCGCAAGGCAATGGCTGCCGTGCGGACGGGGCGTGCCTCGGTGCACATGCTGGATGGGATCACGGTCGATGCCTACGGCGCACAAATGCCCTTGAACCAGGTGGCGCAGGTCCATGCGCCAGAACCTCAATTGATCACGGTGCAGCCCTTTGATCCGTCGCAACTGGGCGCCATTGAGAAGGCGATTCGCGGCGGCGATCTGGGCCTGAATCCGATGAACGATGGCAAGGTGATCCGGGTGCCCGTGCCTCCACTGACCCAAGAGCGGCGGCAGGATATGGTGAAGCATCTGCATCGCGTGCTCGAGGAGCATCGGACGGCGGTGCGCAACATTCGGCGCGATGGCAATGATGCGATTAAGAAGGCGCTGAAAGACAAGAAGATCACCGAAGATGACGAGAAGCGCTCGCTGGACGAAATTCAGAAATTGACGGATAACGAGATCAAGAAGATGGAAGAGATGAGTAAGGCGAAAGAAAAGGAAGTTTTGGAGTTGAAGTAACGCTGAGATTGCTAGCTCGGATATCTTCGCGGCACCCGCTTGGAAATGTTGCAAAGGATTTCGTAGGGCGTGCTGTTGGCCAATTCCGCGTGTTCCAGGGCATCCACACTTAGCCCATCACTCGAACCCAGAAGAATGACTTCGTCGCCTACAGCAACTCCGGGAATGCCGGTTACATCCGCGAGTGTCAAATCCATGGAGATACGCCCGACGATCGGCGCATAATGGTCACGGACGATCACGCGGCCGCGATTCGAGAGTTGACGGTTGTAGCCGTCGGCGTAGCCTACGGGCAACACCGCCACGTGGGCAGGAGCTTTTGTGACGTAAGTTCCGCCGTATCCCAGAGGCTGGTCAGCGCCGAAATTTCGCAAGGACAAGATGCGAGTTTTCCACGTAAGGATCGGCTTCACAGGCAGGCGCAACGTGCCGCCACTGACCTCGCGACCCGCGCGCTGAAAAGGCAAGTAGTAGCCGTAAAGAGCGACGCCCGGACGCACCATCGTATTCCATGTCTCGCGTCGCGAGATTACCGCACCGGTGTTTGCCATGTGCACAAACAACGGCTCGAGGCCCGCTTCCCGAACCATTTGGCGAGCCGTGTCGAAGTTTCGTTCCTGCTCTGCCACGGAAGGAGCGTCCATGATTTCCGAACTTGCAAGGTGGGTCGAAATTCCTTCCGCGATGAGATGCTTCGATTCCCTAAGGCTGCGTAGCACTGACGGAAGTTGCTCGACCGCGACGCCCAAACGCCCCATGCCTGTGTCAACCTTCAGGTGTACAGGATGGCGAGCCACGCCCAGCGACTGCGCCGCCTTCTGCAGGGACTCGATGTGCCATAACTCCCAGACCGTCGGGGTCAGGCGCAGGCGGATAATCTCGCTCTCTTCCCCTCGCCAGAAGCCGGTCATCAGCAGAATGTTGGCGCGAATACCGGCATCGCGCAGGGGGATGGCTTCGTCCAGCGAAGTGACGCCCAGCCACTTAGCGCCTTCGCCCTCCAGGGCCCGGGAGCATTCGACGGCACCGTGGCCGTAGGCATCCGCCTTCACCACCGCACACACGGTCACGCCTTGCCCAACATGTTTTTGCACGGTACGGAAGTTTTGCCGCAAAGCCGTGAGCGAAACGTCGGCCCAGGTGGGACGAGTTGCTGCACGGCTCAGGATTTCTGCTGTGGTGGCCACTTTCGCGATTATAGCGGGAGTCATTCCTGCTTCGAAGTTACGCAGGGGCTACTCCCGCCTGAATCCCTGCATGAGCGCGAGATCACTTCAATTCAGTTTGAAGTTGACTGTGATCTGCGTCTCCACTTCGATGACTTCTCCGTTGAGTACATAGGGCCTGTAGCGCCAATGGCTGACTGCCTGCAAGGCAGCGTCGACCAGCATCGGATGACCGGACAGCACTTGCAGGCGCTCAATGGTTCCCGCCTTGCTGATGATTGCGGCCAGAACTACTGGGCCTTGGATGCGAGCAGCCCTCGCCAGCGACGGATAGACGGGCTCAACGCGACGAACCAGACTGCCCTGCAGCATGGTCGAAGTGCGGAACGCGGGCTTGATGGCGACAGGCGGGCCGGGTGGGGCAATATGGCTCAACGAATCATGGATGGAGTTCAAGACCCCATCTCTGCCAGCCTCGTTTATGCCACCATCGACAGCAAATACGGAGTAGTAGCTTACCTGCGGCGGAGCCTCGATCTCATCAATCATTCTGATCTCTCGGGGAATGGAGGGGGGAGCAATCAAGACTCTGCCGGCCAGATTGCTCTGATTGAGGGGCGCCACGTGTTCACGCGCAACTGGGCGCACGAGTGGTGGCGGGGCTGCCCAGGAGACCGGGGGCTGCAGTACGCGCCCTTCCGGCAGGCCTATGGTTCTCAGCAGTGGCACACTCAGCAGCGCTCCCAGCAACACTACCTGCAATCCGAAAGAAGTTAGCGTTGTCCAGCTTCTCTGCGTGCGATGGGCCCAAGACGTCTCCAGCATGCTTTCAGCAAACATGGTGTCCTCCAGGATGAAATCCGGTTGCTGCTATGGACACCAGCAAGCGAGGTTGGAGCGCCGGCGAGCAAAAAGAAAAAAGGCCGCGTTTGCACGCGGCCTGATGAAACTTTCCGGACACGCGAGGTGTCCGCGTCAATCTATTTCGAGGGCTCGCTCGACTTCGGAGTGGTTGGTTTGGGCACAGCGCCCGAACCAGAGGGAGCTCTGGGAGTCGCCGGCTTCGCAGCCCCTGCGGGAGGTGTTGGCGCAGCCACGCCGGACTGCACGTTGTAGGCCTCCACGACAGGCTTGGTGATGTCCACCGCTTCACCCCACCACAGCACGTTGCTCTGGGGCCAAGGCTTCGAGGTGTCCACGATCATGCCGAATCCGTTTTCCTGCGAGTACTTCACGATCATCGGCGCCATCTTCTGCAGGATTTTGGAGGCAATGTCCTGCTGCTGGCTGCCGAATTCTTCCTGTGCATCCTGCACATTGCGATCAAAGCTCTTCTGCTTCGCCTCGATCTGCTTCTTGAGATTCGCGGCAGCATCCTCGTTCAGCTTGTCGCCCTGGGTATTGAGCTGCTTCTTCAAAGACTCGAGCTCTTCGTTCTGAGTTTTCAGTTCAGTCTGCTTGGGCTCGAACTTTTTCTGCAGCACCTGGATTTCTTTCTGTCCTTCGTTGCTGCCGAAGATAGCCTCCTGAATGTTGATGGTCCCAACCTTGGTGCCAGTAGGCCCCGTGGTGGTGGCAGGTGCAGGACCTGCCGGAGTAGACGCGGGCGCAGCCGCCGCACTCGACGGGGTGGCGGCGCTGCCAGTTTGGGCTAAGGCGGAAAACGTTAAGGTTACCGCAATTGCCAGAAGAAGACGCACAAACTTGCTTTTCATTGGATCGGTTGAACTCCTTGGAACACGGTTCCGGGAATGATCTTTCCTTTTTGCTCTCAGATCGCTTCTCAGTCAACGCTGGGCCGCACTGAAAGAGGTCTCCGCTGCGGTTGCGGCCGCCATCGGAAAGGCGCACTGGAATGCCAGCTTTCACGCCAGCTATACGGACGTGCCGTCCACCCTTAATCTGACCAGATGGCGTGGATCGGTAACATTATAGTGATCCTGCTCTCACCCAGTCAAACCGCTATTTATGCGGCGATTCTCCTCTGTAAACAAAACCTTGGGCAAACTAGAACGTTGTGGCCACCGTGAAGCGGAACGTCTTGCGCGGCTCCCTGAGCAGGAAGTTCGGGGCGTACGTGTTCACAGCCAGATGGTACGTGTAATCCCCGGCTGCCCCCGCCGGAAACATGCTGCGAGTAATCGGGATCGGCGGTGTGGCCTGCTCATTCAGCCGGAAGGGGTTATAGGCCCAATAAATTCGAAACGGCGCGTTGATCACCGGAAGAAACATCTGCAGCTCGATTCCCGTCGAAACGCGCGGCTTCCAATTGGTCGCTCCCAGCACCTGTAAGTACTTCGATGGGGTCGGGTTTAGAATGCTGCCGCCGGCGCAGTTGTAGCCCGGGTCCAGAGTGGGGCATCCAAAACGCGTGCCGATGACCTGATCGTATTGTGCTTGCGCAATCTGTAACTGCGATCGGCGAATTACGGGATCGATTCCGCTGTCGATAAACGGAGCTATGGCCACCGGTCCCGCGATGGTAATTCGGTACTCCAGATTGGTCCAAACGCTCAAGTCGCCGCCCGGGAACACAATCTGATCCACCGGGATGGGCACGGTCCAATTTCCTTGTCGCGGGTTCGCGGGGTTCTTCAGGATCGGAGTACCGTCCGGATTGGTCAAGGTGATCACGTTGGAACTGGGCAAGAACGCGACCGGAGAAACCGAGCGAATATCGAATCCGCGAATGTCGTTTTCCCCGCCCATGTAGAAGCGCTGGAAGGGAGGAGCAACGAGGCCTCCGTAGCCAGTGATAAATGAGCCGTTCACGCTGTAACCAATTGTGTTGCGCCGTTTCTGTACCGGGAAGAATTGCTTGAATTGCACTACCGGGCGAATCGAACGCACGGTTCCGCCGAGACCTGCGAACTCGGCGCCGAGCGTCATCTGCTTGCCACTATGTGGAAACAGACCGCTGTCCAGGGTGTTGAAGGAAAAATTTGGGAAGATCTTGCTGGTGATGATGCCGTTGACCGCATTGGGTCCGGAAATTCCACGGAACGCGATGAAGTCGAACAGAGTCTTCGAAGCTGTACTTAGCGGAATCAGGGTGGAGCGGTCCAGCGAGTAGGTCATGCCCACGCGCTTGAACGAGCGCCGCAAGGGATAACTGAGCGATGAGGTGAATCCGACGCTCGACTGGGAATAGTTCTGCAGATTCTGCAGCACGGCGCTGGGCAGATTCAGTTGCTGCCCGCTGAAAATCGACAACTGGCGAGCCTGGTCGTAGCTGATTTTATTTCCGAAGACGGTAAACCCGAACTGCAGTGGACGATCGAACATGTACGGCTGGGTGAAGCCGAACATGACGCTCCGCGCCAAAGCCCCAAGGCTAACCTGTACTTGTAAGGTCTCGCCTTTCCCAAGAAAGTTGTTGGTGGAGTAGTTCAGCCCGATGAATGCGCCTTCCAGGCCGCTGACGCCTCCATTGAGCCCGATGGCGTTCTTGCCCCTTTCATGCACCTTTAAGGTCAGGTCCACCTGCCCGTTTTTTTCATCCAGCTTTTTTTCGGTAACGTTCGGATCGTCAGGCTTAAGCTGCTCGAAATACGACAGCTGGTTCAGGCGCTGGAGGCTAAGTTCCCAGAGACGCGAGTTGTAGACGCCACCCTCTTCGAGCGCGAGTTCGCGGCGGATTACCTTGTCGCGCGTGGTGGTGTTGCCTTGAAACTCGATGCGGCGAACGTAAAACTGCTTGCCTTCGTCGACATCGATTTCCAGGAATGCCAGCTTTTTCTCGTCGTCGAACGTCGTGGAGGGGACGCCGGTGTAGTTGATATATCCATACTCGCCGTACGCTTTGCGGAGGTTTTCCAGACCCTTGGCGATCTTTTCGCGGCTGAAGACGTCCCCATCTTTAAGGGGGAAAAGGTTGCGCAAGGCGGCGGTATTAGAAAGAAATTTATTGTTCTTGAACGTAATCTTGCCCAACCGGTACTTGTCGCCCTCGTCGATGGGCATGGTGATATCCACCGCCTTACCCGGGCCGTGTTGCAGGACGGGGATGTGAAATCCTTGATGCCCGGTATCGTGGATAACGGTTTTCGGATCGCTCACGTTGGCTTTGAAATATCCGCGATTCTGATACTCGGCTCGAACTCGTTCGGTATCTTCTTCCAGCTTGGTGGCGTCGTACGTCTTGGCAAAAATGTTTTCAAGAAAGATGGAGTGGGGAATGCCGATCGGCCGCAAATTCTTCATGGCCGCGCGCAGGACGCGGGACTTGATATTCTTGTTGCCGACGAACTGGATCTTGCCAACTTTGACCTTGGGGCCTTCTTTCACCACAAAGGTGATGCCGACAGCGGCGGGAGGAATTTGCCGCACTTCCGTTCGAATGGTCGCGAACTGTCGCCCATGTTCCGCGAGCAGATTTTTGATTGAGACCTCCGCTTTCTTGGTTCGCGTAGGATCAAACTGGCTTTCTACAACCAGGCCGACCTTGTCCTGCTTGAAGCGATCGAGAATGTCACTCTGCGACACCGAACTTGTGCCGACATAGGTGATTTCGCGGATTGTGGGTTTTTCTTGCACCTGCACTATCAGGCGCCAGCCCTTGGGGGTCTGCTCGCGCAAGAACTTGATGTCCTGAAAATATCCGGTATTCCAAAGAGAGCTGAAGTCGCGCTCCAGCGCGGCGGCGTCATAGATGTCGCCGGGCTTGGTGAAAATGCGCGCTCGAATCGTTTCCGCAGGAATGCGCCGGTTGCCCGTCACGGTGATCTCGGAAATCACATCGTTTTGTGCCAAAGCAACGCCGGAGAGGCCACACAGGATGGTCGCCAGAGCCAACCAGAAGGCGCAGACCCGGTGGGCTATTCTTGGCCAAGAACCTTGGAATGAATGAGATGGCGTAGCCGTGCGTCGGGGAACGCAGGCGCCGTTGGGCACAAAAAGGTTCTCCGTATGAAAGCGAAAAGGAATCGCTACGACCTCAGCCTCTGGGATGTAAGAAAACTGCAATTATACGGTAGAGCAAGGCGAAGCGTCCAAAGCCGCGGCTCTCAATGCCTCTCATTCGGCCGCTTTGAGATGATTTGGTGTGTGCCTCACTCGTGTGGACCTGATCGCTGACGTCACATCATCGGCCAGGAATTTTCTCTACCTCCACCAAGACGGAATAAAACGTGGCGGAGTTGCCCATGTCGGTAAGTTTTTCTGAGGTTAAGCTGTTGATGCTTTGGAATCCCGGCGTCATCTTGGCCCAATTCAGGGTGGCGGAAACGACTCCGGGCTGCACTTTTCCGTCCACTCGCGCTCTGAGCAGAATTTCTCCGCGACGGTTGTAGACACGCACGCGATCTCCATCAACAATCTCGCGAGGCTGAGCGTCCTCCGCGGAGATCTCCAGAATTCCAGGTTCTTCCATTGCCTGCACGGCGGGCAAATTGGTGAAAGTAGTATTCAAGAAGTTGTCCGCCTTGCGCGCGAGCAATTCCAGAGGCAGATGATGATCGCCGTGGCGCGATTCCGAAGGAGGTGTGAACTCCGCCACAGGGTCGAGTCCCAACGCCAGGAGATTTGCAGAATAGAACTCTGCCTTGCCAGAAGGTGTGCGGAATCCGCCGTGAGCGAATGGAAGAAACGCGCTGGAGTCCGTTCCAGAACTTGTAGGGACAGTCCCTCCGGGCCGTTCGGAGGAGCGAAGTTCGACCTGACCTCTATCCCCTGCGACTTGCCCGCTGAAGTTCAATCTGACATGTCCTTGCTCCAGCCGGTCGCGAGTCATCCCAGCCATCCAAGGATCGTGGGATTCAAGTGCCAAGTCGATCATCTGGTCGACGCTCTCAGAGAAGCATTGGTCCGTGAATCCCAAACGAAGAGCGAGCGCCCGGAACAATTCGACATTCGAGCGGCACTCCGCCAAAGGCTCAATTGCCGGATTCGAAACCTGCAAATAATAATGCCCGTACGCTTTTTGCAAATCCTTGTGCTCGAAGAAAGTAGTTGCGGGGAGCACGATATCGGCGTAGTCGGTTGTGTCGGTGAAGAACTGTTCGTGCACCACGGTGAACAGATCAGGACGCATCAGGCCGCGCACCACTTCATCGTGATTCGGGCACACCGCCGCTGGATTCGAGTTGTAGACAAAAAGCGCCTTCACGGGCGGATCGTTCACAGTGTTCAAGACGCGCCCTAACTCAACCATGTTGAGGGTTCGGGCTTCGCGTCCCAAGGCAGTCTTCATCAGATCGGGACGCTTCAGAGCGGCAGTGTTGAGATCGGCGGCTCCGCTGAGCGACATCTGAAATCCGCCGCCGACTTCTTGCCACGAACCAATGAGGCAAGGCAACATCGCGACGGTCCGAGTTGCCATGCCGCCGCGTTCGGAGCGCTGCACTCCGTAGTTAAGCCGGATCACCGAAGGCCGGGTGGTGGCGTACTCACGCGCAAGTTGACGAATGTCGTCGGCTGAAATCCCTGTCCAATGCGCGACACCCTCCGGCGGATATTCTTTTACCTTCTCGCGCAGCTGCTCGAAACCCAGGGTGTACTTCGAGACGTAGTCGGCATCGTGCAAGTTCTCACCGATGATCACGTGCATCATCCCCAAGGCCAGAGCAGCGTCGGTTCCAGGATTGATGGGCAAGTACCAATCGGCGCATTGGGCGGTGCGAGTCCGATACGGATCGATGACCACGAGCTTTGCGCCGTTTCGCTGCGCCTCCACAATGTACGGCCACAGATGCACATTGTTGGCGTGAATATTGGAAGCCCAGGCAATGATGTACCTGGAATGCCGGAATTGCTCCGGCTCAGTTCCGAGCTTTGCGCCCAGAACCGAAATCATGCCAGCCTCTCCCGCGGCGGAACAGATGGTGCGATCCAACTGTGAAGCGCCAAGCCGGTGAAAAAATCGCCGGTCCATGGAACCGCCATTCAGAGTGCCCAGAGTGCCACCATAGGAGTAAGGCAAAATCGCCTCACTGCCAAACTCGCTGGCGATGGAGCGAAATCGCGCGGCAATAGTGCCGAGAGCTTCATCCCAGGAAATTCTCTGCCAGGCGCGCGAATCTGCGACTGTGGCAGGATGGTCTCCGCCCGCATCCGGCCCCTTAGGCGCAATTCTCTTCACCGGATACAGCACGCGTTCCGGCGAATACACGCGATCCAAATATTTGGCGACCTTGGCGCACAAAAAACCACGCGTCACCGGATGTTCTGGATCGCCCTGGATCCTGGTAGCCCGGCCATTTTCTACCGTAATCAATACGCCGCACGCATCCGGGCAATCGTGCGGGCAGGCAGCTTTAACGGTGTGCTTCATCAGGTTCATCGATTATACGGTGGTTTGCCTGGGGGTCAGCGACGCATCCCGGGAACTTCGTGGGTCGTCGAGCAGAATCCGCCGGTGCGCTTGTTACACTAGAGATTCAACATGCGTTCCCGCTATGCAAAATGGATGTACGATTGGGAACATCGGCTCACGTCGGTGGACAATAACCGTGTAGTGCGTCCGCTGGAATGGGGGCTGGCGTGGGCGGGGGAATGGCCTTGCCGCAACGGCTATCATCCTGGGCAGGCGGCGCAGGATCCCGAGAAGTTTTTTCTGGATTACAACCGGCGCATTGCCGCGGCGAGCGACGAATTCTATTCCTACCAGCGGCCAACAAATTTTCGCCTGGAGAAGGATGAAGTGCGCGTGTTCTCGACGCGCGAGGTCCCGGATCTCAAGCTCGAAGCCAAGGTGAAGGGAACGTTTGCGGAATTCCTGCGATTCATCTCGCCGGTGAAGACGCCCTATCCCGAGAACAATCTGGTAACTGCTCGCTGGTTCCCGGCTCGGGGAAGGCGCGCGGTGGTTCTTTTGCCCCATTGGAATTCGGATGCGCTCTCGTACGTCAGTCTATGCCGGGCGCTCAATCTGCTGGGGATTGCGGTCCTGCGCATGAGCATGCCGTATCACGATTCCCGGAAGCCAGCGGAGATTCAACGTGCCGATTATGCCGTGTCGGCCAACATCGGGCGCACACTCGACTCTGTGCGGCAGGGCGTGATCGATGTTCGCTGTTGCCTGGATTGGCTGGAACAGCAGGGGTACAACCGGCTGGGCATTGTGGGGACGAGTCTTGGTTCTTGTTTAGCATTCATTGCTGCCGCGCACGATCCGCGGATTCGGGTGGCAGCGTTCAATCATGCTTCCACATACTTTGCCGACGTCGTATGGCATGGACAATCCACCCGGCACATCCGGGAGGGAATCGAACAGCAGATTGACCTGGAAGAATTGCGGCAGGCCTGGCTCGCGATCAGTCCCATGGCATACTTCGATAAATTTGCGAGATGGCCCAAGAAATCGCTCATCGTCTACGGCGCTTACGATCTGACATTCTTGCCGGAATTCTCGCGGCAAGTGGTGGAACAGTTCGAGAGTCACGGCCTGAATCATAAAGTTGCGGTTCTGCCTTGCGGACACTACACGACCGGTGAAGCACCCTACAAATACATCGACGGGTGGCACCTGGCTTCGTTCTTCCGCACCGCTTTTTAATGCATCAACCACGGCTAAGTCAGGAAGGAAATCCGAATCAGCATGGCCTTGGGTTGGTTACAAAGGGATGCGGTATTTGAGTCGCGGCGAGATGAGTTTGTTGTGAGTACGGATCGCACGCGCCTGGATATCAACGTGATTCATGGCTTTCTTACGACCTGCTATTGGGCGAAGGGCATTCCGCGCGAGACTGTCGTTCGCTCCCTGGAGCATTCTTTGTGCTTTGGAGTTTATGATGGTAGCGGCGCGCAGGTGGGTTTTGCCCGGGTCGTGAGTGATTTCGCGACTGTGGCTTATCTGGGCGACGTGTTTGTGTTGGAAACGCATCGCGGGCACGGATTAAGCAAGTTCATGATGGAATGCGTCATGGGGCATCCCGCGCTGCAGGGCTTGAGGCGCTGGATCCTGCTCACGCGCGATGCCCACGGCCTTTACCAGCAATTCGGATTTACGCCGTTGACGTCGGCCGATCGGTATATGGAACTGCACCGGCCTGACGTATACGAGATCAGGAAAACGACATGAAAAACTCTGCCATGTACCGTCCGCTGTATGAAACTGATCCGCAAATTGCTGCGGCGATTGACAACGAGACTCGGCGCCAGCACGAGGGGCTGGAGCTCATCGCGTCCGAAAACTTTGTCAGCGAAGCGGTGCTTGAGGCGGCGGGATCGGTATTCACCAATAAGTACGCCGAAGGCTATCCCGGGAAGCGTTACTACGGCGGCTGCGAGTTTACCGATGTGGTCGAGAATCTGGCACGCGATCGCGCGAAACAGTTGTTCGGGGCGGAACACGCCAATGTACAGCCTCACGCGGGATCGCAGGCCAACATGGAAGCGTATGCCGCGATCTTGCAGCCGGGAGATACGATCCTGGGCTTGAATCTGGCGCATGGCGGACATCTCACCCATGGGCATCATCTGAACTTTTCTGGCAAGACGTACAAGATTGTTCCCTACGGCGTCACCAAAGAAACGGAAACCATCGACTATGACGAGTTGGAGAAACTTGCCGAAAAAGAACAGCCGAAGCTGATTATCGGGGGCGGGAGTGCGTACCCGCGCATCATTGATTTCGAGCGAATGCGCAAGATTGCCGACAAGGTCGGGGCACTTTTCCTGGTAGATATGGCGCACTTCGCTGGGTTGGTTGCTGGAGGAGCGCATCCCTCACCGGTGCCGCACGCGCACATCGTTACTTCCACTACGCATAAGACTCTGCGGGGCCCCAGGGCAGGAATGATTCTTTCCAAGGCTGAATTCGCGCAAGCGATCGACAAGGTGGTCTTCCCCGGAATGCAGGGCGGGCCGTTGGTGCACATCATTGCCGCCAAAGCGGTGTGCTTCCAGGAGGCGATGAGGCCGGAATTCCGCGAGTACGCGCGGCAAATCGTCGCGAACGCCAAAGTGCTGGCTCAAACGCTGGCCGACGAAGGGTTCCGCATCATCTCTGGTGGAACGGATACGCACTTGATGCTGGTGGACGTATTTTCTAAGGGAATGTTGGGCAGCGAGGCCGAAAAGGCTCTCGGCGAGGCTGGAATTACGGTCAACAAGAACGCGATTCCGTTCGACACCAATCCGCCTATGAAACCGAGCGGCATCCGGGTGGGCACTCCCGCGTTAACCACGCGGGGCATGAAAGAAGGCGAAATGCGGCAGATCGGACGATGGATCGCTGAGTCGCTGCTGAATCGCGCCGATGCCGCGGCGTTGGGCAAGGTGCGCAAGCAGGTACTGCAGCTGTGCGAATCGTTTCCCCTCTACTCCGAGCGGCGAGCGAAAGCGCAGGCGGAAGTCAGGGCGTAGCCGGTTTCCAGGCGAATTTCCGCCTAGAGCAGCCTGCGGCTTCGTTGCAGAAGCGTCAGAGTCCGCTTCCAGAGGTTGCCCGCGCGGCGCATCGCGAGCTGTGTCCGCGCTTCCCGTTCACGAAACCTTCGTATCGCCTCGCTGAGATGCCCGACGAGAGGGGAAGTTTCGTAGCCTTGTTCATGGTCTGCAGTCGAGCGAGAGCGAGTTGTACTCTGTGTCATTCTTCACTCAGCCTCTGTCCTGATCGGTTTCGCGGATTTGTTTGTCCGCTCGGAATCGAAAGCATTGCAGAGTTGGGTGACCAGCGTGGACAAGGCCTCCGGGTTGTTTTCATGGAGAATCGCTTCAGCTATTTCGCGTCAACAGCGGGATTCGTTTCTTTTCATTTAGACCTTGGAGGATCGGTAAAAGCCATCCCGAGGGACTACCTTACGTGATAGCTCAGTTCGATTCAGTCAGGAAACCGACGTTTCTTTTTAAACCGAGTCGCAGTCTCCAGACTTAAAGCAGCATGGCGTACTTTGGCGCATTGCTGCAAGGCAACGCGGCACATCCAAACGCCATGCAGATTAACAATATGCCCCGCACCTCTCGCAAACCCGAAAACCTCTTGTTGGCGGCCCTGCCCGACTCAGAACGAGAGCGACTAGATCCCTTTCTTCATTGGGAAAATCTGGAGTCGGGCCAGCCGATCACAAATCCAGACGAACCTATCGAGAATGTCTACTTCGTATACGACGCCGTCACCTCCACTGTGCAGGAGATGAGCGATGGTTCAACGATTGAGACTGGATTGATGGGGATGGAGGGGGTGGCGGGAGTGCAGGTATGGCTGCGCCAGCGCAGCACCGTTTCTACGACGTTCGTGCAAGTACCGGGAACGGCTCACCGGATGAGCACCGAAGATTTCATTCGAGAAGTGAGGGATAAGGTCTCCCCCCTCAATGACCTGATCGCGTCTTACGTTCACGCTTTTCTAGTGCTCACTTCTTTGACTGCGGCATGCAACCGGCTGCACCCGGTAGACCAGCGGTTGTGCCGTTGGCTCCGAATGACCTATAACCGCGCTCGCAGGACAGAGTTTCCAATGCGCCACGAGTTTCTAGCACAGATGCTAGGGGTGCACAGGCCTACCCTATCGACCGCGGCCAATATCCTGCAAAAGGCGGGATTGATCAGTTACCGCTACGGAAAACTGACGATTATCGACCCCGATGGCCTTTCTAGAGGTGCGTGCGAGTGTTATCTGGTTATGGAACGCCAGTTCGATAACATGTTCCAGCAGCAGTGGAGGGAAGCAGTGGAGCAGCCGGATCGCGGAGCTGCATAATCCTTACCATGCGTCCAGGCGACCCAACGGGAAAGTAGTTGGATGGCCTCGCCAAAGATGGCCATTCTCGAAGCTTGCCCGGCTGTGGTTAAATTGGCTCGGTGAAAATCGCGATTGATATCCGGCGCATGAGCGAGTTTGGCGTCGGCACCTACATTCGTAATATTGTCCGGACACTCGGGCGGCTCGATCATCAGACTGACTATTTTCTACTCGGGGCGCCTGCGAAACTGCAGGAAATTGGCCCTCTTCCGCCCAACTTCCAGACTATCCATCTGCTTTCCCCCGAGCATTCTCTGAAGGGGTATCGCGAGTTCCGCACGGCTTTGCAGAGGCTGGATTGCGACCTGGCGCACATTCCCAATCTGTTTTCGCTCCCACGCTTTTTGCCATGCCCGTATGTCATGACTGTACACGACATGTTGGAGCATATGTCGCAGGCACGGCAGCAGGGAGTATGGCGATCGTTGTACTTTCAGACGACAAAACGCGTGCTGGCCGGCGCGGCGCGAATTTTCGCAGTCTCGAATTTCACACGCAATGAGATTGAGAAGCTGTTCCAGATCCCGCTCAATCACATTGAAGTCGTTTACAACGCCATCGACGAGCGTTTCCTCCACGGGCACGCCAGCGCGGCTGATCGCGAGTTCATTGCGCAACGTTACCAGGTAACTTACCCGTTTTTGTTGTACGCGGGACGCATCAGCCCGCACAAAAATGTGGTGCGAATGATTGAAGCATTTTCAGCGCTCAAGACCGAACTCGAGAAGGACCAACTCTGGCCTGACCTCAAGCTCATCATCATCGGGGATGACCTGTCTGGCAATCCGGACTTGCGCCGCACCGTGGTTCGCAGCGGCGTGCAGAACGAGGTACGCTTTCTGGGCTTTGTCCCCATCGAGGTATTGCGTACTTTCTACGATGAAGCGAAGGTCTTTGTCTTCCCGTCGTTGTACGAGGGATTCGGTCTTCCTCCGCTGGAGGCCATGGCACATGGGACTCCAGTCATCACCTCAAACGTCTCCTCACTACCTGAGGTCGTGGGCAATGCGGCGGTCCTCGTGAATCCCGAGAATGTATTCGAAATTATGCGGGCGTTGCATCGCGTTCTTACCGACCGGACGTTGAGGGATCGCATGAAAGAGCGCGGTTATCAGCAGGCGATGCGCTTTTCCTGGGAAATTTCCGTCAGACGTCTGCTGGATGTATACCGGGACGTGGCGAGAAACGGTGGCAGCGAGCCGGCTGCGCAGAGCGCGGCCGACTGACGGCTTCGGACGATCGAAGGAAAGCTTGTGGCGGCGAGGAGCGCCTCCGAGTCGGACGGCGCTGTTCTACTTCAGGAGCGGCTGGCCTGGAGAGGCGATGGCGAGCTTCTGCAGTTTGGCGGTGAGGCGGGTGCGGTCAGCGTCAGTCTTGGCGGCCGTGAGGCGCTTGCGCAGCTGAGCAATCTTCTCTTTACGGGTACGACGTCGGCGAATCTCGGGCCGGCGGCTGGGTGCTGACATTGTAGTTTGGCTCCTGTTTCTAAATCGATGAATCAGAAGTATAGCATTCAGTGCCGTCTTATCAACTGAGATGCCGTCCCAGACGACTGCGTCCGGGACGGCGTGGGGTCCAGCTTTACGCCACGGCATCTGCCGGTTCTGGCAACCTCTCCAGTTCAATGTCGGCTTCAACCGGTTTGTGCGTCCGCGCTACCAGCATATAAATCGACGGAACCACGAACAGTGTGAACGCCGTTCCGATGATCATGCCGCTGACCAGCATGATTCCGATGCTGTTGCGGGCTCCGGCTCCCGGACCTTTCGCCAACACCAGGGGGAAGTGTCCGATGACGGTTGCGGCCGTAGTCATTAGGATCGGGCGGAGGCGCGTGCTCGCCGCCTCAATGATTGCGTCCAGCTTCTCTCGGCCCTGCTCCTGGAGATGATTGGCGAACTCGACGATCAAAATGCCGTTCTTAGAGACCAGTCCCACCAAGGTGATCAATCCGACCTGGCTGTAGATGTTCAGCGTCGTCAGGCCCAGGAATGAGAACAACAGCGCGCCGGAGATGGCTAGAGGAACCGATCCGGCAAGAATGATGAACGGATCTCGGAAGCTCTCGAACTGCGCCGCGAGGACGAGATAGATCAAAACTCCTGAGAGTAAGAATGTTCCCAGAAATTTGCTGCCCTCAACTCGCAGCTGGCGTGATTCGCCGGCGTAATCGACAGTGAATCCCTGCGGCAGAATCGCCTTGGCTTCTTCTTCCAAGGTTGTTAACGCTTTGTCCAAGGGCACCCCAGGCGGGATCACACCCTGAATGCGCACAGCGTTCAGCTGCTGGAATTTATTCAACATCCGTGGTTCCGTTGTCGTTTTCAAGCTGGCAAAGGTTGAAAGCGGAACCAGTTTGTTCTGAGATCCCGTGACGTAGATTTGCGAAAGTTGTTCGGGGGTTAGGCGCTCGGCGCGCTTCGCCTGGGGAATGACCTTGTAACTATGTCCCTGGATGCTGAAGCGGTTGACGTAGTTTCCGCCCAGCAACGTGGAAAGGTCCTGCCCCGCTTGGCTCAGATCGACGCCTTGCGAGCGCAACTTGTCGCGATCGAACACCACTTCCGTTTGCGGCTGGTCGAATTTCAAATCAGAGTCGGCGTAGATGAAGATGCCGCTGGTCATTGCCTTTTTGACCAGTTGATTCGCAAAGGTCACAAGCTGTTCCGGTTCACCCGGAGAAGCGACTACGAAATCAACCGGAAAATTCCCACCACCGGGCAGCGCCGGAGGGGTGAGAGGAATGACGCGGATTCCGGCGATCTGCGACAGCGGCTTGGTTGACTCAAGCAGGAGTTGCTGCGTCGTCTTTTTGCGCTCGCTCCAAGGTTTCGTAACCATGCCGCCGAATCCCCCGGTAGGTTGGGTTATCTGGAAAACACTCTGGCTTTCAGGAAACGACTTGTAAACGTCGTAGACCTGGGTGGTAAACAGATTGGTCTGGTCAATTGTGGAATTCGGAGACGCCTGGATGACGCCGAATACCACTCCTTGATCCTCTGCCGGCGCCAGTTCGCGCTGCGAGAACATGTAGAACGGCACCATCACCAACACCACTATCGCCCACAGTGCGAAAACCACGGGACGGTATTGGAGAGTTCCACCCAGAGTTCGCGCGTACCATTGCCGGACTTTCTCGAAGTGCCGGTTGATCATACCCGCGAAACCACGCTCGCTCGCGCCCGGACGCAGCAGCTTCGATCCCATCATGGGAGAAAGCGTCAATGCCACGATTCCTGACACAATCACTGCGCCTGAGAGAGTGAAGGCGAATTCCCGGAACAGCGCGCCGGTAAGCCCGCCCTGGATCCCAATGGGTGCGTAGACGGCAGCCAGGGTAATGGTCATAGCGATGATCGGGCCTACCAGTTCGCGAGCGGCATCGGTAGCAGCCTTCATGGGCGACTTGCCCATGTGCAAGTGCCGCTCTACGTTTTCGACCATGACAATGGCGTCATCGACGACCAGTCCGACGGAAAGAACGATGGCCAGCAGCGTCAGCAGGTTGATGGTGAACCCCGCAAGCAACATGAGGAACACTGCGCCGATCAGCGAGATCGGAATCGCCACCACCGGAATGAGCACCGATCGGAACGAGCCTAGGAACAGGAAAATGACGACGACCACTATCAGCAGCGTCTCAGTCAACGTGTGCAGTACTTCGTTGATCGCGTCCTGAATGTATGCGGTCGAGTCGTACGGAATCCCCACCTTCATTCCGGTAGGAAGCTGGCTCTGGATTCCCGGGATTGCCTCACGCACCTGTTTGATCACTTCCAGGGAATTGGCGGTAGGCAGTACCCAGACGCCCATAAAGGTGGCCGTTTCGCCGTTGAACCGGACGTCCTGCTCATAGTTCTGCGCTCCGAGCACGACGTCGGCAACTTCGCCGAGGCGGACGACTACGCCGTTTTCGTTCTTGATGACGAGCTGGCGAAATTCTTCCGGAGTACGCAGGTTGGTGTTCGCCACCAGGTTCACCGAAACCATGGCACCCTTGGTGCTGCCGATGGCGGAAAGATAATTGTTTCGCGCCAGCGCGTCTCGCACCGTCGATGGAGAAATTCCGTATGCCGCCATGCGATCGGGCTTGAGCCAGATTCGCATGGCGAACGTCCGGTCGCCGAGAATGTCGGCACGTTGCACGCCGCTGATGGCGCTCAGCCGAGGCTGAACCACTCGCGTCAGATAATCGGTAATCTGATTCTGATCAAGATCTTTCGACGAGAATCCCAGGTACATCGCGGCGAACTGGTTATCTGCCGTCTGCAGATCGATGACCGGGGCTTCCGCCTCGGGCGGCAAGTCATTGCGCACTTGCGCCACCTTAGCTTGAATCTGCGTCAAGGCGGCGTTGGTGTCGTAGTTGAGTTTCAGGTGAACACTGATCGTGCTCATGCCCTGAGCGCTGGACGACTCCATATAGTCAATCCCGTCAGCGCTGGCGATTACGCGCTCGAGCGGCGTGGTGATGAAACCGCGCACCAGGTCAGCATTCGCGCCGACATACACCGTCGTAACCTGCACCACGGCGATGTCGCTGCGCGGGTACTGACGTACGCTGAGTGAGCGAATCGCCTGCAACCCGGCGATCAGGATTACAAGGTTCACCACTACGGCCAGCACAGGCCGTTTAACAAAGAGATCTGTGAACTTCATGTTCCCCTCGGTTTTAGCTGTCCGCAGGCTTGGGAGCCGGACTGTTCTCCGGCTGCACTTTGTTGTTGATCTTCACGGCAGCGCCGTTGCGCAGTTTGAAGACACCCGAGGTCACGACTTCGTCGCCAGGATTGAGTCCCGACACGATCGCCACCTGGTCACCACGCGAACCATCTACCTTCACAAACTGCTGGCGCACGCCTCGGTACGTGTTCCCCTTCGGATCTTTCAGATTGGTAATGACGAACACCGAATCCCCATAAGGGGCATAGCTGATGGCAGAGGCCGGCAGCGAGATCACGGAACGGCTCTTGCCGAATCCCAACTGCACCTGGACGAACATGCCCGGCTTCAGCTTGCCGCCGGGATTCGCAAGCGTGGCCTGGACCTGCACGTTTCGAGTAGCCTCGTCCACGACCGAATCGAGGGCCGTCACTCGGCCAGTGAATTCGTGTCCGGCCAGATCTTCCGATCTGACATGCAATGTGCTTCCCCGGCGGACCTGAACGGCGTCCTGCTGCGGCACTCCGAAATCGACATAAATAGGATCCAGAGATTGCAGCGGAACGATTGCGTTCCCAGCAGCGAGGTATTGGCCGAGGTTGACCTTGCGGATTCCCAGAATGCCGGAAAAGGGAGCGCGGATCGTTTTGCGGTCGATGGTCGCTTTGGTTTCGGCGACGTTCGCTTCCGTTTGCTTCTGTTGGGCTACAGACGCATCGAAGTCCGCACGAGAGATTACGCCCGCATCCAGCAGTTGCTTCATGCGGGTAAAGTTCGTTCGCGCTAGATCGCGCTGCGCCTCAAGCGCGGCCAACTGAGCGCGTTCCTGCCGGGTATCGAGTTCGACCAGCACGTCGCCTTCATGAACGTATTGACCGGACTCGAAGGATATCTTGTCCACTGTTCCGGGAAGATCGGCGCTTACCGTGACGCCATGTACGGCTTCCATAGTGCCAATGACGCCCATGGTCGCCGGCCACGTCTCCTGGCGTGCGACAATACTCGTCACTGCCTCGGGCGGCGGCTGGAAATGTGAAGCCGCTTGCACAGCCGAGGAAATCTGCCGGAACTTCATGAAGCCCAAGCTCGACAACAGGGCTAACATAACAACGAACATCAATATCATTCGCTTCGCCATGAATCCCTCATTCAAAGTGCAGGTGGGTGAAAAGCCCCAGTTATAGTTTCAGTTACCGCCCTGCGGCACTGAATCGCCAAACAACCTAAGACTTTCTAACTAGATTCAGCTAGGCCGCCTCCGGATTCGACTTCTTTTCGCGTTCACCGCAACTGTCGTCACGTGAAGGAAGCGCTCCCATAATTACGTCGAAAGGGATGTTCACGATTCGACATGCTTGGAAAACAGTTCCACTGCGGCAAAAGTTACGGCCGCGGTTACTGGCGGCTTCCTTTGGGTCGTCGTGATCTCAATCACTTACGACAGACGGCAATGTGAGTCGGATCACTTCTGCAGGTGATGTCCTTCATTGCCGCCATAGTCGGCCGGGCAGAGCATCGACTAGGCTCCGGTGTTTATGTTCACCTTCGGCGGCGACAAGCAAGCGCACGCTCGGATATTTCTCACGGGTTATTGCGATCTCCCAAACCCCTGTCCCTTCCGATTGCGCACATGCCTCGGTACCCGTGTCTGACGCCAGGCGACGCCCGGAGAAGAGGTGACCCATGGGTCGTCACAATTTTCTGTCCATCAAGGACTTCTCACCGGAAGAAATCCGGTACCTGCTCGATCTGGCACGCGAGATCAAATCACATCCTTCCGCTCACCACGGCGCACTGAAGGGAAAAACGCTGGCGATGATCTTCGAGAAGCCCTCTTTGCGAACAAGGGTTTCGTTCGATGTGGGTATTCAGCAACTGGGAGGCTTCTCCTTATATCTGTCGAACGCGGAAATCAGTCTGGGGAAGCGCGAGTGTCTCTACGATGTCGCCAAAAATCTTGAGCGCATGGTGCAGGGCATCATGATTCGCACTTATGCTCACGAGATTGTCGAGAAGATGGCGGAGTACGCCAGTATTCCCATCGTCAACGGTCTCACCGATTACAGCCACCCCTGCCAGGCCATGGCTGACTACCTTACGCTGCTTGAACTCAAAGGCGACATCAGTGGGCTGAAGGTGGCGTTTGTTGGCGATGGCAATAACGTTTGTCACTCACTGATGTTTGTGGGAGCACAACTGGGCGCCCACGTCTGGGCGGCGACTCCCGAGGGATATGAACCCAAGCCCGATGCCGTCGAATGGGCCGTCCAGCGCGGTTGGAGGACGGGCGGAACGTGCACGGTTACGCGCGACCCGGTGGAAGCCGCGCGTGACGCCGACGTCATCTACACCGATGTGTGGGCCAGCATGGGACAGGAAGCTGAAGCAGCGGAGCGGCGAAAGGTTTTCGCGCCGTACCAGGTGAACTCCGAATTATTCCGTCATGCCAAATTCGACGCGCTGTTTATGCACTGTCTTCCCGCGCACCGGGGGGATGAGGTTACCGATGAGGTCATCGACTCGGCACATTCGGTGGTTTATCAGCAGGCCGAAAACCGCCTGCATGCCCAGAAGGCAATCCTGTTGGAGTTGATGCAGTACCGGGAAGTCATGGAACCGGTACGGGAAGCAGGGTTGGCAAAGGCGTGAGATCAGGAGTCACGCAGCTGAAGTTTCGTGCGCCTTACTCCTGACATTGGGAACTGATCGATGCCCTCGATGCTCATCGCCGTAGGCGGCAACTCCCTGATTCGCGCCGGGGAGACGGGAACGATTTCCGAGCAGTGGGTCAACGCGCGGCGCACTTCCGCCGCCATCGTACAGCTGATTCACGCTGGTTACCGGCTCGTAATAACCCACGGGAATGGTCCGCAGGTGGGGGCCCAGCTGTTGCGCTCAGAACGCGCTTCAGACCAGGTTCCCGGACAGACGCTGGATGTTTGTGGTGCGGCCAGCCAAGGGGAGATCGGGTATCTGCTGTCGCAATCTCTGTGCGATGAACTGTCGGCGGCGGGATTGAATGTGCCAGTAGTTAGCCTGGTGACTCAGACCGTGGTTCGCGTTGACGATCCCGCGATGCGACATCCCACCAAGCCAATCGGGCCCTTTTACTCGCGTGAGCAGGCCGAAGAGCGCCAGCGCCACTTCGGCTGGCAAATTGTCGAAGATGCTGCGCGCGGCTACCGCCGCGTGGTTCCTTCCCCGGAACCGGTCGAGATCGTTGAGCTTGATGTTATCCGCTCGCTTGTAAGTCATGGAGTTTTGGTCGTCGCCTGCGGAGGTGGAGGAATTCCAGTGATCCGTGATGGCGGAAAACTGAAGGGTGTGGAAGCAGTCATAGATAAAGACCGGGCTTCCGCGCTCCTGGCCGGGGAGCTGGGTGTGCAAACATTTGCCATCTCCACAGATATCCCTTTCGTCTATCTCGATTACAAGAAGCCCACGCAGCGGAAGGTCGGGAACGTCACTGCTTCAGAATTGGAGACTTACTACAACGCCGGACATTTTCCGCCCGGGAATATGGGACCGAAAGTTGAGTCTGCGCTCCGCTTCCTGAAAGCCGGGGGCAAAGAGGTTGTCATCACGTCGTACGAGCATTTGATGGAGGCTGTGGAAGGGCGAATGGGAACGCGCATTACACCGGATCCGGCCACGCTAGCCGCGAAGGCCACGGACGCCGAAGTTTCTGTAGGAGGGTAGCCGTTCATGCAGAGTTCAAGCGTCACCGCGTGCAAACCAGTCGCTTCGGAGCGATTGCGCAAGGATCAACTTGAGGCTTCGGGGTTGAGACACGTAATCGAATCGCAGCAATTTACGTTGCCGCTACTCACGGAATTGTTTCAGCGTTCACGCGGCATGGAGCGGGTTGTAGCTCGCGGCGGGACACTCGAATACCAGAACAAGATTCTTGCAAATTTGTTTTATCAAGCCTCTACCCGCACAAGGTTCTCCTTCGAAGCGGCGATGTACCGCCTCGGCGGCAAGGTTCTCTCTACCGAGCAAGCGTCGGCATTTTCATCGGAAGTTGCGGGAGAGCAGGTCGAGGATTCTATCCGGATCATTGCGAACTACTCGGATGTCATCGTTGTCAGGCATCCGCAGGCGGGCGGAGCGCAAAGGGCGGCGCAAGTTTCGACGGTGCCGGTGATCAACGCCGGAGATGGAGACGGAGGACAGCATCCGACGCAAGCCTTGCTCGATCTATACACCATTTATCGGGAGCGCCCGCTGACTGGGCTGAGCGTGGCTATCATCGGGGAACTGGACCGAGGCCGCACGGCGCGGTCCCTGGCTTACCTGCTGGCCAAATTCGATCGCGTGAAGATTTTCTTCGTTGCTCCCCAGGAACTACAGATGAAGCCGGACATCCTCGAATATCTCGACGAGCACGGAGTGCGTTACGAACTTGAATTTGAGGTTGAGCGCGTGATTGGAGAAGCGGATGTTATCTACCAGACGCGCATTCGTCCCGAGCGCGTGCGGGATGTCCATGGCGAGAAGGGTTACATCATCGACTCAGCGTTGCTGGGAAAGATGAAGCGGGATGCGTTGATCCTGCACCCGCTTCCCCGCACCGTGGAACTGGACAAGTCAGTCGATGACGATCCGCGCGCGCTGTACTTCCGGCAGGCGGCGAATGGCTTATATGTGCGAATGGCATTACTCACGATGTTGTTGGACCAGAATTCATAACCAGCATTCCAGGAGAATCGCATGCCAGTAATGGACGCCAGTCATACTCAGGAACTGATTGAACTGGAAGATCAATACGGGGCGCACAACTATCATCCGCTTGACGTCGTGATCGAGCGTGCGGAAGGAGTCTGGGTTTACGACATCGAAGGCAAGCGCTATCTGGATTGTTTGGCTTCGTATTCGGCAGTCAATCAAGGGCATTGCCATCCCCGCATTCTCCAAACGCTGATCGAGCAGGCGCACAGAGTCACCCTAACCTCGCGTGCGTTCCGCAATGATCAGTTGCCCCTGCTCTATCGCGATCTGCACCAATTGACCGGATTCGATATGGCGCTGCCCATGAACTCCGGCGCAGAAGCGGTTGAAACGGCGGTAAAGGTAGCGCGCAAATGGGGCTACAAAATCAAAGGCATTCCGGAGGGAAAAGCAGAAATCGTCGTCTGCGCCAACAACTTCCACGGGCGGACGGTGACAATTGTCAGCTTCTCGAGCGACGAGCAGTACCGTGACGGCTTTGGGCCTTTCACCCCCGGGTTCAAGATCATTCGTTACGGAGACGCCGGCGCGCTACGCGAGGCCATTTCTCCAAATACCTGCGCCTTTCTGGTTGAGCCGATCCAGGGAGAAGCGGGCATCATTATTCCTCCGGCCGGATATCTGGGGGATGTGGCCGCGATCTGTCGCGAAAATCACGTGCTCCTGATGTGCGATGAGATTCAGTCCGGCCTGGGACGCACTGGAGAGCTCTTCGCCTACCAGCATGAGCACATCCGGCCCGATGTCCTCATTGTGGGCAAGGCGCTGTCTGGCGGTTTCTATCCCGTCTCTGCGGTGTTGGCCGCAAAAGACGTCCTGGGTGTTTTCAACCCGGGTGATCATGGAAGCACATTCGGTGGTAACCCGCTGGCGTGCGCGGTTGCCCGAACTGCGCTTCGCGTGCTGGTGGACGAAGGAATGGTGAAGCGTTCGGCAGTGCTGGGCCGGTACTTCCTGGATCGTTTGAAAACGTTGCGCAGTAACGATGTGAAGGAAGTGCGCGGCAAGGGGCTGTGGATTGGAATAGAACTGCGCAATGCAGCGCGGCCTAACTGCGAAGCTCTCCAGCATGAGGGAGTGCTATGCAAAGAAACCCACGAGCGTGTGATTCGTATAGCGCCTCCGCTGACCATCACGAGCGAAGAGATCGATTGGGCATTCGAGCGAATACGCAAGGTGATTGAAGGACGCTAGCAGCAAGGGCATTGGCGACAGAGTCATAGCGCGCAGCACGGTAAACGTTTACCATGGCAAGCGAATTTCATCGCCCGGAGCTCTTGCCATGATTAGCCGTCGAGATTTTGTACGCAACTCCGCTGTTGCTGGTCTGTGTTTTCTTCCCAAGTTTTCTCGATTAGCCTTCGCCCAGGGCGTCGATGCCCACATCGAAGTGGTGCTCGATGACATCATCGGAACGATCTCACCCAACATCTACGGACATTTCGTGGAGAATCTCAGCGGGGTCGTCTACGACGGGATTTGGGTCGGAGAGGACTCCAAGGTACCCAACGTCCATGGCATTCGTAAAGAATTGGTCGACGAAATGTCGAAGATCAACCCGGCGGTCGTGCGTTTTCCCGGCGGATGTTTTGCGGACAGCTACGACTGGCGCGATGGCATCGGCCCAACCGACAAGCGTCCGCGCCGCACGAATTTTTGGAATGGGGGAGAGACGGCAGATGCTCCCGCTTCTCACCGCTACGATCCCAATCGTTTCGGCACTAATGAATTTGCACAATTCTGCCGTCTCATCGGTGCACAACCGTATTTGGCGGCCAACCTGAGAAGTTTGCCCGCTGAGGCGTTCTATCGCTGGGTGGAATACTGCAATTCGCCGGCCGGTAGCACGACCCTGGCAGACGAGCGAGGCACCGCTGGTTTCAAGGATCCCTTCAACGTGAAGTATTGGGGCGTCGGCAATGAATCGTGGGGGTGTGGAGGCAACTTTACGCCGCAGGAGTACGCGACCGAGTTCCGCCGCTTCGTCACGTGGGTCCCCGAGTACGGCCAGAAATTGGCTTTCATCGCATCGGGTCCGGACGGGGCCAATTGGGCCTGGACCCATGGCTTTCTGGAGGAAATCGTACGAAAAGGGAAGGGAATGCTGAGTTCGATCTACGGGCTGGCGCTGCATCACTATGCATGGAACCTGAGCCGGGGCCGCACACAGGACTGGAATGAAGGCAAAGGGGACGCGCTGAAGTTCGATCCCGTCGACTGGTATGAATTGCTGCGGGAGGGCGATCGCATGGAACAACTCATACAGGGTCACTGGCAGGTGATGAGCGAGCAGGATCCCGGGCACGCGATCAAGCTTGTGGTTGACGAATGGGGCCCCTGGTACCGTCCCGGCAGCGAGGCCACACCGGGCGACCAGTTGGAGCAAATGCCCACGCTGCGCGACGCCGTGTTCAGTGGAATGACGATGGACATCTTCAACCGCCATCCCGAAAAGGTCACGATGGCCAATTGCGCCCAACTGATCAACTGCCTGAATAGTCTCTACCTGGCGCACGAGAACCGGTTTGTGGTGACCCCGGTGGGACATGTATTCGCCATGTACGCTGCGCACCAGGGCGGCGAGGGTGTGCGCACCGAATTTTCCGCTCCTGCTATTCACTATGATCGCGACGGAAAAGCGGCTTCTTTCTGGGGGCTACGCGGATCGGCTTCCTTGCATGGCAAACAACTAGTGGTGACCGCCGTAAATCCTAATGTGAAGGATCCGCTGCAGGGTCAGATTGTGACGCGCGGTGCACGGGTGAATTCAGGTAAGGCAACAATCCTCACCGCGTCTGACATTCACGCGCACAATACGTTCGATCAGAAGCGTGCGGTTGTTCCGCAGGAGAAAGACGTGCAGCTCAAAGGGGAATCGGTGAGTTTTACGTTTCCCGCTGCGTCGGTGACCAAATTACAACTGAATCTGGCGTAGGCAGCCATAAGCGTGACTCCGGAAGATGGCCCAACCAATCCTGATTGAAATCTGTGTGGACTCGGTCGCATCTGCTCGGGCGGCGGAGCGCGGCGGCGCACAGCGAGTCGAACTCTGCAGCGACTTACTGGAGGGCGGCATTACTCCAAGCCTTGGACTGCTGGAAGCGGTACGCGCCGGAATTTCAATCCCTCTGCATGCGATCATCCGCCCACGAGCGGGGGATTTCTGCTACTCGGAGGAAGAGTTAGAGGTCATGCGGCGCGATATTGCCTTCGCCAAGAGTGCCGGGGCGGACGGCGTCGTTCTCGGCGTGCTGGACCTTTCTGGTCGAGTCGACATCCCCCGAACTCGCCTGCTGATCGAGCTGGCGCGCCCCATGTCGGTCACTTTCCACCGTGCTTTCGATGTCGCAGCGGATTTGTTCCAGTCCCTGAAGGACGTCTGCGATGCCGGCGCGGACCGCATCCTTACGTCGGGCGGTGAGCAGGATGCTATGACGGGTATGGATATGATTGCGAAACTGGTGCAGTCAAGCCGGCCCCGCATCAGCATCATGGCTGGAAGCGGCATCACCGCGAGAAATGTTCTCCAGATACTGGCGCGTACGGGAGTCCGCGAGATTCATGCGGGACTAGGCACACCTGTCACGAACCCGATGCATCAGCGTAACGGTCGCGTGTCGCTGCGCAAAACCTACACGCAGGACCATGAACGCACGCAGGTGCTGGAACAAGACGTTCGGCAACTCAAACTGGCTACGGAGGCTTGATTTACCTGCTAGCGCGATCCGACGTTTGCTGCGAGTGCCGGCCGGCCCACTCGAGGGTGCAGGTTGCCGGCGTGCGCAAGAGTCACAGGCAAATGACCAGGGAGGGGGATCTCCCCGAAAAGTGCTTTCGCCGCACTGACTTCCGAGACGTTCGCATTGGAGAAGGTGCAGATGTAATTCTGGATGGTGGGGAAGTCCTCTGTGAGGTATGGAGTACCCATTGCAAGAACAGCAGTTTTCTCAGTCGCCCGGGCCAGAATTCCCCCCAATAACTTCGAAGTCGAGTCGGGCAGAGACGCGGAATTTCTCTGGCCACGCGCCACCGTCCTGGTTCGCGCTGCAGAAGGAACGACATACACCGCCACCACAACCTGCCGGGCTCGGTCCACCTGGTTCAGCACTTCAGCCGATCTCGCCAAAGCCAGGCGAGGATCTACGTAGACGAATTGCGCATTGGGCGCTCGTTGCCGGATTTGGCGCTCGAGCACGCGGCCGTCCTCCGCGCGCACACTGTCACACAAAACAATGACGAGCAGGGTCGGGCTCGGCTTAGCCCATTGATAGGCAACAAGCTGGTTCTTTGCAAGGGTCGCTTTTCTCAGCGGAAGCAGGGTTCCGTTATCACGCACAAGAGTGACGGAGGCATCCGAGATGCGTTGCCCTACGGCGACGTTCTCAGGACTGCCGACCAGGTTCGGAATGGCTGAGACATCCACGGCACGAGTTTTGTCAAGGCCCAGCGACGCCTTAGCCCGCAGGATCTTGAGGACGGATGCGTCGAGCCGGTCCTGGCTAATCTCGCCCGTGCGCAGCGCTTCCAGCATGGCCTTATAGCTTGCATCCAGATCGGCGGGCATCGTGAGTACATCATTGCCCGCCTTGAATGCATCCACTGCTACGCGTCCAGGTTTCTTTGCGTACAGCCCGCCGAGACCTGCCATATCCAGAGCATCGGTCACCACAATGCCCTTGAAACCAAGTTGGTTCTTCAGTAAGCCGGTGACGATCGCCGGGGACGTCGTAGCTACGCGGCCGCGATCGGGATCGAGTGCCAGCACTTGCACGTGGGCAGTCATGACGGCATCGACTCCCGCCTCAATCGCTTTTCGAAAGGGAGGAAGGTCCACAGCACGCAGGCGCTGCAAATCGTCGTCCACCAGCGCGATGGCCAGGTGCGAATCGGTTGCGGTATTACCGTGACCGGGAAAGTGCTTCGCGGTGGTAAGCATGCCGTTCGCGCGCGCGCCGCGGATGTAAGCCGCCACCAGGTCCCCGACCTGCTCAGGATTCCCGCCGAATGCACGAGTCCCGATGATCGGGTTGGCAGGGTTGGAGTTTACATCGGCAATGGGAAACAGATTCCAGTGCACGCCCAGGGCCCGGCTCTCCTGCGCCGTAATGCGGCCGAATTCCTCGGCGTATTTCAGATTCCCCGCGGCCCCAAAGGCCATCGCATGAGGAAATACGGTGGTTCCAAAAAGATGTGCGGGAAGAACGCCTCTCTCGAAGTCTCCCGCGATCAGAAGCGGCAGCGTCGATTCTGCCTGCAACTGATTGAGCAGCGTAACCGTCTCAAGCCGGCGGCTGATATTGTTTGCCTGCCCTTGCGCCGGAACCGACATGGCGAGGGTACCGACGTGATATTTGCGGATGTTTTCGCGCAGTTCGACGTATCCGGGAGTTTGCCCCTTCAGGAATTCCACCCGCAGGCGGATCATGAAGAGCTGCCCGACCTTCTCCTCGAGTGAAAGTGTTCTTAAAGTCTTCTCGGCCCAGCCGTCATTCCGTTGAACGCGAGGTGGCGGTGCATGTTTGTATTGCTCGCCCGGCAGCGCAGGCGACAGCAAAAGCGTCAACCAAGCAACAAGCAGGCCGGGATTGCGAAGCATTCTCAAGGCATGAAGATACTGCGGTATCCGAACAGCATAACCGCCAACTTGAAAACCCCTTCCAATCGAACGTACATGTACCGTGGTCGCGCATGGGTGAGCGAATTCCCAATGCGCGCACGAACCATTTCGCGCGAACCCTTGCACGCCAACTTTGTCGTGTGTTCCCCCCGGGAACGCTATTCCGACATCATTCCAATCGGGACAGCCAAGTGTCTAACAACTGAGGCCATCCGGTCACGAAAAATTTCGTGCGTCGCCACTCCGCGAGCAATGCCACTTGCGGTGTCGTCTGGATGTTCTTCAGTCGTGCCAGTGAGTCTAATGCCGATGTATGGTCAAGCGACGAAATGTGGGGGCACGACCGCGCAAAACCGGGAGATCCTCTCTCTCCACGTTTTGTCCCGCGGCACTTATGAGCGCACAGCTCTGCGTCTACCGAAGGCCCTCGTCATGCAAAAACTTTGCGGCGTACTTTTCCTCACTCGCAGTTGTGACGCCGGGCACTGAAATAAGGACAGACTTTTGATAAAGCTTGGTGCCAGAACAACTCGAAAGGCCAGCGCTCCTCCGTTGTGCTCGCTCGGAAAACGGGCCAACAATTGGCCTTGAGTGTCAACGTAAAAAGCACCAGGCCGTTGGAGGCGGCGTGAGCGCTTTCTTTTCTTGTAACTATTTGCGCTGGTGGGTTTGCCACAAATGAATTCGCCATCCATTGTCGTCTGGCTCGGCTGCTGAGGTCGAACCACCGTTCGAGCTGTCCCTACGTTGTGCTTTTTTGTCATTGCCGGCCAAAGCAGTCGGCTTTCCGTCATGTCTGAAGAAAAGTTTGGAGCTCACTCCGAGTTCCATGCCCAGGAGGTAAGCATGAAACGTCTTTCTATTCTTGTCACCATCTTCCTGTTCATGGCAGGGGCGGAGGTTGCGCTTGTCGGCCAAATACCCAAGCCGCTGCCGAGCCGAATCCTAGAGAAAATCCCACAACAAATGAGAATGCACGTCCCGATGTATAGCGCCGATGTAGCAATGATGAAGGCAAAGCTATACAACGTCGATCTGCAAGGTAAAACAGTTTTCCAACCAGATGGAATGACTGTTCCTCAAAAACCCAAGAGGCTCAGGGATGCTCCAATCGCT
>JBKOUZ010000104.1:0-10394 GCA_046723715.1 Acidobacteriota bacterium | reverse complement strand
AATGAACATGTCGGGGCCGGCCTTTCAGCTGGGGAACTCTTGTTTCAAAGGGGCTTTCGTACCCATGCACGGTTCGCGAGCTCGCGATTCGTAGGAGAAGTAGGAGAATAAGACCATGGAAGGCGTGAGGATGGATGCGTGGTTATGGGCGGCGCGCTTTTTCAAGACGCGGACCTTAGCGAAGAAGGCATGCGATCTGGCCAGAATTCGCTCGAATCGACAAACCGCCAAAGCGGCACGCGAAGTGCGTGTAGGCGACATGCTGAATATCGCTACCGAAGGGGGAGAGTTCGAGGTGGAGGTGCTGGGAGTAAGCGAGGTGCGTGGGCCGGCTGTCGAGGCGCAGAAGCTTTATCGCGAGACGGAGGCCAGCAAAGACATACGGCAGAAGGCTGCGGCGGAGCGCCGGGCAGCGCGGGAGTTTGAAGCGCTTCCGCCGCATAGGCCATCGAAGCGGGATCGAAGAAGGATCATCCAGTTCCGCGGAAGAGGATGACCCCGATTCTTATGCGAAGAGGGTGCTACAGAGCGCATGGTCCGAAGCTATTGGTCGCGAAGAATGCGAATGGGATTCACGCGTGCCGCTCGGACTGCAGGAGCCAGCGCAGCGATCAGTGAAACTGTGAGCACGACGACCGCTACAACTACGATCGTCGACTTCGATAGGCTGGACCCCGAGCAGGAGACCGCTTATCAACCTGCTACCCCGATTGCGTTTACTGCTCCCGCGACAATTCCGGTCAAGCAGATTGCATGGATCCTTCGCTTTGCTCAGGATGACACTTCTAACCGCAGGTATATCCGACGTGGGGCACGCGGGCGGGGCGTTGACCGCGGAGTTCCAGCGCCCTAGTATCGTTCCCATGGCAACGGGTCCTCAACTGCTCGGGCAAACCATCTCGCATTACCGCATCCTGGAGAGACTCGGGGGTGGAGGGATGGGGGTGGTCTACAAGGCTGAGGATCTCAAGCTGGGAAGATTCGTGGCACTGAAGTTTCTGCCGGAAAATGTGGCGCGAGATCCGCAGGCGCTCAGCCGGTTCCAGCGCGAAGCCAAGGCTGCTTCGGCGCTGAATCATCCCAATATTTGCACCGTGCACGAGATTGATGAACAGAACGGACAGCCGTTCATTGTGATGGAGTACCTGGATGGCGTGACTTTGAAGCACGTGATCGGCGCCAGCCCGGTTCCGCTGGAGCGACTGCTGGAGATTGGAATCGAGGTGGCAGATGCTCTCGATGCTGCGCATGGGCAGGGCATCGTGCACCGCGATATCAAACCGGCAAATATCCTGGTCACTAAACGGGGACACGTCAAGATTCTGGACTTCGGATTGGCCAAGATGACATCGCAAAAGCCGGAGGAGATTGGCATCGATGCCACCGTGACCGTCGGAGAGGAGCATTTGACCAGCCCGGGAAGCACCCTGGGAACGGTTGCGTATATGTCGCCGGAGCAGATCCGGGGTCAGGAACCGGACGCTCGCACGGACCTGTTTTCGTTTGGAGTCGTGTTGTACGAGATGGCTACTGGAAGGCTGCCTTTTCGCGGGGAAACCTCCGGGGCCATTTTTGATTCGATTTTGCACCATAGTCCTGTCGATCCAGTGCGTTTGAATCCTGACGTTCCGACCAAGCTGGGGGATCTGGTTACGAAGTCGCTGGAGAAAGACCGCGAGGTACGCTACCAGTCGGCGAATGAGTTGAAGGCGGATCTGAAACGGTTGAAGCGGGATACTGAGTCGCAGCATCTGCATGCGCTTCCAGCGGAGGGTGCGAGTTCGAAGCAGCGCCGCACATATGGCAGAGTATGGATCGCAATTGCAGGCGTGCTGGTCCTTGCAGTTCTGTCTGTGATCGGAGTACGCCATTACCGTTCCACGGGCCCTCACCCGACAGGAGAGAACGGTTCTCCGAAAAGTGGCCCGGAGACCATGGCCGTCCTTCCCTTCCACGATATTTCCGACTCGGCGAGCGACAGTTGGGGCATTGGGATTTCGGACGCAATTATCAGCCGTTTGACTTCGTTGCAGAACCTGGCGGTTCGACCCACCACGTCGGTACTCAAATACGCGAAAGAGAGTCCCGATCCGACAGAGGTCGCCAGGGCCTTGGGAGTGGAGAGGATTTTGGAAGGAACGTACCAGAGAGTGTCTGGCACGACCAGGGTCACGGTGCAATTAATCGATGGGCGTTCAGGAACGACGAAATGGTCGCAGCGCTACGATCTGAAAAGTGCAGATATTCTCAGCTTTGAGGATGAAGTAGCCACGAAAGTAGTGCAAGGATTGCAGATTCAGGCTTCTGCTGCAGAGATGAAAACGATGCACCAGGCCGCGACCACGAATGTGGAAGCGTATAACGATTACCTGCAGGCACGGTTTCATTTCAACGAGTACATGGTGTATTCCCTGCGGGAGAATCTGGAAAACGGCAAGAAGGCGGCGCTGCATGCGATTTCGCTTGATCCAAACTTTGCCGAGCCGTACGCGGTGCTGGCTGAGCTCTATTCGTTCGAGGGAGCGAATTTTTTTGAAAACGGACAGACGAATTTGAAACGCGCCGAAACGGCAGCGCTGAATGCAGTGCGAATCAATCCGCAATCGGCAGAGGCCCTGGTGGCGCTGGGAGGTGTCTACACCGAGCAGGGGCGCGAACAGGAGGCGATTCAGACCCTGCGAAAGGCGGTGACGCTCGCGCCCAACGGTGAACTGGCGTGGCAACTGCTGGGTTACGCCTACTATTACGCAGGGCTCAATGAACTTGCAGAACCGGCTTACCGCCGGGTTTCAGAGTTGAATCCGGTTCCGCCCCAACCGCGCTGGATGCATGCGCGGATGCTGCTGTACGAGGGAAAGGAAGCAGAGGCGGAACAGGAACTTCGGCAACTGGTCGAGAAGCATCCGGATCAGTTCAAGGCCCTGGCGTATCTTGGGTCAGTGCTGTACTACGAAGGCAAATTGGATGATGCCGAGGTTTACCTGGCGCATGCGGCACAACTGGCAAGCGATTCAACAGACGATACGGCTCGCAACATGGCGGCTTTTCTCTATGCGTCGCGGGGACAAAGAGAAAAGATTGATCCGAGAATACTGAAATATCGTCCCGAACAGATGACGGATGGTGATGGAGCGTATTGGATGGCAGGGATTTATGCGCTGCTCGGGGAGCGAGATCGTGCGCTCGCATGGCTGAGACGCACCGTTGCGTTGGGAGACGTGAATTATCCCTGGTTCCAGCGCGACAAGAATTTTGACAGATTGCGCGGCGACCTGGAATATCAGACGATCATGGCCGGAGTGCGGCAGCGCTGGGAAGCGTACAAGAACGAGTTTGATCCGGGGCGGTAATCCAACAGAGTTCCTCAAAGACCACTCTCGCAGCACCGGGAAACCACGGTACCGGACCTACGCTACGGTAAGACCGTTGTCAGGAAGTCAAATTCCCCACCCTCTCGCAGAAGACGCGAGAAGAGTGGGGCACCCGGGACGTACTGAGCGAACACTTTAGCGTGGCCAGAGCCAGCCGAAGGTTCCGGCGGTGAGTAGCGCATACACTAATCCGTCAACCACTTCCTTGATCGTGAAGCTCCAAGTCTGACCTTTCCAGATGGCGTTGCTCATCGTCCCGAAACCATACGCGAGGAACGCGGCAGTCCCAACCACGCGAAATACTGCCAGGTAGTACGCGCCGGGCGGGACCGTGTGCGCCGCCAGGTAGGCCACGAAGAAGCTGATCAGCAGGCAATAAACAAACCACATGCCGAGAAACTTTGGCAGGGCGGGCGGGCCGCTGGAGAACACCGTGATCATTCCGACCGGTCCCTGCTTATATTTCTCGATCATCGCGGGCGATTTCATTTCTTTGGGCGTGCAGTATGGAAAGACGTAGTGTCCACGCGTAAGGCCGGCGGCGCGAAGTGCAGGAAGGAGTTTCTCTTCGTCTACTTTCTGGTAATCCTGTTTGTGATATGGCAGCAGCATGTGCATGATGGAGCTGGCAATGAATACGATGACTGCCGAGAGCACGATGGGCAGCCACAAAGCGGAGAGTGGAACCATGCAAAGCCTCCTGGGACAGGGGATGCCTGAGTCGGGGAGAGGCTATCTTGTCGCGGTTGAGAGGTCAAGTGAATGGCGACAGTGAATGGCGATGTAATGTCGATGTAAAAGAAACGAGTGGTGAAGATCATGGCTCGTGTTTAATTTTGAGGCATCTAATTTTGATTATGACGGCAGAACGAAATGCAGCACGCATGGAAGTGATTAACGAAGAAAACCGAAACGACAACTCTGCGCTGCGAGGCTGGCTGGAGCAGTTGGTTTCGCAAAATGGGAGCGACCTGTTGCTGGTGGCGGATGCTGCAGCCGCTGTCCGCGTTGAAGGATCCATTTCCGCACTGGGAGATCGTGTCCTGAGCGGGCAAGAGATTGAAGATGCCATGCTGCCTGCCTTGGCGGCTCACGCGCGCGAAGAGTATCAGCAGTACGGCATTGCGGATTCCTCGTATCGAGCGGAAGGGCTGGGCCGGTTCCGGATCAATTTGCATCGCGAGCGTGGACGCGCGGCCGCTACAGTCCGGTCACTACCTTCGAAGGTTCCTACTCTCGACGAACTGCATCTGCCGGCAGGGGTGGGAGCGCTGGCCAAATTGCAGCGTGGACTGGTGATCATCGGCGGGGCGACGGGATCGGGAAAGACAACCACATTGGCCGCGCTGGTGAATGAAATCAATCGCGAGAGTTCGCGGCATGTGGTCACTATCGAAGATCCGATTGAGTACGAGCACAAGCACAATCGCAGCGTGGTGGAGCAGGTAGAGATTGGTATTGACGCTCCGGACTTCCCGACGGCGTTGCGAGCGGCCATGCGGCAGGCGCCGGACGTGATCGTCGTCGGGGAGATGCGGGATCCGGAAACAGCACGGATTGCGTTGTCGGCTGCGGAGACCGGGCATCTTGTGTTTACGACATTGCATACGACCGATGCAGCGTCTACTGTGTCGCGCATTGCGGATTCATTTCCGCAGGAACGGCAACATTCCATCCGAGCGGAGATGGCGATGGCATTGGCAGCCATGCTTACACAGAATCTGCTTCCGCGACGGAACGGGGGGCGGGTGCCGGCGGCTGAATTGCTGATAGTCGGATACGGGGCTCGGCAACATATCCGGAAAAATGCGTTGCAGCACCTGCACCAGGAGATCACGATCACGCGCAAACAGGGCTCGTTTACGCTAGAGGAATCGCTGGCACAGCTTGTGTTTCAGCAGGCACTCACGCGGGAAGACGCAATGACTCGGGCGCATCATCCCGAGGATCTGGATACGCTGCTTAAGGCCAAGGGCTTCTGAGCCATGGATCTGCACGGATGTCCACGGATGATGCCGAAGGGATCGGAGACCGTCTTCGCAGCGATAAACCTGGCCATTGGGAGCACTGTCGGCAGGACGTTGCAAGCAACATCTCTACATAGATTGACATGCAGCGACTACCTCCGCTGGCTCCGGCCGGTGCGTGTAGTCTTCATCAGCTGAGGAATAGAGGATCGTTCCGTCCCGATCGATCAGGTATGTGGCGGGGATGGGCAACTCCCAAGTATCGTCTCCGTTCGTGAAGGGCAAGTTCACAAAAGCGCGACGGTAGACCGCTTCCTGCGGTGGCGGAACGCGATACGTCAGCCCAAACTGCCGTGCAAGCCTGTTCCCGGGATCGGACAGCAAGGGGAAGCGGAGTTTGTGCTGGTCGTGCATGAAGAAGGACTGCTTCACGGATTGCGGCGAGATGGCGACGAGTGTTGCCCGGGCCTTCTCGATCTGCGGCAGAACCAGATTCATGGCCTCCATCTGCCCGACGCAAAATGGGCACCAGCGTCCGCGGATGAAACAAAGCACCAACCGTCCTTTGGCGCGCAGGACGGATGAGCTGATGGTGGTGCCATCGTGATCCTGTAATTCGAAATCCGGAGCCTTGGCGCCGACCGGCAGGATTGTCGCCGAAAGCTGGCGAGCTTTGAGTTCGGCGACTGTCTGGGCATGAATGGCTTGGGCCTCAGCTGGAACGTACTTCGCGATGAGTTCCTTGCGCTCAGCGAAGATTTCCTGCAGCGAGCGAGTGTCAATACTGGGGCCGGATTCTTGGAGAGAACGCCACTTCATGTCGTGATTGGGCGAAGGCGCCAGGGATGCTTCGCTGCGCTCAGGATGACATTGCTTTAGTTCATGCTTACGTCGCTGCGAGCTTTTAGTTCAGGCTTACATGCCTGGGAGCTTCATGCCGGCGAGCCTGCGTGCGAAGCTGGGCTTGCCCATCTGCTTGAACATCTTCTTCATCTGCGCGTACTGCCGCAGCAAATTGTTCACTTCCTGAATGGTTGTGCCAGAGCCACGGGCAATGCGTTTGCGGCGGCTGCCATTGATGACCTCGTGGTGGGAGCGTTCGTGGCTGGTCATCGAATTGATGATAGCCTCGACACGGTCGATCTGCTTTTCGTCCACCTGGTCAGCCGCTTTCTGGAGGCCACTGAACGGACCGATCGACGGAAGCATGCCCATGAGGCTCTTCATGGATCCCATTTTCCTGACGGAGCGCAGCTGATCGCGGAAATCTTCGAGAGAGAAGCCGTCGCCAGCGAGGGCTTTCTTCGCCATTTCCTCGGCTTTTTTCTTGTCGACGTGCTGCTCGGCGCGCTCAATAAGGGAGAGGATGTCTCCCATGCCGAGAATGCGTGAGACGATGCGATCCGGATGGAAGGGCTCGAGCGCATCGTACTTCTCACCAATTCCGATGAACTTGATGGGCTGTCCGGTAACTTGCCGGATGGAGAGCGCCGCGCCGCCGCGCGCATCCCCGTCCATTTTCGTCAGCACAACTCCGGTGAGCGAAAGCTTCTTATGGAATTCTTCAGCCGAGCGAACCGCATCCTGTCCGGTCATGGCATCGGCCACAAATAAAATTTCCGAGGGGTTCAGCAGCTTTTTGAGAGACTGCATCTCGTCCATGAGCTGGTCGTCAATATGCAGACGGCCAGCGGTATCGACGATCAGCACATCACACCCGGTAACCAACGCTTCGCGGCGTGCTTCCTTCACCAGGCGTTCGACGGTTGCGGTGTTCGCCTCGGATACTTGTCCTTCGTAAATGTGACTCTTCACGCCTTGGGCGACAACTTTCAGCTGCTCCCGGGCCGCGGGACGGTAAACGTCAACGGAAACCAGCAGCGGACGGTGTCCGCCATTCTTGAACCAGTGCGCGAGTTTGCCTGAAGTTGTCGTCTTACCCGAACCTTGTAATCCGGCCATAAGGACAACGGAAGGGGGCTGCGAGGCAAACTTCACCTTGGCGGTGTCTTTGCCGAGAATTTCTACCAGCTCGTCGCGAAGAATCTTGATGACCTGCTCGCCCGGCGAGAGTGCAGTCATTACTTCCTGACCGACAGCTTTGGCGCGAATGTGGTCTATCAGCTGCTTGACGACTTTAAAGTTGACGTCAGCCTCAAGCAGTGCGAGGCGAATTTCGCGCAGCGCCTCGTCAATGTTCTCCTCGGTGAGCGTGGCTTGGCCGCGGAGAGTTTTGAATGCGCGTTGGAGTTTTTCCTGAAGATTCTCAAACATAGCTCAATCGTTCTATTTTACCAGCGTGAAGAGGACGAAGCTGCTGCGTTCCGCCTTGTTTCTGTGCTGAGAACCATTCACCACCGACGACGCAGAGGTGCACAGGGGATCAGGAGTGGAAGTTTTCCTTCGCGGCGACAACAGTGTTGCTGTGGATTGTAACTGTGTCTTCTACGTTGAGCGCGTAGCCACCGGCATACGTTACCATCACCGGAATATTCTGGGCCCTGGCCACGCGAAATACCAATTCGTCTCGTCTCTTCAAACCGTCAACTGTGAGATCCAGGCCGCCGAGCTGATCTTCACGATAAGGATCAGCGCCTGCGATGTAACAGATCAGGTCAGGCTCGAACTGGCGAAGCCCGGAACTGAGCGCGTTGTCGAGCCATGCGAGATAGTCGTCGTCGCCAATGCCGTCGGGTAAATCGACGTCGATCGAGGACGGAGGCTTGTAGAGAGGGTAGTTATTGTGCTGGTGAAGGGAGATGGTGAAGACGTCGCCAGCATGGGCTCCGCGCATGCGGGTTTTTGCGGCCCAGTTCTGGTTCAGAGTGGAGGGCGAGACCGATGGCAGAGGAAGGCTCTCAGTGCGAGTACCGGCGAAAATCGCGGCCGTCCCGTTGCCCTGATGGACGTCGCAGTCCACCGTCATGGCGGTGCGAATTTGGTCATCGCGCTGCAGGCGGCGGATCGCGATCGCCACGTCATGAATCATGCAGAATCCTTCTCCGTGGTCGGGGTGAGCATGGTGAAATCCGCCGCCGATGCTGATACAGACTCGGTCTCTTAACGCCTGCCGAGCGGCAAGGATGGAGCCGCCAGCTGCCAGCCAGAAGGCATCGACCAGATGCGGGGAGTAAGGAATCTCCATTTCCATCTCCTCGCGCGGGCTCAAGGTGCCGGTTCTCAGTTTGTGTACGTACTCTGGCTTGTGCACGAGAAGAATGTCCTGATCGGTCGCAGGTTGCGGCTCAAGAAAGTCGCTGGCTTCTGCGATGCCATTTGCAATCAACCGATCACGTACGCGCCGGTACTTCTCTGCGGGGAAAACGTGTTTCCCGATTGGCAGGTAATATGCGTCGCTGTAAATGAGCTTGAAGGGAAGCATTTCCGCAATCAGCGTCAACCACGGAGCCGAGGAACTCTATGATACGCGGATGAGGGCTAATGCTCGAACAGACCCATCTAGCGCTCCCGAGAGTGACCGAACTCGACAGAGTTCTAGCGACGCCTCTCCCTGTTGGGAACGGGCGACGTCGGAACTATGGACCTGCGGACGGGAACGATGGCTCCCTTGGACGGATCAGCGGCGGCATTGGCGCGAGTCAGCACTTCCTGTTGGATGTATTGCACGAACTCCTGGATCTGCCGCTGCATTTCTTCCATACGCTCGCGCATCTGCAGGATGATCGCCATGCCAGCGATGTTCACCCCAAGGTCGCGAGCGAGAGAGAGGATGAACTCCAGCCGTTCCAGGTCTTCATCCGTATAGAGTCGTGTGTTGCCCTCGGTGCGCGAAGGTTTGAGTAATCCCTCGCGCTCGTACAGGCGAAGGGTTTGGGGATGGATGCCGTACATCTCAGCGACTGCCGAGATCATGTAGGCGCCTTTGGATTTGCGTTTCGTCATAGATGTCCTGGACGATTTTAGTGCACGAGTTCCCCTGGCTCCTAGTTCCCACATCAGTTCGCATGCCAGAATTGTGCCAAACCTCAAAGGGGGCCCTGCATCGAAACGTTGGAGGCTTAAATGGACGAGAACAATGTTATTGACGTAGTGGAACATTTGATCGAAAGGTGCAGGGACGGGCAGAACGGCTTTCAGGAAGCCGCGGAGAAGGTAAAGAGGACAGATTTGAAATCCTTTTTTATTGAGGTTAGCGCAGAGCGCGGCGAGTTCGCCGAGGAACTGCAGAGAGAACTTGCCAGGCTCGGTAAACCGGAGAAAAAAGTCTCCGGATCGGCCGAGGGCGCGCTGCATCGTGCCTGGGTCGACACCAAGGTTGCACTGGGCGGCGATGACCACACCGTTCTCGATTGGCTGGAACACGGCGAGGACGTTGCCAAGGATGCGTACAACAAGGCTCTCAGCGGAAGTGTGCCAGCGACCGTCGGCGAAATCATCCGGCGACAGGCCGCGAGTGTACAGCGGGTGCATGATCAGGTGAAGGCGTTTCGCGATCAAGCAAAAGCGGCTTAGTTGCGGCTGGTTTCGCGCGCTGGGATGCGGCGAGAAGCACCACGTCAGAGGACTGGAATTCCAGTCCTCTCATTTTTGCCGCCAAGTAAGGAGGATTGTATGAGGCTATTCGCGTTCTGGCTTGCGGTCGGCATCATCTTCTTAAGCGCCTTTTCTCCTGGAAGCGAATGCCAGACCAGCGTGCCAGTGGATCGACAAATTCCGGCCAGCGAGCGAGAACAGCCGGGCACGACACACGCCACCGGGCATTTCGGTATCGGTGTGAGCCTTTCGTCACTGGGTCTGGGGGCGGAAGCAGCAATACTCGCAAGCGAGCGCAGCAATGTGCGAATTGGGTTCAGCGTGCTTGGGTACAGCCACAGATTTACAAAGGACGGCGTCCCCTATGATGGTCATCTAAATTTGAAAACCTTTGCAGCTCACTACGACTTCTTCCCGTGGGCCGGCAGCTTTCATATCAGCCCGGGAATTTTGATCTACGTGGCTGACCCGATTAAAGCTCATGCGTTCGTCGCGCCTGGCCAGTCATTTACGTTGGGCGGGACCAGGTTCTACAGCGATCCTTCCAACCCAACCAGTGCGC
>JBKOUZ010000098.1:0-44543 GCA_046723715.1 Acidobacteriota bacterium | reverse complement strand
GATGCATGAAATGTGCCTGTCCAGTTCGATGAGCGGGAAGAGGAAACAGAACAACGTCAAACCGGACTGAGGCGGCCAGGTGAAAACCTGACCAACTGCCACCGGGAGGCTAAAGCCACTGCGCCTCTTCTCGACTCCACTAATAACCCCCCTTGGCCCAAACCCGGTAGTGCCCGATTACCTCAATTAGTCAGCGACCTGCACCCCTTCCAGAACTCCTGGTACTTGGCCCCATGGCATTGTCCTTCCTACTATTCGAAGCCTTGGCTCCTTTCCTCAATCAGTTAAAATAATCGGACAGCCAACTACTAGGAATTACCCCACGTTGGAGAGGGAAGTAGTGCGTCTTTCTGAACTCATAACATCACTTGGGCGCTGCCGAAAAGCCGCGCCCCCCCTCCTTTTCCTGATTTTGGTGACTTCATTGCCTTCGGCCTCCGAGCAGAGCGCCGCGTTCGATCTGATCGGGCCCAAAGTCGAGGTGCGCGTGCAACGGGCGGGGACCACTCTGCCCATTGCTGAGGTGCCAAATCTTCAGGCCGGCGATCGTCTCTGGGTTCATGCCGACCTTCCCGATAGCCAGTCCGTCCATTACCTGATGGTAATCGCGTTCTTGCGGGGCGCAACCAATCCTCCTCCTGAGTCCTGGTTTACACGCGTGGAAACCTGGAGCAAAGCCATACACCACGAAGGTGTATTCGTGACCGTCCCCGAAGAGGCCGACGAAGCTCTGGTATTCCTCGCTCCCGAGACCGGCGGCGCGTTCAGCACCTTGCGTACAGCCGTTCGGGGCAAGCCGGGCGCCTTCGTGCGTGCGGCCCAGGATCTTCAGCAGGCCAGTCTGGATCGTCAACGTGTGGAGAAGTATCTCGAGGCTGTGCGTGGAACCTACATCGCCGATCCCGAGCAGGCGAAAGCCCATACCACCATGCTCGCCCGCAGTCTGGGCATGAAAGTCGACCAGCAATGCTTCGATAAGCCCAGCGCCCAGCAGGTGTCTTGCCTTACGCAGAACACAGACCAGTTAGTGCTCGACGACGCACACAGCCAGACCATGGTTGCAACCTTGACCTCCGGCCCGTCTACCGACCTCCTCAATCAACTCAGTGCCACGCCGAGAGCGGGGGGAGGAAGTTACAGTCCGTACATTGGCGCGGTGGTCGACGTCGCTCGGATTCTTGGAAGCGCTCACACTGCTCAATACCAGTACATTCCTGCGCTTGCCTTGCCCCAGAAGGATGAACTGAACCTCCGCTTGAATAATCCTCCTTCTTTCCGTAATCCGAAGTCCGTGTTGGTGGTTGGCTTGCCGCCGATTCGGACCTCCCCTTCCCCGCCTTTGCGCGCCGCCGACGCAACCCAGATCTTCTGCGCGGGCAAGCCTTCGCTGGTGCTTCCTGCTGATGGAGCGCCGCTTGTCTTCGCCACCCAACTGGCACACAATTTTGTCCTGCACGTCGACAACAAGTCCGGTAAAGCACTCGACCTGCCCGCAACGCCAGATCCCGTACGCGGGGGCTTCGTCGTCGACACCCACACGTTGCAGTCCGCCGCCCCCGAAGGCGAGATCTCCGGAACTCTCCGGGGATCGTGGGGCTTCAGCACTTTTGACGGGCCACACTATCGTTTCCGCGCGTCCAGGACCAGCCAATGGGTTGTCGCTTCCAAGGACGCCACTGCGCTGATCGTCGGACGCGAGGACACTCTCCATCTGCAGTCCGCTGACGCATGCTGTGTCAGCGAAATCTTGATCAAAGACGGTCAGGGAAAAAGTCTGGCCACGGAATGGAAAAGCACAAAGCCCGATGAAATTGAGATCAATGTCCCGCTGCAAAAAGCCAGCGCAGGCTCGGTGACTCTGCAAATCAAAAAATTCGGCTTGCACGAAGTGGATGAAGTCCCGCTTCACACCTATGCCGAAGCTGGACGTCTCGACACTTTCAGCATCCATGCCGGGGATGCCGATGGACTCTTGAAAGGCACGCGCCTGGATCAAGTCGAGAGCCTCGACATCAATGGCATTCGTTTCACGCCTGATTCTTTAGCCCGCGCCAACCAGCAGGACGAACTAAAAGTGAGTACTGCCGACCCTGCCGCGAAAACCAAGCTGCATCCCGGCGATGCCCTGGTGATCCATGCAACCCTGAAGGATGGTCGCGTCCTTGATCTCAAGGCGCAAGCCGAAGCTCAACGTCCGGCTGTGACCCTGTTGACCAAGAGCGTTCAAACCGATCAGGGTTCCTCGCCATCTGCCGTTCGTCTCGGCAGTCAGGACGAACTGCCGCAGAATGGGCGACTCAGCTTTTTTCTCAAGACACTGGCGCCTGAAACTTTCTCGCCGACGGAGAAAATCGAAGTCGCCACCAGTGACGAGTCCTTTCGCGTCACCCTCAGCTTCAAAGACGGCAACTTGACCATGCAAGATACGAAAACCGTGCTTGCCGTTCTCGATCCCGTGAAACTGTTCGGCCCTTCGGCCTTCGGGCCGCTGAAGTTCCGGCCCGTGTCAGGCGATGGGATCACCGGCGACTGGCAGCCATTGGTGAGCCTGGTACGTGTCCCGCTGCTGACTGCCGTTCATTGCGTTCCGGCGCAGGAAACGCAGTGCACGTTAAGCGGTGACAAGTTGTTCCTGCTGGATTCCGTCAGTACCGACGCCGATTTTGCCAACCCCGTCAGAGTTCCGGAAGGCTTCGTGCAAGACGCGCTGGCAATTCCCCCGCCAAAAGGGAATCTACTTTACATCAAGCTTCGCGACGATCCTCAAACGATCGCCACAGTTGCTCTCCCGCTTCCGCAGGAGCAGTAAGCGTAAAGCTGGCGCTGCTGCAGGTATACTCGCCCTCATCCCATGGCTAACATTCTCTACGGCGTAAACGGCGAAGGCGCAGGCCACTCCACCCGCGCCAAGGAAGTGCTCACACATCTCGTCGCCCAAGGACACAAAGTCCATGTGGCCTCTTTCGACCGAGGCTTGCAGAACCTGAAGGACAAATTCGAAGTCACCGAGATTTATGGATTCCGTTTCTCCTATGTCAATAACCGCGTCCGCTACAAGCGCACGATCGCGAAGAATCTCATCACCGTGCCCCAGGCGCGCAAGAGTCTGTCTCAGCTCAATTCGCTCGCAGAGGATGCTGAAATCGATCTCGTGATCACAGATTTTGAACCGCTGACCTGTCATCTCGGACACAAGCGCCGCCTTCCGGTGATCTCGATCGACAACCAGCATTGCCTGACCAATGCAGTAGTTTCCTATCCCAGGCAGTATCGCCGTGACGCCGCCGCCGCGAAAATTGTCACAAAATTGATGACGCCGCGCGCCCATGCTTACCTCGTGATCTCTTTCTTCACGGCGCCCATTCGCAAGCGCAACACCTTTCTCTTCCCCCCGCTCCTCCGCCAGCAGATTCTCGACGCAACTCCCACCCACGGCGATCACATCCTGGTATATGTAACCTCGCCCGCACCGGATTTGGCCAATCTCCTGGGCTCGGTTCGGGCGCAATTCGTTGCCTACGGCTTTGGCCGCGAGGGCAAAAATGAAAAAGGCAATGTGATTTTCAAAAAGCCTTCCATCGACGGATTTTTCTGCGATCTGGTCAGTGCGAAGGCTGTGATCGCAAACTCCGGATTCTCTCTGGTCACCGAGGCCCTGCACCTCAGCAAGCCCTACCTGGCCGTGCCCGTAAGCCACCAATTCGAGCAGATCTTCAACGCGTATTGGCTGGAGAAAACCGGCTATGGCGCGTACTGGGAGCAACTGAACAAAGAGCGCGTAGATTCCTTCCTCTACAACCTTCCGCAGTATTGTGACTCGCTCGCCAACTATCCCCGCTCAGGGAACGACGCGCTGTTCAAAAAACTGGATCGCCTGGTTACCGCATACACCGCGGGCTAGCCTGTGCACCAACGTAATCTCGACCACCATCCACCGGGCGCTACCATCAATGGAGTTGTCCTACGTTCGCCACTGCGTCGCGCGCACAGGGGCGGCTCTCGGCGTGATCGAGGTGGCCGTTATACAACGTCCTTCAATATGTCGACTCGGGATCTAATTCGCATTCTGGTCATCGCCGTCTTCACATGCGCATGCGCCCAAGGACAGGATTCGCAATCGCTGGGCGATGCGGCAAGACAGGCACGCCAGAAGAAGCAGTCACGCGCCAACGCTCCGGTCACTTCCGCGGCTTCTCAGAATTCAAGTTCTGCTAAAACCCCTCACGTTGTCACCAACGAGGAGATTCCCGAACAAGAAACATCTCCCATTGCGGCGACGCCTTTGCCCGCGCCAGACAGCGCTCTGCCCAACTCCAGCTCCGGCAAACAGCCCGCCGAGTACTGGAAACCGCAAATCCTCCGTGTGAAAAATACGGTTGCCTCTCTGCAGCGGAATATCGATTCGCTCACTAACTCCATCCACTTCGCCGGTGGAAACTACGAGAAGCACGTGGCCTGGAACGAAAGGCAGCGTGACAAGCAGCGCCAAGTGGAGATTATGAAATCCCAGTTGAGCGAGTTGCAGAAGAGGCTTGAAGAGATGCAGGAAACTGCCCGCAAGCAAGGCTATGGCAGTTCGGTCTACGATCCGTAGGCTGACAAACTCCCACTGCTGTTTTGCCCGTCTGGCACCTTCCTTCTCCATTCATTTTCCCTCTCCCCAAATTTTGTTTCTCGTGCGAAATTAGTGCATGGCTTTAGTCGTTCGTCCATCACCCATCCACTCCGTCGGCGTTTACACGAACTCTCCGATCCGCAAAGGCACCCGCATTGTCGAATACGCTGGGGAGCGCATCACTCCCGAGGAGGCTGATCGCCGCTATGATGGCATTTCTCGAACCTATTTGTATGGTCTGGAAGACGGCAAAACGGTGATCGACGGCCAAGGTCTGGGTGCATACCTGAATCATTCCTGCGATCCCAATTGTGAAGTGGACGAGGTCAATGGCCGGGTCTGGCTCTATGCCCTTCGCGACATCGCCCCGGGGGAAGAACTAGTCTGGGATTACAACCTCTACGATGACGACGAACCCGCGCCTTGCCGCTGCGGCTCTCCAAAATGTCGCGGCACAATGTACTCCCGAGAATGGATGGCCAAGATGCGCCGGAAAGAAGCCCGCAGGAAGAAAGCAATCGAACAGAAAGTCAGGAGCCGAGCTACCAAACCACGCCGAAATAGCACGAACCATGTAGCCCCGGACGCCTCCCGGATCGCACGCAAAGCGCGCGATGAACGAGCCCCCGGTCTGGCCTCCTAGCCCTGCTTTACTCACTGGGCGGACGAGCGTCGGCCCCCACATAAATCGCGCCGACCCGAGTTAGCGGTGCTTCGGCGCCTTCCCGTGCTCTCTCCACCCCTCAATAATCAGATACAGCACAGGAATGAAAAAAAGATTCAGCACGGTTGACATAATCATTCCGCCGAACACGGTAGTTCCCACCGAATGCCGGCCATTCTCTCCAGCCCCGGTTGCGAACACCAGTGGCACCACGCCCAAAATGAATGCTAGAGAAGTCATAAGAATGGGCCGCAGCCGGATCGTCGCTGCCTGCACTGCCGACTCGACCAGTGGCACGCCACGCTCCCGCAATTGTTCCGCAAACTCCACGATCAGAATCGCGTTCTTGCTCGATAATCCCACCAGCATGACCAATCCGACCTGGCAGAACACGTCATTCTGCAGCCCGCGAATCCACTGCCCTCCCAGCGCTCCCAGCAATGCCATCGGTACCGCCAGCAACACGATAAATGGCAGCACGAAACTTTCATATTGCGCGGACAGGGTGAGATACACAACCAGTGTCCCCAATCCGAACAGTAGCAGTGACGTTCCACCCGCCTGCAGTTCCTCCAGAGAAAGTCCCGTCCAGCTGTACGCGAATCCCTGCGGCATGCCTTTAGCCAGGTTCTCCATCGCCGCAATCGCCTGCCCCGAGCTGTATCCCGGCTTCGGAGACCCATCAATCTCCGCTGAGCGGAACAGGTTGTAGTGGCTGATCACTTGCGGCGTCGTAGTCTGGGAAATCGAGATCAGGTTATCCAGCGGCACCATCGCTCCGCTCTCTGATCTCACATAAAACCGTTTCATGTTCTCCGACGTGGCCCGAAATTGCTTGTCGGCCTGTACGTACACGCGGTATGAGCGGTTGTTGAAATCAAAGTCGTTGACGTACGCCGACCCCATGAACACGCCCAGCGTGTCGGTAATTTGCGAAAGCGGCACGTGCAGGCTCTTGACCTTCTCACGGTCAATCGTCACCAGGTACTGCGGATCGTTTGCTGTAAACGGCGTGTACAAGCCAACCAGTTCCTTGCTCCCGGCCGCGCTTCGCATCACACCGTTCGTGGCCGCCGCCAGCTCTTCCAGGGTGTGTGCACCCTGGTCCTGCACTTCAAATTGAAACCCGCCGAATCGCCCCAGGCCCTGGATTGCCGGCGGCAACGTGGCAAATACGATGGCTCCCGACACTCCAAAAAGCATCGGCCGCACTCGGTTCACAATCGCCGTTGCCGAATGCTGCTCGCCTTTGCGCTGCGAATACGCTTTCAGAGGAACGAAAATCAATCCTTGATTTGCCGCCGCTCCCGCGAAGCTAAAGCCGGCGACGGCAAAAGTTCCTTGCGCCTCCGGCACATTGGCCAGCATCTTCGACACCTGCGCGCCAATGGACCTGGTGTACTCCAGCGATGCTCCTGACGGCGCCTGGATCACGATGATGAAATATCCCTGGTCTTCATCCGGGACGAAACCTGTCGGCACCCGCGTGAACACGAAATACGTCAGCCCCAGGCCCGCGAAGAACAGCACCGTCATCGCCACCTTATATTCCAGGATGTGATGCAGCAGGCGGCGATAGCCGTTCGTCATGGCCTGCACGCCCGCATCAAACTTTCGCAGCGCCCACCATTTTTGCCCGTGCGATTCGCGCAACAGAATCGCCGCCAGCACTGGCGCCAGGGTAAGCGCGTTGAACGCCGAGATGGCGATCGAGAAGGCGATGGTCAGTGCAAACTGCCGGAATAGGATCCCCGTCGTTCCCGGAAAAAACGCAACCGGTACAAACACCGCAACCAGCACCAGCGACGTGGCGATGACGGCGCCCGTAATCTCCCCGGTTGCCGCCGCCGCCGCTTTGCGCGAGTCGGGCTCGCCTTCGCGCATGTGGCGCTCGATATTTTCAATCACCACGATCGCGTCGTCGACTACCAGTCCAGTCGCCAGTGTGATTCCAAACAGCGTCAGCGTGTTGACCGAGAAACCCAGTAACTTCACGAACACGAACGTGCCGATCAGCGAAACTGGAGTGGCGATGAAGTGAATCATCGTGGTTCTCCAGTCGCCTAAAAAGATAAAGATCACCAGGATAACCAGCACGATCGCCGAACCCACGGTATAGGTCACGTCCCGGATTGACTCGCCCACGGCGTCCGTAGTGTCGAAAGCCACTTTGTAATGCATTCCGGAAGGGAAGCTCTTCGACAGCCGCTGCAGTTCCTCAATCGCCCTCCGGTCTACATCGAGCGCATTCGCCGTCGAAAGCTGAATCACCGCGATTCCCACTGCATCCTGCCCGTTGAATTGCAGATCGGAGGAATAGCTCTCGGCTCCCAACTCGGCGCGTCCAACATCCTTCAGCCGCACTAGCGTGCCATCCGCATTCGTCTTCAGAATGACGTTCTCGAACTGTGCCGGTTCACTCAGCCGTCCGACTGCGCGCACGCTAACCTGGTAATTTTGTCCCGGCACCGCCGGCTGTTGTCCCACTTGTCCGGCAGCCACTTCAACGTTTTGTTCGGACAACGCATTCACTACGTCCGGCGCCGTCAATCCGCGTCCCGCCATCCGCACCGGGTCCAGCCACAGGCGCATCGAAAACTTCCGCTCGCCGAAAATAAGAACGTCGGCCACCCCGGGGATCCGCTTCAGAGCGTCTCGCACGTACACGTCGAGGTAGTTGCTCATGAACAGCGTGGAGTATTGATTGTTGTCCGAAGTGACTGCCGCGCCGAACACGAAGTTCTGCGCCGTCTTCTGCGTTGTGATTCCGACAGCCTTAACCGCGCTGGGCAACCGTCCTTGTGCGGTGTTTACGCGATTCTGGATATCCACCGTCGCCAAGTCGGGGTCGCGGGTCAGGTCAAACGTCACTAGAATCTGGCTCGTCCCGTCATTGCCGCTCGTCGAGGTGATGTACTTCATTCCCTCGGAGCCGTTAATCTGCTGCTCCAGCGGGATCGTCACCGCGCTCTCCACCGTCTGCGCACTAGCCCCGATGTACACGCTGGTTACGCCCACTTGTGGCGGAGCAAGATTTGGAAATTGCGCGATCGGCAGCGTGGGCAGGACGGCCAGTCCTCCCAATACGATCAGCAGCGCGCAAACCGTGGCAAATACCGGACGTCGTATGAAGAAGTCAACAAACATGAATAGTTCCGAACCTTGGGAACCCCAATTAAAATCTTAAGAATGCCTGGAAATATTGCTGGAGTACTGGGCCTGCAACCAGCAATGCAGCGTCTGCTTACGGCTCATGGCTCATCGTTCATCGCTCACCGCTAACTTTGCGGAACCACCGGCGCCCCGTCCAAAAGAAACTGCGTCCCTGAGACGATCACCTTATCCCCCGGCTTGATCCCTCCCTGCACCTCGTAGTTATTGCCCACTGTTTGCCCGATCTGTAGGGGTTTCTGCTTTGCAACGTAAGAATTACCGCTCTGCGGTTCCGCCACGAAAGCGAAATACTGCCCCGCCAACCGCGACACCGCCAGGATGGGAACTTCGGGATTCTGATGCGTTCCCCACACCACGCGCGCCCGAATGAACTGTGACTGCCGCAATGCATCGTTTCCATTCTCAATGCGCGCCTTGACCAGCACCGTCTGCGTCGTGTTATCCACCTGCGGAGAAATAAAACTGATCCGGGTGTCGGCCAGCACCTTGCCATTGCTGTCCAGAATCTGCACGGAGCGGTTCATCCTCAACTGCGATGACCTCTCAATCGGCACGTATATGTATGCCTCCAGGCTGCCCGGTTGGTCCACCGTCGTGAGTGGGGTCTGGTTGGTGACGCGGTCTCCTACGCGCACTGGGATGTCTCCCACGATTCCCCCTCGCGGCGCCACTACTTTGTAGTAGTGCAGTTGCACTTCCTGTTCGCGCACCTGCGCATTCAGTGAGTCAATCTGCGCCTGGGCTGCGTCCAGGGTCGCCTTTGCTTGATCCAGGTCCTGCTTGCTGACGACGCCGGCCGACGCGAGACCCTGGGTGCGTTGATATTGCTGCTTGGCCCAGTTCAATTGCGCTTCCTGTGCCGCCCGCGCGCTCTCCAGGCTTCTGACAGTCGCCTGCTGTTTCAGGGGATCGATCTCTATGAGAGGAGCGCCAGCCCCGACCTTGTCCCCCGAATGCACATAGATCTGCGTGATGATTCCTTCCACCTGTGGCATGATCACCGCTGAGTCGCGCGACTTCAATGTTGCAACGTACTCGGAAGCATCATTTACCGGGACGGCCCGTGCCTCAATCACTTTGACCGGCATGGCTTGCGGCCCTGCAGCCTTGAGGTTTGGTCCCTCATTCTTGGAGCATGCGAGCGCGACGCTCATGACTGCCAAACCCACGACTAGCAGCCTTTCTGGGCGAGAATTATGAAATGTTTCTGCCATAAGAATTCATTGTAATTTTTACAAGAGCCGATTGTACTCTGAAATATCGTTTTTCTCTTGATCTCGGTGAGATCGTCCGTGCTTCGGCGGTGCGCCTCGCCTACTTCATGCCTCAACCCGCAATCATCTTCCCCAGAATCTCCTTCAAAATCTTTGCTGCTACGGTTGCGGTAGTGCCTGAGATATCTCTCAACGGGTTGTACTCGACGAGATCTGCGGCAACGATCTCTGCTTGTATCGCGTGCAGATGTGCAATGGCCTCCCGCACCGACATTCCGCCGGGCTCACGATGGGAAACCCCCGGCGCATACGCTGGGTCCAGCGCATCCATGTCAAACGAGATATAAGCCGGCCCAGCAGCTTTCAATGCCTGGTGCGCGGGAAGGCTGCGCATTTCGAGTACTTCGACGCCAAATCGCTCGGCTTGCTCTCGCTGATGTTGGTTGAGGGTTCGAATTCCTGTCTGCACCAGCCGCCCGGCTAGCCCCGCTTCCATAATGCGCGCAAAAGGACAGGCATGCGAGAAGCGATTTCCCTCGAACTCGTCATACAAATCGGGATGCGCATCGAAATGAAAGATCGTCAGCGCCGAATGTTTCTTGCCTACAGCCGTCATGATCGGATAAGTAATCGAATGATCTCCGCCTAGCGACACCGGACGCCTCCCTTTGCTAATCAATTCACCGACGGCATTTTCAATCACAGCGAACACATCCGCGCCAGCAAGTGCAAGATCTCCGCAATCTCCGTAAACTCCTTTTGCTCCAAGATTCACCCCCGTTTCCGTCCAGCTGTTTGAAGACTCGCAGGCAAGAGCCTCCCGGATTTTTCCCGGAGCCTCCGCGGCTCCGCGCAAATAGGAAGACTGCCCATCAAACGGAATTCCCAGAACCGTCGGGATCCCGTGTTCTTGCCTGGGTGTAAGAGCGACGTTAGCCGCAAGATCTCTTCTGTGAATTTCTTTAGATCTTCTGTTCACCTTGATTTCACCTCTCAGGGTGGGGGCTTTTGACGTCAATCTGACCTGGAACTTGACCTCGAAGTTGAACTCCGCGTTGACCTGCCGTACCCAGCCCTCTCCGAAGTGAATCGATTCTCATTGCTGATCCAGAATCGAGCAAGCCCCGCCCCGCATCCTTTATCCTAGAACCTGCACTCCTATGACCCCGAAATCCAAAAGCTCCAACGGAGGCTCGACCGCTATAGTTGAACCCTCCATTTCCAACCCTGATCGTGAGCGTGTTTTCGCTGCCTACCGCCAGTTCGGATATCTCGAAGGCGACCTCGACCCCCTGGGCTTCCTGCGCCCCCGTCTCACCCCGGAGTTGGAGCGAGAAGGGGAATATGCCCGCGAAGCTCGCGCCATTTACTCCAGCACCATTGGTGTCGAAATCAATCACATCTACTCGCCCGTGCGCCGGCAATGGATTTACGAGCGCATGGAGTCTGAGCCGGAGAAACAAGACCAGCAACGCATTCTCGACCTCCTGATCCGAGCCGACATTTTCGAGCAGGTGATGCAGCAGCGTTATCTGGGCAGCAAGCGCTTTTCGTTGGAAGGCGTCACCGCCCTCATTCCGCTGGTGGACGAAGTTCTCGATACAGGAGCGCGACTGGGTGCGATCGAACTCGTCATGGGCATGAGTCATCGGGGCCGCCTGAACGTCATCGCTCATGTTGCCAGGCGTCCTCCAGAAGAAATTTTTGCTGGATTCGAAGACGTCGATCCCCGCAGCGTGCTTGGCTCGGGAGACGTCAAGTACCACATGGGCGCCACCGGCGAGTACCTCACCCGCAGCGGCAGCAAAGTGCATATCCACCTGGTCTCCAATCCAAGCCACCTGGAAGCCGTTGATCCCGTCACCGTCGGTCGCACCCGGGCCAAGCAGGACCGCACTGGCGAAGGCGGACGCGAGAAGTACCTTCCCCTGTTAGTACACGGCGATGCAGCCTTCGCCGGCCAGGGAGTTCTTGCCGAAACCATGAACTACGCCGACCTTCCCGGATACACGGTTGGCGGCACCATTCACATCGTCGTCAACAATCTTCTGGGATTTACCACCAGCTACACGGAAGAGCATTCCACCCGCTTCGCAGCTTGCATTGCGCGCCGTCAGTCGATCCCGATATTCCACGTCAACGCCGAAGACGTCGACGCCGTGGTTCGCGTGGCCCGGCTCGCCACCGAATTCCGGTACAAATTCGGCACGGATGTCGTCATTGATCTTATCGGCTATCGCCGCCACGGCCACAGTGAGGTCGACGACCCGACCATCACCCAGCCGCTGCTCTATAAGAAGATCAAGGAACATCCGCCGCTCTGGCAAATCTATGCCGAGGACACCGGCACGACCGATGCCCAGGACCGGGCTAATGCCATCAAGGCCCAATTTGAAGCAGCCCAGAAAAAAGCTGGCAGCGTCAAGCACAAACCCTTGCTGCGTGAGCTTCCCAAATACTGGAACAGTTATTTCGGCGGCCTCTATCGCCCCGAATACGACGTCGATACCGGGCTTGCGGCGGAGGAGTTGTCCGAGCTCGCCACTCGTCTGACCACCTATCCCGCTGACTTCCACATCCACCCCAAGGTGAAGAAGCTTCTGGAGCAGCGCGCCGAGATGGGCACCGGTAAGCGCCCCGTGGATTACGGCATGGCTGAAGCCTTGGCATTCGCCAGCCTCGTCAAAACCGGCACGCACGTGCGCATGTCCGGCCAGGATACGCGACGCGGCACCTTCAACCAGCGCCACTCCGTTCTCATTGATATTGAAAATGAAAACGAATACGTTCCGCTGGAAAACATCGCGCCCGGCCAGGCTCGCTGTGAAATCTACAATTCCACTCTCTCCGAAGCGGGAGTGTTGGGTTTCGAGTACGGATATAGCCGCGATTATCCAGAGTCACTTGTGCTCTGGGAAGCCCAGTTCGGCGATTTCGTTAACGTTGCCCAAGCCATCATCGATCAGTTCATCAGCGCCGGAGAAGCCAAGTGGAATCTGCTCTCCGGCCTTGTGATGCTGTTGCCGCACGGCTACGAAGGTCAAGGCCCTGAGCACTCCAGCGCCAGAATCGAGCGCTTCATCCAGTTGGCGGCCAAGCACAACATCCAGATCGCGCAACCATCCAACGCCGCGCAATATTTCCATCTGCTTCGCCGCCAGGTCCTGCGTCACTGGCGCAAGCCCCTGGTAGTCTTCACTCCCAAGAGCATGCTGCGACATTCCGACGCATCTTCTCCCATTGCAGACTTCACCCACAAGAACTTCCTCAACGTGCTGCCCGACATCGAGGTCGGAGAAGCCGAACGCATCCTGATCTGCACCGGAAAAATCGGTCATGAACTTCAAGCTGAAAGAAAGAAGCGCAAAGACACAAGCACGGCCATCGTCTTCCTGGAACAGCTCTATCCGTTCCCGGAAGAAGAAGTGGCAGCTGAGTTTGCCCGCCATGGTAAAGATGCCGACATAGTGTGGGTGCAAGAAGAGCCCGCCAATATGGGCGCGATGTTCAACATGCTTCCTCGCCTGAAGCGCATAGTAGGCGATCGCCCAGTACTAAGCGTAAAACGCAGCTCCGGCGCCAGCCCCGCTACCGGCAGCGCCAAAGCCCACGAAGTGGAGCAAAAAACCCTTCTAACCCTGGCCTTCACCATTAAGTGAGAAGCCATGAGTGCCACCGGGTGCCCCGTCCTTGTCCCTAGTCTTTCGCGGGACAGGGCGGGGAATCTGACTTCCTGTATGGAAGGGAACCACTCCGTCATCGCGCATTTGATTTCCTGTCAAGAGAGACCGTTCACCGGTCCGGCCTCTCTGTCACGACCCTGTCGCCTTTCCCCGGCAAAGATGCCTTGGGCCCTCCCCGAAGCAATTCCTCCAAAGTCCCATACGCATAAATAGTCGGAGCATGCTGCGCCATCAATCCGCCGGTATCCGCCGTCGGACCGTAATTGCTATGTACCTCGCGTCCTAGCATGCGCAACATGGCCATGAGCTGTCCGCGATGATGCGCGGTATGCGTCATTCTTCGCACCATGACCCAGCCGCGCGATCGTGGCACATCAAAGAACTTCGTTTCTGCCTCCCACCATCCCTCTTCCTTATCTCGTAAAGCCGCCACACGCTTGCCGCTGTCATCGGCATACCGTCGAATAAATTCCACTCGCGTCTCATGTGCCGGAAGCGGCGGTGTGCCCACGTCGATCCCCAATATGTTACGGAACCACAAATCCTCGCTCACGCACTGGTGCACCATCTGCTCCAGCACACTGCGTCCGCGCGGGTCGCTTTCATTGGGCCGGATACGTAAATCCTCATCCCGGAATTCGCTCCACACGCTAAGTACCTTCATCCGCTCAGTCGCATAACTCTCGACAAGAAAGTCATATTTCATAAGCATTCCAAACCGCAGGATTGGCCGCTCCATCTTGGCACCTCCTGCCAGGCGGAGCTTTGGCCAGATGTTACCCTAATCCTCCGCACTCCCATGCAGCGCCGTCAACCACCGCTCCACATCGCCATCGACACCGGAGGCACCTTCACCGACTGCGTGTGGACGGAAGCTGGCCGCCTCCGAATGCTAAAGGTCTTTTCCACTCCCGCAGATCCTTCCCAGGCAATTGTCGACGCCATCCGGCAGATCACGCGCAGAGACGATTTCATACTCCTGCACGGCACCACCGTAGGAACGAACACGCTGCTGCAAAGAAAAGGCGCTCGCACCGCACTGGTGACGACTGGGGGCTTTGAAGATGTCATAGAGATCGGACGCCAGGCCCGCCCCAAGCTCTACGATTTTTTCTTCGAACGCATCGAGCCGCTGGTCCCCAAGAACCTGCGTTTCGGCATCAACGAACGCACCGCCTCCAATGGTGAAATTCTGGCCACTCCAACGAATGAAGAACTCAAAGCGCTCGTGCAGCGCGTATGCGCCGCCAGGCCGGAATCGATCGCAATTTCTCTTCTATTTTCATTCGCAAACTCCAGCAACGAACTGCGTATCGTTGAGTCGTTGCAATCTCTTTCGATTCCGCTCTCGATCTCCCACCAGATCCTTCCCGAGTTCCGCGAATATGAGCGCACCTCGACCGTAGTGATCAACGCCTACCTGCGGCCGGTGATGGAAAAATATCTTCGCACCCTTGAACAATCCTGCCGTAGAGACGTTGCTGCCTACGTTTCTACGCAATCCAGGACTGCGAGAATGGGCCGCGCGAAGCCTGCTTCAAGCTCCCCCCCGCGCATCTTCGTGATGCAATCCAGCGGAGGCATCACCGCGCTTTCCACCGCGGCTCGCGAACCAGTTCGCACCGTGCTCTCCGGTCCCGCGGGAGGCGCGATAGGGGCTCTCACTGCGGCGCGCGCCAGCGGATTTAAAAGTATCATCGCCTTCGATATGGGAGGCACCTCGACCGACGTCTCGCTCGTCGAAAACGAGATCAAGACGGCCAACGACGCGCAAATTGCCGGACTTCCCATCAGCGTATCCACACTCGACATTCACACCGTCGGCGCGGGAGGAGGATCCCTGGCCCGCTTCGACGCTGCCGGAGTTCTGCGTGTCGGTCCAGAATCCGCCGGAGCCGATCCCGGCCCTATCTGCTATGGGCGCGGAACTCAACCTACCGTCACCGATGCCAATCTTCTGCTGGGTCGCCTGCAGGCAACCCGCTTTCTGGGCGGAGATTTCACGCTGGACCTCGAGCGTACGCACCGCCTCACTCAGGATTGGTTGAACAAGCAACGCTCCACTCTGACGGTGCAGAAATTCGCAGCAGGCGTGATCCGCGTCGTCAACGCGACCATGGAAAAGGCCATCCGCGTGGTATCTATCGAACGTGGTCGCGATCCCCGCAATTTCGCTCTGGTCGCCTTCGGAGGAGCCGGAGGCCTGCACGGCTGCGCCCTGGCCGATGCTCTGCGCATCCCTCACGTGATCGTCCCCGCGTTCCCCGGCGCTCTTTCAGCGCTGGGCATTCTTGCCAGCGACGTCGTGAAAGATTACTCCCGCACCGTGCTTTGGAGAGTCCGCGGGACCCTGCCTCAAGCAGGCCTGATGCGTGAATTCAAAATTCTAGAACGCAACGCTACACGAGATTTCCGCGACGAGTCCTGGCAGGGAACTCCCAAATTCCATCGCAGCGCCGACCTCCGTTATCGCGGCCAGGGATATGAGCTCAACATCCCGCTAACCGCAACTCTGCTGGAAGACTTTGAACGCGAGCACCAGCGCCGCTACGGCTACACACATCCCAACAGAGAAGTTGAATTCGTGACTCTCCGCCTGCGTGCAACTCTCGAGAACAAAGCTGACGATATCGGGCCGGCTACCCTGGGCCGTCCTCCCCGAATGACGCTCGACACGCGATCCCAGGCGCAAGCCTCGGTAGCCTTCGATGGCAAGAAACTCAAGACTAAGGTTTACGCCAGAGAAGAACTTCAGCCCGGCAGGGCGTATTTAGGGCCCGCCATCATCACCGAATACAGCGCCACGACCGTCGTTTCACCGCGTAAAAGCTTTTACATCGATTCGGCACAGAATCTAGTGATCTCCATTTGAGTATTCCGGGGCGCGATTATCACACCGTTTACTCATTATTTAACAGCCTTCAGAATGTCTCGGCATCTGCCAATTGTTAAAATCCCATGAAAATTGCCCTATGCAGCGCCTCTCCCGCCACTCGGTGCTAGGTACTCCGTACTGCCTTCGATAAAATGAATTCGTGAAACCCATCATCTTCGTGCTCGAAGACGATCCTGACATCTCTCGCCTGGTCCGGCATCATCTCGAAAACGACGGCTTCACCGTGCGCGTCTTCCCCAGCGGCGCAAGCGTTCTCGCCGACGCCGAACGACAGCGCCCCGCCCTCTTCATCCTCGACATCATGGTTCCAGGCAAGGATGGCCTGGAAATCTGTCGCACCATTCGCCAAACCGCCGGGCTTTCCTCTGTCCCGGTGATCTTTCTTACTGCAAAGAGTAGCGAAGCAGATCGCATCCTCGGACTCGAGCTCGGCGCCGACGATTACATCCCGAAACCTTTCAGCCCGCGCGAACTCGTGGCCAGAGTCAAAGCCGTGCTCCGCCGCTTCGAGCGCCCGTTGCCTCCCAGCCCTCTCACTGTCGGAGACATCGAAATTGATCCCTCGGCCATGACTCTGACTGTGCGGGGCAGCACCGTTCCCACTACCGCCACCGAGTTTCGCCTGCTCGACTATTTTGCCCGGCACAAGGGACGCGTTTTCAGCCGCGACCATCTTCTCGACTCTGTTTGGCGCGATACCGCCTATGTCACCCCGCGCTCGGTCGATGTCTATGTGCGTCGTATTCGCGAAAAAATTGAGCCGGATCCGGAGAATCCCCGCTACCTGAAAACCGTCCGCGGCGCAGGTTACCGTTTCGAGGCTCCCAAATAGTGCGAGGCGAATTCTACTCGAGGAAAGATTGAAGAACCGCATCTTCTTCAAGCTGCTTGCCGTTTTCCTGATTGTCATCGCCGCCGCTGCCGCCATTCTGTACGGCATGATCGGCCCCGCCTGGCAGGTCTCGTTGCGCTCGGAGATCGAACGCAACCTCAAGCAGAAGACTCTCCTGTTCGCCCATCGGGTAGAAACCGATCACGATCATTCCTTGGCCCAGATTGCAGCCCAGGAAGGTCAAGCCGCCGGAGCCCGCGCCACCATCATCGACGCCGCCGGCAAAGTGCTTGCCGATTCGCAATCCAACCCCGGCACCATGGAGAACCACGCGCACCGCCAGGAGTTCGTTGCAGCCTTGGCTGGGCAAATTGGCGAGAACGAACGCCGCAGCGCTACCCTCGGTATTCCTTTTCTGTACATCGCTGCTCCCATTGCCGGTGGGGCCGTCCGGCTCGCATATCCCCTGTCTGACGTAGAAGCTGTGCAGGCTCAGGTTCGCCGTCATTTGCTCTGGGGCTCCCTGTTCGCCTCTTTTGTCGCTCTCCTCATCGCGGCCGCGGCTTCTGTGTGGATGTCCCGCCGCTTGCAGCGCATCGTGGACGTCGCCGCCCGGATCGAGCGCGGCGACTTGCGCGCACGCGTGAACGATGGTCCCATGGATGAAATCGGACGCGTGGCCGCCGCCATCGACAAAACTGCCGGACAAATCGAGCGCAGCTTCGCCGCCGTTCGTTCCAGCCAGTATCAGCTTGAAACCCTGCTCAATAGCATGCAGGACGCGGTCATTGCGGTCAGTTCCGATGGGCTCGTTCGCTGGGCAAACCATCCCATGGACCAGCTCGTCACACAGCGCACGCGCCTCAACGCTCCTGTGGTCGAAACCATTCGCGACCCCGATTTTCTCGCCACCGTACAGGCGGCCACCATCACCAAAGAGGTGAAAACCGCTCGTGCCACTTCGGTTGTTCCCGGCCGCGCATTCGATGTGACTGCCGCTCCTCTCCCCGACGGCGGTGTCGTCGCCGTCCTCCGCGATTTGACTGAAACCGAGCGGGTGGAAAAAACCCGCCGCGATTTCATCGCCAACGTTTCCCATGAATTGCGTACTCCCCTCACCTCCATCCAGGGATACACCGAAACGCTGCTCGACTCCCTTTCCGAGAACTCTGTCTCCACCCGTGAATTTTTGGAGATCATTCGCAAGAACGCGGTCCGCATGTCCCGCCTCACTGAAGACCTGCTTACCCTCGCGCGCGTAGAATCTGGAGAGACGCGCTTCGATCCTGAGCCAGTTTCGCCACTGGAACTTCTCAACGATGCGGAAGAAAGCTTCCGCGAAATCGCACGCAGCCAGGGCGTGGAACTCAAAATTGTTGACGGCCAGATTCCCCTCGAATCGCTGCCCCAAGTGCTGGCCGATCGCGAAGCCATCCACCAGGTCTTCTCCAACCTGATCGACAATGCCATGAAGTACGGCCGCTCTGGCGCACGCATCGAACTCGGCGCCCGTGCCGCTGGCCGCGGTATCGAATTCTTCGTTCGCGATTTCGGCGCAGGCATTTCCTCCGAGCACCTGCCTCGCCTCTTCGAACGCTTCTATCGCGTGGACAAAGCGCGCTCCCGCGAATCGGGTGGCACCGGTCTGGGACTCGCCATCGCCAAACACATCATGCGCGCCCACGCCGGCTCCATCCGCGCCGAGAGCGAACTATCCCGCGGCAGCATCTTCCTGTTTACACTGCCCGCAGCCTAAACCAAGATGCCCCTAAGGGCGGGCCCCATCCTTGTCCTCGCCCCGTAATGCGAGGACAGGCTGCGTCCGTTGACTTCCTTCAAGCGTTCGCAAGCAATGCCGAAACCGCATAACCACTCCCAGCCCCGCGTCGAAAAAATACTAAAAAATTCACAACCCATTAACCAGTCGTCCGAGAAACTGATCTACTCTTAGCCGTTGGCCATCTCATCCCAAACACGGCAGAATCGCGGCGATGCTCCCAGAACAATTCGTCACCGCAACGCTCAACCAGCGGAGGAGACCATGAGCACCGCAGCCAAGGCACCAAACGTTGAACCGGCCCACCTCCATCTGGTCCGCCGCACCGTTGAGGCCTGCCACCTGGCCAAAGAGGCCGCTGCTGCCGCCGCGGAGGGCGTCGCTACCGGCTCTAACGCCCTGCTCAACTGCGTGCGCCTGCGGGAGCGCGAACTTGACACCTTGGACATGGAAATCGATTGCGGAGTCACCAGTCTCATTACGGAGGTTGCTCCAGCGGAAGCTCGCGAACTGCTGGCCTGTATGAAATTCATGATCGGCCTCGAGCGCATCGGCGACCATCTGCTAAATTTCGCCAACAGCGCGCAGGCCATCACCGGACGCACCGATCCCGAGGATATCCGCGAGTTGACGCGCATGGCGACCTTGCTCGAAAAGATGCTCGCCGACTGCGCTCAGGCATTCTCCGCGCGTGACGTAACCAAAGCCATCGAGGTCTTGCGCTCAGATGCCGAGATGGATCGCCTGCGTAACCTCATCTTTCTCCGCCACATTGAAAACCCTGAGAACATTTCTCACCAGGCCAGCCTGCAGGTGATCTTCATGACCCAATCTCTGGAGCGCGCCGGCGACCATGCCAAGAATTTGGCCGAAGAGATATGCCACTTCGTCAGCGGACGTCCCGCCCGCCACGTCCTGATTGCCTACGACAAACCCCTTGAGCAGATGTTCATCGAGCACCTCCGCCGCCACGACCACAACCGCTAAAGTCCCAAAACGGCGCATTCAGGAAGGCAACTTCCTGCACATATCTTTCGAGTCATCTCTTCCCGACCCCGCCAATCCAGCCCACGACGCAAGTCCTAGGTCGCCGAAAGGCCCGCCCAACCAGCCCGGGGAGGGCGAAAGAGACTAACCGTCAGTCCTGCCTCACCGGTACCTCCACGTTAGCCGCTGACCAACTCCTGACGAATTCTCCAAGCCGCTCCAACGCTTCGGGAAATTTGTCCGTAACCGCTGCGAACCCAAGCCGGAAATGCGACGAACACCCCTCATCGAAGCAATTCCCGGGCGCGAGCAACATGCCCTGTTCTGCCGCCGCCTGACAGAAACCGCGGCTGTTCTCTCCACTTCGAAGCCAGGGAAATGCCGTCATTCCTCCATCCGGACGAATCCAGCCAAGCGTCTCGCCATGCTCGGCCATAAAGCTCTCAAGCAGCCGAAGATTTTGCGTTGCGGTCTTCTGCGTTTTCCCCAAAATGGTATCGCGGTGACGCATTGCGATCTCCGCCAGCATTTCTCCCGCGGTGTTGTTGGAGATCGAAAAGTAGGTGCGTGCATTCCAGTAGCGCTCGCGCAATTTGGAATCATGCTCGATCATCCACCCAATGCGGATTCCGGACAAAGGAAATGCCTTAGAGAAATCATGGATCACAGTAGCCTGCGGCAGACGAGCCGCCGACCGAGTCGCCCGGCCATGATAAATAGGGTGATAAACCTCGTCGCTGACAAGTTGAATTCCCCTTGATGAAGTAAACTCATGCAAGCTGTCGAGCTCCGCATCGCTGATCGTGGCCCCGGTCGGATTATGCGGGCTGTTCACCAGGATAAGCTTGGTGTTCTCATCCGCAAGCTTCTTGATCTCTTCGATATCGATGCGAAAGTCGTTCTCCTTCCGCAGCGCGTAATACCGTGTCTCAAGGCCGAGCGATTCAGGCAGGGCAGAAAATGGCGGATACCCGGGCCGCGGCAGGATCACATTGGCTCCAGGCTCCGCGGCCAGCCACATAAGAACCACCAGCGCCTCAGACGCCCCGGTTACCACCTGCACCGCCTCGGCCTTCACCCCTTGCATTTCTGCGATCGCTGCGCGTAATCCCTCCGCTCCTGCCGGACGGCTGTATCCCAGCTTGTGGTTCAGAAAGCGCTCCCGCTCTTCCTCACCCACCAGGCTAAGGATCTCGTTCAGCTTCCAGCGCGGTCCCTCGCTGGCCGCCAGGTTGAATTCAATGTCGTGTTCGTGGCTGTCCAGCCACATATCCAGCAGGAACGGTTTCAATTGCATGTCGCACCTCGAAAATTTGGGAGTGTAGGAACGGATTCCCCGTCCATCCCGCGCACAAGACTCGCGTTCAACTGCAAAATGGGAAGCCCATGCCGTATGTTCACGCGCACTCCTCAACGGAGACTTTACCCGAGTGCTTGACAGCAACGCGCCTTGCCGTCATTCCCTCACCCCGTCGGATCAGCACGATTGCTCCCAAAATTGCAACCGAAGCCACCACCACCCGCACCGTCATCGCCTCTCCAGCCAGCAGCCATCCCAGCAGCACCGCCACCACAGGATTGGCGTAAGTATGCGTCGCCACCAGCGTAGGCGCGCATCGCTGCAGCAGCCAGGTGTAAGAAGTGAAAGCCACGATCGAGCCGAACACAATCAGATACGCGAGACCAAGAATGGACCTCAGCGAAATCGCGGACCAGTGCAGCCCGTGAAACTCGCCCGTAATTCCAGCGCTTGCCAGCAGCATGACTGCGCCGCAAACCAGCGGCACCGCGGTCCGCGCCAGGGCGTCGCTGGGCAATTTCACCTTCGGCGAGATCACAACTCCCGCCGCCCACGACGCTGAGCCAATCAAGACAGCAATCATCCCCAGCAAGCTCGTGTCTTTGGCGGACACCTCCATGCCAGTCAGGATCGCTACTCCCACAACCCCAAGCGCCAGCCCCAGCGCGCTCGCGCGGCTGATCTTCTGCTGCCCGCTTGCCCACGCCAGCACCAGGATGAACATCGGCTCAGTGGCAATCAACAGCGCCGCCAACCCTGAAGCAACGTGTTGCTCCGCCCAGTGCAAAGTTCCGTGCCCGATCAGAAAAAAGAATGCGCCCACGATGGCGCCCGCAAGCCAGTGCTCACGTTTGGCGCGATAGCCCCGCGCGTACGCCCACGCCAGCAGAATCCCTCCCGCAACCGTGTGCCGAATCCCGGCAGTCACTAGAGGGGGAATGGTCTCAACCGCATAGCGAATCGCGAGATAGGTTGAGCCCCACACCACGTAGATCGCCGCGAAGGCGAGCGCCAGCTTCACGGAATCGAGCCGTAACTTGCGTGGCGAGTTGGTTTTCGGAACCAGCACAGGTCGACCTCCTATATTAACCACTCGCGCCGGCAGCATTTGCCGGGAGCGGATCAGCGCAAGAATTTGGGCGGGCATCTCGAAGAACATATCTAACCCTCAAAATCATATTCATTGGTTAAAGCCTACGTGTGCACTTGTAACTTGTCAAGATCATTTTGATGGTTAGATAATAGACAGTAGTTCCCAGGAGGAGAAGATTCATACCCGGAAAAAGACGCCCCCCAGGCGGCCTCCGCAATTTGAGTTAATCGCGGGAGCGGTGTGTCTGGACTTTGTAAACACGCTCGACGATCGTTTCACTGACCACCCGAAGGAACTGCTGGCCGCCTACCCTGACCTGGCGCGCTTTGCCGAGGACGCGGGAGTCTTGTCGCACCAGCAGCTGGATCATTTGTGCGCGCAGGGCGAGAAGTCGCCTCAGCCCGCGCAGCGAGCGTTGAAATCCGCCATCCAGATGCGCGAGGCTATGAGTGAAATCTTCTACGCACAGGCCAACGGACGTCCCGTGCCCAAAGCAGCCTTGGCCGTGCTGAATGGATATGTGCAGCAGGCCGCACAGCACGCAGCTTTGGTGCCGCACAATGGCCATTTCGAATGGCAGCTCGATTTCAAGCAAGACAATCTGGAAGCACCGTTGTGGCCGATCGCACGCTCCGCAGCGGAGTTGCTGGCTTCCGATCAACTCCCGTTCGTGCGCGCCTGCGCGTCGCACACTTGTGAATGGCTGTTTCTGGACGAGAGCAAGAACCACCGCCGCCGCTGGTGCGACATGACAAAATGCGGCAACCGTGCCAAGGTACGAAGTTTCTATAACCGTCAAAAAAGCGCCCAACCGTGAGATAACGTGCCGATGGCTTCACGGCCTGTGTAGGGAGCGGATGCCTAGTCCGGCTCCGCGGCGCGAAGCGCCGCCCGCTCACTCAACCTCGGGTTTGGGCCTGAGTGGGGATGCCAACTCCTTCCGACTTCGAAACCGTGGGTGCCCCCGTCCTTGCGCACTTTGCAAGGGCGGGTACGATGCTGCCGATACAAGGTTTTCGCGCCACGGCACAGGCACGCCATCGCCCCTGAGCAAGAGTTTGCTGTCTACGGGAACGGCACCACCGCTTGTACCTGGTTCGAGTACGAGCTCTCGGCTCCCGATGAATCGACGGCCGTAGTCACATAGAAGTAAGTCGTGCCCGACTGCACTGTGCTGTCGCTGTAGCTCATGGCAGGTTCGAGCGCGGAATTTACCTTGGCATACGGTCCGCTGGCCGCAGTTCCGCGATACACGTTGTAACCGCTCACCGTAGTGGACGTGCTCGCATTCCACGACAGATTGACCACGTGGGGCAGGGTTGCACCCGAACCGCTGGCGGTTTGCGACGCGGAAGTGGAGTTCGTGGTGAAAAAGGAAATATTTGCCGACGCTGTGCCACTCGCAGTCGGCGCGAAAGTTACCGTGAACGGCACACTCTGGCCAGCCGGAATGGTGGTCGGCAACGTGACTCCGCTAATCGTGAAAACAGAGTTGCTGGAACTCGCTGACGACACAGTGACACTGCCGCCGCTGGCACTTACGCTGCCGTTCTGCGTCTGAGTACTCCCGATGTTCACACTTCCGAAGTTCAAAGAAGATGGATTAACCGCGAGACTGCCCACCGAAGTCGTACCTGTGCCGGTAAGCGCGACGGCGACCGATGGGTCCGAAGCATCAGAGCTCAGCATCAGGGTTGCGCTGCTGGTGCCGCTGCTTACGGGCGTAAACGTCACGGACAAGTTAACGCTGCTTCCGGCCCCCAGGTTATAAGGGAAAGTTAATCCACTCACCGAATAGCAGGTGCCATTCACAGTAGCGCCCGAGATCATGACGCTCGTCCCGCCGGAATTTGAAACTGTCACTGATTGTGTTTGCTGCGTGCCCACGGGCACACTACCCAGGTTCACGCTGGAGGGAGCATTCAAATAACCAGGAGAGGTGGTTGTGCCCTGTCCGGTGCCACTGAGGGCAACACTAACCTTGGCGTAGCGCGAACTCTTGCGCCCACCCCAGGAAAGGTAATCCCAAGCGGTCGCGCTACCCTGAAAGGTCGCTGCCGTCTGCGGAGTGAACGAAACTGAAAAAGCCGCACTCTGCCCTGCTGGTACCGACACCGGCAGCTGTGGGCCCACGAACAGAAAGCCGGTGCCTGAGACGGTGACCTTGTAGATTGTGACGTTAGCCCTGCCGTTATTCGTAAGCACAATGGGCCTGATCAGACTCGACCCAACTTGTACCGAGCCGAAATTCACGGGAGAGGCTGCGAGGGAACTCTGAGCCATGGCCGGGGTGCAAATCAGAGAAAGGGCGAGAAGGGTAACGGGCCAGCAAGCTGGTCTCCGGGGGGAACCGAGACAACGCATGTCGTTTCGCTCTCTTTGAGCGTGCCTATTGAGCACGCCGGGGGATTCGTAGAGCTGTTCACATCCGCAGTGGTTACTCCACCGCACAATTCAACATCCATCCCATTTTTTTCCGAAAGAATGATTTGCGGTAGGTAACGAAAGGGCACAGCAGCCCAAGTGAGTCGTACACCAGGAGGACTGGCCACCAGAGGTGCGCAGACAAAGGAGGAAGGTCTCGTGTAGGGCTCGACGCCTACTCCGCCCCGCCGGCGCAAAGCGCGCGTCGCCTGTTCCCGCTGCACCCATAGTGCCCCGGAACAGTTGGCCGTGCGGGTTAGAAGTCACCCTTCTCGCAAATTATCTAGCGAGGGCGGGCGTATTCTATCCAAGCCATGCTGATGTTGCTCGGATCGAAACACAGCCTCGCGCTGACCAAAGCCCGCGCACGAATTTTGCTTGCACTCATCTTGCTGTTGCCATGCAGGGCGTTCTCACAGAACCTGTCATTCGGATCGCGCGACGCAAAACCGGTTCCCCCCTGGCTTTCCCGCGCGAGCATCTACGAACTCTGGCTCACAGCATTCAGCCCCGCAGGGAATCTGCGTGGCGCCATCCCTGGACTGAAGCGCATCGCCGACCTGGGTGCGACCATCGTCTATTTAGGACCTATTGCGAAAAGGTCGGCAAATCCTAAGGCCTCGCCCTACAGCATCACCGATTACAACGCCATCGACCCTGAAGCCGGCACATCCCAGGACCTTCATGATTTTGTAACAACCGCCCACGATCTGCACCTCAAAGTAATGCTGGACATCGTTTATTACCACGCCGCTCCCGATAATGTCCTGATGCAGAAGGACCCCGCGTTCTTTGTGAAGACCGAGGACGGAAAGATCGCGCGCGGCTTCTGGCCTCAGCCGCTGCCCGACTTCAGCAAGCCCGACGTGCGGAAATATCTCGTGGATAGCCTCGTGCACTGGGTGCGCGACTTCGACATCGACGGATTCCGCTGTGATGTCGCAGGCGGCATTCCCGAGTCTTTCTGGGACGAAGCCAGAAAAGCGCTTGATAAGCTCAATCCCGAAATCGTCCTCTTGTCGGAATCCGATCGTCCCGACGATCAGCTTGAAGCTTTTGATGTCAGTTACAACTTCAATTACTATTTCGCGCTCCGCTCGGTGCTGCGCGACGGAGCTCCCGCCATCCAGGTTCGAAAGAGTTGGGAGTCGATGCACTCCGCCATGCCCTCGGGCGCCAGGCTGCTGCACTTCAGCGACAGCCACGACTGGCTGCGTGCCGTGATGCTGTTTGGATACAAGGGCGCTATGAATGCTTCAGTACTGAACTTCACCCTCGACGGTATCCCATTCTTGTACAACGGTCAGGAAGTTGACGATCCCACAGCAACCGCTTGGAGAAAGCACGCTCCCATCCGATGGTCGGATCCGGGCAATCCCGCCGATCAAAAATCCATTGAAGAAACTCTCAGCATGTACAAGAAGCTGTTTGCCATGCGGGCTTCCGAACCGGCTCTGACCACAGGCAGCGTAAGGTGGATCGATAACGACCAGCCAGATAGCGTACTGAGCTTCCTGCGCAAGCTTGGAAACGCCGAAGTCCTGGTCATCCTCAATCTGTCAAATCGAAATGTGCACGTCACCATTGACCTGCCCGTGATGGACTACTATGCGGTTCAGAATATGCTCACCCCGGAAAAGACCTGGTTCTCGCTGTATTCCGGACGAGTCTCCGCCGATCTGCCCGCCTTCGGCTACGTAGTCGGTAAGAAAATTCCCCTGGCTCCGCTGGAAAAGTAGCCATGTAGTGCTACGATCCCACACCGCGCCCCGGGCGCAATTCCAGTGGCTGCTCGGGGTTGGCCAGCCGCCCTTCGTGCGGCACCGCAAGAATGTTGAACGTCCCGTCTGGCAGCATTTCCTAATTGTCATCCTAAGGGCCGCGCCTTTTGCGGACCGAAGGACCTATGGAGTTGTCGGCAGTCTCGCGGCCACCGGCAGAGTGCACAATTCCTTTGTCGCCCAACGGCGGGGCTGGAAAACGGGAAATGAAAAACTGGGACAGACATGAAAAACGTGGAAGATGGCCAGCAAAATCGAGAAGACGGCCGGGCAATAGTCCTGTTTAGCCCGAGATGCTTGTCCTTTTGGTCAGGCAGGCTGATCACTGCTCAATGGAATTTTTCATGGTATGATGCGCGCCTCTTATGGCGTTCGCAAAGGTGCAAATCCCGCGGAGACCTGCGATGGCATTCTTTGCCGTATTTGCCATCGCGATGGTAATCGGAGCGTACCTCTTCGTGCTGTTGCTGGCGGCAGCGTGCGTTCTGCTTCCGTATCTTGCCCTGACGAACTCGGAATCGGGTTCGGGGCAAATCTTGCTGCTATTTCTGTTCGGGATCGTGATAGCGGCGACGATGGTATGGTCGCTGATCCCGCGGCGCGACAAGTTCACAGCTCCAGGCATGCTTCTGGCACGCGCCGCCCATCCTAATCTATTTGCTGAGTTGGAGGGCATTGCAGCCGCCCTCGGCGAGAAGGTTCCAGGTGAGGTGTACCTCATCTGGGAGCCTAATGCCTTTGTAGCGGACCGCGGTGGGGTGATGGGATTCGGCAGTCGCCGGGTGATGGGATTGGGACTCCCCCTGCTTGCGCTACTGACGGTTTCGGAATTTCGCGCCGTGCTGGCGCACGAATTCGCGCATTATTACGGGGGTGATACCAGCCTCGGGCCTTGGGTCTACAAAACCAAGGCGTCGATGGTGCGAATTTTCGAAAACATCGGGTCGGTAGGCGAACTGGCGCGCATTGCCATTCTTGGCCTGATGTACACGGTCGTCGCAACCCTTTTGAAATGGTTTTTCATGGCATTCCTTCGCGGCATCAATGTGGTGTCGCGCAAGCAGGAGTATCGTGCCGACGAACTCGCCTGTCTCATCGCTGGTCGCCGAAATCTGATTTCCGGGTTGCAGGCGCTTCATCGTGCCGCCACCGCGTGGACCGCGTATTGGAACAACGAGGTCGCTCCCGCACTGGACGACGGCAGCCTGGTGGCAGTGGGAGAGGGCTTCTGCCGGTTCGTTTCGGTTCCCGAGATTTCAGCCGCCATCAGCAAGAACCTGGAAACCCGCCTGCGCGAAGAAAAGACCCGGCCCTACGATACCCATCCCCCCTTGCGCGATCGCATGGCAGCCGCCGAGAAGCTCTCGGATTCAGCCGTGGCGCAGGATTCCCAACCCGGCAGCACTCTGCTGGAGAATTTGCCCGCTGCCGAAATGCAATTTGTCGAGAATCTGTTTCCGGACCTTCCTGCAGGAACGTTGAAGTACGTGGGATGGGACGAGGTTGCGATGCGGGTCACCATTCCCGGCTGGCAAAAGTTCGTCAGCGAATATGCCGAACCCTTGCAGGGTGTAAAAGCCGAATCCGTGCCTGACCATGTATCCAAATTCCGGCAGATTGGATCGCGCATCCGGGATCCGAAAGGAATGTTGCTGTCGCCTGAGCAACGGGCGGTCCGGGCCGCTGGATTATTCGCTGCCGCGCTTGCTCTGCGGATGACAGAGCAAGGATGGGAGATCGACGTGCAGCCGGGGATTTTTCGCATCTTTAAAGCAGATCGTGAGTTCAGTCCCTTCCCGGCTGTCCAGCAGTTGCTCGCTGGCAACATGTCGGCGGACCAGTGGCGGACACAGTGCCGCGAGTTGGGCTTAAGTGAAATCATTCTCGTAACCCAGCAAGACGATCCGACGGTGAAGCCCCAATCCGACTCCGCGCAAGCCGAGTTATTCGCGGTGGGGAGTGGGAAAGATCCTGTCAACCTGCCGTAAGCTGCCCAGAAGAGGCTTTGGGCTTGCGACGAGGGACCTACTGGTCGGTCCTCCTCAGTGCGCGGGACCTATATACACAGAATGATCGCGATTACGCGAATGCCTTCTTGGTGGCCCACTCGGCAAATGCTACTCCTCCGAGTACGATTAGCCCATCCTCGGCGTTTTCGGGCGGCAATTACCGGCTCTTTAATGACTTTGGAAATGGAAAGGGAGCCTATGCGGCTGGCAGTACGCCTGATCCCTGCAAATGGTTGAATGGAACCATTGCGGGATGGGTTAGTGGCGGCCAGTCCAGCAAGTACAATGGCCAATCCGGTCTATCTGGTAGTGGCAAAGTATATCAAATTGCAGAAGGTCGTATTGGGTTGTTAGGGCGTTTGGGTAGCGAGACGATCAATCAGGGTCGCACTGTACCCTTTGTTTACGACATAATCGAGTTCGACGCTGCAGGCAATTATACGGTGAGTGATCACGCCAGCTTCCCAACGTATTACGTCTATGTTAACGGTGTGCTTCATCCCGAATTGACTTCGACTCAAAGTACGGTCAAGGCGTTCGTCACTGGCTACGACGCATCAAACGAAGGCTCATGGTCTCCAATTCCCTGATGCCTTTAGAGATGATTTACCTAGGAGATGAATGATGGCACGCAATGGGCGCGGAAAGTTGACAGTACTTCTAATCCCTCGTGTTCTGCTTTCTTGTAGCCTGCTCGTGGGCCTCATCTATGGTCAGCTAGGGCGGACGCAGGTTGCAAACGAGCGAACTGCGGAGGTGGCCGACGCGATCGCAAAAGTGAGGTCGGGCAAGTTCAACGGTTACCATGTTGGCATCATCGGTGAAGCGCGCGCGGTGGAAGCCGTTCCTGACTTGGAAAAGCAATTCACGAGGACTTCCGAACCTATCGAGAAAGCAAAGATTGCACAAGTTCTCCTCTTACTTGGAGACCGAAAGGATGTTTATTGGAATTATCTGGTGGAGGCTGTCAAACCGGCGCTGGAAACTGATGTGCCTAGCCCCATTCACTACGACACCGCGGGGAAATCCGTTCAAGGATTGTCCCAAGATTTTGTGACGTGGGCACAAGCTCATGGTCAGTCCCCCGATCAGGCAGGTGAAAACGCCGTCTACATCTTGCCGGGAATCGTAATGATGTTAGGCTCAACTGCCGACCCGAGAGCAGTTCCATTCTTACGGCAAGCTCTTTCGTCTCCCAACTACCAAATCGCAGCTGCAGCCGCAATGGGCATTGCTGAAACGCAGGATGTAATTTCCATTCCCACGGTCATTTCGCGATGCAAAGATGCACCGGCAGAAGCTGCGGGCTCCATTGCCGAATCCTTGGTGTACTTCAACGATCCGAGAGCACAAGATGCAGTCGATACATTCGTTCCGAAGGAACATGCAAAAGCGCTTCGCGAGGCCAGGAAGATGGGAAGGGGACCTCTGCACCGCTAGCGACAGCTACAAGACAATGGTGTGGACTCTCATCTGAATGACATGCTCATCAATGGATCAATGAACAAGCATCGTGTTTTGAGAGAATGGCGCCGCTTCCTGATTTCGTGGCGAGCAGGTACGGCCGCCACCATCTTCCTTCTCTTGTTGTCGTCCGTAGCCAGGCTGCTGCGGAAGGATCTAGCGTAAGCCTATGGCATGATGCAGCGCTAAGTGGTATTCGGGATTCCCAGCTGCCTCCCCCTGCAGTGGCACGAGCTCTAGCAGTGATGGATGCGTGCGTGTATGACCCTTGGGCTGCCTATGACCAGAAGGCGGTCGGCACTCTACTCGGGGGAGCGTTGCGACGACCCTCGTCGGAGCGCACGCTCGCTTCCAAAGAAGAAACCGTTAGCTATGCTGCGTATCGAGCGTTAGTTGATGTCCTGCCAGTAGACGCGGACTCTGTCTACCGTCCGCTCATGCGGCAACTCGGCTACAATCCCGACAACGCATCTACTGGAAAACGGGGGAAAAACGGGGACAGGAAAAACGGGGACAAGGAAAAACGGGGACAGACGGAACTGACCCCATTCTTCTTTCCAATCCCACAGCGCGTTCCCTACCGGAAGTTTTCCACAGCAAAATAAATCTTCCCATTGTGACCGATAACCTTTACTGAAAAATCTGGATGTGGAACTTTGGGACTATGCAGCACCAAGCTCCCAGAAACTCCGACCCTCCCGCAAGCCATCGCCCGCGCCGCAACCTCCCTGGATTCCCGATTCGGCACTCCGTCCCCTTCATCAAGACTCCCTTAACTCCATTGTTCGCAAGACTTTGCTCGCAACTCCTGAGTTCCCAAGACTTTACGCGGACATGGTCCTCGCCGCTCGCCCCAACTTCCGCGAAGCAAAGATCTTACGCCCGCAGTACCGAAAAATTCTCGACAGGATCAATCTCATGGAAAACAGAAAAACCTGCACTCATATCAAGATCTCCGGAATCCGTTGCGGCTCTCCTTCTCTTCGCGGAGAGCAGTTCTGCTACTACCACCAGCGCATGCATCGTGGCGTGCGCACTCCACGGCAGTCCCGCCTGCACCCGCTTGCCTGCATCGAGGACAAAGAGTCCATCCAGTCCGCCCTGGCCGAAGTCATCAATGCGTTGCTGCGCAACACCATCGACATGAAGCGCGCCACGCTGATCCTGCGCGCCCTGCACATTGCAGTGAAAAATGACGCCCGAGCCAGCATCCACGCCCACGCTAGCGACATGGTGAAACAGGTTCCCGAGTACGACGAAGCCGCCGGCAGCTACGACTCCAATGGCCTCTTCGAATTGGAAGTCCCCTTCGAAGCCAACTTCGGCCAGGATCCGCGCGCCGCCAAACCTCACCGCAGCTACAAAACTCCGGAAGAATTTGCCCGGCAGCGCGACGAAACCATCGCGAACTACTACGGCTACCCCACTGCCGAAGCCCACGCCGCCGCCAAGAAAGCCGGCTGGACGCCATACTCCCAAAATCAGGAGACCACAACCCCGAACGCCAAAGCGGACGCCCCAGTCCGCCCAAAACCAGAGCCCGCCGCAAGTAACGCCGCCACAACTCAAGCAGGGACAGCCCCTCTGATTTCTCCAACCCGGCCAGCAGCAACGGTCAGCAGCGCCGCCGCAACAACTCCCAACCAAACACCTGCGGGGCTGAACTCCACAACCCGCAAACCGCCGACGACTGTGAAGGAAGCGCCTGCGGCTTTGAAGGGAGTAAGAGCCGCCACCGTGGCATCAGTCCGGAAGAGTATGCCTTGACCGCAGCTATGTAGCTTTGTCACAGGGCACAGGGAATCAAAATGCCCACCCTCCCGCAGCGCGAGAAGGTGGGCACCCCCAAGCTTGCGGTGTGGCCCATTAAAAAATGGGGGGAATCGCTCGCCCCCATCCAAGGAGAGAACTATTGACTAGGCAAGCTCTGCAACTGAGCTTCTTATCGCGACCCGAATCCTGCCGACTGCATGGACTGACGGGAAATGTCCGCGGTGGACGCGATACCTTGCATGCGCAGTTTGAAGTCGTCGGCGTTGGAGGCGTTCTCGAGAGCTGTTTCGTAATTGACCAGCCCTGCCTGGAACAGATCCCACAAGGACTGATCGAACGTCTGCATGCCATATTGCGAAGTGCCGGCCGCAATCGCGTCTCGAATGGATCGCGTCTTTTCCGGGACCAGCACGCACTCCCGGATGTATGCCGTGTTGATCATGACCTCGACCGCGGGCACGCGTCCCTCGGCATCGCACCGCCGAACCAGTCGCTGGCTGACGATAGCTCGCATTACCGCTGCCAACTGCATGCGTATCTGCTTCTGCTCTGGCGGCGGGAAAATCGAAATCACACGGTTGATGGTTTCCACTGCATCCAGCGTGTGCAGGGTCGAGAACACCATGTGCCCCGTTTCGGCCGCGTGCAGCGCGGTTGAAATGGTTTCCAGGTCGCGCATTTCGCCCACCAGGATCACGTCCGGATCCTGACGGAGGGAAGCGCGTAACGCCGCTCCAAAGGAAGGAGTATCCACACCTACTTCGCGTTGATTGACGTAGCCTTTCTTGTCGCGGTGCAGGAATTCGATCGGGTCTTCGATGGTGACTATGTGTTCCGCGCGCGACGAGTTGACGCGATCCACCATGGCGGCCAGGGTCGTGGATTTACCGGAGCCGGTCACGCCCGTAACCAGCACCAGGCCGCGAGGCATGTCGCAAATCTGCTCGACGACTTTGGGCAGAAATAATTCGTCCAGAGCGCGAATCTTGGTGGGAATGACGCGCAGCACCAGTCCCACGTTCCCGCGCTGCTGGAAGATGTTCACACGGAATCGCCCCAGTCCGGCGACGCCGTAGGCCATATCGATTTCGGTGGTCTCTTTGAATTTCTGTTTCTGCCGCGCCGACATCATGCTGAAGGCCATGTTCAACATGTCTTCGGCGCTGATGCGTGGCTGGTCGGTCAGCGGCGCTAATTCGCCGTCGACGCGCAGGTGGGGATAGTTGCCCACCTTCAAATGCAAGTCCGAGGCTTTGCGTTCCGTCGCGATCCGAAGCAGGTCGTCAATATTCATTCGGAATGTGTCCCAGGAAGCCCACCGGGCTTCAAAGCTCTTTCAGCATGATGCTCTGAATCGTCACCTTCCCCAAGATGACCTAGGTAATGGACCGGAGTTGGCAACCGGGCACGGGCCAAAGTTTCGCGGGACGGTCGCAGAGTCAAAAAACCCACCCTCCCGCTCAAAACGCGGGAAGGGTGGGGCACCCTGGGGCTGGACGCTATAATGGCGCCATCTTATGGCTTTGACGTCTGGCACGAAACTTGGGCCTTATGAAGTGCAGGCGCCGCTCGGTGCGGGCGGCATGGGAGAGGTCTATCGCGCTCTCGACACTCGGCTGAGCCGGACGGTCGCGGTCAAGGTGCTGGCCTCAACTCTGCCGTCGTCTCCGGAACTGAAGCAGCGCATGGAGCGGGAAGCGCGCGCGATCTCGTCGCTGAACCATCCTCACATCTGCCAGCTGTATGACATCGGCTCGCATAACGGAGCCGACTTTCTGGTAATGGAGTTTCTGGAGGGAGAGACTCTGGCGGAGCGACTGCGCAAAGGTTCAATGCCACTTGCCGAAATCTACAGGATCGGCATCGCTATCGCGGAAGCGCTGGCAGCGGCTCACGCACGCGGGATCGTGCATCGCGATCTGAAGCCGGGAAATATCATGCTCACGCAAGGTGGGGCCAAGCTGATGGACTTCGGATTGGCCAAGCCGCTGGGATTGCAGAACACGATCTCAGGTTCAAGCGCAGCGCCGTCCTTCACCGCCGCGGCAACGTTGAGTGGGCCCAGCCCGCTTAGCCCTCTTACGACGGCGGGGACAATTATTGGGACGATTCAGTACATGGCGCCGGAGCAGATCGAAGGCAAGGAAGCCGACGCGCGTTCTGACATCTTCGCCTTCGGCGCGGTGCTCTACGAGATGTCGGCTGGGAAGCGCCCGTTCGAGGGGAAAAGCCAGTTGTCGCTGGCATCGTCCATTCTGGAAAAAGAACCCGACCCGGTCAGCACGGTGAAGCCGCAAACGCCTCCGGCACTTGAGCATGTCATCACGACTTGTCTGCAGAAGGATCCGGAAGAGCGTTACCTGGCCGCGCATGACATCAAACTGGAACTGCAATTCATCGCAGCAGAGCGTGTGCCGCCGGCGGCTGGGTCCGCAAGAGTGGCGCCGGCTGTTCGCAAAGGCGAACGCACGGGATGGGTGGCCGCGATTGTATCGGCAATCCTGTTGGGAATTGTCGGCGGATGGCTGCTGCATCGTCCGACGCGACCGGCGCAGTCGATCCGAACGGTGATCGAGGCACCATCCAATACGACACTCAACCTGAGTGGAGATTTTGCGGGGCCGCCGGTGCTCTCGCCGGACGGGACGACGCTTGCATTCACAGCGACGGGGGCGGGTGGAAAACCATCGTTGTGGATACGCCCGCTGGGCGTGCTTGAGGCACACGTGCTTGCCGGGACCGAGGGCGCGATCTTTCCTTTCTGGTCCTGGGATAGCCGCGCGCTGGGATTTTTTACCGCGGGCAAACTGGAGACCATCGACCTGGAGGGAGGTTCGCCGCAAATTATTTGCGATGCGCCCTTTGCGCGAGGTGGGGCGTGGAGTCCGGACGGAACGATTGTGTTTTCGCCCAACACGCAGATGCCGCTGATGCGAGTCGGAACCAACGGCGGAACGCCGACTCCGCTTACTACGGTCGATGCATCTCAGCATACGTCACATCGCTGGCCATGGCTGCTTCCTGACGGCAAACACTTTCTGTACCTGGCGATTCACCACGACACATCAAAATCCGGGAACAACACGATTTATTACGCTTCGCTGGACGGCAAGGAGAACCGGCCGCTATTCCGTTCGCAGACGAATGCGGTGTACGCAGATGGCTATGTTCTTTTCGCGCGGAGCGACCAGTTGATGGCGCAACCGTTTGATCCGGGAGCAGGGAAATTGAAGGGCGAGCCTCGCATTCTGGCGCGCGGGGTGATGAATGACGTCACAACGTGGCATATGGACGCGTCCGCTGCGGAAAATGGGCTGATGCTTTACGGCAGTGGCGGAAATGCGGATTTACAGCTGGTCTGGCTCGACCGCACAGGGAAGAAAATCGAGACCATCGCCGACAAGTTCGCAAATCTTATGGGGGCTCACATCTCCCCACAAGGTGATCGAGTGGCGTTGCAGATCGACGTCGGGGTGAACGACATCTGGGTTCTGGACTTCGCGCGCGGCGTTCGAACCCGGCTAACCTTTGGCCCTGTGCAGAATACGACTCCGGTGTGGTCGCCTGACGGCAAGTGGATCGCGTATTCCTCGCTGCGCAATGGGCACTCCAATCTCTACCGCAAGCGCTCTGATGGCAGCGGGGCCGAAGAAGTGTTGCTGGAGAACGATCAAGCAGACTCGGTAGAGGACTGGTCTCCCGACGGTAAGTACCTGCTCTATTCGCACGGCACGAATAGCATGGACACGCAGCTATGGGCAGTGGCGCTGGAGGGAGAGCGGAAGCCGTGGATGGTCGTAGCCCATGCTGCTGTACTTTACGGGGCCCGACTTTCTCCGGATGGCAAGTGGCTGGCCTATGAATCGAATGAATCCGGGACCGTGCAGTTGTACATCGTGCCGTTTCGCGGCGGGCAAGGGAAGTGGCAGGTGACTTCGCAGGGCTCGAGTGGTCCGGCGTGGACCAGGAATGGCAAGGAACTGTTCTATATGGACCCGGGGTTCAATCTGTATGTGATTGCATTCAAAGAGGTGGAAGGAGCCCCGCAATTGGGCCCGCCGCACCAGATTCCGATTACCACGTCGGCTCCGACCGTGTTTTTTGACATCTCTCCCGATGGCAAGAAGATCCTGATTGACAACGTTGCGCAGCAGGTCAGCCCGTCAGTGACCGTGGTGACGAACTTCGCCGGTTCTTTGAAGAAATAGGGTGGAAGAGCGAGTTTGCCCCGTCGGTAGATCCGGTTCAGAATCTGGCGTGTGACGCGCCTTCTGCGCTCCTTCGCTGGCTATTGCTCTTTCCGCGCGCTTACCCACGGCTTGCGCCGTGGGCTGCATTCTTTCGCGCTCTGCGGCTGATGCTTTGGCGAGCGTAGGAAGGCTGATTCGAGAGAGAGCGGGACTAGCCTGAGACCGTTGCCAACGGTCGAGTCCTGCGCGTTGTTGTCCTCTCATCCTGCTTCGAGGCGCCTTCCGCATTCCACTTGCGGGCGAGGCCTTCCAATTGTGTCAAAACCTTGTCAATGTCGCGCATGCGATCTGTGATGCCGTAGGTGACAGCGGGAGGAATCGTCGGTTCGTAATCGCGGAAGACGAAACCTGCGTCCTCCAGAGTGCGCAGCCGCTCGGCAAGGACGCGAGAAGAAATTCCTTCGATATTTCGCTTCAGGCGTCCAAAACGCAAGGGGCCGTTGGTGCTGAGAGACCACAGGATGTGCATGGTCCACGGGCGGGTGAGCAGTTCCAGAAGGCCGCTGATGGCGCACGGGGAAGCGATCTGCCGGTTGCGTCTCATTTGTCTCCTTCGGATACCAGGTTACTACAAAATGCCTACTATTTAAACATACCATAGTAATTTATTGTAACCAATGAAGCCGGCGTCATCCAAAGCCACGAGAAATGTTGAGGGCCCAAGGGAAAGCTCGCGGAGCTTCGCTCCGCCAGACGGCCGATCGCGGTGATCGAGATACGGGTTTGGGACGGATTTCTGAATTTCAGTTTTTAGGAGAGAATCATGACTAGTGCAGCTTCTTCTGTTTCGAGTCGTTCGTTCGCACAAGCACCCGCGATCGCGGGTCCGATCGTCCTGCTGGGCAGGGTGCTTTTCGCGCTGATCTTCGTGCTATCGGGACCGAACCACTTCACGTCGCAAACCAACGGGTACGCGGCGTCGCAAGGGGTGCCGCTCGCGTCGCTGGCCGTTCCACTGTCGGGAATTCTGGCGGTGCTGGGCGGACTGTCGATTGCGATTGGCTATCGGGCTCGCGTGGGAGCGTGGCTGATCGCGTTATTTCTGGTTGGCGTCACGCCTTTGATGCACAAGTTTTGGGCGGTTTCGGATCCCATGATGCACTTGATGCAATTCGTGATGTTTATGAAGAATTTGTCAATGCTGGGGGCGGCGCTCCTGATCTCACAGTTGGGTGCGGGACCTTGGAGTCTGGACGCTCGCGAGAAGTGAGGCTTGGTCACCACGGGGCCTTGGGATCCAGGGCTCGCAAGAAGTCAGGCGTCGCTGAGCACGGGGTACCGCTTCACGGGAGTGCTGTCTTGGTGAAAGGGAGTCAAAGGGCCCCACCCTGTCGCAGACAGGGCGACAAGGGTGGGCACGGCTGCTTTTTGGTTATGCGGCGGTTTCGGCTGGAGTTACGGGCACGAAGGGCTCGTCGTAGCTGCCTCCGTAGATGGAGGGGACCTTCGATCCCATTGGTCGCAGATAGGTTGCCAGTTCGCCCCGGTGATGAATGCTGTGATTGTTCAGGAAACCGAGGTAGGCCACGGCGGGCAGATTGAACACGCCGAAAAATTCGATGGGAGTGAGTAACTGCTCGGGAGTCATACCGGCGACGCGAGTGAGGCCGCGCTTCATGTTTTCGTCATACCACTTGACGATTTCTGCCGAGCTTTGGGGTTTGTGCTCGGGGGATTCCATGCTGAAGTTCAGGTCGGCAATGCCGTCGAGGAATTGGACGTCGGTATTGGCAATGTGCCACGCGAGTTCGCGGGCAGTTCGGGCGTTGGGGTCGGGACGGTAGTCAGATTTGTCGTCGGGGACAGCGGCCAGCACACGCTTGGTGCATTCTGCTTCGCGCTGGATACCGTCGAGCATCATGGCGCAAAGGCCGGCGGCGAATTCGGGAGTCATTCCTTGGGACATATTTTCTCCTTCTTGGAAAATCTGTTTTGTTTCTTTCCGGGCTAGAAGCCGAAAGGGGCGCACGCGGCGCCCCTGGCTCGAATTGACGAAACGAATTATACCCCGACTGGCTGTTTGCTGCGCACGGGTACCGGAGTGAACCAGCCATGGCGGTCGTTTTTCTCACCGTGGACAATCGCGTAGAACTCCTTCTGGATTGCCTTGGTGACTGGACCCATGGTGCCCTTGCCGACCTTGATCTTGTCCACTGATCGGATGGGGGTAACCTCCGCCGCTGTGCCGGTGAAGAAGACTTCGTCGGCGATGTAGAGCATTTCGCGCGGGATCATCTGCTCGATCATGGGAATGTTCAAATCGCGTGCGATCTGCAGCACGGAATCGCGGGTGATGCCGGGTAGAACCGAGTTGCCCAGGGGCGCGGTGATGAGTTTGTCGCGGTGCACAATGAAGAGGTTCTCGCCCGATCCTTCGCTCACGAAGCCGCTGCGGTCAAGCGCGATGCCTTCTACGTAGCCGTTGGCGATAGCTTCCATCTTGATGAGTTGCGAGTTCATGTAATTCGCGCCAGCTTTGGCCATCGCGGGCAGGGTATTAGGAGCCAAACGCGTCCACGACGAAACGCAGACATCGACGCCATCGTCGTTACCACTCAGATATTTACCCCAAGGATAATTCACGATGTAGGTTTCGACGGGACATTGCAGCGGGTTGACGCCGGCATCGCCATATCCGCGAAAGACGATGGGGCGGATGTAGCACGGCCACGCGCCATTGTGCCCGATCGTTTCGAGCATGCCCTTCAGCAGTTCATCGCGGGTAAAGGGAATCTCCATGCGGTAGACCTTAGCGGAATCGACCAGGCGCTGCATATGCTCGACAGCGCGGAAGATTGCGGGGCCACTCGGCAGGTCGTAGCAGCGAATGCCTTCGAAGACAGAAGAGCCATAGTGGAGAACGTGCGACATCACGTGCACGGTCGCATCATCCCAGTTGATCAACTTACCGTTATGCCAGATCTTGTCCGTCTTCTGGATTGCCATTCGATCTCCTCAGTGAATTCATTATAACGAAGATGTAGGACAGCAGCCCCGTCTGTGGCGGCGCGGATGCCGGAGCTTCGGACTGGGGAGTATGCTTAGAGCGCTTCCGCCGATCCAAGAGCCTGCGCGGTAGGCGAGCGAGCGAAGGTGATGCAGGAGTGTTCAGGCTCTAAACGAGATCGGTAGTCGGTAAGGTGGCTTGTACGAGAGTACCGGGTTCGGCTCTGGAAATCCGCAACTCCCCATTCAATTGCTTGACGCGCTCGCGCATTCCGCTGATGCCCACACCCGCAACATAGGCGGGTCCGAGGGTACTTTCGGGAATTCCCTTTCCGAAGTCTCGAACTCGCACGATCACCGATTCGGTTTCCTGAATGAGTTCGATACGCGCGTCATTGCTTTGGGAATGGCGGTAGATGTTGGTCAGTCCTTCCTGAATTATGCGGAAGATTGCGGTCTCAATCTCCGGGGCGAGCCGAGGAAACAGCACAGGCCTGTATTCGAAAGTGATGCGCAATTGTCCCCGGCTCTGCAGGCCTTCAAAATACCAATGCAACGCGGGAAGCAGCCCGGATTCGTCGAGCAGAGGCGGGTGCAGCAAGTAGGACATGTTGCGCACCTTCTGCAACGCGCTGCCGGCCAGTTCCGTGGCGTGTAGCAGGTTTTTGCCAGGATGGTTTTCGGAGGTGCGCGCGGTATCGAGTTCCAGCTTTAAGGCCACCAGCTCCTGGCCGAGCTCGTCATGCAGAGTGCGCGCCATTCTGCGGCGTTCCTCATCCTGCACACGCAGTAATTCGCCGGAGAGCTTTTGTAGTTCGAATGTTCTTAGCTCTACCTGGCGCTGAGAGTCGAGCAGCTGTGAAACCCGGCTGCGCAGCTCTCGATTGAGCAGGCGCGTGCGCTCTTCCAAGGCACGCCGCTCTGTCAGATCGCGGGTGACTTTGGAAAAACCGCGCAGTTCTCCGCGGTCGTCGCGCAGGGCCGTGATGACCACATAAGCCCAGAACGAGGACCCGTCCTTTCTTATACGCAGGCCTTCATCGACGAAACGTCCTTGCTGGGAGGCAATCTCCAATTCGCGATCAGGCCACCGGCTCTCCCGCGCCTCCTTGGGATAGAACTCGGAAAAATGGCGACCGATAATCTCCTGGGCCTTGTACCCCTTGATCCTCTCGGCTCCTTGATTCCAGGTAGCGACGTTGCCGTTTGGTTCCAGGAGGAAGATGGCGTAGTCTTTGACACTTTCGACCAGCAAACGGAAGATCTCATCGCTCTGGCGAAGATGGCTATCAACCTGCACTTTAGTCTGGAGGTCTGGCAAACGTAGATCCTTGTGTAGGACTGCCTGAGAGGCACAAGTCGGCAAATCCCACTGTGGGGAGAAGACAACCGAATTTTACGTGGGCTCAGAATGCCGCTGAATACAGGGTTCGCTGTACGCGGTATCCCCTAAAAAGGGTGACGCGTGGTATGCGCGGTAGGTCAGGAAACAGGCGGAGACTTTAGAACGGTGTCTTGGACATTGGCTTCGAGAGTGAGGTCCAGACGCGCTCCCTGCTTGAGAGCTACGGTTGCACCTTCGGCGGTGGTCAGGGAGTTCTCGATGCGAATCTCTCGGAAAAGATAATCGGCGGGAATAACGGAGATTTCCGCTTTTTCGGGCGCGCGCGCGACTCCGGTCTGAATGATTTTGTTTACGACCGCGGGGACCGTCTTCCAGGGCCGATTTCGATGCCAGACTAAGCTGGGTTGATTTTGAAATCGGCGCTCGTGTTTTCGAGCGATCAGTTCACTGAGTTCGAGCAGTTCGGAGGCGAATTCCTCGTAGTTCTTTTCTTCCTGGATCTTGGCGCAAAGTTCGTTCATGCGCACGCATTCTTCAGGCGTCATGAGGGATACCTTGGGTGTTCGATTGGGATTTGGCAGAACGAACGCACGGGATGGTACTCGAAGCTGACCGATATTTACAAGGCCGAAATCGAGCTCGTGAGCCCACACACAAGGTTTAATGCCGCAACTTCGCGCTGGTCCCGAAGGAGATTACCTGGCCGGCGTCAATGCAGCCTGAACCGCAGGCACCGGGAGCTCGTCGCCCCGGAAGTATCTGGGGCTGTCTTTTGAGGCTTGCCGGTTTGCCGCCCTCATTTCGGGCATGGCTGTGAAAGGCTTGGAATAGTCATTGGCGGCATTCCAGAACAAGAAGCCGATGCCCCCTTTCGCGCGGGCGGTTTCCACCTGAATCTTTATGTATTCCGGTGAATAAGTTTTCGTGCGCCAGTGGAAGGCCTGCAGCCAGGGGCGAATCACTACGCCGCTTCCCTTTGTGATCAGTTCGAAACGTTGCATAGATTCGCCGATAAAGTGAGCGGGCTCATCGCCAGGATGAGCAATTTTGTCCATTCCGAAAAAGTGCGAGGGATAGATCATGGGGCTCAGGACGTCGCAGTAGCGAGCCATCTGCACGATATCCTGGCCTGTATGGGAAAGGTCCACAGGGCGTTGCCAAGCCATCACGCCGAAGACATCCAGGGATAGCAGAGCCCCGGTGGGACGGACTTCGGAATAGGCCTTCTTCAGGAAGGCCGTAATTACATCGGCGCGTTGCGGTCCACTCGGCGCGGGCCTGGCTTTGACGGGGCATGGCCCCTTTTGGACCTGTGGAGCCAGTCTAGGAGCGCCCTTTTTGGGCCGATGCTTTGGAGCCGGAAGCACGCAGGTAGAGTCCGGACTCTCTGCCGGTGCGTTTTCGGCCTGCAGAGATTCCTGTTGTCCGTTCTGGAAGACGAAGGCGGCATCTTTCTGCTCACCTTCGGCAGGGAAGCGGACGTAGTCAAACTGGATTTCATCCACCCCCAGCTGCGCTACGTGCCTAGCCAGGGCGATATTGTAGTCCTGGACCTTGGGATTGGAGGGATCGGTCCAGACCAGCTTGCCGTTCTCCCGCCAGGCCGTATGATTCTTGCGCGACTGGACGGCTAACTCGGGATGTTCCTTGACCAGGCGCTCGTCGCGGAAGATCGCGATGCGCGCAATGGCATGCATATTCTGCTGGTGCAGGAAGTGGACCAGCTTGGGAACGTCGTGGATGTAAACTTTGTGCACTCCGAGAAGCGGGTGGTCAAAATGGATGTTGACGCTACCATCGGAATCCTTGATGTCGAAAACGACGGCATTGCCACCAACTTCGCGCCAATGGCGGATGATTCTAAGGCCGTGATCGCTTGCCGCCATGACTCCGGTCAGGTAGACGGCGCGCACCTCGAAATCCTTGGGAACGCTGATGGTCTTTTCAGTGACAGGTGCGGCAAGGATCCCCGGAATAATGATGGCTTCGTTCGCCTTGAGGATGTTGGCCGAGTCGGATTTGTGGTTTATATTGCGAATCGCTGCCGAGAGCTCGGAAGATGTCAGGTATGAAGTGCGTCCGAGGTAGTGGCGGGCGATGGTTGGAATAGCTTCTCCACGCTTGGCGGTGTAAAGTTCAGTGCCAGCCGGGGCCAGGGGTCGAGGCTCGGGATCCAGCGGTTTGGTGCTGACGCTTGCCGTGCGCAGTTGCGCGCCCTTTGAGGAGACGGCAGGCTTCGGTCGGGGCGTTTGCGCTTGCGCAATAAAGCTGGGATCGAGGCGCGGGGCCACCATCCAGGTGGCGAGGGCGAATAAGAGAGATAGAAGTGTTGTAAGAGCGCGGTGAGACGAGTGGCGCAAGCTGTCCTCCGAACCTACCTGAGCCGGATACTAGCTTTGGGTTGGGGGGGTCGCCAGTTACGGCGGGAGTACTACGTCTGTTCAGTAATCAATGGTCGGTATCAGGATCGGAATCGGGACCCACGGAATGGGGCCATCGCCGTCCAGTGGAGGCTCGAAGGTAGTAATGAGGCCCCCTCTGATTACTGATTACTAGTAGGTTCCTTCCGTGCGAGTGAAAAGCTTTTCCGTTACGCTGCGTGCACGTGGTGTGGAGGGCGTGAGGAATTGCGCCCTAAGGACGGTAAACACAGCGGAAGAGGGTACTTGCATCTAACATAAGATGACCCTCACGCGTGGTCCGAAGGTTGCTCATATCCCAGCAGTCGGATGCAGCAAGTTGGATGAACTCTGGCCACTCCGGAAAACAGGTTAGAAAATGGGTAGGGGCCTTGAGAAGTCCGGCGATAACCATACGAGAGCCGAAGAAAACGGCCGAAAGGAAGTCCGGAGCCCCGGCAACATTCTTATGAGAACGAATCTCGCAACAGTGCTCGATCCGAACCGTCGAAGCAACGATGCTGGAGAGTTTGAGGCCGCCCTGCGCCGCCGCATTGTGGGCCAGGATCAGGCGGTCGAGAAGGTGGTAGAGATCTACCAGATGTTCCTGGCAGGCCTCAACGCGCCTGGACGCCCGGTGGGGAATCTGTTGTTTCTTGGACCGACCGGCTCGGGCAAGACTCGGGTGGTGGAAGCGATGGCTGAGGCCCTGTTCGGGGATTCGAGGGCATGTATCAAGATCGATTGCGCCGAGTTTCAGCATTCACATGAGATCGCCAAACTGATCGGGTCGCCTCCGGGATACCTGGGACACCGCGAGACCCATCCCCTGCTGACGCAGGAAGCGCTGAACCAGTGGTTTAGCGAGAAACTGAAGCTTTCCATCCTGCTCTTTGATGAAATCGAGAAGGCCTCCGACTCCTTGTGGCAGCTGCTGTTGGGGATCCTGGATAAGGCTACGCTGACGCTGGGCGATAACCGGCGAGTGGATTTGTCGCAATGCATCATCATCATGACCTCGAACCTGGGCGCCGGCGAAATGATGAACCTGGTGGATGGCGGGTTCGGGTTTGCGCCGAAAGTCGTCGAAGTGGACGAGTCGTTCGACGACAAGATTCAGCGCACGGCGGTCGAGGCAGCACGGCGGAAATTCACGCCGGAGTTTATGAACCGCATCGACAAGACGGTTGTATTCAAAACACTGCGGGAGGAGCATCTTTCGCAGATTCTCGAGATTGAACTGGGGATGGTGCAACAACGCGTCCTTATGGCCGCGGGTACGAACCAATTTGTTTTCAATTGCACTCCTACCGTTAAGGAATATCTGCTCAAGGAAGGGACGGATCCGAGGTACGGAGCGCGGCACTTGAAGCGGGCTATCGAACGGAACCTGGTGTTCCCACTGGCAAACCTGGTTGCGACCGGGCAGGTAAAGCTGGGGGACTTTGTGCGGGTTGACATGGCTTCCGAGAACAAGTTGATGTTCGTGAAGGAAGCGGAAAACGCAATGGCGCCGATCATGCTGGAGCGGTATGGAGCGGCGGCCGCGAATCAGCAGTCATCCCGTGCAGCGCGCACCGCGGCGAATAACCGCCGTGATTTTGGGGCCAGCCCGTCGGTGGCGGAAAGCAAATAAAGTCAAAGTCCCCACCCTGTCGCGGAAAACGCGACAAGGTTGGAGCACCTATTTTGAGTTGCTGAATTTTCTTCTTCTCGCTTGAACCGCATCTCGCGAGTCGTATCTCATAGGCGCCGGGTCTTCCGGCGCCTTTTTTATGTGTGCCGAGCATGTTCGACAGCTGGAGGGTGAAAGTCCCTTTGACAACTTGATGGAAGTGAAGTCATAGCGAAGCGCAAGGGTGAAACAACACTCGCCGTGAGGCGGGGCCTGAAAGAAGCGCAGAGCAAAGACGCGAG
>JBKOUZ010000153.1:0-35321 GCA_046723715.1 Acidobacteriota bacterium | reverse complement strand
TCTGCGACCCTGGAGCCATCTTATGTTTTGAAGGCGCTGGGGACAGGGGATGACTTGGCCCACAGCTCGATTCGATTCGGCATCGGGCGCTTCAATACGGAGGCGGAAGTGGATTATGTGGCGGATCGCGTCATCGAAACGGTGGAACGCCTGCGCGAGCTTTCTCCGCTGTACGAAATGGCGAAGGAAGGGATCAACCTGAAAGATGTGAAGTGGGCAGGAGAGTAAGGAAATTGGATGGACACGGTTCAGCCGTGCCGGACTGAGCATTACCGGACTGAGCATTAAATGATGCTCAGCCTCTGAGACAAGACTCGAAGTTCAGGAGAAACGGATAATGGCATATAGCGACAAAGTGATCGATCACTACAATCATCCGCGGAATGTCGGCTCGCTCGACAAGAGCAGCAACGATGTTGGCACTGGCCTGGTGGGCGCTCCCGAATGCGGCGACGTCATGAAACTGCAGATCAAGGTCAACCGCGATACCAACGTCATTGAAGAAGCGAAGTTCAAGACGTTTGGCTGCGGCTCCGCCATTGCCTCCTCCTCGCTCGCGACAGAGTGGGTCAAGGGCAAGACAGTGGACGAAGCTCTCGCCATCAAGAACATGGACATCGTGAAGGAGCTTTCGCTGCCTCCGGTGAAGATCCACTGTTCGGTGCTGGCGGAGGACGCGATCCGCGCCGCGATCGGTGACTGGAAGAAGAAGCAGGAAGTTGCGAAGCCGGTAGCTGCGGAAGCGAAGTAGCAGTGAGCGGTGAGCCATTTCGGCTGTTGCGTTGCTAAAAGCTCACCGCTAATTGCTAGGTTTGATATGACAACGGCAATCGAAAACACGACGGCACAAGCTCCGGCGAAAGGTATCCAGGTGACCGAAAAGGCCATTGCGAAGATCCGCAGCGCAATGGCTAAGGAACGCATCTCGCCCGAGCAGGGTGGTCTGCGTCTTGGAGTTCAGGGTGGCGGATGTTCGGGACTGAGTTACAACATCCGCTTCGACTCTCAGCCGCGTGAGCGTGACCGTATTTTCCAGTTCAGCGATGTGCGGGTGTTTGTAGACCCGAAGTCCTTCATTTATCTGCACGGCATGACCCTGGACTATCAGGAAACTCTGATGCAGCAGGGATTCGTCTTTGTAAATCCACAGGCTACGAAGTCGTGCGGCTGCGGGACTTCGTTCTCTGCCTAATGCCTGTGTGGCAGGCCACTTCATAGATGGCGTGGGGGTCCACTCCCGCGAACTGCCGAATTTACCGGATAACTTCGAGGTAGATCCCGCGGCACTAACATTGGATTACGCGAGGAATGCAGCATGACGAAGTCCTCTCTTACCGAGATCGGAGCCAAACCGTTGCCACCGGAGACCAACTCCTGCTGGTCGTGCGGATCCATGCGCGCTGCGCATTTTTGCCAGTCCTGCGGCAAGGTTCAGCCCCCTGCTCCGGTGGATTACTTCACGTTCTTTGGCCTGGCGCGGAAACTCAATGTCGATGTGCCCGCATTGCAGAAAGACTTCTACGAGCTGAGCCGCAAGCTTCACCCGGATCTGAACGCCCGGGCCGGCACCCAGGAACAGCAGTGGAGCGTGGAGCAGAGTTCCTTGCTCAATGACGCGTACCGCACCCTGCGTGATCCCATCAAGCGCACTCAATATCTCTTGAAACTGGAAGGCGTGGAACTCGAGGAGCAGTCCAAGTCCGCCACCGAGCAGGCTCGGGCAAGCGGGGGGTTGAAGAAACAGATTGTGCCTCCCGACTTGCTGGAGGAAGTCTTCGAGCTGAACATGCAACTTGAAGAACTGAAAATGAACAAGCAGATGCAGGAAGACGATCCTGCGTTGACCGCGGAGATCACGAAGCACAAAGTCGCGCTCGAATCCAAATACGAATCACTGCTGCAAGAACTGGGGTCCTACTGGAAAGTTTGGGATGAACTGATGGATCGCAATCCCGGAGCAACGTCAGCTGAACAAAAGCAAATCATTGGCAAAATGGTGGATGTTCTGAACCGCCGCAACTACATCCGCAACCTGGTCCGCGATGTAAATGCGGCAATCGAAAACTGAGACCGAGGAACTGAGATGCACTTGAACGAATACACCACGCTTGGACGATCCGGATTACGCGTTAGTCCCTTCTCTCTCGGCACCATGACGTTTGGCACCGAGTGGGGATGGGGAGCCGAGGAGAGTGTCTCCCGCAGCTTGTTTGATCGCTACATCGAGCAGGGCGGCAATTTCATCGATACCGCTGACGGGTACACCGGAGGCAAGAGCGAAGAACTGGTCGGCAAGTTTATTTCCGAGCGGGCCCTTCGCGATCGTGTGGTTTTGGCTACGAAATTCACGTTCAATGCGGAGCCCGGCAATCCCAACGCTGGGGGAAACGGACGCAAGAACATCTATCGAGCCCTGCATGGCTCCCTGCGCCGTCTGCAGACCGATTATATCGATCTCTACTGGCTGCATGCCTGGGACACTGTCACTCCTGTGGAAGAAGTCATTTCAACTCTCAACGAATTGGTTCGTGAGGGAAAAATTCGCCATTATGGATTCTCCGACACGCCGGCATGGTACGTCGCCCGGGCACAGACTCTGGCGGAAAAAGAAGGCAAAGAGCGGCTGATCGCGTTACAGCTGGAATATTCGCTGGTCGAACGCAATATCGAGCGCGAACATATTCCGGCCGCACAGGAGCTCGGGCTGGGTATTTGCCCCTGGAGTCCGCTGGCCAGCGGTTTTCTCAGTGGCAAGTACAGGCGGCAGGGGAAAAATGGCAGCGGGGATGGCCGTCTGGAAAAAACCAAGAACTCAGGGAATCCCACACTCCTGAGGTTTAACGAAAAGAATTGGGAAATTCTGGATGTACTGCTCGCGGTTTCGAAAGAGATGGAACGTCCGCCCGCGCAAGTTGCCCTCAACTGGGTGGTCACGCAACCGGGCATCACCGCCACGATTCTCGGCGCCAGCAAGCTGACTCAACTGGATGACAATCTTCGGGCCATCGAGTTCTCGATTCCCGCTGAATTGCGCCAGCAACTTGATAAGGCGAGCGCCCCCGCATCGATTCACCCCTACATGTTCTTCGAGCCGTTCATCCAGGGGATGATTCACGGCGCTCAAGTGCGCGCCTGGGCACCAGTCAAGCGCTTGGCAGACAATCCTGCGGCGCAGGAGGATGAAGCCGCAGAAGCTGAGAAGATCGCATGAGCCCGGAACGCATTGTCGGAATCGACCTTGGAACGACGAACTCCCTGGTGGCGTTCATGCAGGGGGAAACGCCGGTGGTCATCCCCGGCGATGACGGTTCCAATCTCGTGCCTTCGGTCGTTGCCCTGGACGAAAATAATCAGCCCGTGATTGGAAATTTCGCGCGCCGTTACCTCATCGAAACGCCGGAACGGGCAGTTTATTCGATCAAGCGCTTGATGGGCCGCGGAATGGAAGACATTCAGGAAGAACTCAAACTGTTTCCCTTCCGTCTCTCCGAAGATTTACAGCCGGGAGAAGTGCTTCGCATCAAGCTTGGGGACAAGATTTTCACGCCGCCGGAAGTCTCTGCGCTAATTCTTCGCCAGCTGAAGCGCAACGCCGAACGCTTTTTTGCCGGCCCGGTGACGAAGGCAGTGATCACAGTTCCGGCGTACTTCAACGACGCCCAGCGCCAGGCGACGAAGGACGCGGGCCGCATCGCGGGACTGGAAGTTCTCCGTCTGGTGAACGAGCCCACGGCGGCATCGCTCGCCTACGGACTCGATAAAAAGCAGAATAGCACAATCGCCGTGTATGACCTCGGTGGCGGCACCTTCGACATTTCAATCCTTAAGCTGCACGATGGGATCTTCGAAGTGATCGCGACCAATGGCGATACACATCTCGGCGGCGACGATATCGATAACCTGCTGATCACGATCGCGCTGGACGACATCCGCGGCGATCTTGGCCTCGATCTGAGGCGCAATGCGGAAGCCGTGCAGGCCATTCGCAAGTCAATGATTGAAGCCAAGATCGCCCTCTCCTCCGAGCCTTCAGTGAAGGTCGATATCGAACTGCCCGGGCGAAAGCGCTACCAGCGCGAGATCTCGCGCCAGCAGTTCGAGCAATTGATTCAGCCCATCATCGATCGCACCGTGGGTCCCTGTAAACAAGCTATGAACGACGCGAATTTTAGGCCCGAGCAGATTGATGAAGTCGTGCTGGTGGGAGGCTCGACGCGCATCCCGAGAGTTCGCGCATTAGTCGAAGAGATGTTTCACCGGAAGCCGCACATTGATCTGAATCCCGATGAAGTGGTCGCACTCGGAGCCGCAGTGCAGGCCAACATTCTCGGCGGGGGCTCGGAAGCTACGCAGGACATGCTTCTGCTCGACGTCACTCCCCTTTCGCTCGGAATCGAGGTTGCAGGCGGCGTTACCGACAAGATCATTCTTCGCAATTCCACGATCCCGGCTTCGGCGACACAGTTCTACACGACGCAGATTGATGGTCAAGCCAACGTCGCCATCCACGTTCTGCAGGGCGAGCGCGAATTGGCAAGCGATTGCCGTTCACTGGCCCGCTTCGATCTTCAGGGCATCCCCCCGATGGCGGCCGGCATTCCTCGCGTCGAAGTGAAATTTCTGATCGACGCTAACGGCATCCTGCACGTTTCCGCTCGCGAGCAACGTAGCGGCAAAGAAGCTGAGATTCAGGTGCAACCCAGTTACGGACTCACCGACGAGCAAGTCGAAGGCATGATTCTTGATTCGTTTGACAATGCGGAAGAAGACTTCCGCCGCCGTCAACTCATCGAGGCGCGCAACGAAACGAGCACCATCCTGACTGCGCTGGAGAAGGCAAAGAAGAATGCTGCATGGGGTCAGCTGACGAGCGACGAAAAGAAGCAGATCGCAAAACTGGAAAAAGCGCTGATCGCAGTCAATGCGGAAGACGACTATAAATCAATCCGAAAAGCGATTGAAACGTTAAATCACGCCACCACGCGGTTGGCAGAATTGATGATGGATGGTGCGGTGTCCAGCGCGCTCAAGGGCAAAAACATGGAAGAAACCGACTTGGGAGAAGGTCCCACCGCGCCTCATCCCATGGCGAAAGCAGAGTTCGAATAGCCCTGTGCTGCCTGTGCTTCCTGCGGCGAGCTTTCCAAGGCAGGACACAGCGGATCACAGAGGAAGACAGGAGTAGTCAATGGCAGACGAGAAACCCCAAGGGGCCGGAACCGCCACCGAAGAAGTCCCCGGCGAAAACACGGTGCAAATTACTTTCCTGCCCGAAGGCAAGACGGTCCAATTCGAGCACGGCAAACTGCCCTATGAAGATCACGGCAAAGAAGAGTCGATCCTCGACATCGCATTGAACTTCGGCGTCACGCTCGATCACGCCTGCGGCGGCAATTGCGCATGCACTACCTGTCACGTGTGGGTGAAGGAAGGCGCGGAGAATCTCTCCGAAATGGACGACGATGAAGCCGACCGTCTGGACATGGCCGCCGATCTGCAGCTAAACTCGCGCCTCGGATGCCAGGCGCAGATCACGAAGCCGGGCAGGGTTGTCGTGGAAATTCCCGCGTGGAACCGCAACTACGTTTCCGAGGAGCACTGAGATGGCAAAGAAACTAACTTGGGACGACGCTGAAGACATTGGCATCCAGCTTTCCGAAAAGCATCCGGAAGTCGATCCTCTCGGAGTCCGCTTTACCGATCTGCACCGCTACGTGACCGAACTCCCGGACTTCGCCGGCGATCCCAAAGCGTCGAACGAAGGCAAGCTGGAAGCGATCCAAATGGCCTGGCACGAAGAATTTCAAGACCGCACGCAAGCGTAGGTTGTTGTGGCCCCTTTGTATAAAAGCGTTGCAATTCGTAGAAGGCCAGCTTGCGCTGACCGCGATTGGATATCAGTTCCTTTCGAATGTGATAATCCTGAATCCCGGGCAGCATGCGGGTAGGGGAACGGAAATCCATCAGCAACCCGGGGAGTCTTTCCCGCCAGTTCGGAATCCGCTGGAAACGATTGGAAGGGGGATAAAGCGTCTGATAAACACGTCGATCCTCGGCGGCCTGGAGGTTAAACGCCTGTTGATGAAACTGCATTCTGGTGAAATTTGGCAAGGTTTTACAAATACATGACATCTTGTCCGATTCAGCCGCCTTATTATCGTACGCATTGAGGGGCTGCAGGCCCCATCTCTCTCTCCGGCAAAACTGCGAAGGGGCACGGTTATGTTACCGTGCCCTTTTTTATGAAAGTAATAGGGATTTTGACGGTTAAGGCGTCTCAGCCGTCATGATCATTGACCGCCGCTCTTCAGCCGCACTGCCTCGAATTCATCGCCCTTTTGCCAGCTGACGAGTTTGGGCAAGCTGGCGGCCTCCCAGCCCAACGCAAATCCAAACCGCGCCATGGCTGAATCGCCAACGAAGTCCATGTCCGCGCGATATTCATCGCTGGGCTGATGATAATTTTTTTCCACATATTCGCGCTCCTTTTCCAGGCCCCAGGACTCAGGATGTCCCTTGAACTTCATTCCTTCATTGATGGAAAAAGAAGGAATCCCAACCCTGGCCAGACTGAAATGATCTGAACGGTAGAAGTGTCCGGCCTCGGGACGCGCATCAGCACGAATCGCCAACCTGAATTCCCTTGCGGTCGCTTCGACGTTCGAATAAAAGTTCGTGCGCTCTGCTCCCGCAACCTGCACCTCTTCCGGGGCGCCCAAGGGCTTCACATCGTCATAATTCAGATCGAGTGAAATCTTTCCTGCCGCAACCGGAGGATGTTTTCCCAAATATTCCGATCCAAGTAAGCCCTGCTCTTCGGCAGTAACTGCGGCAAACAGAATGGAGCGTCGAGGACGGATTGATGCTGTTCCAAATGCCCGCGCGAGTTCGATCAGAATGCCGCATCCGGTCGCGTTGTCCTCGGCTCCATTAAAGATGTTGTCGCCCGTCAAATCAGGTCGAATCCCGAAGTGATCATAGTGCGCCGTATACATGACAGCTTCGTCTGCAAGCTTCCGGTCCGACCCAGGCAAGATCGCGAGCACGTTAGTGGATTCGAAGTTCCGGACCTTGCTCACCATATGGCCCCTAAAGCGCGCTCCCAGATTCACTACGTGGAAGTCCCGGGATTGTGCCGAGCTCATCAACTTTTCCAGGCTCGTTCCAGAAGCCGCAGCCAATCGAGTTGCTGCATCCAGATGAATCCACGAAGCGACTTTCAAAGCCGGCCCCTCAACCTTCAGGGCCGATTTCTCGCCGGAGTTGGAGTTCCTCACGACTTCCCAGGGATAACTCGCCATCTGCGTCTGGTGCACCAACAGCACCCCAACCGCGCCCTTGCGCGCGGCTTCCTCATACTTGTAGGTCCAGCGGCCATAGTAGGTGAGCGCCTTGCCTTTGAAGAACTTCGCATCATCCGAGGGTGGCTCGTTCACCAGCATCAACAGAACCTTTCCTCGAACATCGGCTCCTTTGTAATCGTCCCAGTTGTATTCCGGGGCCTCGATTCCGTAGCCAACGAAGACAATCTCGGCATCCACATCCGACGCGGCCTGCTGCGTCTGGTCATAGGCAACGTACTCTTCCAAAGGCTTCAGGTTCATTGCCTCGCCCCGCTGGGAAATGAGAGTGAATCGCGTTTCGGGCAGAGTCGTGATTCCCACCAGCGGCACCTTCTGCGTATACGTGCCGTGATCTCCCGCCGGCTTCAGTCCGTACTCGGCGAACTGGGTGGCGATGTATTCGGCGGCGAGATCTCCGCCGCGCTGACCGGTGCCACGTCCTTCCAGCAGGTCATGGGATAAGAAGCGGACATGCCAGCGAATATGTTCGGGAGTGATCGTCTCAAGCGCAACGTAGGCCGGCCCTGGCAATCGCACAGAGGGTGCCTTGGGACCTCCTCCCGCTCCGCCTTCCGCCCACACCAGCAGGCTTAAACACACGACCAGACACGCCGAGACGACTCTCGCCATTCCCTGCATAGATGGTTCTCCCCCAACGAAGCAGCGCTTGCTGAAAATTGTTTTTATGACGATCTGGAAAGATTGTAACGGAACCATCAGCAAGACAAGTACGGCAAGTATGCACAAACAGTGCACGAGAGTGCACCCACCCTAGGAATCAGGCGCCAACGGGCCGTGTCCGGCTGGACACCTGTTCGCCTCCGCTCATATAGGATTTGGATCGCAGGCGCACCCGGCGCCTAATTCTTCGATCCTCAACCCGCGCGAAAATCCCGCACTTCTTCGCCCGGCGTGAACACTGCCGTGGGGGAGACCTTGCCCGCTTCTGCCATCTTGCGGTTGATCGATTCGAAATCAGCCTTCACCCAGCCGACGCTGGATACCTCGATCTCGCCGTCCTGCGCCACCCAGAAGACGCTGGGCACATTCGTGAGCCCATAGGCATTGGAAGCTGGATAGCCGCCCATCTCATCCAGCACGACCGGGAAGGTAATCCCGAACTCTTTCGCGAATGCGGCGGTGTCCTTGCCGTCGTTTTGCGAGACGCCAACCAACGTGACCCCGTTCCGGCCATATGCCTTGTGGAGCCGCTCGTAAAACGGGAGTGCGTACTGGCACGTCGGACATGAAACTTTGAAAAACACAAGAACCGCCGGGCCGTGCGCTATCGCATCCTGAAGTGAAAACTTCTGCCCGTCCATCGCTTGCAACGCAAAGGCAGGCGCCTTCGCCCCAGTAGCCAATGCCTTCATCTAACCACCTCCGAAGAATGTATTGCTCTTCGTTTAGATGACCTGTTGCAGCTAATGGATTTAAACGGATGCGCGTCTCGGGGACATCAATTCAGCTTTACGCAATATCTTTCGCGCTAATCCAGTCAGGGCAAGGCTGCTTAATTTTTCGAAAGGGACCCATTTGCCCGGACTGCCAGCACGTACTTTGGAACGCCAAACCAGCACAGTGTAATCCGTCACGGTGATTGAATGCCGCAAGCTGAATGCGGCAATCCGCCTGCGGCTCGCCCTGGCCTCGGGCAGTTCCCACATGCCAGCCATCAGCCGGGCGTTCGGCGGACGCTGCACCAGATACACTGCCTCATCGCGGCAATCGAGAGCATAGTGGACCTTGCATTTGTGCTGCTTGGGGGGCTTGGCAACACATTGCAATGGGCCGCGCGTCGCGCACAAGCCAACAATGGGGCACATCGGGCATAAAGGAGTCTGTGGAGTGCACACCGTGGCACCTAGCTCCATCATGGCCTGATTAAAATCGCCGGGCCGTTCGCGATCGAGCAAAGTCTCGGCCGTTTTCCACACCTGTTCGGGAGCAACTCGTTCACCCGAGAAGCGATGCAGAACACGCTCCACGTTCCCATCCACCACAGCTACGGGCTGGCTGAATGCGATGCTGGCAATTGCCGCCGATGTGTACCGACCGATGCCCGGCAAAGCTCGCAGGCCCTCCGCCGTGATCGGGAAATCTCTCCCCAACTCTCGGACGATCACCTTTGCGGCCGCATGCATCATGCGCGCTCGCCGGTAATATCCCAAACCGCTCCATGCCGCGAGCACCGAACTTTCCCTCGCCGCTGCAAGCTTCTCTACGGACGGGAAACGCCGCAGAAATACCTGGTAGTGTTCGATCACGGCAGCCACGCGCGTCTGCTGCAGCATGATTTCCGATACCCAGACGCGGTAAGGGTCGCAATCCTTGCGCCACGGGAGGTCGCGGGCGTGAGCGTCATACCAGGCGAGCAGCAGCCGGCGGAAGCTAGCCTCCGCGGACGTGCCATTTGAGTGCGACGGCGAGTTCATCAAGTCCGGAATTTTACCCCAAGCGGGCGCGCGCCGAGGAAACCTCCGAAATGTCCCGGCGACTGTACCGATTCGCGCTACAGGCAGCACCATGGATTCCTCTTCTTCCATTGACCTCATTCGTTAGGCAGGGAATAATAGCCGAGCCTGGCATCCGCAGTATCGCGTGATCTCTTTCACGCTACAGAATCGCGAGGAGTACCATGAACGACTTCAACCGCAAGGTCGAAGACGCTTCGGCGCGCGTCGGCAAAACCATCAACGAGGCAGCGGAGCGTTTGGAGAAGGAGATTCCAGAATTCATCAAGTATCTGAACAACGAGGTGGTTCCGGCCGTGCGCTCACATTCCACCAAAGCCTTGCGCGTGGCCTCGCAAAAGTTGGCCGAATTCGCGGATTACATGGAGCAACATCCGACCAAATAGGGTGGAAACACGCTCTATCATGCTGTGCAGGCAGTCGCTTTCGCTCGGGCGCTATCGCTATGCTCTTTTTTGTGCTCATAACGATGCTTTTTTTGAGTGCATGCGGCCATCCCAAGGCAGCTCATGTGGATGTACCGCCTCCCCCCGCTCCGGAAGCTGAACCCGCCCCCGCCGAATCCGCAGCAAGTATTCCGACGTCAAGAGAAAGGTCTTCTCACGCCAGCCCCGCCGCTGAACTGGCTGAGCCGGTGATTCCCGCGAACGCAAAACCGCTTGAAAGCGAAATCGGACTCGCCAGTTGGTATGGTCCGCCATACCACAACCGTCGCGCATCGAACGGCGAGGTCTACAACATGCATGCCATGACGGCGGCACATCGCACTTACGCTCTGGGCTCCGTTGTGAGGGTAACGAATGTGAAGACTGGCTCCCACGCCCTGGTCCGCATTACCGACCGCGGACCGTTTATTCGAGGACGCGTCATCGATCTCTCTCTTGCAGCGGCCGAGAAGATAGATGTGAAGAAGGCCGGTGTTGCCAAAGTAAAAGTTGAATTGATGAAGTCGCCCGCCGTCAACGGCGCCGGCGAGAGATGGGCCGTTCAGATCGGTGGTTTCCCTCACGAAGAGGTTGCGAGTAAGATGGCGGACCATCTTACCCGTCGCTACCGCACGGCAAAAGTCTTGCGTTTTGCCAGCCCTGCCGGGGATTGGTGGATTCGCGTGCGCGTGCCTGAGGATGATCATGAACGGGCGAAAAAGCTTGCAGCGGAGACCAGAACATCCGAAGGCGCCGTGTTTCTGGTGCGTCTGGATTAGGCCGGCTGGACGCACGTGGTATTCGCCTGCCAGCGGGCGTCTCTTGACCACATTCCCGGTCCGTTAGAAACTGGGCACCATGAACGACTCCAGTGCCAACTGCCTTTTCTGCCGCATCCTTCGCGGAGAGATTCCCTCCAAAAAGGTTCATGAAGACGCGCACGTGTTCGCTTTCGAAGATGTCAACCCACAAGCACCTACGCATGTGCTGATCGTTCCCAAACGACACTTTGCGGGGCTGAAAGAAGCACAGGAAAGCGATGCGGAAATCATCGGACGTTGTCACCTCGCGGCAGCTCGAATCGCGCGCCAACGTGATATCGAGAAGGGATACCGCACGGTGCTGAACGTAGGACCGGGCTCCGGGCAGTCAGTGTTTCACCTGCACGTGCATCTGCTGGGTGGACGCCCACTTTCCTGGCCGCCAGGCTAGTTCAGCGCGTTTAGAAGTCGGCTCCGGAAATAGGAAGGGTTCTTGCGCGCGAGTGCAGTCAGACGGAAGTGTAGTTCTCGGCCTGGAATGGAAGGCTGAAGTGCGGGTTCCAGCTTTTTGAAGCGCGTCTACTGAACCGCGGAATTTTCTTGCTCTTCGGGCGCACCGTGACGGCGTAGCAATTGGGGCAGATTCTGCGAAAAAGCCGAGCGCGGCAATACCATGTCGCAACCCACCTCGTGCGCTTTCTGCTTCAAATCGCCCTGCACGTGCGAAAGGAAACCGATGATGGATGTCCCCTTCTTGAGCTTGCTTTTCAGCTTGGGGATCAAGGTTAACGGCTTTACCCCGTTATTGTTCAGGTCGAAGATGATCAGCGACGGCTTCTCTTCGCCGTTCTGCTGCATCTTCTCCATCAAGTCCTTGTCGGTCTTGACGAATTCCACCTTCACATTGAGCTTGCGGGCCGTCTCCTGAATCTTCGCCATGAAGAACAAGTCTTCGATGAAGGCGAATATCCGGGAATTGGCGGATTCCCCGCCATTTGGAACCGGCTCGGGTTCGGGCTGCGGGTATTGAGTGGCAAATCCGGGCCGCTGCCGCCCACCCCCCTTATGCCCATTGTTGCCGCCGGCCAACGCAGCTCGATAGCTGTGATCCATGGGAGCGGTGTAGATCCCGTCACGATTTTCACGGTTGCTGCCCTGTCCGGGCCGGTGGCCGCGCTGATTGTGTGGACGGCGTCCGCGCCGTCTTCTTCGTCCTCCGCCTCCGGAGGATTTTCCTGGTCCTGCGTTCATAGTCCTCTCTAGTCGCTTCCTGCTAAATACAAATTGTTAGACTCTCATTGGCCCGCCAGACGGTCGTCAGGCAAGACCCTGCCTCGCGCACCTTCCGGCCTGTACACGGTACGGGTTGAGACTGGACACAATGTGGAACGAACCCCAACTCTGAAACGAACCGCTATCTCGCGAAAAAAAACTTAAAAATTTACCTAGTATCGATTTGCGCTTTTTCGGATCCGTAAGGCGCCGCTTCGGAAAGGCTGGCGCGGAAGGCCTGCGCGGGAACGAGGCCTCATGAGAACAATATCATGGTACTAGGCCTCGCGCTTCGGTGCAAGGCCCCAGGCCAACTGCTTTTTGCACAGGAGGCCATCGACCAGAAGTTCAAGCCCCCCTTGCCCCGAACACTGTCGGACACCTCACTGTGCCAGCGTGAGTTCCCGCGCCCACTCCTGCGCCTGCCAGTAATAGCTGGCAACGTCATCCGGATCAAGGTGTAGGGTGTCACACAGATCTGCCGCCGCGTTCCAATTCCCACTCTCATGAGCCAGCATTAACTGGAACACGGGGCGGAGAGGGCTGGGTTCTCCCAGCAACACGGCCCTGGTGTCGTGATCGAGCGAGATTCGTTCCAGAACGTCTTCCATTCGAAGTTCCAGCATGACGTCGATCAACGACAACAGGCCGAGAAGAAACAGGTCTGAGTTCCCGTGCGGCACTCGCGCGGCCACCAGCTCGCCGAAGCGACCCCGCACCAGCGCGGACAACACCAGATCGCTGGTTTTATCCTGTCCGGCGCCGACCGTTGCAACAAGCCTTACCCAACGTCGGACGTCGTGCTCCCCGAGAATCGTGAGCGCATGTCGCACCGAATGGATTTCGTTACGGAAGGGGAACGCCGTCGAGTTGAGGTAGCGCAATAGCCGGTAGCACACTGAGGCCTCTGTCTTTACCAGGTTTTCCAACGCCCGTAAATCCAATTCTGGCCGGGACACTTCTTGCAGCATTCGCAAGTAGTTCAGGCGATTGGCCGGGACGTCATGCGTGCTGAGCACTTCCGGCCGGCGGAGGAAGTATCCCTGAAAGTATACGAAGCCCAGATCCCGTGTTTCGATGAAGTCCGCCCGCGTTTCCACTTTTTCCGCCAGCATCCGGTGTCGCCACGGACCGAAACGCTTCATCATGTTGACACGCTGCTCCTGCGTCGTGAGTTTCATCTCAACTTTGATGATGTCCGCCATCTCCCTGAGCTTCTCCCGACGGTCATCGGCGACGTAGTCATCGAGCGCGATAGTATAACCAGCCTCCTTCAGGCTGTGACACGCCGCCAGAACATCGCCGTCGACGGGCACTGATTCCAGGATCTCCACAACCGTCGTCGCAGAGGGCAGCAGCGTGACCAGACCTTCGATCAGGGTGCTGCGTGTGCAATTCACAAAGGCCCGCCGCCCGTCACACAAGACATCCAACCCCATCAATAGTGAACGGTCGAGGGTCGCGCGGGACGCCTCATCGACATTCCCATGAAAAGCATTCTCGATCCCGTCGCGGAACAGAAGCTCGTAACCAAACACCTGCTCATGACGATCGAAAATAGGCTGTCGTGCCACATAGCGCAGGGGTTTCGCACCCGAAACTAGCGCCGGGCCTGTAGGCTGGACTGAACGAATGTCTCCCACATTCGCTTCATCGGCAGGAAATGAGAAAGGCTCAAGCGGCTACCGAGCATAGTTGTGCTGATCAAGAGGTCAGAAATTTTTCAGAATGGGCAAGTCCGGGTCGGGAGAAATGCTTCCCCGCTTGTCCCGCGCCTTTGCAGGGCAGGGACTTACAGCTTCAGGCCCTCTGGAGTCCGCCAAGTGCCGTGAGAGCGGAAACGATCCGGGCCGACCACTGCGTCACCTCATCTTCGCGGAGCGTTCTTTCGGCAGACTGGAATTTGGCGCGCAGCAGCACGGAATATCTGCCGGACGGGATCGAGCCGCCCCGAAAAATCTCTACTGGACGAAATTCCCGCAATTCTGTGATTGCAGTTTTGTCTACCACTTGCTGTATTTGCTCGAACGCCGTCTCGTCGGTGAACACAAACGAGAAGTCGCGTTCCACGGCGGGATATTTCGGAAGAGGCTCAAAGCGTACCGGCCGTAAGCCAATTTTGTACAACTGCTCGAGGTCGATCTCAGCCAGGAAAACATCCTGCCGCAGCTTCCGCAAGGACGCAATCTCGGGATGTATCTGGCCGAACTGCGCGACTATGGCTCGCTTGATGAGAGCGCGAGCAGAGCGTCCGGGATGAAAGTATTCCGCGGTTTCGCGGTCGTACGAAACATGGCCGGCGAACGGTGCCAGCAGACTCTCCACATCCCCTTTGAAGCCGCGAAATGCCTCTGCCGCGCCCGCTCGTTCGCCTTTGCTCACATCAAGGACTCCGCCCGCGGGCAGTGAGCCCCGGATTGCTGAAACGGTGGCGCCCAAGCAGGCACGCCTGGGCTCGATCCGCTCCCCGTCCCTGGTCGAGTACACGCTGCCGATCTCGAACAGCCGTGCGTCGGCCACATCACGATTCAAATTCCACGCGAGCATGTTGAGCATGCCCGGCGCAAGTGAGGTACGCATCACGGATGCTTCTTCGCTCAGCGGATTCTCCAGCTCCAAAACCTTTTCCGGCGAATTCCCTATCGTGGACGAGAACTTTTCCGCGTCCTGGTGAGAGATGAAGGTCAGGGACAAAGACTCGTTGTATCCCAGCGCCAGAGCTCGAGTTCGGAGAGTCCCATCTATTTCGGCGTTGGGTAACTCGATCACCGCGCCGCTATAGGCTGGGAGCGTACTCTCGAATTTGTCATAGCCATGCAGGCGCGCAATCTCTTCGATCACATCGATCTCACGCTCCACATCGAGCCGCCAGCTGGGAATCGTCACCTGGAATTGCGCATCCTGCTGTCCCTCGGGAACCAGGATAAAACCGAGCGGCTTCAGCAACCGGAAGACCTGCCCGGCATTCAGATTGTCGCCTAGAATCCGATGCACTTCGGAGACTCGAAGCAGGACCGGTGCCTGGTCGATGGGGCGCGAGACCACGTCGACGGCATCGCCGACCAATTCACCGCCGCCGGAGTTCCGAATCATTTGCGCCACCAGGTCGCAGGAGAGCACGGTCGACTCGAAATCCGCGCCGCGTTCGAAACGGTGGGAGGCGTCCGTGTGCAGGCCGTGGCGGCGCGACATCTTGCGGACGATGCCCGGGTCCCACCACGCCGACTCGATCACGATGTTGCGGGTCTTTTCGGTGATCATGGTGTCGTATCCGCCCATGATCCCGGCAAGGCCTACCGGCTTTTTCGCATCGCAGACGACTAGATCTTCCTCTGTGAGCTTGCGTTCGACTCCGTCGAGAGTTTTGAGCGTCTCTCCGGCACGAGCTTTGCGGACAATGATTTGATCACCTTCGAGCAGGTCGGCGTCGAAGACGTGGGTGGGTTTGCCGATCTCCCACAGAACGTAGTTCGTGGCATCGACGGCGTTCGAGATCGGGCGCTGGTCTAGAAGTTGCAAACGATGGGCGACCTTCTCCGGGGATGGCTTGATCCTCGTGTTGCGGATTACCCGGGCCGAGAAGCGGGGGCAGAGTTGCGGCTCTTCGACGGTGATCGGGAAGCTCACCTCAGGGGCTAAAGCCGTGCCCCTCGCGGTCTGGCCCTCTCCGCGCGGGCCCTTTCCTGCCATTCGCTCTGCAGCCGTGTCCTTTCCAGCCGTGCTCTTCCCGACATGGGCCTCGCCGGCCAGGGCTTTCGCCATGCGGTTCACGATCGTAGCATCGCCATGGTTGCCGTTCGCGGCTGTGCTGCTCTCGGCCCGAATGGGCTTTAGCGGCAGGTCGTAAATGGCGGCGGCTTCGCGGGCAACGCCGTAATGATTCATCGCGTCGGGACGGTTCGTGCCGATCTCCATCTCGAAGACGGTGTCTGCGCCAGTTCCGCTGATGCCTTCAACTGAAATACCGACGTTGGTCAGGTCTTCGGCGAGACGGTAATTGTCAACCGTGAAATCGACGAAGTCGCGAATCCATTGGGCAGATAATTTCATGAAATTCAGCTTTTAGCTATTAGCTCTTAGCCGTGAGCTAAAAACCAAGAGGCTAAGAGCTTCTTATGCAAACTGCTGCAAGAACCGCACGTCCCCTTGGAAGAACAATTGAATATCATCTACTCCGTACTTCAGCAGCGCTAGGCGATCCACGCCCATGCCGAAAGCGAATCCGGAGACTTTTTTTGGGTCGTAGCCGTTATCCTTTACGAATTCGAACACGTTAGGATCGACCATGCCGCAGCCTAGCACCTCAATCCATCCGCTCTGCTTGCAGGGACGGCAGGGATCGGACCCGCGCTTGCCGCTTCCGTCGCAGATGAAGCACGTCACGTAGAGTTCGGCGCTCGGTTCCGTAAACGGGAAGAACGACGGACGGAAATGCGTCTTCACAGACGAGCCGAACAGCGCCTTCATGGCGTGATCTAGCGTGCCTTTCAGATCGCCGAACGTGATGTTGGTGTCGACCGCCAGCCCTTCGATCTGGTGAAACATGGGCGAATGGCTGGCGTCCGGCGGATCGTTGCGATGCACCGTCCCGGGAATCACGATGCGGATCGGCGGACGCATCTTCTCCATGGTGCGAATCTGCACCGGGGAGGTGTGCGTGCGCAAGAGCAGGCGCTCGCGCTGCGGCTTTGACTGCTGCCCGGCGATGAAGAGCGTGTCTTGCGTGTCGCGCGCCGGATGGTTCAGCGGGAAATTAAGTGATTCGAAATTGTAGTAGTCGGTCTCGACTACGGGGCCTTCGGCGACCGAGTAGCCCAGCTTCTGGAATACGTCGACGATCTCGTGCATCGTCTTGATGACTGGGTGTTGTGCGCCGATGGGGAGGCGGATGCCGGGGAGGGTGATATCCACCGCCTCGGCGGTAAGCGAACCGCTGTTGCTGCTCACGTGCGCGGCCTCGACCAACTCGGTAATCCGCGCCTTCAGTTCGTTGACGCGAATTCCAGCTTCGCGCTTGGCCTCTTTGGGAGCGCCCTTCAGCCAGAGATCGTTGATTTGGGTCAGGATGCTGTTCTTGCGGGCCATCCAGCGGTCCCGGAATGCCTTCAGATCGGCGTCGTTGCGAACCTCGGCGGCTTCGGCGCTGCAGGCGGAGATGCATTCTGCCGCGGCCTTGGCCAGCGCTGCCGGCGAATAGTCGTTCAGTTTGGGAACGGTGTAGGGCACGATCTTTCGCCCCCTTCGGGGCTCGTAATCTATAGGTTGATGCTGACCACGGCTTGCGCCATGGGCTGCATTCTTGCGCCGCTCCGCGGCTTGTCAATTCCTAGGTTTTCCTCAGAATTGAAATATTTAAGAGGGTCCAGGTGCTACTGCGGCACGACACCACTGATCGCACCCCTTCCCCATCGAGTGCCGATTCTCATGTCTCGCAACTACGGCGAGACATGAGGCAGCCCAGTCCGTGGCCTTATTGCAGTGAGAAATTGTTACGCCAATGCGCCTTTGGCTTGCTCGGCCAGATTCGCAAATCCTGCCGGATCATTCACCGCCAGGTCGGCCAGAATCTTGCGGTCGAGTTCTATTCCCGCCTTCTTCAATCCATGAATGAACTGGTTGTAGCTCATTCCATTCAGTTTGGAAGCGGCGCCGATGCGCACGATCCACATCGAGCGGAACTGGCGCTTGCGCTGCTTGCGTCCGGCATAGGCAAACTTCAGCCCACGCTCCACCGATTCTTTAGCGGAACGGTAGAGCTTGGATTTTGTCAAGAAGTAACCGCTTGCACGGTCTAGTATCTTTTTGCGTTTCTGGCGGCGTTTGGTTCCGCGCTTTACACGAGGCATGGTGTTCTCCTTTTTTGTTTCCTGTTACGGCGGCTGGAGGTAAGGAAGGCCTGACGGCCTTTAGCCTCTTCACACGCCTGTCAGCGGCCAGTCACTCCGGCCACCGATCATCAGTACGGCTCACTGATACGGGATCATCCGCAACACCTTGGCCAAATCTCCGTCACTCACCAAGGCTGATTTTCCCAGCTTGCGTTTGTTTTTCTTATCTTTGGACGTAAGGATGTGACGCAGTTTCGCGTGCCCCCGCTTCACCTTTCCCGACGCCGTCTTCTTGAAGCGCTTGGCAGCGCCTTTGTGCGTTTTCAATTTCGGCATAGATCCTCAAAAAGCTTCTAGACTTCTGGCTTAACTTGTGGCTAAGAAGACAAGATCGGCACAGGCATTTTCCCCAGTGGCGTAATGCCAGGTGCTGCAGCAAGTCTTGCGCTGAACCCGTAATCCGTGGCCGCTTATGACGCGGGCTTCGCGACCTGGGCCGCCGGAGCAGGAGCTGCCTGGCTGGGCGCGCTTCGTGCGGCCGCGGCCTTCTGCTTCTCCTTTTCGCGCTCCTTGTCCGACTTCTTTGGGGCCAGGATCGCGTGCAGCGTGTTGCCCTCTTGTCGAGGACGGAACTCCACGATGCTTTCCGGTTCCACGTCCTTGATGAGCCGTTCCAGGATCTGGCGTCCCAGGCTGGTGCGGGTCATTTCGCGGCCGCGGAAAAAAATCGTCGCTTTAACTTTGTCGCCCTCACCCAGGAAGCGCAGAACGTGATTCTTCTTGGTCTCGTAATCGTGGTCGTCCACATTGATGCGGAACTTGACCTCTTTTACGGTGATCGTCTTCTGATGCTTCTTGGCTTCGCGCTCTTTCTTTTCCTGCTGGTAAAGAAACTTCCCGTAATCCATGATGCGGCAAACGGGAGGCTGCGCGGTGGGCGAAATCTCAACCAGGTCTAAGTTCTTTTCGCGGGCTTTCCGGATCGCTTCGTAGGGAGGCATAATCCCGAGTTGCTGCCCCTCATCATCAATCACGCGTACTTCGCGTGCTCGAATGCGATCGTTCATGCGGATAAAACGTTTATCGATACAGTCCTCCGATGCGCTAAGCGACTGAGAATAAAGAATTATAGCACGCGTTAGCCGAACATCTTCAACTCCGAATAAGAGGAAATCGGTGCTGTACGCCTATTCTATCGCCCGCCTCTCTCCACTTGTCCGGAGTTAGAATAGACCGAATGGTTCGGCGCTCTTTGCCAACCGCGACCGCTTAATTTGTGCAGTGTTCGTGAGGTTTACCGGGAATGTGCAGAAATATAAAGACTCTGTTCAACTTCGATCCGCCAGTTACGGATGAGGAAGTCCGGGCGGCTTCTTTGCAGTTTGTGCGCAAGATTACCGGCTTCCACAAGCCTTCCAAATCAAACGAAGCGATCTTCCTCCGGGGGGTGGATGACGTGGCTGAGATCTGCAAACGACTTCTTGATGAGCTCCAAACCAATGCCCCGCCCAAGAATAGAGAAGAAGAGGCCGCTCGAGCCAGAGCTCGTGCTGCGCAGCGCTTCGGGGCCTAAGCAGGATCGCATTCCGCGCAATGCGGATCGGGGCTTCTGTCCTAGAAAAACTCAGCCTTTGTACAGTTTGCAGGGTATCCAACAATTAAGGAAATTCATGCAACCTTAGTTCCGCGCCCTCCCCCTTATGCTCGCACGCCGGCTCGATGACCGGATCCGCTATATTTGTGCCCAAATTGCGACCGCAGGACACGACCCTCTGTCCACTGACAAGGAAGTCGAAGCCCTCCTGCAGGAACTGCTCGCTGTTATTCACAAGAAGGTCGAACGTCTGCGGATTATCGCTACCCGAAAACTCTTGCAAGCAGAAGGCGCGGACAATCCGGACCGCAGAAAGAGTGCCTGACGCGTTCGATCCAGATTCCCAAGAGCCCAACATGCTCGAGTGACCGACCGATTGAGCCGGCAAGCGCACGCATTATGCTAGTCTGCCTTGCTATGGCAACTCGCACCTCAATCGACGAAAAGGCCAGTCCGAAGCACTTTCTCAGCGACAAGGTCGAACACTTCACCGAATCTGTGATCCGCGAAATGACTCGCCAGGCCATGCTCTACAACGCCGTGAACCTGGCCCAGGGTTTCCCTGATTTCCCCGCGCCTGCTGAAATCAAGCAAGCCGCACAACAAGCCGTGGCCGCCGACGTCAATCAATATGCGATCACCTGGGGGGCAAAGAATCTTCGCAACGCCATCGCCCGGCAGATGAAAGTCTGGCAAGGGATCGATGTCGATCCCGAGAAAGAAATCACCGTCTGTTGCGGTTCCACCGAAGCCATGATCTCGACCCTGCTCGCCGTTTGTAATACGGGAGACGAGGTCGTAATTTTCGAGCCCTTTTATGAAAACTACGGCCCTGATTCGGTGCTAAGCGGCGCCCAGCCCAAATTTGTAAAACTGCGGCCCCCGCAAGATGAAAAGGGCGAATGGACCTTCGACGAAAAAGAACTCCGCCGCGCCTTTGCCAAACACACCAAGGCCATCATTTTGAATACCCCGAACAATCCCACGGGCAAGGTTTTCACCCGCGCCGAGCTGGAACTGGTTCGTGATCTCTGCCTGGAGTTTGATGTTCTCGCCATCACCGACGAAATTTACGAGCACATCCTGTATGACGGGACGCAGCACATCTCGATGGCATCGCTCGACGGCATGCGCAATCGCACGGTCACCATCAATGGCATGTCGAAAACTTACAGCGTCACCGGGTGGCGCGTGGGATGGGCAGTTGCTGCGGAGAAGGTCACTAACGCAATCCGGAAAGTCCACGATTTCCTGACCGTGGGAGCTCCCGCGCCGCTTCAGGAAGCTGGAGCCGCCGCCCTAAGCTTGCCGGCGGCTTATTACGAGAAACTGGCAGAAGGATACCGTGTGCGCCGCGACCACCTGATGCCCGCGCTGAGCGCCGCAGGCTTCAAATGCTTCCGCCCCCGCGGCGCCTATTACGTGATGACCGACGTCTCGGCTTTCGGGTTCAAAGACGACGTGTCATTTGCGAAGTACCTAGTGCAGGACATTGGCGTGGCCACTGTGCCCGGCTCAAGCTTCTATCGTGATCCCCGAGATGGCGCCCATCAGATCCGTTTCGCCTTCTGCAAAAAGCCCGAGACACTCGATGAAGCCTCGCGCAGGCTGACTAAGCTGCACGTCCGCAAATAGCTACTTCGTGATCACTCCGCATGCGATGCGGTCTCCCGAGTTCCCGGAGGGATCAGTCTTGTAGTCGTCGCCTTTGGCATGGATCACAATCGCCGCTCCATTCGTCAGCAGCGAATGCGGGCCCTCTTTCAGCGTGACATCCGCATCTTCCAGACGCGTCTTGGCCTTTCCATTTGCGCCCACGGTGAAGTTCTTCATGTCACCGGCGTGATGGCCATCTGGGCTGTCAAATCCGTGCTTCTTGCTTTCAGGATTGAAATGCCCACCCGCGGATTTGAAGTCCGGCCCTTCGCACTTGGACACTTGATGAAAGTGGATCCCGTGCTCCCCGGGCGTAAGGTCGTGCACGTTGACTTCGAGTGCGACACCCGATCCTTGATCCCAGATCACGACGGAACCCACGTCCTTGCCCTGACCATCCTTGAGTTCCACCTTGGTTTTTGCGGCGCTTATCGATACTAGTGCCAGCAACACAACCGCAAACCTGCCAATCATCGTCATAAACTTGCCTCCGGATTTTACGGTCGATTATATCCAATGGGCCCGGATGGAAAATGAACTATCAACTGATTTCTTCATCAGAATGTGGAGTATACTGCGAAAAAGTTTCTATTCTTCTTGTGGGAAGTGGTCTTATGGCTTTAAATGCAGTGGAACAGGTATCGGAGCAGGTTCCAGCCGATGATTTCCAGGCGCTGGAGGAGAAAGTTTATCGCACCATAGAGATGTTCAAGTCTGCCCGCGAGGCGCAGACTAATGCCGAACGCGATGCGCAGCGGCTTCGTCAGCAACTGGAAGATCGCGAGGAGGAACTTGTCCGACTCCGCCGCGAAACTGTGCAACTGAAGAAAGAGCGCGAGGACATTCGCAGCCGGGTAGAAAAAATGCTGGCCCAGATCGAGTCCCTGGCCCAAGCCAGCTAACGTCAACCAAGCACGGCACGTTTACAACCGGAGATCAGGGAATGGCTACAGCGACCAAAGACCAACTGGTAAGGGACCCACAGAACTCCAGCGTGCGGGTTGAGATATTCGATCAAGCCTATAATTTGCGCGGCTCCGATCCAGAATACATCCTGAAGCTCGCCGAGTACGTAGACGCGAAAATCCGCGCCGTCGCAGAGGCTACCAACACAATCGACACCGTGCGACTGGCGGTTCTGGCCGCCCTCAACATTGCGGACGAATATCATCTCCTCAAGAAAAGGCAGGATACCGGTGCAACCGATTACCAGAAGCGCGCGCATCTATTAGCCAATGCGCTGGATGAAGTCCTGCGAGACGGCCGCAAAGCTCAATAATCTGCGGGGCTGCTCTTTCCTGATGCTTCTTGCGCTGTTCGCCCCAGCCATTCCTCAGGAAACCACACTTCGGTCCCAATCCACACTCGTGCTTTTGCCCACACTGGTAAAGGACCCCCGAGGCGGAGTCGTTTACGGCCTGTCGGCCAATGATTTTATTGTTGAAGATGACGGCGTGACCCAGTCAGTCCGCCTCGATGAATCTCCCGAGGCGCAGCCCATCTCTCTGGTAATTGCCCTGCAAAGAGGCCGCAGCGCTGCTAACGAATTTCCCCGCATGCAGGGGCTGAAGACGATGCTCGATCCCTTATTCGCGCTGGGCACCGCTCGGGTCGCGGTCGTCGAATTCGATAGCCAGGTAAACCTGACGAGAGATTTCTCGCGCGACGAGACCCTCATCGACGCCGATCTTATGAACCTGCAGCCCGGTGACGCCGGCGCTGGCATTCTTGACGCGATCCGCTACTCCGTTGGCCTGCTGCAGAAAGAGCCCGATGACCGCCTTCGCGTCTTGCTGCTGATCAGCGAAACCCATGACCATGGCAGCCACACAAAGGTCGAGGACACCGTCAACGCGATTGCGCAGTCCAATACGCTCATGTACGCACTCGCCTTCTCGCCAGGCCTCTCCAACATTCTTGATACCGCGCGAGGAAACAACAAGAACGAAATGCACGAAGGCGTCAACTTCTTCGACCTCGCCTACCGCACCGCGCAGGCTATGCGAAAGAACGTCCCCAACACGATCGCCCGGATGACCGGAGGTGAATACGAACTGTTCGCCACCCGCAAGAAATTTGAAACGCGAATGATTGACTTCACCAATCATCTGCACGGCCGTTACCTTTTGAGTTTTGTTCCTGACAAGCCGCATCCCGGGTTCCACCAGCTCAGAGTGCGTTTGAAAGACGGAAAAGACGCTGTTGTGGTGGCGAGAACAAGTTACTCGGTGGAAGGAACAAAATAATTAGCGCGCAACCGTACCCGAGGGCGCTTCTGCGGTATCGAGGACCTCGCGCACTTTGGCCACGAGTGCCGAGACCGTGAAGGGCTTGGGAAGAAACCACAATCCAGGGTCCAGTACCCCGTAGTGGACAATGGCGTTGTTGGTGTAGCCCGAGACATAGAGCACTTTGATCGCTGGATGCAGCTTCAAGATCTGTTCCGCCAGTTGCCGGCCGTTCATCCGGGGCATCACCACATCTGTTACCAGCAAACGAATGTCCTTTGAATTCGCTTTACAGACGGCAAGCCCTTCCTCAGGAGTGCTGGCCACCAGAACGTTGTATCCACAGTGCGCCAGCATGGACGAACTTAATTGGCGGAGCTGTTCATCATCCTCGACCAGCAGAATCGTCTCCGTCCCGCACTGCACCTTATCCACGTGCTTCTCTGCCGCCAGCAGTTCGGCGGGCTGGTCGATTCGGGGAAAGTAAATCTTGAATGTACTTCCGCGGTTAGGTTCGCTGTAAACCCAGATGAAGCCTCCGCTCTGTTTCACGATGCCATAAACCATTGAGAGTCCCAAGCCCGTACCTTTCCCGACGTCTTTGGTGGTATAGAATGGCTCGAAAATCCGCGCCTGAGTATCCGAACTCATTCCTTCACCCGAATCGCTGACGGCCAGCATCACGTATCTGCCGGGCTCCACCGACTGATGCTCTCGTGCATAGGGAGCGTCCAAGGTGACATTGGATGTCTCCAGCGTCAGCTTCCCGCCGTGCGGCATCGCGTCCCGAGCATTCAGAGCCAGGTTCATAACGACTTGCTCAATCTGGCTGGGATCCGCTTTAACAGAGCCGAGATCCTTGGCAGGCACGGTGAACACTTCGATATCGTCGCCAATCAAGCGGCGCAATAGCGAGTCCAGATTCAGCACAACCTCGTTCAGATTGATCACTCGCGGCGAGAGCACGGTCTTCCTGCTGAAAGCCAGCAGTTGCCGGGTAATTCCTGCCGCGCGGTCGGCTGCCGATTTAATCTGTCCCGTGCTATCCGCGAGTCGACTGCCCGGCGGTAAGCCATCGGCAAGAATCTGTGAATATCCCAGAATGACAGTCAGCAGATTGTTGAAGTCGTGCGCCACCCCGCCCGCCAATCGTCCCACCGCTTCCATCTTTTGCGACTGCCGCAGCTGTTCCTCCAGAGCCACCCTTTCGGTCACATCCTGAGCCAGAGACGCAACTCCCAATACCTTTCCGGAGTCATCCACCAAGGGAGTGTTGTACCATTCACAAGAAATTGTCCGGCCCTCCTTGGTCACGTTATCGTTCGTGCTTCTAGCCCCGCCTGTCTGACGCAGCAACCCCTGCCAGACTCCATCTACGTGCCCCCAATATTGTTTGGGCACAATGAAGCTCGCGTGCTGGCCCAGGGCTTCCTGGCGCGAGTATCCGAAAATACGCTCGGCGGAGGGATTCCAGGCCGCTACCCGAAAATCCAAATCCCACTCCACGACTGCGAGCGGCGTATGCTCAAAGTGAATCCGCAGCTTCTGCTGCGACTGCCGGACCTCGTCTTCTGCGCGTCTGCTCCGTGATGTCCCGTGCTACACCTAGCAGTCCGACGATTTCCCCTTGCGCATCGCGGTATGGTCCTTTCGTGGACAGATACAGACGCTCAGCCCCATTGGAGATTGCACGCTCTTCGAACGTCTGCGTCATGCCCTGTGCCATCACGCTGCGATCGGCTTCCATGACCCGGAGCGCAGCTTCGGGATCGAACAACTCGCGATCCGTTTTCCCCACGATCTCTTCAACGGCCATTCCTACGAATCCTGCTCCCGCGGAGTTGATCATCAGGTAACGGCCTTCGAGATCTTTCACGAAGATCGCGTCCATCGTCCCCTCGGTGATGCCCTTCAACAGTGAAAGATTGCTCTGCAGTTGCCTCGAACGCATCAGCAACTGCCTTTGCACCACAAACATCCGCCCGCCGGCCGCAACAAACGAAACCATAACCAGCACCACTGACCACACAAACTGTTCCTGGGCCAGGCTGAGCAGTAGAGGAAATACGATCGCGGGGATCAAGAGGGGACTGTACAGAGCGACCATCTGCAAGGTACTGGAGCGCAATTCAGGTGTGGGTGGATCCTCGTGTACATTCCACGTTGCGGGAAGCAGGACCAGCACGCAGTAACTTGTGGTCCAACCGAGATCCAGCCATGTGCCCCTGCTGATAATGGCCGCTAGCTTGGGCGTTCAAAGTGACGTTGAGAATGATTCCGTACGCCACCAGAAATCCACCCATGCGCAGAAAAAATGCGCCTTCCGTCGCGTTCTCGCTGAGGAGTCCGCGCACCAGGAAGCTGAGCGCAATAGCTCCAAAGAAAAGCATCGCCGCGTATAATGCCCGCACCTGCATGGACTGACCCGCAGCCTGCCATTGCGAGGGGACGTATATCTGCGTCAGTTCCACTGCCAGTGCCAGCGTACAAACCTGCGCGAAGTCAAATACCCGCAGCCACTCCAGCCCGCTTTCCGAATCGCGCACACTCAGAAACAGCGTCATAACTGTGGGAACGATCCAGAAGAAGACCAGGAAGTCGCTCGGCCAGAGTGTGCCTAGGGGCGTATGCTTATAATCGTAGTTATAGGTGTAGAGAGTCTGCCCGATGAAGGTAAGAAAGGCTGAGAGCGAAACCAGCCGCCACATGCGCCTTCCGAACGGGCCCGAGCGCTGCGACCCGAGCCAGCAAAACACAGCCGCTAGCAGCGGCGTCAGGGCGTCGATCCAGTCTCCCCAAAGCGACGCAGACTCAGTTCCATAGAGCGTGAGCACGATGCTGAAATGCACGATGACCAGTGCAGCAGCAATCGCCCATGCCCACACGCGAATTTTCGACATCGAAGGGACTTTCCAGCGAGTCGCCGCCCCCGCAGCGAACCCGCCCTAAACGCGGTTTTTCGTCCTGAGTATAAATACACAGCCCTGCCGCAGAATCAAGTACTTCCGTGATCCTGAGTGGGTGACTTGCGTGCTCTTTCAAAGGTTTCGCTGGGTTTTAGCAATCCTTACCGAGCAAGCTGTCTGCCATCTTTTTACCTTCCGGCACTTGCCAAATCCGGACAACTTCCCTAGCATCCAATTTGAAAGCCGGCCTGCTGTGTTGGTGATGGCGGGTAACCGATATTTGAACCAATGCAGAATGAACGGGAGCTCGACTCGAACTAGGATCCGGTGAGCGACGCTGCGCCATGCGCAGATGCCTAAAGGGTCTCGGCGAGCGCCCAACGTCTACCGACGGGTTCATTCTCGGCCCCGTCACACGGCCTAGTGGGTCGGCTTCTTTCTGTACCCAAACAGACGGCCGGTTGGCTATCGGTCGACTAAAGCTTGGCGCTGCTCTTCCTGCTAAACTGGACAATGTGGCGAGTGGTTTCCCGCTCGCATCTAAACAACCAGTGTTCCCACAACTCTTTCATATAGGAAAGTTTTTTCTACCCACATATGGATTCCTTGTATCCATGGGAGTCCTGCTAGGTCTCTGGATCAGCGTCCGCAATTCCGAGCGCCTGGGATACAACGGAGACCATGCCTGGAATTTTGGGATTCTCGTTGTCCTTTGCGGCATTATCGGCGCAAAGGTGCTGTACGTGATCAACGAGTGGAGTTACTACTCTTCTCACCCGGCAGAAATTTTCAGCATCAATACGCTTCAGGCAGGCGGAGTTTTTTCCGGAGGGTTGCTTCTCGCCTTCATTGCCGCCGCGTGGTACGTCTGGAAGCATCACATGCCCCCTTTGGGCACATGCGACGCTTTCGCGCCCGGTCTCGCCTTGGGACATGCCATTGGCCGTATTGGCTGTTTTGCTGCCGGATGCTGCTACGGCAAACCAACCCATCACTGGTGGGGCGTAGTTTTTCACAACCCGCTCGCCAACTCCATCACGGGGACGCCGCTGAATATTCCCCTGGAGCCTACCCAGTTATTCGAGTCGGCTGTCGAGTTTGCAAATTTCTTCGTCCTGATGTTTCTTTTGAAGCGCCGCAAGTTCGACGGGCAGGTCTTCGGCGCTTTCATGTTCATCTACGGTGTCGCCCGTTTCTTTCTGGAATATTTGCGCGATGACCCCGGTCGTGGAACCGTCTTTGGCGGCGCCATGACAGGAACCCAGCTGATCGCCGTCGGATTAGTGCTCGCCGGCGGTTTCATCTGGTGGCTACGCCCCGGCGCAAAACCTTTTCCGGCTCAGCCAGTGAGTGCACGGTAACCAACATCCAAAGGTGCCCCACCCTTCTGCGTTGTGTGCGAGACGATGGGGAGGTTGACCTTCTTGAGCATTGAAACGAAGCCTACGGCCTATCATCGTTCCGCGGCCTCAACACTTCATAGCGTGTGATCGTGTACCCGAGAGCCGCTCCGAGAAATACGTCGGATGGAAAATGCGCTCTAGTGGTCACACGCGACAAGCTGATCGCGGTGGCGAACCCATACGTAATCCATGGCACCCACTTGTGGTGCCGATACCGACTGGCAACCACCGTCGCGACAGAGAAGACTCCCGCCGCGTGGCCGGACGGAAACGAGCTACCCTTGAACGGTGACTTACCTCCGGCGAAAAAAGTATCGTGGTATGAGCCTCCTGGCGCGACATCGCTCGGCCGTTTTCTGCGCGTCACTGCTTTTATAGCGAGATCCACTACCGCTACATCCGCATACGCCTCTCCAGCCAGTAGAGCTGTACTGACCTGATACGTATCATGCCGCGCATACCCCGCCACCATCAGCGACAGGGGTAGCGCGATTACCTCGCCAGTCGTAATCAAGGGATCGAAAACATCGTTGATGTCGTCCAGGTTTCGCTCGTGGGTTTCAAAGTACGGCATGGCATGCGGATCAGCCACAAGTAGCCCGGCCGTCAGGCCGCTGATGGTTAGCGTAGGCAGCCAATGCCGCCCTTTCGCCAGCTGGGCAGGGAAGAGCCATATGCCCTTCTGATCTTGCAGGAAGTTTTTGGGCAGCGATCGCCAGGAGACCTCGCGCCGTGAGCCTGGATCATCCCGATGCCGTTCCAATTGAGATTGCGACGGAGTATCAGGCAGCCCGGGCTTATCGACTTGGGCGCAGAGTTCGGGTGCAGGAACGACAAAGGCACAGAAAAGCAGAAAGGAACCACAAACGTTTTGTATAGGGACCATGGGCGCATCTTAGATGCGCTTTCGTTCATCGCGGCTGGTCATTTTCCAGTGAGGAGCCTCCGCTTGATTCGCAAAATGGAGCGGGGAACGAGTTCGCGCCTTCGAGCACAGCGCGATCGACGCCGAGTCAGCGCCCTAGGCGCCTTAATTCTTTTGTTTTGTGCTCCGCACCAACAATACCTTGACCCTTTCTCCCGTACCAAGATGACTCACATAGCCCATCGCCCCGGCGGTTACTGCAATGTACTGCAGCAGTGCCGCTTCCGACGCAAACTCCCTCGGAGCCGCCCCTTGGCCTGTAAATACAGCCTTGCGCCAATTAGCTCTGAAGCTGTCTGAGGTCCCACCGATGTAGTGGTGCAAAAACACCTCATGCGCCGGTCCGCCCTTCAAGAGCGCTGGCACGGCGCGCGAGCCGTCATGAAACCGCGTGCGCGATCCCATAAAGAGATCGCGAAGCTCCGTATCCGTAACTTCTGAAATGGATACGTCTTGATTGGCCACCACAATCACGTCCTGCGCCAGGGCCGCAATGCAAAGTGTGGCGGCCGTCAGAGCTCCGATAACCAGGCTTGATCCGGCTCTTCTCATCGCCATTAGAATGTGAATCCGATCCGGGCAGCAAGGATGCGAGAATTCGTCTGCAAGCCATCAGGATTCGTATTGCTGTAGTACCCAAGGCCGGTTCCGTGCAGAAAGTGGCCTTCTACTTTCCCGTAAAGGAACGAATTGAAGTCATACCGTCCCGCAATCACCCAGTCCTTCGAATAGTTCTCGGGCAATGCTGTATCCGCGGCTCTATTTGCGTAGTGGCTGTAGTAGGTCCCGACCTGCAGCTTCCCTGAGACACGGCAGCTACCCATGAGGTACCAGGAGCGCTGATCGAGAGGCCAGGAATACCCCTCCGTTCCGAAGAACAGCATCGGATTCACGGGCGCTCGGTTATACTCCCCCGCGAAGAACCATTTCCCTCTCTCGAATTGCGAATAGTAAACAGGGGAAAAAAATCGCATAACCCGCACCGCCCCTTGCTCGGCCGTTCCGTTCATATCCTGCACCACTGCGCTCGCTCCTACGCTCCATCCATGAACCGGCGTATTTCAGCGCAGGTCGCCGCCCCAGATGCTTCCTCCGGGAGTGCGGGGGAAAGTGAGGCCATACCCTGCCAACTGCTGCATATAGCCTTCATCTTCCTCAAGGCTCGCGCCTCCTCCCTGCGCGTGATATCGCAATGCGCCGCGTCCCGTTCCCAGGCTTACCCTGCCGTATATCTCGCCGCCCAATTCTGACAACATGTAGTCGCGGTTATCGATCGGATACAAGCTTTGCGGCAGCAGGACCCACAAGAAGATTGGTTCCACATCTTGAGAGTCGGTAAACAAACCAAACACTGTCTTGATCCTCCCTGCCCGAAAACCGAGTTGATCGTTTAGCCGGTAGTCTCCCGAGACCCAATCCAGTTTCACCTGCGAGCCGCCCAGTTGCCCCAGCTGATACATGTGAAGCTGCATTCCCACCCGCAGCTTGTCGGTCACGGTGTCCGTTACCGAGATCACTCCATCGGTCCATTGCAGACTGCCCTGGCTAGATCTGGTGGTCAGATAATTATTCTTGGAACTCAAAAGGAAACCTTGGCTGGCGTAGCCGTGGATTTGAAGATTCCCGTTCCAGTCCTGCGTCTTCCCGCTCTCTATCCCAAAACAGATCAGGAGCAGCGAAGGAAGAAAATGAAGTCGGAGCCCTGTCGCCATGTGTTCCCTATCGGCAGCCCCAGTAAGTTTCCTCCAGATTCGCAAGGTCTCCTACCTTGGTGCTGACACTCGGCCTCCACGCCGGTCGCGTGTCCTTTCCTCCGCTCTCGTGCGCATCGTCTCCATTCGCGATATCCTTCTCGGCAACCCGTGCATGACTGAAGTCGCTGCTACAACAATCACCGTTCCTCAGGAACACGCAGGCAAGCGCCTCGATCAATTCCTTGCCACGCAATTGGAGGACGTCAGCCGCGCCCGCGTACAGGAACTCATCGCCTGCGAGAAAATCCTGCTAAACGGTACTCGCGCCAAGCCCTCGATCAAGTTGCGCGGCGGAGAGCAGATAGCCGTGCTAGGCCCTGCTGCCCGGCCTGCGCTGCGCGCGATTGCGGAGGACATTCCGCTCGACATCGTCTATGAGGATGATGATCTCGCCATCGTCAACAAGCCTTCGGGCATGATGGTGCATGTTGGAGCGGGAGCCACAGAAGATCAGCGCAATCGAGGCACCCTGGTGAATGCGCTGCTGCACCACTTCACCACACTCTCGTCGATCGGTGGAGAGATGCGGCCGGGGATCGTGCATCGGCTGGACAAAGAGACCAGCGGCCTCATGGTCGTCGCAAAAACGGACGCGTCCCATCGCAAGCTGGCCGCCCAATTCGCTCGCCGGCAGGTCAAGAAAACCTACCTCGCCCTGGTTCATGGCTGGCCTAAAAAGGATTCCGGCACCATCGCCGCGAGCATCACTCGCGACCGCATTCGCCGCACCCGCATGACTACCAACGCGACTGGTGGCCGTGAGGCCCTTTCACACTATCGCGTTCTTCGCCGTTTGGAGACCTCTTACGGCAAGTTCACACTGCTCGAAGTTAAGATTGATACCGGAAGGACTCACCAGATCCGCGTGCACCTATCCTCACTGGGACATTCCGTCGTCGGCGACACGCTCTACGGAGCTCCGCGTGAGATTCGGGTTGGCCGCGCGGGAGCAATTTCCCTGTCCCGGAATTTTCTCCACGCTGCGGAGCTGAGTTTTTCCCATCCCCGCACCGGCCAGAAGCTTGCTTTGCAGGCTCCACTCCCGCCTGCTCTTCAAGGCTTCCTGGAGATGCTAAACAAGAATCCATAGACCAGCTCTGGCCACTGTTTCTGGAGCACAGAGCCGTCCCGGCACTCGCAGAGCGGCGTTATAATAGGAATATAGATGCAAAGATTGGGTATTCAACTGGCCCTCGGCAGCGCGCTCCTGCTGGCCCTTTTTGCCGCAGACGCGCTCGGGCAATCTTCCCCTGAACCTGCTTCGAGTGCCCCCGCTTCAGCAACTCAGCAATCTCAGCCAGTTCCGCCTGCCACAAACAGTCAGCCAGCAGACGATAAATCGTCGGGCAGCGCTGATGACCAGGGGCTCACTACGCTGCGCACCACCACCAACGAGGTGAATGTCGTCTTCATTGTCACCGACAAGCGTGGCCACCGCGTTACCGACCTGAAGAAGAATGATTTCACGATTGCGGACGACAACAAGCCGCCCGCCGAAATCCGCAGCTTCTCGGCAGAAACGAATCTCCCGCTGCAAGTCGGCCTGCTGATCGATGCCAGCAACTCGGTGCGCGACCGCTTCAAGTTCGAACAGGAATCCGCCATCGAATTCCTCAACCAGACCATCCATCCCCGCAAAGATCGCGCCTTCGTGGTCGGTTTCGATGTGACCCCCGAGGTCACCCAGGACTTCACGGATAACACGGAGTCTTTGGCTCACGGCGTTCACGAACTGCGGCCGGGCGGAGGTACTGCACTGTACGACGCCCTGTATTTCGCCTGCCGCGACAAATTGCTCAAGGCCCCCAAGTCCACTCCGGTTCGCCGCGCCATTATTCTCCTCAGCGACGGCGATGATAATCAGAGCCACGTCACCCGCGAGGAAGCCATCGAAATGGCTCAGCGCGCCGAAGCGATCGTGTATACCATCTCCACCAACGTGAGCGGCACGAAGGGCGCCGGAGACAAAGTGCTCGAGCGCATCGCCGACGCGACCGGCGGACGTGCCTTCTTCCCCTTCCAGATTCGCGATGTATCGAACGACTTCGCCGAAATTGCGGACGAACTGCGCAGCCAATATGCCGTGTCCTACAAGCCGGCGGACTTCAAAACGGACGGACACTACCGCACCATTGAAATTGTGGCCAATGATCGCAAGAATTTTCGCGTCCGCGCCCGCCGCGGTTACTACGCCCCCGCCCAGTAGTCAGCCATCCAGCAATACCAGGAACTTTTACGAAGTAAAATCCGTCACCTTCGTGTACCTTAATGTCCTTCATGGTTGAAGATTCCGCACTGCAATGACATCCATGGCGGGCTATTCCGGCGCTCCGCTCCCGAAGAAACTTGGCATCAAAGACGGTCTCCGCGTGACTCTAATAGAAGCCCCCCTCGAAGTCCGCAAAGAATTAAAATCTGTTTTGGCAAAATGCCAATTTGTAAACGATTCGCGCACGCCGCTGGACTTCGCCATGCTATTCACAAAATCCAGTTCGCATCTCGCGAAAGAATTCGCGAGGCTCGCAAAGCAACTCGCGCCCTCCGGCATGCTGTGGATAAGCTGGCCTAAGAAAACGTCAGGCCTCGCCAGCGACCTTGATGAAAACAAGGTCCGGACAATCGGCCTGTCCCAAGGACTGGTAGACGTAAAAGTCTGCGCCGTGACGGGAGTCTGGTCGGGATTGCAATTCGTGCGGCGCCTGAAAGACCGCCCGCAATAGCCCGCGGTCAATCCAATTGGTCATCCTGGGCGCAGCGAAGGATCTGTGCACTCGATTCTCCATCGCCCTACCTGGACAGATTCTTCGCTGCGCTCAGAATGACACGGAAACGAGGAAGCAATGGTAAGAGTCGGTTTAATCGGATTCGGACTCGCTGGACAAGCTTTTCACGCTCCCATGATCCGTGGCGTTAAGGGCATGGAGTTGGGGTGCATCCTCGAACGCCGCACCGACTACGCGAAGCAGCGCTATCCCGAGGTCCGCATCGCGCGCAACCTGGACGAACTGCTCTCGGATAAGTCCATTAACCTTGTCGTCGTTGCCACTCCGAATGATTCTCACTACTCGTACGCCAAGGCCATCCTCGAAGCCGGCCGCCACGTAGTCGTCGATAAGCCGCTCACCCCGACGATGAAAGAGGCCGAAGAACTCGTCCGGCTGGCAGCGCAGCGCAAAAAACTGTTCAGCGTCTATCAAGACCGGCGTTGGGATGGTGCCTTCATAACGGTGAAGAAACTGGTTGAGTCAGGAGTTCTAGGTACTGTGAAGGAATACCAGGCGCGCTTCGATCGCTTCCGCCTTGGCGCCAAGCCAAATGCCTGGCGGGAACAAGCTGACTTCCCCGCCGCCGGGGTACTCTGGGATTTAGGCCCGCACCTCATTGATGGCGCACTGGTCCTGTTCGGCGAACCGAAATCGATTTGGGCATCCGCCTTTTGCCAGCGCGAAGATTCCACCATCGACGACGCTTTCGATGTCGTCATGGAATACCCGCGCACCCGCGTCTTACTCCATGCCCGCATCATCGCCTACAAGCCCAGCCATCATCTGCTCCTGCACGGAACCGCAGGATCGTTCGTGAAGTACGGCATGGATCCGCAGGAAGAAATCCTGCGCAGCCCCAATTATCCCGACGGACTCGATTGGGGAGAGCATTGGGGCGAGGAGCCAGAGAATCAGTGGGGCACGCTGAGCCTGGTCAAGGGGGAAACGAAGAAGGTAAAAACCGAACGCGGCGACTACCGAGGTTTTTACGTGAATATGCGGGCCGCAATTGAGGACGGCGCTCCTTTGGACGTTCCCTCTGATCAAATCCTGCGCACCGAACGAGCGCTGCTGCTAGCCCACAAAAGCAGCGGCGAAAAAAGAGTAGTGGACTGGAACGAAGCTGTAGAGTAACCGCGTCTCGCCGTCTTTGAAATTTCGTGATTGATCTTATGGCAACAGCAAGCGGGGCGAGATACTAAGGCTGAAGGCCAAGAACTCAAGTTAGAGGGCCGAAGTCCAAGGTCCGCGCTAGGAGCCGGCCTTCAACTCCGTCAGAACCTGCTTGGCAATCTCTTTCAGAGTCTCAAAGACTCCAATCCCCTGGAACGCGACTGCCTCCACGATCGCCTCATTCTTCTTCCGCAACTCAGTCGCCAGCATTTCTACCGGAAGAATGTTCGGCAGGTCACGCTTGTTCAACTGCAGCACGTAAGGAATCTTGTTGAAGTCGTACCCGTGCTCTTTCAGGTTCGACATAAGATTCTCGAGCGCCTCGACATTGGCGTCCATGCGCTGTTCCTGCGAATCCGCGACGAACACGATTCCATCCACGCCTCGCAAGATCAGCTTGCGGCTGGCATCGTAGAATACCTGCCCGGGAACGGTGTAAAGGTGAATGCGAGTCTTGAACCCGCGCACCGACCCCAGATCGAGCGGGAGGAAGTCGAAGAACAGAGTGCGCTCGGTCTCGGTGGCCAGGGAGATCATTTTGCCCTTCTGCTGGTCCGCAGTTTTCTGGTAAATCACCTGCAAATTGGTCGTCTTGCCGCCCAATCCCGCACCGTAGTACACGATTTTGCAGTTGATCTCGCGGGCTGCGAAGTTGATGAAACTCAAGGCTTTCCTCGAAATTTTGGGCCTACCCTCAAGGGGTTTGCCGCGCACACAAGTGTTTTTTGGAGGCTCGCGGTCTTTATATCATACGGAGGGTACTCGACACAGGTTACTCAGGTGACCCCCGTCGCCCGAACGCCGGGTCCCATTC
>JBKOUZ010000073.1:0-3708 GCA_046723715.1 Acidobacteriota bacterium | reverse complement strand
GCTCATCCATGGCGTCGCCGTCGCCTACCCAGTACTGGATCTGGAAATCCCTGGCGAATGGATCGGCCCAGTGAATGCGCACGGCATTGACACTCTCCCTCTTCTCCAGGGCAATCACTACCCACTGCGGATGCAATGAGTCGCTCTCGCCCGTAAATACGCTGGTCAGATAAGGATTGCTCTTCCAGTATGTCTCCGCATCGCCGTCATCCAGCCGCGAGTAACCGTCGAACTCAGTGCCTCCATTCCTGGTGAATCCACGATGGGGCAGTGAGTATCCATACGAGTGGCGAATCTTCTCTCCACCCGGCGTGGATTCCCCTGTGAAATATCCTTTCCCGGTCGGATCGCTCCATGAGCCCTTTGGATTCCAATGCCATGCCTGTACAAAAAGATCTGTATTTTGGCGATAGCTGATCGCTCCCCAGCCCGCCGAAAGCACTTTCTGAATCTGGTCCGGGCGAAAGAAAACATCGGTTGCATTACTGGGAATTCGATCAACCGTGGAGCCCAAGGCTCGCAACGGACTGAACCGGTTCGCGGCGTGAGTCGGAGTAGCATCTACGACGACGGTCTGTGCATCACTAAGAGAGACTCCGAAGACCACAGCACCTGACAACAGCGTGCAGTAAACCTGTGCCCATCCGCGCATCGCTTCTCCGAGGGATTTCATTTCAAGCACTTACATAAGACCGCATTCTTCTCTTGCAGGCGAAACATCGCTTTTCACGCTATAAAATTCGCGTTCTCGACTCTGGTCTGACACAAAGAAGAGCCTTGTATAATTTGCCATCTTCCATCCCACTCACCGGATCGCATGAATGCTTCTTAGAATGTTCGAAGACAAACCTACGCTGGGCTGTGCGGCTGCCGAACAAGCCGCCGCGGCGATTCGCCGCGCCATTGCAGACCGAGGGGCCGCTCGCATCATCGCTGCTACCGCCGCCTCACAGCTGGAGTTTCTCGATGCGCTCACCAAGGCCGCTGAAATCGATTGGAGCAAGGTTGAGGTGTTCCATCTCGACGAATACATCGGCTTGCCGATCACGCATCCGGGGAGCTTCCGCAAGATGCTGACCGAACAGTTAGTCGCAAAGACGGGAATTAACAAGTATCACTTGCTCCAGGGTGATGCCACCGACGTACCTGCTGCCCTGCGGGAAGCTGGCTCACAGCTTGCATCAGCTCCGATCGATATTGCATTCCTTGGCATCGGTGAGAATGCGCACATCGCTTTTAATGATCCACCTGCGGACTTCAATACCGAGCAACCGTACATCATTGTCAACCTCGACGAGGCATGCCGCCAGCAGCAGGTAGGAGAGGCATGGTTCGCGGATATTTCCCAGGTTCCAAAGCAGGCGATTTCGATGTCAGCTCGACAAATACTGAAATCGAAGGAAATTCTCGCGGTTGTTCCGGACCGGCGAAAAGCCCGCGCCGTGAAAGCATGCGTCGAAGGAGAAATCTCGCCCATGGCCCCGGCCTCTATCCTGCGCCGCCACTCCAACGCAACCATTTATCTGGACACCAACTCTGCTTCTCTGCTGCGCGCCGATCTGCAGACCGCATTAAAGACACTCGCCCAGGTCAACGTAACCGAGTAACTCCTCAGGAGCGCACCTTGTCGAGAACACACTCATGTTCCGGCTGCGTCAATGTCTTCAACGGATTTACGACCAGCCAACAAAGGGCTCCGAACAGGCACAATCCAGATGCGACCAGGAAAGAAGCTGTCCAACCGTAGCGGACAGCGATCCATGGTGTGAGCGAACCAGTCAAGGCTCCGCCGATTTGTCCCCCCATATTCATGAACCCGGAAACGGATCCCGCCGACCCTCCCGCAATGTCTGCCGTTACTGACCAGAAAGAACTTTGTGAAAGGTAAAGCGCACCCGCACCGCCTGCGAGCACAATACTCGCGAGTCGAACGCCCTGCACTTGCGATCCAAACGCGATAAAGATTCCGGCGCCAGCCATCGCGACCGCCGCCAAAACGCACCGTCCGAGCCGGGGGCCGTGCCATTTTGTAAGACGGTCATTCACCATCCCGCCTAGGAGGCAACAGACGAGCATGGCGATGAACGGCAGCATGGAATAGAACGCACTAGCCTTTAAGTCAAGGCCACGCACTTTCGCGAGGTATCGGTAAAACCAACTGAAAAAGATCCAAGCAACGTAGCCGTAACAAAAGTAGCTCACCGTAACGGCCCACACCTCGCGGCTCCGCACCACGCGTTTCCAAGGCACGAGTGCATTCGCGTGCCCGGACTTTGAATCAGCCGCGCTTCCAATGCTTAATCCAGATTGAATTTCCGCAAGTTCTGCAGCTGAGACTCGAGGATGATCAGCCGGGTTGTCGCGGGCTGCCACAAACCAGACAATTCCGCCCGCAAATCCGATAAGCGCGCACGCCCAGAACGACGCGCGCCAGCCGTAGTGAATCATGAAATACGTGATGAACGGAGGAGTAAGCCCGGCTCCCGCCCCAACACCCGCGAAGATCCATCCATTGGCGATGCCGCGCTCGCGTACCGGAATCCAGCGCGTAATGAACTGATTGGCGGCAGGGTAAATCACCGCCTCGCCCGCCCCAAGAAGGAATCGAACTGCCACGAAAAGAAATAGAGCGCCCTCAATGTTAGCCGGTACCAGCGCCGTCAGCCCTGTAAAGATTCCCCACCAGATCACGCCTCCGGTCAACACGCGCCGCGGTCCGAAGCGATCGGCCAGGTGACCTCCGAGAGTCTGAAAAAGCGCGTAACCAGCTACCAGCGCGCTGAAAACCTTTCCCAGTTGCACATCGGTCAGATGGTAACTGTCGACAATGGATCCGCCGGCGATCGAGATGTTGACTCTGTCCAAATAGGAAACAGCGCTCAAGATGAACAGCCAGAACACCAGAAACCAGCGCACGCGCGTTGTGTTCTCGGAGGGCATCGTGTCGAAATTTGCCGAGTTATGCGGAGTGTTCTCTCAAAATACGGGACAGTTGATCGGCCACGATCTTGTCCTCCCCCGCTTGCAGCATGAAGGAGCACATGGTGAGGCCGGGCCTGCCCTCGCCGCCACCCATGACAATCGAAGGTTTGGAACTTCGCAGCATTTTTGAAACCTGCTTTGGTTCCAGCGGAACTCTGGAATCCCATTCGATCTGCATGTGCGGCACGTGATTCGCGATATCCGGAGTAAAGAACGACGTGCTCACGCCCGGGATCTTGGTCAGTTCACGCGAGATCCGCTCCAGTTGAGCCTGCCACTCCTGAGTCAACGCCTCGTGGTCTTCTTTGAGATAGATTTCGAGCGCCTTCACCATTCCCAGGATTTCTTCTTTTCCCACCTTCTGGCTGCGACCGAGGGTATCTTCGTGGGGGCTATTGTTGAGCAGGGCGTATGCGACTAGATCCTTGCGTCCAATCAGCAATCCGGCGCATTGCGGACCGCGCATCGCTTTGCCCCCGCTAAACGTTATGAGGTCATAGCCCATGTTGGCGTAATCCCAGAGATGGGAAACCGGAGGCGTATCCGCTGCTGCATCGTTCATGCAAGGCACGTTGTACTGCTTGCCTAGTTTGATCCACTCGTCAACTTTGATTTGCCCCGCCTCATTAGCAAAATTCGAGAAATGCATCATCGCCGTGCGGTCGCTCACCGCCTGTCGCAGTTGATCGCGAGTCTCGATTTCGATGAGCTTGATCCCTGTGGTTC
>JBKOUZ010000107.1:0-26675 GCA_046723715.1 Acidobacteriota bacterium | reverse complement strand
TGTCCAGTCTTCGGGCCTACGCCGAATACGTCGTCAATGAACGGCTGAACTCTCTTACCGATTGCATGACCAGCCGTTACGTGCGACCAGATATAGAGGCCAAGCATCGCTGCGAGGAAGGCCCCGATTGCCCATTCCATGGCGGCAATCCTATCACTAGAGGCACTGTTAGCGAATGGCTGTTGTAATCGCATTATAAGAGGGCGCCCCTTTTGGAGTAGGTTGTGATCGTTCCCATCATGACCTACGAAAGGAGCACCCTCGTGAACAGCGAAAAGTATATTGGGCTCGATGTTCATCAAGCAACGATCTCGGTAGCGGTGATGGATTCCAGGGGCAAGCTAGTGATGGAATCCATCCTGGAAACGAAAGCCACAACCATTCTGGTCTTTTTGGCGGGACTGCGCGGAACTCTGGCCGTGACTTTCGAAGAAGGAACTTGGGCGGCCTGGCTCTACGATCTGCTCAAGCCGCATGTTGCCAAGTTAGTGGTGTGCAATCCGCGCAAGAACCTCTGCTCAAACATGGCAACAAAAGCGACAAGATCGATGCCCACAAACTTGCCGACCTGCTGCGTCTCAATGATCTCGAACCGGTTTATCACGGCGAGACCGGCGTGCGCATGCTGCGGGAACTAGCCCGAAGTTATCTGACCATTGTCAAAGATCTTTCCCGAGTCATGAATCGGCTGAAAGCCCTGTATCGCAGCTGGGCGATCCCATGTGCTGGACGGGACGTCTACTATACCCACCATCGCAGTGAGTGGCTGGGAAAGATCCCGGAGGCCGGCACGCGCCGCCGAGCCGAGCAACTTTATCAGCAACTGGACATGTTGCAACACTTGCGCCAGCAAGCTCGGCGAGAACTCCTCACGGAGAGTCGGAAACATGCCATCACCGCAAAGCTACGGAACATTCCATCGCTCGGTCCCATTCGCTCGGCTCTAGCAGTGGCTCTGATCCAGACTCCGCATCGTTTTCGCACCAAGCGGCAGCTGTGGGCCTACAGTGGACTGGCGTTGGAGACCCGCACGAGCGGAGAACACTGCTATGTCCATGGCCAACTGCGACGCTTTGGACTGGGCCTTGTAGTCGCCGGAGCAAAGTATGGTGCCCTAGCCCCCCCTTCAGCAAGGTTCTTCAGTGTCGCGGGATGGTCCCTGATCGTGCTGGCTGCATTCATCTGGATACGTCGTTCTTGATTGACGCTTGCAAGCAACGACGAAGGCATAGACCTAATTTCCAGCGCCCGACTGTTGTTACATCTCTATTACGGTCAAAACCTCTGAATCAGCCCCATCGGCCTTGAACACGACTCTGTCAGCTAGACTGGCAGCATCAATCGAAAGAACGGCAAAGTGAAACACGAAAAAAGGGCCAATCACGCGAGCATTCTTGGCGCGGGTTTGAACGTAAAAAAGCCCCAACCTCACGGTTCGGGGCAGGAAAGGAGTTGTGTTGCGAATCGGATAATGCTAGAAGGTCTCCCACCAAGGAAATACGGGAGATCCCGCAGGAAGAGCCTCCCACTTAGGTATGCATTCGGTGGCACATAATGTGCAGCTTTTTGCGGTTTCCGCCGGACCTTTTGGCGACAGCACCGCTCACCGAGCGACGATGTAACCACATCAGCACGAAGGATTTCCGTTATTTTTTCAAATTTCCACAGCCTACTTGGTGGACGAACTGCGAGGGCCTTAGCTGCTCTTCGTCGCACAAAAGGAGGAACGTCTGTGCGCAATAGGGTCAAGCTTTCACTATTCGCGGTTTTTGTCGCAGCAACTGTTGCAGTCATGCCGGCCGCCTTCGCAGACTCCGTAACCATTACCGACACTATATCCGCAGGTGGAATGCAGATTGGAACAGCTACCCTTACGCAAGGTGGGATGTGTGGCGGCACGAGCATTTCGAGCTCTTCGGTTTGCGTTGACATCGAAATGACATCGGGTTCTGTCCGGCTCGGTGGCCCTGTAATTGGTTTTTCTGGAAACGTCAACGAGAACGGAATGACGTCGACGCTCACTGATCTTGGAGGGGTTTTACTCTCTTCAGGTGCGTGCGGTGGTATCTCACAGGAAACTATCTGTTTTGACGCCACCGGATCCGCGACCGCCTCGTCAGTTTTTCTTGTTCTAACCAATGCAGAAACTTCAAGCGGGATAACGCTGGGGAACATCCACGTAGCTGGGTCGTTCTGCGCCCCTTCCGCAACGTGTTTCGCCACAACCACGGAGGTAAGCACAGTTCCCGAGCCCGGAACTTTGGGCCTGCTCGGCACAGGGCTAGTCGGCGTAGCCGCTTTCTCTCGACGCCGGTTCGCTACTTAGAAGTAACAATCACTCTTTGATCCGATCCCTCAGGCCTGTTCCTGAGGGATTTCTTTTTTTGCTTCAGGAATTGATCGTTATTCGCCGAAGTTCGGCATCGATATCTGTTTTGCGGCGACGCACGAATAAATTGTAGTGGGAACTGCTTAGGTTCAATTCTCGGGCAGTTTCGGGCGCCGTCTTGCCCTGCACCATCAGGCTTACGGTCCGGAGTACTCGCGCCGTAACCTCGCGCGCCTTCGGTCGTCCCGTTCGCGATCGGCATAGCGCAATGATGGACTGACCATAACCCAGGGAACACTGGTTTGCACGAGTCCCCTTGCCTAAAACGAAAGGCCGGTGTAACTCTCCGCATCGCGGACAGGCTAGGCGCACCCATTCGCAATGGAGAGAGATGGCCGATCGCCAATCACCGCAACTACACGTGAGCTCGAAAAATAGAACGCGATGATGGTTTGGGAATTGTTGAACGAGAGCGGGCCAGGGGACGGCAGTGGACGCTATCATCGCCCCGATGATATATCGACATATGTCAATGTTAAAACATGTCTCAGCGATAGCTATTTGCCGGTAGGTCGTCGCGGCTGTAATCTCGAAGGGTCACAGACGAGGCTGTCAAGTTCTGCCATCAGCATTTTTCATCTCGATCAACAGCGAATGCCGCCGTTTGCGGAAGTGTCTGATTTTGGGGAAGGCTTGGGACATATCCTAAGCGCACGTTGATTCACCGTCTTTATCGTCCCTTAGTCGCGCTCGCTATTCAAGACCAATGTTTTTCACCCAACAGATAGAAGAGCCAACCGTCTGATAAGCTTCCGTTTTCAGCCAGCCAAATGGATAAGCGGAGGACTGTGTGTGAATGGCAAGTTGTAAGTGTAAAGGTGGCGTCTGTAAACATCACGCGCCTTCCCAACCTTGCCCAAATAGGGCCATGGAAGCAATCTCTCGTGTGATTGGTGTCGAAACTGGCACACCCATTGACTCAGCCCACGCTCTGTGTAGGGAGTGCTGGCAAAATCAGGCAGCTGATTATTATGAGCAGTAGAATCAACATGGCTTGTGCTAAATTCTGACTCTTCGAAGATCGAAGGGGTGCCGTGATGTCCCCTCCTGACAGTAGCGAGCGAGATGACTTGCTGATTCGAGCCTTGGCGAAGCAAGCGTACAGACATGAGTTGCTTGTAAAGGCACTCCGAGCACGTGGCTACTTAGGTGCTCGCGAACCAGAGTCGCTGGAGGATGCTGAAGAATTGGATGCCTTCTTAAAGATCTTTCGGCGCTATTTCACAGGAAGGCCCCGCCACTCGGAATCAGGTGAGTCCTAGAAGAACATCGGAGTTTTCAGAACTTCAACTATTGCCTGGGACTTAACCTGTGGCACATCTTGCAAACCTTCCGAGTTGGTACTTGCGAGGGCGAGGACAGCAAGGTTATAAGCAGACGAGAGTGAGTGATGCTGCAGGCAATCGCAATCTCGGAGGACCGTTCGGAGTCGCTGTTCTATTACTTCCGCATTGAAGATCAGGTTCCTGAAAACCACTTGTTACACCGAACGTAACCTGCGATGCCGCGCTCGTCGAGCCATTGCAGCCACCAGAGCGGGCGAAGAAACGGCGAACACTTGTGAAATGGCCTCTCTTCGACAATTGAGATCGCCCCAACGGATGCTGCGCAGTATGATGCTTGGCATGATTCCGTCATTGTTCCCTTGCAATTCTCAATGAGGGTATGGCGTTCCACAGCACCGGATACCCACCCTTTTGCGTTCTTTCGCAAAAAGGGCGGGCCGGTTAGTATTGTATATTCAGTTGGTCCGCGTTACTCACTGATGAGGTTTTCAGAACGCGGAGGTACCGTTGGGAGCTCCATTGCCGGTCGGACCGTCGTAACCCACCTTCCCTGTGCACAAGTAGGAGCCGCCGCAGCTGCCATTGCTCCCGGCGGTCACGTCATGTAACGCCGAAGTGTGACTGTACGAATACGATCCATCATTCGTGCTTGTAGCGTTGCCTGCTAGTGCGTACACCGCAGCGATCAGCGGCGAAGAGAGGCTCGTACCTCCCACTTGGAACCAGCCGGACCGGCCTTGATAGCGCACCGTGTCGTAAATGGCTGCACCGGTATTAGGATCGGCGTCAGCGGCAACGTCGGCTACCGTGCGGCGTGCGCATCCGGTATCCTTCTGCCACGAGGGCTTCGGCTCGTAGGCACTGCAGCCGCTACCTGCGCCGCTCCACACGGTCTCGCTCTTGTAGGTGTTGTTCGCATTGAGCGTCAGACTGGTTCCCCCGACGGCAGTCACGTATTGCGAAGCAGCGGGATACTCGACTCCATAGCCGCCATCCCCGGAGGAGAACGTGATCGGATGACCGAGGTGGTTGAAATGGTGCTCATAGGTGCTCGTGGTCTCGCTGGAGAACTCGCTGCCCCCCCACGAGTTCGACACTATGGTCGCGTGTGCGACCGCGTAGTCCTCAGCCGTTAGGAGATTGGCAAAGGAGTTCGAGCTCGCTTCAACCAGCAGGATCTTGCAGCCCGGGCAAATGGCGTGTGCGATCTCGACGTCCAGCGAGATCTCGAGCGACCAGCCCGCGTCTTTGCGCGGATAGCTGGAACCGCCGGTCTGATTGACCTTCTTGAAACAACCGTTCGCGGTGGTGCAGCTCGGGAGTCCAAACTGCGCACTGTACACACCCAGATCGCTCTCGATGTTGGGATGGTCGTAAGCGTCCACGATGGCGATGGTCGTGGTCGAACTTCCGTTCGTGGTCAGGTTGTATCCAGTTCGAAACTGCACTGGGCCATAACCGGAGGGCGCAGCCGCAGCATTGGGGTTTCCGTTTTCGTCAGTGACCACATGGGAATGGCAGCGGGCGGTGCCGAGGGCAGCAGGTCCGGGACAAACAGGTTTATGGCCGGCCGCCATTGCCGCTCCACAGAGCAAGAAAGTAGCAGTAATCGCACGCAAGAACATGATGGGTCCTCCGAAAGTGAGCTACCGAAGCGGCCTGGGCAGTATAGGCTTGGAAAATACTGACCATCAAGGTTACCTGAGACCCAAAAGCAATTGGGCCAAGCTCCAGTCCGATGGGCATTCTGGAAGCTTTCGGAGTTGTACCATCGCCGGACTCGATGCAGCCAAACACTCGCAGTGCTGACGTTGCTAGTTGACGTAAAATCTCGAGTTGTGGGCGGCACAACATAGCGAAAATAGCGAGATTAGGACGTTGAGTAAATGGCTAAACAGTCACAATTTTGAATTGGTCTTCTCGAAAAATATGCCCCATCTTGGTACACGGAAGAACATCACAACCAAGCGCTAGCTGCTCTGGATTGTGCCCGTGGATAGCACCTCTATTCAGAGTACGTCGAGTTTGTAGTTCCCCATTCTGATGATGGATCTTTTCATTCCATACGACTTAGAGTGAACTACACGTAACCCGGATTTTCAGTGAGATGGGAATTTTTCATCAGCTTTGCGTCCCGGCTGGTCTGCACTGTTTGGTGCGGCTATTGCGGTGTGATCAACCGGACAGGCACAGGAGAGCTTCCGGACACAGTGGGCGTTGATGTCGCTGCCGTATTGCTACAGCCTGCGACGTTCAGCACAGTCACATTGACATTGCCGTTTGCGTCCACGGCGTTAATGAATACTTGCAAAAACCCCACAATCGTGACCGGAGGGTTGCTGCCGGTGAGCGGCCCCGGAATTTCGGCGATCGGCAGCGTCACGATGCTGTTGCTGGATGTTAGAGGGGTCCCAGACGTGACCGCCGCATTGTTTGGTCCGGCCCTCGAGGGTGCGGAAGAGGCAGTATCGAGCCAGTCTTGGCCCGGGTCGCGAATCATACACCGTGTGGCCGTCGCGGTCTCGCCGAAGGTTTGGCCTGGATCGAAGGTCAGATCAGCCTGCACGCCACCACCGACAATGCCGCAAGCGTATATAGCTGTAATCATGTGGCGCGATTTGGCTGTCGTTCGGATTATTGGAGTTGTCGTTTGGTTTCTGACCGCGCTATTGTTTTATTATTCCAAGCGCTAAGACGTGTATACTCCCCCCCTTCAAATTTTCAGAAGTTTCAGAAATGACGGACTCCTTGACGAGCACAACGGCCAGGGCTAACGTTGCCGCCAATTGGGGGCATTCCAGCGGTACTCTGACAATGAATACCAGCGTTTGCCACTGTCGCCGTACTCGCAAACCTCCTCTGTGCGTTTAAGGTGGCCCGCATTGGAACCTCGGGGGAGAGTTTCAATGCGGGCCAGTTGCTTTTCGGACTGAGTAGATCCATCGGATCGGGGGACCGGTGGTGTAGGTTGCATAGCGGATGAGCCTCCCCCACATCCGCAGGTGCAAGTTCGAATCTTGTCCGGTCCCATTACTTGGCGTCTTCAATGCATCAGCAGAAAATTACACAACTCGAAATCTTAACCGGGTGGAACGAAATTGCGAACTACTTGGGAATGGGAGTTCGCACGGTTCAGCGCTATGAGCGTGAACTTGGGCTGCCAATTCGGCGTCTGCGGGAACATCAACGGCATCAGTGATTGCGATAAAGACTGAGATCGACGCTTGGATTAGTGCCGCTCCTATTCGTGAATCACTCAGACTACCGCTTCGTGCCGCGGATAACACAGAAGTTAGGGGGTTAACGCAGCAAGTCACGGAGTGGCATCGATTGCGCGAGGAAACCGCACAATTGCGAGACGAAAGGCGCGCTGCACGGAACGAAGTCAAGGCGTCGATGCAACTGCTACACGAAAGTCTTGGCTGGGCAGCAGCAGACTCACAGTTGTCGAGACATCGGACGGCAGAAGTAATGAGCTCCGACCCAAAGAGAAAAGTTAACTGATTTTTGCCCCTACACGAAATGTACTCGCATGATTGGCTTCAATTGTCGGCAGCAGCGATTACACTTTAAAATCGATGGCACGTAAGTTGGAGGTTGGGCACACCTCTAGGTGGTTCCAACAGTTGCAGGCTAGGATGGTGAAAAGGCCACCTGTTCAAAATTGACCATACTTGCCAACTCGGTTGCGGATGTAGTGTGTCCCGTTATGAAGACAGCCGCCAAACCTAGTGCCCCACTTTCCGTCCGATGCCCAACTTGTGGATCTGCACCAGGAGTGCGCTGCCAAGCTGCCACTGGATTAGTCCGCCTCTCCCCACACAATTCCCGCGAGCTCCAATACCTCAAATCAGTAACACAGCTTAGGACAGCACAGCCTTAAGGCAAAGCAGTGCAGTTGCTGGAAACACTCGGAAGCATAATGCCCGCAGAAATCCCTGTCGTCACGCGTTGCTTGTACCACAACAGCCGCCTTTTGGGCTATATCTGGCCCGACTAGCTCCGCGAGATGATTTCTGTAATCGCATTCTAAGAGGGCGCCCCTTTTGGAATAGGTTGTCATCGTTGCAAATGATTACCTAGGAAAGGAGCACCGCTCGATAAGCTGTGAAAAGTATATTGGGATGGATGTTCACCAAGCAACGATCTCGGTAGCAGTGAGGGATTCCCACGGTAAGTTAATCATGGAATCCATTCTGGGCAAACGCCGCGACCAACAGAGCTAATGGACTGGCGCGACCGAGCAAGCGGGTCAATTCCGAAGGCAGACCGAAGATGCCGCTGCCGATGATCGAGTTGATCACGAGCGCAGTTAATGTCCATCTACCGATGGAGCGGATGAAGGGCACGCAATTCCCCAAGACGATTTGGCGCAGAGTATAGCATCGAAGAATCACCGACAGCCGCGTCTAGTTGACCCTCTCCCAGCTTACCCGTAACGTTCCCGGCATTTGCCACTCCCTCCCAACCCGTGGGGCGGACGGTTTCACATTACCGCATACTGAGCAAGATCGGAGGCGGCGGAATGGGCGTGGTGTATGAGGCGGAAGACCTCAAACTTGATCGCCGCGTCGCTCTGAAGTTTCTGCCTGATGAAATCGCCAACGGTTCACAAGCTCTCAGCCGTTTCCAACGGAAAGCCTCATCAATTTCGTAGATTGTGCAGATATTCGGGTGATTCAGGGAGGACGCAGCTCAGGCACCAAATTAATGGCAAGCCGCTGGAGATCGAAGCAGTGCTCGATTTGGGCATCCAGATCGCCGATGTGTTGACGCCGCTCACTCCAAAGGAATCATCCATCGGGACATCAAGCCCGCGAACATCTTTGTAACAAATAGCGGGCAGGCGAAGATTCTTGACTTCGGGCTGGCGAAACTCTCGTTGCCACCGGGAGTAGAGTCTGATGGACGGACCTTCCTTGCGATGGAGCTGCTGGAGGGGCAGACACTCAAGCGAGGCGTTAGAAAACGAGCCAGTCGCGGCGAAAGCGCCTCCCGGCCTAGATCTTGAGGACGCACGAAACCGAAAATCCTCCATTTGAACTTGGGCTCAGCGACCCACGAACTCGCTTCGCAACGGTTTATTGGAACGTTTTGTCCGATCTTGATCGTCCCCGTTAGAAGCGGCTCCCTCTGCACACATCTTGGACAGCGCCCAATCGGTATACATTTCTCGTACATCGGCGAAACGAGCACTTGTACTGAGCTCCCTGAACACTCTGGTACTCGTACAAACGACCACCTGAAACGGGAATTCGTCAAGCGCAAAGCGGTCAACGTCAGCTCGTTGTCGAGATAGCAATTCAGCGCCCAGCCGATCACCCGGCGCGAGAAAGCATCCAGAATCGCTGCCACAAACACGAACTGTTCCAGCAGCCGGATATGGGTCAAATCCGCGATTCACAATTGGTTCACGCCGGTCAGGACCAATGCGCATGCCAGATTCGGATACACTCTGCGGCTGTGGTTGGAATCGGTCGTCGCGCACACAGCAGGTTGTCTTCGCGCATCAGCCGATACACGCGTTTTGGATTGATCCTCCATCTCTGGCGGCGTAACTCTTGGGCGACGCGCGACCGTCCCTAGCACGGCCACTCCAACGCGATGCGCTGGATCGCGTCCCGCAACTCCATGTCGCGATCCGTACCCGTCTTCCGTTCGGTATCGAAGCGTAGAAGCTGGACCGAGAAACCGGCCCAGACCCACCAGGCGTCGAATTATCAGTCCACGCGCAGCCTTCATTTCTTCCCGGCCTGGTCGTAGACTGCGGATTTCCACTCGGTCCTGCAGCATCCGCTGCTCTTCCATGCGCTGCAAGCACCCTTTCAAAAAATCGATCTCCAGTGTCTGCTGACCGATATTGTGTTCAGCAGTTCGTCCTTCCGACCAGCGCGCTGCCCCGGACCGGGAAAATTCATTGCTTGGTCCTTGCCTGAACTCCTTGCACCAATGATGCAACACGTGGGGGTTGATTTCCATCGCCCGCGCTACTTCTGCCATGGCAATTCCTTGCTCTAGCCGCTGCACAGTGACACTACCGGTTATGATGTGGCAGTGAAAAGAGAAGGGAGGGTGAGTTCCCTGGGCCCGGTCGAAGCCGAGGAGTCGACACTAAACCGAAGATAAGTGACACCGCAAACTCGTGGAAGTGCCCGCCGCTAGCGCGCACCCCCTGAAATCCCCTATGCGACCCTTCTCCACCCCCGTAAAAAGGGTCTGCGTCTCCGTTTGTAACACACAGACATTGCGTAACAGAGTGACGGGCAGTGGGTTAGATGTAGAGAGCTTGGCCGAGCCGAGTGGTCCGATATCGCAGCCACCCAAGGGGACTTCCCAACCCAGCCACGGCCGAAGAGCATGTAACCATCTAATTTTGAAAGAGATGGAGCGTCCTAACCCGAAATTAGCCATTCTCGTTTATCTTTGGAGATGAATATACGACGTAGGCGGTCGACCTCATCTAATTCATTGATAATGGGGTAGATAGGTAACAGGTTGTGATTCCAGGAGTTTGACAACCAGCCGACGGCCGTCGAATGGTCCGCTGGCAAGTACCATATCGCTTCGTCGCCCTCTTAGGGCTTCTGGCTTGCCCAATGGGAAAGAAAATGGAGGGGTGGGCGGCGGCTCCTGCCCCCTGGCAGGGAAGAAAAATTGAGTTCTCCTCCTCCGACACTCGGCTCTGATGCCAATGCTCGTCTACTTTGTACACTCCGCCGTGACCTGCGGGGTTCCGAAAGCCTCCCGTGCTTTGCATCGTCATCGGGGTGGGCCGAATTTTGAAAATGCTCCCGCTCTCCCTCCGGACCTCTCCTCGATCACAACTCATCGATTTGTATACATATAGATTGTAACAATTTCACTCGTCGATTTACTAAATAGACTGCCGCCCCATGCCTCTGCGCGAAGGGCTAGGCCCCTCAATTGATGACTGACGGCCGAATAGTCGATGTGAAACCTTTTTGGGCTTCAACTGGGCTGGAAGTCAACGATTTGCCCATAACCAGGCTCGCACGGAAGCAGTCGATCGGTTCTATTGCAAACAAAGTAGTTCGTCAATAATCGTTGCGCGCTTGCGGCACAACCACGGCACACTATCGAGCGTGGATAGATTGATGTGAACGAGGATCCCATTCAGCGACAATTATGATTTGAGTCGCGTGAACTTGCTTCTGTAATGGCTTGATCTCCGCAATGAACTCAATGAACCAGCCAGTCTTGATACCCAAGACCTGCGACGTGACTGGTCCATCATTGCAACCTACGGTCTGGTGACGTGCACGTGGAAGGTCATGTAGAAATCGCCTGCATTCGTGTACGTGCCGGTTCCCTTGGTGGTTATGGCAACCAGCCTGCCGACGGCCTGTCCAAGCCGTTTGTGCCCAAAGCATTGCATTGAATTTGGACGTAGGTCGTCTCAGGCGCGCCGAACGTGCTCCACGAACCTCGGTCTTTCCGTGCCGCGCAATTTGCTCACGAAGCGCTGTACACTCTGGTAGCTGCTGGCGAAACCGTATTCGTCGACCAAGTCCTGCCAGATCGCCATGGCGTTGCATCCTCGCCTGAGTTCCAACTCGACGGCCTCCCGACAGGCTGTGCATGCGCTGGCGCGAGGACCTGCGCTGCGGAGAATTGGATTCGCGTACTGATCTGTTCTCGTTTGGAGTAGTGCTTTATGAGATGTCGACTGGAAAGATCCCATTCCGCGGGAAGACTCCAGGGTGCTTTTTATTCTGCCGCGTGCCCGTAGCGGCACGCTTGAATTCGGATCTTCCAGCAGACTTGGAACCAATCATTTCCAAATGTCTTCAGGGGAATCGGGACATTCGCCATCAAAGAGCAGCAGATCCTGCGCCTTTCCACTTGCATATTCATCTGTTGCGGAGCAAAATCAACCGGTTTGTCCGATGAAATCAACTTACTGGATTCGTACAAACATTGATATCTCCGCATATCATTTGGCTGAACTACTAGGCCTAGAGGACATGCTCCCCCGTGACGCTCGAACGCACATGGGTAGGCAATTGGGGCACACTCAGTTCGTGGTTGCCGGTGAAAATGGACGAAGTGCAGCGCCACTTCGGTGGTGAAGCAGATCGTGGCACTTGCGATGCCAGAACGACCTAAGCTTGAAACCCGTGGTGGTAGCTGACAACCCGAAACTCTAGCTTGTGCAAAACGGGGGTGTCTTCTCCTCTTTCAATGAATCTTGCGGCTTGAAGGAGGGATTGTGAACAAAACAAATCCATTATTTCTCCTTGGACTTGTTGGACTTTTTGTTGTGGTTGAACACATCGGATTTGTCCCTGCCCTTAAGGCTCAGGTCTTGTATGGGTCGGTCATCGGTACAATCACCGACCAGAGCGGCGCTGTCGTGCAGCAGGCCCACGTGGTCGTGCTCAATCGTGCTACAGCCGTTAAACGTGAGACCGATACTGATGAAAATGGTCGTTATCGAATTCCTGACCTTCCATCCGGGGCATACGATGTCAAAGTTACGGTCAGCGGGTTCAAGCCTCTCACACAAACAAATCTAAGGGTGGCGGCCAACACTGTCGCCAACGCGGACGTCAGCCTCGAAGTCGGGGCTCAGTCCGATAAGATCACGGTCGAAGCATCCGAGGTGAGCCTGCAGTCTGAAAAGACGGACGTGCATACCCAGATTCCGGAAACGGCTATTCTGGACTTGCCCCTCAATCAGTACCGCAACTATCAGACATTGATCAATCTCGTACCCGGCGCCACTCCGGGCGAATTCCAGAACGCCATCGCCGACACGCCCGAACGTGCCCTGAGCACCAATATCAATGGCACGAATCGTAACAATAACAACACGCGCGTAGATGGTGCCGCAGACGTTTTCATCTTTCTGCCCCACCACACGCTTTACGTGCCACCCGCTGAAACCATTCAGGAGGTCAATGTTTCCACCAATAATTTCGATCCTGAACAGGGGATGACCGGGGGCGCTGCGATTACTGTGATTACTAAGTCGGGCACCAACCAGTTTCACGCGGTCCTGTTTGAGTACCACGAGGATCAAGCCCTTCGGGCTAGGCAATATTTCGAAACTCCTGCCGTAAGTCCGAGAAAGGGCAAGAGCATCCTCAACGATTTCGGTGGCACTTTCGGTGGCCCTATCAAGAGCGATAAGGTCTTCTTCTTTGGAAGCTACGATGGGATCTATCAGCGCGATAACCGCAACACGGGACTTATCACAGTACCCACGGCTGCGCTTCGGGCCGGAGATTTTAGCGGCACCGGAACGACTATTTATAATCCGTTCACGGGGAATCGCGATGGGACCGGACGCACACCCTTTGCTAACCAAGCCGCCATCCCGATTGATCCCGTTGCGGCCAAGATCCTGGCTCTGGTCCCACTGCCCAACGTGCCCGGAGCAGGCAATACCGCCAACTATTTTAAGTCGGCCACGCAAAGCCTGAATCGCAATAATTTCGATGGGAAGGTGGACTGGAACCAAACGGCCAAACACACCTTTTTTGTGAAGTACAGTGCGATGAATGCCCTGTTTCATGGTGAGCCTAGCTTAGACCAAGCTATAGGCGACTGTGTCTGTGATGGTGGACTGGGTGACTTTCATTCTTTCGTGCAGCTGGTCACGCTGGGACACACCCTGACACTAACGCCGAATCTCGTGCTTGACGGGAACGTAGGGTTCACTCGCATGAGCGAGTATGGCCAGCCGCCTGACTTCGGCAAAAACATCGGTCTTGAAGTGCTGGGGATTCCCGGTACCAATGATCCCGATGATGTGCGGTACAGCGGCTTTCCGTACTTTGGCATTTCCGGTTTTGCTGATATAGGCAGTCCGGAGGGATGGAATCCTGTCTTCCGTCATGACTGGAGCTTCACTAGTTCCCACAATCTCAGGTGGTCTCATGGCAAGCATCAACTTAGCTTCGGAACGGATATTATTCACCACCATCTAAATCACTGGAATCCGGATCTGGCTGCTGGCCCGCGAGGAAACTTTAGCTTTGGCGGCGGGGTGACAGCTCTCAACTCTCCGACTGCGGCTGCCCCAGATCAGTTCAACGCTTTGGCACAGTTCGAACTCGGTCTGGCTGGCGAGGGTGGTGGAAGCGTGGGAAGAACCGAGCAATTTATTGATGCCACGGCACGGGAGTGGCAATTTGGGTTCTTCATCGGAGATCGCTACCACGTCACTAAGAAGCTGGCCGCTACGCTCGGTTTGCGCTACGAATACTACCCGCTGATGGCACGAAACGGTCCGTTTAAGTTCGATCGCTATGATTTTGCCAGTGGCAATGTGCTGCTCGGCGGGCTCGGGGGCAATCCCGCCCACCTCGGCGTCACTACCAGCAAGAAGCTCTTCGCCCCAAGAGTGGGTTTTGCTTACCAGATCAAAGGAAATACCGTGGTGCGAACTGGCTACGGAATCACGTTCGATCCCTTGCCTCTGGCTCGGCCGCTTCACGGTTTCTACCCCATCACGGTGGGTTCCACTTTTGCCGGACCTGACAGCTTCACTCCCGTCTCATCGCTTTCCCCGCTCGTCACGCCTCTTCCGAGCGGTCCTATCGCAGTTGGCATCCCGTCCATTTGCTGCCCGGATATCAGCACTGGAGTTCTTCCGGTTCCTCCCCAGGCGATTGAGCGGAGCGTTGGCCCTGGTTTGTTGAAGCGAGGATACATCGAGTCATGGAACCTTATAGTGGAACGAAAACTTCCGGCAAACTTCTTTGGGTCCGTGGGTTACGTCGGTACGCAGACAATTCACCAGTTCGCTGACGTGGACCTGAACGCTTCTCTCCCCGGCACCGGTCAGGCTGGGCAGCCTTTCAACACTGCAAAATACCGGTTCCGTACAGCGCCAACCTTGTTTTGGCAAGGCTTTTTGAATGCCAACTATCACTCCCTCCAGAGCAGCATTAACCGCCAATTTTCGAATGGCTTGATGGTCAAGGGCGCGTACACATTTTCGAAAGCCATCAACTATACCGACGATGACGGATGGGCCGGGCTTGTGTGGAATGATCCCAGCATCCTGCGACGAAACCGGGCCGCTGCTGGGTATAACGTGCCGCACATTTTTCAATTGGCGTACGTCTATGAACTACCTTTCGGCAAAGGTAAGCCATTTGCCCCGGGTGGCAGCGCGGCCAAGATTCTGGGCGGTTGGCAGACCAGCGGCACCTTCAGCTCCATCTCCGGTCATTCTGGCTGGCCGATACCGATTACCGCTTCGGGCTCTTCCTTGGATGCCGTCGGTCAGATGCAGACGCCTGACGAAGTTGGGCCAATCAACAAACTTGGGGGGATCGGTCCGGGTAATCCTTTCTATGACCCCAGCTCGTTTGCGCCTGTCTCTCGGGTTGGTTATGGCAATGTAGGTCGCAATCCCCTGTTGGGACCAGGCTCCGTGAACTTTGACTTTAGCCTGTTCCGCACAATCAGCCTAAACGAACGTTTGGGCTTGCAATTCCGCGCTGATGCCTCGAATCTTTTCAATACACCACATTTCGGCGACCCAGATGGTGACATCACTAGTGATACTTTCATGGATATTACTTGGGCCAAGGCCGACGAGCGCCAGTTCCGCTTCGGATTGCGTCTGGCGTTCTGACCTTCGCGCAAGTCATCATGACAGTGGATGATGATTCGTCCTTCAGTTCAGCGGCAGCTTTCTCGGTAAGACTGAAAGTATGAATTGAGCTGAGCGTGGCCGATGGCCTTATCCCCCCGGCCCTGCTTGATCTGCAAGAGGTTCGGATCTTGGATTAGGAACGTTTTGCGAAGACTCTGACGAAAGAAACTCGAGCATTTCGTAATCGACACAGAGGCAACTTGCGTTTTTTGCGATAGATTGCGGCCGGAAATCTATTCATTCCCGCTTGTGAGCGCCATCCTCAGCTGCCGAGACTTTCTTACGTGAGTCCGTCCTATTGCCCGCGACTGCAATTCTGCGGGACACTCATAGGGCGAGGGCGTTTCTGTCGGCAGCGCAAGAGGCCAGCATCAGTGCCCAATCACTTCGCTGATGTTGTCCACCGACATAATACTGTTGTCGGCACGTTCGACGTGCGAATACAGAATCCACTGTCCGTCTGGCGAAACGGCGAAAGAGGGACCGGTTCTCCAGATTCGGTGGTCATCCGGCAGAGTGACGAGTGTCGAAAGTACTTGGCTTGCAAAATCGAGGCATTCTATTCGAGGCGGGTGAGAGTCGTTGTTGAGCAGACAGAGACCGTGACTGTACATATCCCAGAATTCTGGTTGTCCGTGATCCAGTACCAATTGCTCCTGCCCTCCCTGCATTGGCTGACGCCAGATGCCACGGCCCGGTTTCGCATAATACACGAACTTGCCGTCCATCGATTCGACGGCTTTCTCCCCCCAGTCCTGTGACACTCGAACTGGCATGCCGGATGGAAATGGCGCCTTCCACAGTTGAATCTGGCCTGTGCGGTTTGATGTGAAGTAGATCCAATGCCCGTCGCGCGACCAACTGGGACGCTCTTTCTCTGAGTCATCGAGCGTGAAGCGGCGAGCGGCGCCACCATCGGCAGGAACTATGTATATGTCTCCCTGCCCAGCTTCTTGCGAGTCAAAAGCAATATAACGGCCATCCGGAGACCATCGTGGTGAACCGGCGAAGGCGACGAAATGCGTGAGCTGAACTGGATTGGAACCGTCGCTGTTACATACCCAAATTTGCAATCCCCCTCCGCGCGTCGACGTAAATGCAATACGTTTGCCGTCTGGTGAATATTGCGGATTGGTATCCGGCGAAGTGGAGGTAATGAAGGGGGCAGGTGATCGGCTCTTACCGGAAACGTCACGGTTCGTCGGACCTGGCACCCTTAGGATGTCCATATCAAAGGACTCATTCACGAATACCAACCGGCCGCTGCGAGAAATCGATAACGAACTCGGCCGGAAGCCGCTCAAGGGCAGCAACGTCGGTGTGCCACTAGGTGTAGGGACCGTCCATAGACGCCCTCGCTGTGCGAGCACGACCGTGCGACTGTCCGAAAGCCATGCCAAGCCCGTTCCGATCCACTCACGAGGTCCGCTCGATGCTCCAAAAATCACGTCAGTTCCCAGAGGGATTGGTTTTCCCGAAGGTAATTTGTCCCTGGTCAGAGGAACGGAGAACAGCTCTGGCTGATCGAACTCCATGGTGTTAGATCGCAGAAACGCAAGTTGCCGCCCGTCAGGGGAAATCTTCGGTGCGCCATCGCCTAGGGTACGATCCGCGGGGAAGGTCAACGGCCAGGAATGGCCGGTCGCCAAGGATAGGCCGAAGATAGCGGCTGGCTGCAGAGGCGTGGAACCATTCGGTTCCCTTTTCATCGGATGTGCCACCACGGCCAGTGCAGTTCCGTCTGGAAACCAGGTCACACAACCCCCGATTCGATCTGGAATCCAGTCTGCCGACGGTCGCGCCACCACTCGTTCTGGACCGCCTATTGCTGGGATAATGACGACCTCGCCGCGGTCTCGGCAAAAGGCTATGTGCCTTGCATCAGGCGACCATTCCGCGCTGCATTCGGCTCGCGGGTCGGAGGTTAAGCGCAAGGGCGACTCCTCTCCCATCACCTTTATGTAAATATCCAGGTTGTCCTGCTTTGGGCCATTCCAGGCGAAAGCAAGCTGGTTGCCATCGGGCGAAATGCTCGGGTCAATTTCAGAGCCGCCATACGTGGTGAAGGGAAGGGCTACTAATAATGCCGGTGATGAGCGGCGGAAGCGCCGGGCTATTAACCACCCCGCAGGCAGCAGTGTCATGGCCACAACTGCGACAGCGAGTATTCGTTGCCACTGACTGTGTTTAGCGGCTGCGGCAGCCCCGGGTGCGCTTTGCGTGGAATTGTCGAGTGGTCCACCTACAATTGCGGGAGCGGAATCGCTCGCGAAGTTGATCGTCAGCCGCTTCACGGCCGCCTTGAAGCGATAACCATGCTTGGGAACAGTTTCGATCCACTGGATTGCGTTTTCCCCTAATGCCTTGCGTAAGGCTGCTACCTGAAACGACAGGTTCGCTTCCTCAACGAACGTATCGGGCCACAGCTCCTCAATAATCTCCCGCTTCGAGAATAGAGTCCCATGCCTCCGAACCAACATGGCGAGTAAATCGAAAGTCTTGGGAGCAAGGGAAACCGGGATTCCCGATCTGGTAAGAGTTCGCGCTGCTACGTCGAGCTCAAACTCTCCGAACGCGTAAGCCTCACGTTCACGGGACGGCATAGCTCTCAGGAATTTCCTTCGAAATTCCTCACCTGTTGCTTCGGCATTTTAAAGGATTTACTGCTGTGCCGTGCGCGATTTTTCGGCGCATGCGCTTTCCATGCTCATCGCTCGGTTTTGGAAGCACCGGGGTAGCGATAGGGTTGGTACTCTGTCTTGTACCTCTAGCGGCCGCCCAGCACCTTGCGCCCGGAACAAATTGTCTTGGACCCTGGCCTGCGCTCAATTTCGACAAACTTGACGCTTGTCGGCCAGAGCCGATTTCCACCCAAGAGAAGCAATCTCTGCTCGCCTCTCTTCCGGACCGAGGTGAAGTGAAAAATCTAACGGAAGACCAGAAACACAAAGTATCCGCGCTCAATGCACTATTGGGTCTACACACCCGCAACGACGTGTACGTGGTGAAGGTGATTGACGTTCCTCAGGCGTGGACCGGACTGTATGGTCGAGGAGTGCTGCTGATTTCTGCTCCCTTATTGAAACTGGTGTCGTCGGGCGAGTTACAGGCGCTTGTCGCCCACGAAATCGGACACGAATACAGTTGGGCAGACTGGAATTCCGCGCAAGCGGCAGGACAAGAAGGTCGAATGCACGAGATTGAGCTTACGTGTGATGCGATCGCGGTCATAACTCTGCAACATTTGGGAGAAGATCCTAAGTTGCTGATTTCCGCACTGCAGAGGGTAGCACGCTTCAACAGCGACCATTTTGGAGATGCGATCGATCAGACCAGCCATCCATCGCTACAACAACGGCGTGAAGTGGTAAAGCAACTGGGTGAAGGACATCGTACTGAATGTCGAAATTGTCGTATTCCCGCGATAAAGATCTGTTCATGGCATCTCGCCGGAGGGATCAACCAATGGCAGTGCCAACGAAACCGTACGCACGGAATCTGACAAAAACTCATCTTCCCTGCTCGACAAGAAGTCCCTTGTAAACAAGTCAGACCCGAAGTCCTGCAGTCGTATTTTGAATTTTCCGTGCTGATGAACTGAGGGCCTGTTGGCGGCATTCAATTCCGCTGCCAGACAAACTGCCGGTGCAACTTATGCTGCGCGCAGCATATTGAAGTGGCATCTGTCATTGTGCCAGCGCGAGTATTATGTTCGTGGCATTGGCAAAGGGCCAGTGTTGGAAAATTAAAGCTTTCTAACCCCGAAAGTGGAAGTCACGAAAGCCACCATTTTCTGCGGATTGCCAGAACAGCTTTTGGGAAGGGTTTCTAACACCACGTGTTGTCCAACGATTGACTGGATTTTGTGTGGCCATATCGTGGGCGCGGATCGTCGCTAAACAGGATTCAAGTACGTCATAATCCTATTTTCTATGGCGCAGTTCGCCATCGCGTTCAAGGCCTTCTCGCATCTGTCTCTGGTTGCAGCGCAAAATCATCGTTGCCAGTTCCTTCAGCAGACCGAGTTCTGCGGTGATGTGCTCACGGGCTTCGTTGCATTGGTTCCCTTTCACGCCCAGTTTCGTTGGCGGCTTGGCAAGTAGGTGGCGGTCAGGGCTTGGACATCCTCTTCACCCCCATATCCACGAGCCACCTGCTGATGTTTGCGGGATCGAATCTAACGCACGAACCCACGCGGAAAGAGGGTATTGTTCCCCTTTTGGCTCGACGCAAAATGGTCAATCGCGAGACCTTTAGAAGATCTGCAAGTTGCTCCGCTGTCATCGCATGAGGAATGCCCTTGATACGCGACGCTAAAGACCTCAATTGATAAGAACTTCTCTCTCCTAGGGTCTTATTTTTCATTTTTGCCTCCGAAAATCTCATTCACCTTTTCACGTACGGCTTCGTTGCGTGCGGGTTTCAAATACCGCATTGTGCTTTCCATGTCCGAGTGGCCGAGCCACTGTTGCACCGACCTCAGATCGACTCCGGCCCAAAGACAGCGAGTCGCGAACGTCGAACGAAACTTGTGCAGCCAGAAATTCAGTGGATGTCTCCAAGTTGTCGGCCTTATCAGAACGTGGCGACCTCGCCTTCTGCGATCCAATCGTAATCACACACGACCGCATCGTCATCGATGGCTATGCACGATTGGAGCTGGCGAAGCGAAAAGGAACAGCAACGCTCAATTGCATTGAGCGCGACGTCACCCCGGAAGAAGCGCTCGAAGAGCTGATTCGAGCCCATTGTTCATCGCGCGGATTAACTGATTTCGTTCGGATAGAGCTTGCGCTCGATTTGGAGCCCTACTTTCGCGAGAAGGCGCGAACAAACCAAGAAGCTGGAGGCAAAGAGAAGGGTTCGTCAAAATTGACAATAGCTCAGCCAGTGGATACGAGACGGGAGGTCGCCCGCGTTGCTGGTGTTTCTTCTGGAAATGTCCGAAAAGTGAAACACATTTTGATGGATGGTTGTTCGACTTTGCTGCAGGCGGTGCGGACAAGGGAAGTATCGATCAATCTCGCAGACAAGTGGAGTCATGAACCACACGCTCGACAGCAGGAATATTTGAGACGCATGCGCATCGAACGGGGATTAAAGAGAACGGCGCGCAATCTGGTAGCGAAGCATGTAGCGCGACTCTCGCCATCCACTCTAGAACGTCAGGTAATCCAATTTCCGGATTTGGTCGGTCTGTTGAACGACACCGGCTTCGTCGAGGTTGAGATAGTGGATGCTCCCGGCAGGACGATCTTTGTAACGAAAGAACTGATTGACTCGCTGAAACCAAGGCAGGGGGCACTCGTCTCATGATTGGCCAGCATCCAATTAAACAATTGCTATCCGATACCCGAGCACACTGGGACCACGACCGTACTCCAGCGCATGTCCGCGACACCTTCTCGAAAATCATTAAGTGTGGAACTATTGCCCTCGGTGCAGAGGTGTATGCATCGGAAACTGAATCCAAACTGGTGTTCCACACTTGCAAATCGAGATTCTGCACGAGCTGTGGCCAACGCGCGACAGAAGCATGGCAGCAGGATCTAGAGGCCGTCCTGCCGGACATACCTACGTAGGAATCACACTCACACTGCCGATGGAATTCCGGACAATCCTCCAGCAAAACCGGCACATATTGCATGGCATCCCAGCGATGGGGGCAGAAGCCGTCCAACAGTGGGCATGGTCTCGCTATGGCGTGCGCTTGATCATCAGCGTTGTGCAGCAGACCTTCGGTGGCCTTCTCAACTTTGTACCTCACCTCCACATTATGGTTTCGGCCGGTGGCCTGAAAGAGTCCCAGGGTAGGTGGATACATCGTATTCAGTATGACCCACACGAACTAATGCTCGAATGGCGCTTTGCGGTTGGTGCGCTTCTGTCCGAGGCATACAAGAAAGGGGTGCTCAGATCTAACCTCTCAGGTGAAGAATTCCAAGGCCTGTTGGAGACTCAACATCGACGCATCTGGAATATCTTCATGAGCAGATCGGGTTCAAAAGCCTATTGGCTAAAGCACGATGGACGATACATCCGGCGACCACCAGTTGCCCAACATCGTCTTGCACGGGTCGGAATTGACCGAGTCGAGTACCTGGCAAAGGATACGCGAAATAAACGACCTGTTCTGATGCAGTACACAAACGAGGAATTTGTCGAGATCCTCGCGCAACATGTCCCCAATCCCTACGGGCACGCAATGCGATATTTTGGGCTGCTCGCACCCCGCTGTAAAGCACGACTGTGGGCTGCGGTTTTCGTCCTGCTGAATCAGCAGCGACGACCGCATCCTTCCCGACTCCCGTGGAGGTGGCTGCGCTTCAAAACCTTTGGCACAGACCCTCTACTAGATAGTCGAGGTCAACTCATGCAATGGGCTGACCGGCTTGTGCCGCAATGATGACAACCGAGTTCACGACTAAACTAGAACCTAGTGAGGGTCAGGGGTTGCGGACTGTTGTCAGTGGCAGCCACGTGAATTGAACCTGAAATATGTCAGACTCTGAATCGAAGCCAAACACCGAGGCTATCGTTTACTTTGTAATTTCTCCACTTGAAGGTCCAGCGTACCGGATTTGCGGAGATGATGAACTGCAAGCCCTGGGCGGGGCCCACGCGCTCGAACGACATCTCAAAAATCAGAGCTATTGGTTTGCTCGTATGGGTCATCGCCTTCTGTTGATGCCGCGCCGCGGTCCCCGCATCCTTTTCTGTTGAGTTTTGTCGCGGATCTTTTCCGAGCTTCATTCCCTAGCAATTCGCGGTCCCAGTCAAAATTGATTTTTGTATTTCCTATACATCAAGCTTCAGCATTGCGATTTTTTGTGTCCCCTCTTGTGCTGCTTGGCTACTTCGACGACGCTTGAACTGCCGGAAACGTGCGCCGCCGGTGTCGCGGAGATGGAAGATGTTGCGGCCGGAGGAGTAGTCGCCACGTCAACGCTAAGGGCAGCGACATTCCGGCCGGAATCCGTGTCACGCTTGAGCCGCATCAACTCTGACCGCATCTCCCTCGCACTCTGATAACGCAGATCGCGGTCCTTCTCGAGCGCTCGATTGATAATATCTTCACACTTCGCCGGCAGATCAGGGTTCAGCCGGAGGACAGGAGTCGGGGCGCGTTCCAGGATTGCATTGAAGATCAGGGCCGAGGTTTCACCGCCGCTCCCGCACTCACCACCATTGGTTTTCGAGTCCAGCCTATTCACTTTTCGAAGGTTCACATCTTGCAGTGTTTACAAAGACTTCGGGCAATTTCCGCGAGTTGATCCGTGCGGTCCTGTGAGGGCCTGAGACCCAATGGGCAGAGTTTGGGCAGGAACAACGGTCAAAAGTTTTCCAGCAGCCACACATTGCTTTTTGCGACCGTGCTCACGATGGCCACGTGCCGACCGTCAGGCGAGGGCAAAGCATACGCGTACGCCGCTCCTTTCGCCTCCCATAGGCTGGCAGCATTCCCTTGTGAGTCCACGTGCAGTAGGACTGCCGCGGTCGTCCTCAATCCGGAAGTGAACCAGCCATTTCCGTCTGCCGCCCAATAGAGGTGAACTAGGTGTTCCCATCCTTTCACTCGGATGACCTGCGGAGGCTCCCCGTTTAACGAAAGCACGTGGATTCGCGAGTCCCCGACTCTAAGAACGCCGATGCGGGTACCCCCCGGAGAGAGCCCCCACGAATAGGCCGCGCCCGGTTCGGTCGCGAAATTGGCCAACTCACGGCCACGACCATTCACGTCAAAGGAGGTAAAAACCAGCGGCTGGCCATCCTCGCGCCGTTCAGCCAGGACACACAGGCTTCCGGGAGAGATTCCGCATCTCGGTCTGCCATAGGTGTTCGACCTAAGAACGTACTGGGGCGTACCTCCAGAAATGGGCACTAGCATAATAGGCACCGCTGCATCGCAATCCGGCTTTGCAGCACAATCCAAATAGTAAAGAGATGAGCCATCAGGGCTCGCACTGGAGCCTCCGACGTCTTGCGCTCCCATAACCAGTGGTTGTTCGGTGTCTGCATCAATAGCTTGCTTGAATAGTTTGACGTGACCATTGCGACGGGATCGAAAGATGATCGCCTTGTTGTCGTGAGTCCATCCTTCGGCGCTGTTCGGATACTCCTCGCTGGTAAGGTGTCTGATAGAAGTTGCTACTAATGATCCGGCAGCGTCCATGCCAGCAACATAGGTGGTATCAGCGTAGGAGCTTCTAAGGAACGCAAGCTCTTTCCCATCAGCGGTCGCGGTTATGCCGTCGCATAAACCCTCCATGCTGGTGACCCGCTGCGGCCCCCCGACAGGTTTGCCGCTGCGGGGATCGACCCACAACTTCCAAATGACACATTCGCCACTACCCAAAGTTTCGTATGACGAGTAGATCAAGCGGCCATCGGCCAACCAGACATAGGGGTGCGGGTCCGTCGAATCCGGGAAGCGTAGCACCGTCGCGGAAGGTCCGCCATGGAGATTGCGAATGACGAGCGCCCGGCTGGCTTTGCCGCGATCAAGATAGATGACCCGTTGCCCATCGGGCGACCAACTCAAAGCTGCAAGGGCATGATCGCCTGCCGTGTCGTAGATTTTTCGCGCCTCCCTTCCACTTACGTCCATCAGCCACATCTCTCTATCGCCTAACGGACCGGCATTTGTCGCGAAGGCAACGAGCGAGCCGTCCGAAGAAACCGACATCACCTCCGCTTCGTCCCGAAGCTTCTGCGGCGGTACTCCGAGAACCGAGAACATCCAGGCACTCGTGCCCTGCGAGTTCCAGCCATCTGAATTGAACCGCGGGCCGCTTGCCGGATGGGCATTCACAATAAACCTGCTGCTGTCCGGTAGCCAAGGGCCAATCTCCCAATTCACCCGATTGGCCGCCGCCGTCTCCGCATTAGGGACCGTTCGCGTCGCGCCGGTGGTGACGAGCTTCACCCGGATTTTCCCGGTCTTGTCGGTGTACGCAAGATACTTGCCGTCTGGAGAAATCGCGCCGCTACTTACCGGATCCTCACTGGTGTTCGCGGTCACTTGAATCATTACTGCCTCCCGGTGTGGCGCTGGTGAGAGTAGCCGGAAGGTAAAAAAGCCGCCGATCAGCCCCACTCCCAATGAAAGGCAGGCTACTCCTAACCACGTAAACCGAAAATGCTTCGCCCCATGCGTGATGGCAGGCAGCGCTTCGCGCGCGCCAGTAGGGTTGGCAACCACCACGGCTGATCCGCCATTCGCGGTCGGACGCTCTTCTGTGTGAGAGTTCGTTATTGGGGTGAAGACACTTCGACCGGCAGCCCCTTCATCCTCTTCTGTCCCTTCGTCAACGGTGACGACCAAGCGGTATCCGTGCCTCGGCACTGTCGCGATGTAATCCTCACCCAGCACCTTACGCAGGAGTGAGATGTTTCGCGCTAGCGTGTCCTCTCCCACGAACGTGCCGGCCCAGAGCCGGTTCATGAATTCATCTTTTGTGACCAGGTGGCCGGAGTTCTCCACCAACAGGATGAGGGTATCGAAGACTTTCGGCGGTAAAGGTATGGCTTCGCCGCGACGCAACAGTCGTCGTTCGTCCAGTTCCAGACGAAATTCCCCGAAGGTATAGCAATGCTTCATGGGCTCGATACCGCCTTTTGGGGGAAGGATGAGGATTTTATCAGGAAAAGATCAGCCTGGAATCAAGACTTCAGCGGCCGGACCGGCGCAAGTTCGCCCTCGGACAGACCTCTGAGAAGCCGACGAGGAATCGCCTCAAAACGGGTCATCGCGATCCTAGTGCTGAGCTTGCTTTTTGGTGCGCTTGTGGGAGCGATAGCTGCGGAGTGGTTCCGCTTATTCAGCGGCGGGTTCTGACAGTCTGCTCAATTCCTTGAGGAGAAAACACCATGATAAAGAGAATTTGCCTGCTTGGCTTGGCTTTGGTCGCCGTGGTCGCATTGATCGTGCCCTCTTTGTTCAGTTCGCCCGCAAGCCCGGGCATCGCGGCTTCGGCGACGGGTAATGGGGAACTCACCGCCTTTTGCGGCGCGACGAGGACTTTTTCCTTCACCGCACAAAGGGATAGCGCCGGGAACGCCACAGGGAACGCGCAACTGGTGAATCACTGTAACGGAGTGACTACGGAGACCAAGATCAACTGCTTGTCAGTCAGCGGCAATGTGGCCACTATGAGCGGAACCATTGTGAGTTCCAACGTCGATGTTCTGATCGGCATGGATGTCTGGTTCAGAGTGGCCGACAACGGTGAAGGGGCTAACGCACAACCAGATCAAATGACACTCGCGCTGACCTCCGATCCGGGTACGGGTCCAATGTGTAGTGAAGATATTGGTCTTACGTTGAACAGGATTCTGTCGGGCAATATTCAGGTACATTGAGTCGAGAAGAGTCGGACGGCAATGTAACCTAATCCGAGCCGTGCAGGCTGCGGACACGCTGAAACCTGAGAGTCCGGGAAGAAACCTAAGAAGCCGCTGTCGGAGGGCTTCACCTGGAAGCATTCCGTCGATCGGCTCCATGCCAGTAGCACCAAACACTATTACGTCGATTGCTATGAGCGTCAAAGAGTAAGCAGCGCTGCCCTGAAACAATTGCTGAAGCATAAATTTTAACGCTCGCAATCCGGTCGAACTTGAGTTCTTCACCCCTCGCAAGCTTCTCGAAACAGGCACCTTTCGTAACGGAAGAAAAAAGTCATACAAAAGTTAGCCTCATGCCATTGCAATTATTCCTATCCAGCTTCAGAGTTTCGCAGGAGCGGCACTTCCCATATTGTTCGATAAAGCCCTTGGAGCCAAAGACTCAGAAATACGCTTTTGGATGTGTGTGACCTCGAATTTTTTGCCAAAGGGGGACGCCACAAGTTGCGGCGTTAACGTCCGAACAGTCCTGAACGGTTAACGCGGAGGAGGGAACATTATGCGCCGAAAGACATTCAAATGCAGACAAATACTTGCTGCAGTCGCGATGTTTTTAGTAACAGCCACCACTGCCTTCGCCACTTTCCCGGGACACAATGGATTGATTGCATTTCAAGTCCAAACCGAGGCAGGCATTCAGATTTACACAGTGCGTCCGAACGGCAAAAAATTACAACAGATTACGTTCCTGAGCGGCGATGCTGTTGCCCCTGCATGGTCTTCAGACGGACGCCGGATCGTTTTCGAGCATGATGTTCCCGGGGCCTGCGCTAACGTGGCGATCATGAATGCCGATGGCAGTGGGCTGTTAGAATTTCCCGCCCCGAATGTTTGTGAGGGGGATCCGACCTTCACGCCCGACGGGACACGAATCATTTTTGATCGGTTCGATCCCGCGACCAACGATGAAGCCTTCTGGAGCATGGACACCAACGGCAATGATCGGCAACGCATTGGCCCATGT
>JBKOUZ010000226.1:0-6202 GCA_046723715.1 Acidobacteriota bacterium | reverse complement strand
GCCTTGCTGAAACCCTTCTATCAACTTAATTACCTGGTAGCAGCCAAAGAGTGTGGGTTTTTCGAGCTGTTACTCCACGGGCCAAGAAGCTTTGAGCACCTCGCCGAAGTTTATTGCACAAATGACAAGACTCGAGAAGCTTTGGAAGCTTGGCTGGGTCTCGGTATTCGCCTTGGTTATCTACGACTGGATAGCAAGGGCTACTCACTCAAGGGGCTGGGTAAAAAGCTGGCGTTGCCGCAGAACGATGCGGCGCTGGCCTTGCTTCAGGAAGCGGCGGGACTCCATTCCAAGTTGATCTCACAGACCGTCAGCAAACTTCGGCACGGGGAACTCTGGACCCTCAATGATCAGGATGGCGAGATTATCGCAAGGTCATCGCGGATCATGGAAGCATTCCAAACGGAGGCCATCGATCGATTCTTCCCAGCATCCGGAGTTGCCAGCCTGCTTGAGATCGGCTGCGGCTCCGGTTTTTACATCAAGTACGCCGCAAACAGAAATCCGTCTCTGCTGGCCCTGGGTCTGGAGTTGCAGCCAAACGTCGCCGAAGTTGCTCGCCGTAACATTTCCGAATGGGGTCTCGAAGACCGAGTGAGAATCGAAGCAGGTGATATCCGGTTGAAGTCTCCCGATCAGTATTTCAACATCGCGACGCTTTACAACAATATCTACTATTTCCCAGTTGAGAGCCGAGTCTCGCTGCTGCGACATATCAGGCAGTTCGGCAAGCCGGGCGGTTTTTTATTGCTGATCACATGTTGCCAGGGAGGAAGCCTTGGGGTGGAAGTTCTCAATCTCTGGGGTGCTGCAACATTGACTGGCGGGAGACTGCCCGGCAAGCACGAACTCGTCGGCCAGCTGCACAATGCAGGTTTTCAGGATGTTCAGACAATTCGCTTGGCACTGGGCGAGGAACTCTTCGCGTTCAAAGCGCTGGCCCCCGGGAAAAGCGTTTGAATCACGGACAACCAGAATTCAAGTGTCACTAACAGGCGATGGTGCTCAAGATGTAACACCCAGAAATTTTGAGGGTGAAATCGCGATTTCGCAACAGGTAAGACAGTTGACACATATCGAGAGCATCGACGAAAGACTAAAATTGCGCGATATACACTGTTCAACAAGCTTCTGGGAATTTTCTGAATCTACGGAGTAGCCTCATGTCAGGGTCGACTGAATCGCAACAAAGCTTTCTTTCGCGTCGGGGCTTTTTTCGGTGGGCCGGCTCGCTGGCGGGTGCGCTAGGCATGGCGCCACTGGTTATCTCGGCCAAATCCCTTTCGGGGCCGGCGACTTCGTCGTCAGCGGCATCTTCGGATGGTGAGGATTACTATGCGAAGCTTGGGGTCCCGACGATCATTAACGCCGCCGGTACCTATACAACGCTGACGGCTGCCTGCATGCCTCCGGAGGTTCTGGCGGCGGTGCAGAAGGCGGCGCTTCATCCAGTGCGCTTGCACGATCTGCAGCAGAAGGCAGGTGAGTACATTGCGCGTCGCCTTAAGTGTGAGGGAGCGGTTGTGACTTCGGGAGCCTCGGGAGCTATCAGTTTGGCCACGGCTGCCTGCCTGCAGTACGCAAACAACATCAATGTTGTGGACATGCCTCAAGGGATCGACGGCAAGAAGAACCAGGTCATCGTGCAGCAGGCGCATCGTTATGAATATGACCGCGCCATGTATCTGTGCGGTGCGCGGGTGACCGAGGTGGTCACCCTCGACGACTACAAGCGCGCATGCGATAGAGGCAACGCCGTGATGACAAATTTCTTCAATGCGGCGGAGGACGAGGATGGGATTGCTGGAAGCGCACAGATTGGCCGCGAAGAGTGGCTGAGAGTGGCGCACGAGTACAAAATTCCGTGCCATCTGGATGCTGCAGCGGACATGCCGCCGATCTCCAATTTATGGAAGTACACCGGCATGGGTTTCGATCTGGTAGCATTCTCCGGCGGAAAGGGAATGCGTGGTCCGCAAAACGCGGGATTGCTGCTTGGACGGAAGGTCCTTACCGATCTGGCGCATGCGAACAATAATCCGGGGGACGGAATCGGCCGCGGCATGAAGGTGGCGAAGGAACAGATTGTCGGCATGGTTGCGGCGGTCGACTGGGTTCTCTCGCATACGGAAGAGTCGATGCAGGGCGACTATCAGAAGCGCGTCGATTTAATCGCAGCGGCCCTGAAGGGCATCCCTTCGGTCAGGACGGAGACGGTGGTCCCCAGGATCGCGAACCATGTTCCTCATCTGCTGATACGCTTCGACCCGGCGGTCACAGGGGTCACAACTGACCAGATCGTTCACACGTTGCGCACAGGTACGCCTTCGATTGAACTGAATCCGAACACCGGGCAAAAGCCCAACCAGGGCATTCCGGCGGACGCAAACACATTGGTGGTTGGAGTCTGGATGCTACAGCCTGGCGAAGATGCCATCGTGGGCGAGCGAATTCGCGCCGCCCTCACGAAAAGAGGGTGATACGGCTTCCAATCCCACTCATTTAGTGAGCCACGAGTGCAGCACCATACCCCTGCAACGAACTACTTTGTGTACTCGTTCTTGACCACCTCGCCACCCTTCATCACGAATTTGAGTCGCTGGAGCGCCGTGATGTCCTTCAGCGGATCGCCATCGGTGGCGACGATATCCGCCCACGCGCCAGGCTCAAGCGTTCCGACTTTGCCTGACCAGCCCAGCAAATCTGCAGCGTTCAGGGTTCCGGCCTGAATCGATTGCAGCGGCGTCAAGCCCAGTCTCACCATGACTTCGAATTCATGCGCGTTGAGGCCGTGGGGATACACCGCGGCATCGGTGCCGAGCGCAACCTTCACTCCAGCTGCAAGAGCACGAGCGATGTTTTTGCGGGCTGCGGGAATGACTCCTCGGGCTTTCGCCAGCAGGGGCGGAGGCAGATGCGTCAAGCCAGCGTTGTCGATCATCCAGTCGCCGAGATAGAGCGTAGGCACAAGATAGGTGTTGTGCTCTTTCATGGCGGCGATACCGGAATCGTCGATGTAAGAGCCGTGCTCGATGGAATCCACCCCGGCTTCGACGGCCCAGCGAATGCCTTCCGCGCCGTGCGCATGAGCCGCGACTCTGCGGCCCAGCCTGTGGGCGTCAGCCACAATCGCTTTCATCTCTTCCAGGGTGTATTGCGAATGCTGGGGATTATCCCCGAGAGAGAGCACCCCTCCCGTGGCGCAGACTTTGATCAGGTCGGCGCCGTACTTAATGTTCTCGCGCACCTTGTGCTGGACGGCGGCGAGCCCATCAGCTACGCCGTCGTTGGTCGCGTGATATTCGAAAGGCAGCATGTTGTTGTCGCAATGCCCGCCGGTGATGCTGAGAGGCGGTCCGCTGACCAGCATGCGCGGACCCGGAACGTCCCCCGCATCAATAGCATCGCGAAGGGCCACGTCGGTGAAGTCCTTTGCCCCGACGTTTCGCACGGTTGTGAATCCAGCAAGCAGGGTAAGGCGCGCGTTCCTGGCCCCGATCAATGCCTGGCGCGATGTGGAAAGTGCAAGAGTTTCATATCCGAATTTCGGGTCCATGGTTAAATGCGTGTGCGCATCGATGAAGCCGGGCAGCACGGTCGCACTGGGCAGATCGATGCGTACAGCATCCGATGGCAGCTTGGCGTCTGCTGCGGAACTGATGCTGACGATTTTGCCGTCTTCGACCAGCAGCGTCTGATCGCTCAACATCTTCCCTGATTTGACCTCGAGCACATGGCCAGCATGAATCGCGACCGGACGAGACTTCTGAGCGATCGCGCTTGGCATTAGCATCAACAGCACGAATAGCGAGACGAAACAGACGATCTTCAGGCGCATGCAGTCCTTCTTTCTTGGCAACTGTAGGACACATAGAAGCAGCGAGCGGAGATTATGCACGACGCAGGCGCAGTCCGTCCAAGCCCCAAGTCTGTCCCGCGTCCGCGGCAAAAAAGATCACGAGCAGCAGAAGCAAAGGCAAGGTGTCGAGGCGTGCTCCGAAGTAGCGCCAGATGGGTACGCCATGGCCCGCGTCCCACCATGTGGCGAGCGTGAGATTCAGCAGAAATACAATGCCAAGAACGCACGCGGGGCGGACCCACAATCCGAGGAGCAGAGAGATTCCGACCAACAGTTCGATGACTCCGACCGCATAACCAAAAATCACAGCATGAGGCAGCACGATATGAGACAAGAATGGGCGGTAGAAACTTACTGCCGTGCCCCCAATGTACTCACCCAGGTAATTTTGAAAGCCGCCGTGGGCGAATCCCGGTCCGGCTACCTTGTACTCGCCGAAAAGTAGGAAGAAGACCGATGTCGCGATTCGCACGGCAGCGGTCGTCCGGTGCAGGCAGTTTGGCTCGTGCATTTAAGGGGAGAAATAGCTTAGCCTCCCGGGCCGTCGTTTGAGACGTATTGCTCCAGGGAATCCAGTTCGCGGCTGAGTTCGTCGACACGGCGCTCCAGCAAGTTGCGAATGGAGAGCATCCCCAGAAGCTTGCCGTGGTCATCAGCGACCGGCAGATGCCGGAAGTGGCGCTCCAGCATGATGCTGAGCGCTTCGCCCGCTCCCGTTTCGCGCGTCGCCATTTCCACTGGCGTGGTCATGAGATCACGAATGGATGTGCTTTGCGGGTCGAGGCGCGTGAGAGACATCTTGCGCAGCACATCACGCTCGGTGAAGATGCCGGCGACACGGTACTCGCTGTCCACAATTGCGACAGCCCCCACGTGATAGTCAAGCATTTTGTGAATGGCGTCAGCCACGCTAGCTTCCATGGGGACCGCAGCAATTTCCCGGTCACAAAGTTCCAGGACGCTCATAAAACCTCCTCCGGGCCAGCGAGGCCAGATCGCTTTAGCGGGATTGAGGCATTATGCTCACAGGGGAAAGCTTGTCAAGAAATTTCCGAGATTCTGAATAATCGGCAGCACGTGACAGGTAAGTCTCAGCTTTGGCTGACGAGGCCGGCTCTCACCGCTTTCTTGCAGTCGTGATTTGGACGAAAGGGATTTCCTGCGAGCTGACCCCCATAACAGCTACTGCAATCGCACAGAGCTTTGTCATCCTGACAACCGCGTGCTTTGCGGGTAGAAGGATAAAGGAGTGGCCGGCGGCATGATGCTGCCAGCAGGTTACATAGACCCTTCGGCGCCAAGGGACGGCGCCTGAGGATGACAAGTTGTCGGTCGTCTGGGTGCCGCAACAGTCCTCCGCTTTTTCGAGATGCCGAAATCAAGCGCACCAGGATTTACGGCTGAACTTCAGCGCGCAGCAGCTTTGGACCTGAGGGCATCTGGGCAGAGGGATTGTCTTCCGCAGTGACAAAGACCTCGAAATCCGCATTCGGGACGGTATTTTCGAAGCTGCCTTCCAGGTTGTCTTTTACTTTGAGTATTCCCTGGTTCTGAGCTTCCTTACCTCGAGGCTGTACCCACACGACATAGCTTTGTCGCGCCGGAGTGAGAGCGCCGGGCTTGGCCAGATGGTCCACCTCCAGTTTGAGCCGAAGGTTCCCATTCTTGTCCTTATCCACGTGTGCCTTACCGGTTGCCGCTGGAACGCTCGGATCGGCGATCATTCGAACCTCTGAGGCTTGCATCGTGCAGATCAGCCCGAACAGCAGCATGCACGCATAAATTGCCAATTTCCTCGTCATGGTCGCGACTCCTTGTTACGAACTCTGATTGCCTATTTCGACAACAAAATGATGCGGAAAGTGGTCGAGCAGTTGTGATCTGATTCGAGGTCCCGTTCCTGACCCGCGGGTTGAAATGGAGGCGGTTGCTGGAACCTACTTCGAGTGGAACACCTGCCCATCCTTCATGACAAAGTCGACACTTTCCAGCAGCTTGATGTCCCGCAGAGGATCGCCGTTGATCGCGATCACGTCCGCGAATGCGCCCGGCGCTATGACGCCGATCTTTCCTTCCATACCGAGCATCACGGCAGCGCGCGAGGTTGCGCTCTGGATGGCGTCCATCGGTTGCATTCCGAATTCCACCATGCGAGAGAAGTCCTGGGCGACAGGCTCCGTCCACGGAATGCCGCCCATGTCAGTCCCGTAGATTATCTTCACGCCGGCTTTCAGGGCTTTCTTGAATGACAGCTCGTGTGCCGAGGCGCGCAATCGATCCCGCTGCCCGTCCGGCGTATCCGCCGGAGCCCAGTCGGTGTAGTAAACGTTCAGCGTGGGAACG
>JBKOUZ010000159.1:0-10275 GCA_046723715.1 Acidobacteriota bacterium | reverse complement strand
GGGAAGATCAAAACTGCCGTGGTCGAAGGTAGAAAAGTTGTTTAAGGTCACCGGAACCGCGCGAAACTGGAACAGTGTAATGGCCATGTACCAGATCGCTAGCGAGATGGAAGGCTGAGTTTAGGACACAACAGAGAGCGGTGTTGCGGCATCAATTCTCGGTGTCGAATTCCGACCTCACCAGCGCCCTTTTCCTGTTATTACTCCTCGTTGCTCTTGCCCAGTTATTGGGATACTTGTTCACTAAGCTTCGCCAACCAAAAGTCGTAGGCGAAATCTTCGCCGGGATTGTCCTGGGACCGGCATTGCTCGGGCGCTTGCAATTCGGCTCATACTCATTCCCTGCATTGTCCAGGCACCATGCGCCCATTCTCGAATTTGTGTATTGGATGGGACTACTGCTGCTCATGTTTCTATCGGGCACCGAGACCAAGCAGTTGTTCACCCGTGAGGAGCGTCGAGAAGTAGGCTGGTTGACAGTTGTCGGGACAGGTATTCCGTTTTTAGTCGGCCTGGTGCTCGGCCCCATGATGGCTGGTCCTGCGCTTTCCGGACCCAGGGGGAACAAAGCTTCGTTAGTCATCATTCTGGCGGTCGGGGTGGCTGTCACTTCCGTGCCCGTGATCTCAAAGATCTTCGCCGATCTCAAAATCCTGCACACTCGGTTTGCTCGCCTGGTGCTCGGCGTGGCTGTCCTTGAGGACATCGTGCTATGGGCTGCTTTGGCTGTCGCTACCGCTCTGGCAGGAACCGCCGCCTTGCAGCCCCGCTATATTGCATACCACCTGGCAGCAACCATAGGATTTTTCGCCCTCGGTCTCACGCTGCTGCCCAGAGCGGTGAAACGAATTAATAAATCCAGATTGAATGTATTGGCTCTGCACGCACCCATCACATATTCGTTAGCCGTGTTGCTGGGATATTGCGTGATTGCCGGCGCCCTGGGAGTGAACCTTGTATTTGCAGCATTCCTTGCCGGATTTGCCGTGGTGCACAAGAAGCGCCGCCTGTTCGCGGAAGCCTTGGATGCCATAAGTAAAGTGTCGTTCGCTTTCTTTATCCCGATCTATTTCGCGATCGTCGGGATGAAGCTCGACCTGGTTCGAGCTTTCTCATGGCAGATGTTGCTTCTGTTCCTGGCCGGTACATGCGTAATCAAGCTGTTGTCTGTGGCACTTGCGGGCCGGTTGGCGGGGTTCCATGGACTCGATCTGCTCAACCTGGCATTTACGACCAATGCTCGCGGTGGGCCGGGCATTGTGTTAGCGAGCGTCGCCTTCGATGCCGGAATCATCAATGCGACGTTCTACACAACCCTTGTCCTAGCTGCCGTGCTCACGTCGCAGTTTGCTGGAGCATGGCTAGAATACGTTCTCCGTCGCGGGTGGCCGCTGCTGAACTCAGATAAAAGCGAGAGACGGCTGAATCCGAGCGATGTTTCCGTCGCAGCTTGAGTGTCGTAATGTGCTGTGCCACCGCAACACCCTTTGTGCGTGGATGATACGATTTCCCGGTGCGAACCTTTCTCGTCATCCTGTCTTCTTGCTTGATGCTACCTCTGGGCCAACGATCGCCAGAGGATCCACTCCAACACTTACCTTCAAACGTCGAAGTTCTCACCCATTTTGGAGAGCGCGCTGATATCTCTCCCGATAACCAGCGCGTTGCGTTCATGGCAAAGAGCTTCGGAGACGCCATGGTGATTGACCTCAAATCCCGGGCCATTCAATGCCTCACCTGCAACGTGCCGGCAGCGGCTTATCTGCGGGTGATGCACCTGGTCACGGGAGACTACATCCTCATCGGCCCTGACCACTTTGAAAATACCCATATTAGCCGTACACGCGATAATGAGCTTTGGTATCTCAGCAAAGAACGCGGATCCAAACCGGTAACACTCGATCAAAAAATGAGCGAAGGCGCGGCAGTTTCCAAGAAGACGCTGAAAATCGCGTTCTCGCAGACTGCCGCGCAAAGCCCGGACCTCGCGCCCGAAGCTTCTCGCCTGATCGTGGCAGACCTCGACCTCTCCGCCTCACCGAAGCTGATCAATAAGAAAACGGTTTACGAAAGCAAAGACCGAAGCTGCACAATCGAAGCCCAGGATTTTTACGACAACGACCGCAAGATGACTTTCACGTGCTACGAGCCCGAAGGACGCGCATCGGTGATGGGCATCGACTTGCAGACAGGTAAAGTCACGAACTTTTCGAAAGCTCCTGGCACCTACAATGAGGTGGAAGGAATCTTTCCTGACGGCGTCCACACAGCGGTTGAGGCGGATCGCCAGTGCGAACAACTTGGTGGGCAGCGAGGATCGGGGAATATTGATATCTGGAAGCTCAGGCTTGATGGAAGCGGAAAAGACTTCACGCGGCTAACGCACTTCAACGACTACGAAGGCGGAAAGGCATCCAACCCGGTGATCTCAAGCGACGGCCACTTTATGGCCTTCCAGAGTGCACGCACGACAGATCCCGCCGGCGTGGGATATGGAATTCTGCTTTATTGGTTCAACCGGTGATTCCAGGTACAGTTCGTGACAAGAAATTGACATACAGTTGACTGCCACTCCAGAAACTAACCCGCCAATTGCGAATCCAATCAGACCGGAGCTATTTCCAGGAACGAAACCCGATCAGGAATAGCGGCACCCTTGGGCCCTAATTCCGACCAGAAGGACTGGCATGTCTTCAAAAAAGATTGCACACTCTGTTCTGATTTTGATTGCGCCCATTCTTTTCGTGGGTTGTGGCGGCTACGTCAATCCTCCTTCCATGCCACCCGCGATCGCACCGCAGTTAGCATTGGTGGCCAATTCGATTTCGAACAGCATCTCCATTTATGCGGTTAATCCTCAAACAGGCGAACTGAAACCCAAAGAGATGGTGCCTACAGGCGGCGTGAATTCCAAGGTCATGGCGCTGGATGGCGCCGGGCGTTTTGCCTACGTCGGGAATGTCGCTTCCAATGACATCTCCGTATTCGCCATTGACGCGAAGACCGGTCATTTATCGATGGTGGGTTCGCCCGTCCCTGCGGGCAGCGGCCCACGGTTCATCGTCGTGGGGCCGACAGGGAATATTCTCTATGCAGTGAACCAGCAATCCAGCAACATCACTGGCTTCTCCATCAGTCCTAGCACCGGCGCGCTCACTCCTCTCATCGGCACCGTTGCAACAGACGCGGCTCCGGTCGAGCTACGTTTCCATCCCTCCGGCCGTTTCGCCTATCTTGCCAATTTCAATTCCGGCGATGTAACGGTTTATCGCGTCGACAACTCCGGAGCCCTGGGACTGCTCGGCGCAACTCCAGTTGGCTTGAGTCCGTCTGCGATCGGCATGCACCCGTCTGGAAAATTCGCCTACGTGGCCAGCCTGGCCTCAAGTGAGATCACTAGCTTCTCGGTGGATCAGGTCAGCGGAGCGTTGACGAGGCTGACACCACGGGTGACCAGCGGCGAGGGCCCAACCTCCATCACCATAAACTCGCAGGGCCGATTCGCGTACGTGACCAATGCGATTGCGGGCAGTGTCTCTGTATTCACCGTCGATTCGGCTAGCGGTGCGTTGACGCCGCGCTCCACCGTATCCGCGGGCACCAATCCCGTGGCGCTAACGTTGGACGGTTCGGGCCGGTTCGCCTATGTGGCTAACCAGGGCTCAGATAACGTGACGCACTCTGCAATCGATTCAGATACCGGAGCTTTGACCCCGGTCGGCCTGCCGGTCAGTGCGGGAACGGGCCCAGCAGGTCTGACACTGGTCAAGTGAGAGGTCGGACTTTGCGTTTCAGCGAATGATGAACGGGGCTCTGGCAGTCCGTTCAAACTGAACAGATGGGATTTTGCGCCTTCTGAAAAGAAACCACTATTTTATTGGTCGGGACGGGCAGATTTGAACTGCCGACCCCTCGCACCCCAAGCGAGTGCTCTACCAGGCTGAGCCACGTCCCGACTTGGATGGATTCCGCCGCAGTGCCAACTCCAGCGGAGGGGTTCTTTCAGATTCTACACCAACCACGTAGGGAGAGCCGCCTCGGTTGTGGCGGGAAGCGAAGCAAGCGGCGGGACGAAAGCCCGGTAGTGCTTTAGTCCAAATCCCTCCAGTTCGCCCCTACTCCCATCTCCACCAGCAAGGGCACTTCGAGTGGATGCACCTGCTCCATATGCTCGCGAACCAGCGACTTCATAAGACCAATTTCGTCTTCCGGCACCTCGAACACCAACTCATCATGTACCTGCAAGGTCATTCGCGATTTAAGCCCGCGCTCTCGCACTGCCGCATCGATCCGAATCATTGCAATCTTGATCAGATCCGCCGCGGTTCCCTGCAGCGGTGTATTCACCGCCGTCCGTTCCGCGAAGCCGCGCTGGTTCGAGTTCTTGCTATTGATGTCAGGCATTGGCCTCACCCGTCCAAACAGAGTCTTTACCTTCATCTCGCGGCGAGCCTCCTCCAACGTCTTATCAATGAATCGCCGCACCCCGTTATATTTCTCAAAGTACGCGTCAATGAACTGCTTGGCCTCCCTTGGCTCGATTCCCAAGTTTTGCGAGAGCCCAAAAGGCGAAAGTCCATACACAATGCCGAAGTTCACAACTTTGGCCTGCCGCCGGTGGTCTGCCGTTACCATCAGCGGCGGAACGCCAAACACTTGCGATGCCGTCAAAGTATGGATGTCATCTCCTCGCCTGTAAGCTTGGACCAGCAGCGAATCTCCGGAAAAATGCGCCAGAAGCCGCAACTCGATTTGCGAGTAATCCGCAGTCAGCAATACATGACCCGGCTCGGCAATAAACGCGGCCCGAATCCCGCGTCCTAACTCGGTACGGATCGGAATATTCTGCAAGTTCGGATTCGCCGAAGAAAGCCGCCCCGTGGCCGTTCCCGTCTGCCCGAACGTTGTATGAAGCCGCCCGCTCGCGGGACTGATCAACGCAGGAAGTGCATCGACGTACGTCGATTTCAACTTTGTAAGCTGCCGGTAGTCGAGTACCATGCTCGCGATGGGAAAGCTCTGCGCCAGTTCCTCCAGTACATCCACCGCCGTTGAGATCATGCGCCCCTTGCCGTATTTAACCGGCTTCGGCAGATTCATGCGATTGAACAGCACATCTCCAAGCTGCTTTGGAGACCCGACGTTGAACTCCATCCCGGCAACTTCGTGAATTTCCCTCTCTTTCGTTTCGATCTCGCGCTCAAGCTCGACCGACATCTTCGCCAGCGCCGCCGTGTCAATCTTCACTCCCGCCTGCTCCATGCGAGCCAGAACGGAAACCAGAGGGAGATCAATCTCTTCATAGATCTTCGACAGCCCAGCTTGTTGAACCTCACTGCGTAACGCTGCCGCCAAACGGCCGGCGATGTCGGCCGACTCCGCCAGATCTCCCGCCAGCTTCAAATTGAATCGCCGCAGCGCCACTTCCCCCAACGCGTGCGATGAGTACGTCGGATCCAGCAAGTACGAGTACAGCATTGGATCGTGGCGCACCCCCGCCACGCTAATCCCGAGGGGAGCCAGCGCATGCTGTGCAGCCTTGTAGTCGTGAATGGCCTTCGCGACGGTGTCATCAGCCAGGATCTCGCACAGCTTCACGCCTGCATCGCCTGAATCAAGCTTCACGACAAGTGCTGCACCCGCTACACCCGAGATGGCCATCCTGCGCGGAACCTGCGCCGGCGGAGCGTTCATCGCGCCCCCCAGAAAAGAAAGCTGCTCCTCCTGCTTTCCCTCTTCCTCAGTTGCTTCCTGGGCGGCGAATGCCGATTCCTCATGCTCCACCGCAATAGCCAGCACGCCATTCGCGGAAGTCGGCTTGACCACAGCGCTGACATCCGCAGCCGAGCTTGCCTCGCGGTAGTCAGTCTCGCTGACCTCCACGACCGGCAGCAATTCCTTGAGCAGCGACGTAAATTCGAGCTCCGTAAACAGCGCCCGCAGCGCGTCCATATCCGGCTCACCCGCCCGCATCGAAGCGACATCAAGCTCCACTGGCACATTAGTGTCGATGGTTGCCATGCTCTTGCTGAACAGGATCGTGTCACGATTGTTTTGCAGCGACTCCCGATAGCTCTTCCGCTCGACCTCTGCCGCGCGTTCCAGGGCCGCCTCGACCGAGCCAAACCTCTTAATAATCTCCACCGAACCTTTGTCGCCGATCCCCGGAGCTCCCGGGATGTTGTCGATGGAATCGCCACGCAGCGCCATCACATCAACCACGCGCTCCGGCGGCACACCGAGAATCTCTTCCACCTTTGCTGCGTCACAGATCAAGTTATCTTTCGGTGGATTCAGGATGTGCACTTTATCGTTCACCAGTTGCATCATGTCCTTGTCACTAGACACGATGTACACGGGACGTCCCGCGTCCGCCGCTTTGCGAGCTAGCGTTCCAATCACGTCATCTGCCTCGAAGCGAGTCACGCCCAGCATCGGAATGCGATAAGCCTCCAGGGCTCGCCGTATATACGGAACTTGTTGCGCGAGATCTTCCGGCATTTCCTTGCGATTGGCCTTGTATCCCTTGTATTCGATTTCTGTGAAGGTCTGAGTCTTAATGTCGAATTTCCGTATGGAGGTGATGCTGTCGGCCTGCTCGTCACGAAACGTTCGCCCCGCAACGTCAAACACGGCAGCCAGATACTGCGGTGAAAAGTCGTCGCGCAGCTTGCGCAGCATGTTCACAAAGACGTAAATCGCGGCCGTGGGCAACCCCGTCCGGGTGGACATGGGCCTCTGCCGCGCCATCGCATGATAGGCGCGGAAGATGAACGACATGGTATCGATCAAGAAAATGCGCCCCTGTGAGCCGGAGCCGTCATCGAGGCAAGTGCCCACAGAGGCCGAAGGCGTGCTCTTACCCGGAGCTGTGGAGACGTTGCCTGCAACGTCTTTCTTGCCCGGGGCCGGGATCGGCGCCTTTGCAATCGATGCTTTGGAGCGAGGAGACAACCGTTCTAGTTTAGCAGCAAGAACTGCACTAGAACTCCATCCGAAAATTGGCGTGGACGAACTTCTTACCATCCCCGCGAGTGTTGTTGCGGAAAATCAGATGATATTTTTGGCCTTGATTCATGGTCGGTGGAAGGCTCGCATTCACCTCCCCCACAGGCGCATCCTCGTTAGCAAATGTCGCGTCGCCGCTATGCCGGTTCATGAACTGGGAGTACTGCTGCTCGTTCAATACCAGGAACTCGACGGCCGCATCCCACTCAGTGCCTGCCGGCTTCGCCGAGCATTGATAGCTGCCTCGCAAACGCGGACTCGCAGCGTGTGCCGGCACTTCGAAAGCCACTTGCACGGCAGAGCGCACGCCAAACGTCTTATGCAAAATCGGAATCGTGCTCCCCACAACCGAGCCGCCCACGTGATCGCTGGCTGTGGGGATCCAGGTGACAGTCTCGACCTGCTCTGCGCCTTTCGCACCCGCAGAAGAGTCTTGTGTGGCCATGTAATCCGCCAAGGGACCAGCCATCTTCACCGCCTGTGCCGCCTGTTTTGCTTCGGCAAAAGTTGGCGCACTGTCAGTAGTTTTTGGAGGTATTGCCGGAGCAACCAGGGGAACTTGCCGCATGCGATTAAAAGCGAAAACCCCACCCGCGACGATCACAGAAAGCACTACCAGCAGCCCGAACGTACTTCTCATGCCAACTCCTCATTTGCCTAAAAATAGAGTCTTAGGGAAACGCGGGAGTCCCGCCAGATGCCGAAAGGATATGGCAGTTACTTAGGTTTGCCGTATTCTGTGTTGAAGTGCAGCTTGATTTCGCCGCATGTGCCGTGTTCGGGAGAGTACACAACGCAACTATCGAACGGCCGCGAATAGATGTGAAGGCTGACCGCGCGCTGGCCGTATTCCCGCGGATTCACTACCCGGTGCACCGGGTCCGCCGGGTTCACCGCGCAAGGTTCTTCCAGAGTCATTTCAACCGTATTCAGGGGCTCCAGTTGACAAAGCCCGCCCTGCAAATCCTGACGCACCAGATGAAAATTTTCTACCCGCAGCCGCCCAACCGGCACCGCCATCCAGCAGTTCTGGTCGCGATGATTATGCACTGAGCTAGCCTGGCCGACTTCCCAGCAGATGGCCATCAGTTCATACAGCCGCGTGCGGTCAATCAGATTGCGAGTGTAATGCTGCCGGTCCCAGTTCAGATATGGAGCAAGTGATTCCGCATCCACGGGATTTCTCTGCAGGAAGATCCGCAAAGGCTCCGTCTCGCCAAACATTGCGTCCTCCATTCTTCGAAGCTGCTCGACGAATCGTTGAATGGACACTAGCCCCAAGCTTTTCATCTCTTCTTGTCTTTGATTGAACCGGCCTTGTTGCTAGTGCGGCCCCCCGACTTCACCCGACTGTTGGGAGAAACGCGGATTTTCCTTGAAAGTGAAGTTGGCTCGAGCAGCACCACCACGTGCGCTATGGCGGCATTGTCGTGATTGAGTCCCTCAGGCGTCTTGGCCTTCAACCCCACGCAACCACGCTCGATCCCCAACAACTCCGCCACACGCTCGCGAATGTCAGCCGCATGGGGACCAATCTTCGGAGCAGCCAAGATCAAACTTGAATCCATATTCGAAACTCGATATCCCAAGCGAGCCACGCGTTCCAGTGCTTCGCGCAAGAACACAGCCGAATCGGCCCCCCTCCACTTCGGATCCGAGGGAGGAAATAGCGCTCCGATATCCGGCGCCGCGATTGCTCCGAGCAGCGCGTCGGTAATGGCGTGCAAGAGCACATCGCCGTCCGAATGCCCGCCGAGTCCTTTGTCATGAGGAAGCTCTATACCTCCTATTTTTAGAGGAATCCCCGCTCGGAATTCGTGGGAGTCGAATCCATAGCCGATTTTCATGCAGAAACCTCGGCCACAGATTCGGACGGATTTCCACGGATCTTTTTTCCTTCGTTGTCGAGTATCAAGCGACGGAATTGCGGACGGAAGGCAAAGTTGAGGAGCAGACCTATTTCGACCTCCGTGCCCTGGAGATAATGCAGCAATTGAGCTGCGTGAGCCGGTTCGAGCCAGCGTCCCGCTTTCAGTTCGAGCAGCACTTTTCGCTCTTCTACAATGTCCGCAAAGTACCGACCCATCTTCTTGCCCCGAAACCACATGGGAATAGAAACCTGACGGGCAACCTCCAGTCTGCAATCTTGAAAGGCCACCGTCATAGCGGCCAAGCAGGTTGGTTCCCGGAAGACGAAGCCCAGTTCGTTGTAAACATCAAAGGCCACCCCAATGGTTCTTTTCGGTCACCTCGGAATATTTCAGATTCCCAAGTGCTGCTTCCATATACGATCAGTCTGCGTCGTCGAAAAGGCTATCCGTGCGAATCCCTTAAGATCCGTGGCTAATTCCCCAAATAGAACTCGGCCAAATCCATGTCCCCCGGACTTGTGATCTTGATGTTGCGGGGCGATCCCATGACTACCCACACGTCATGTCCGGAGCGCTCGGCCAAAGACGCTTCGTCGGTGCCCATGAAGCCGTCGGCAACCGCCTCATCAAAAACTTTCTTGATCACACTGTAACGAAAACCCTGCGGAGTCTGCGCCAACACCACGCTGGCTCGCGGGATTGTGGCCTTGATAATGGCACCTTTCGCGGTGCGTTCCACCTGCTTGACGGTGTCTACGGCAGGAAGTCCGGCGATGGCAGCTCCATACTTTTTTGCCGCCTCGATCACCTCAACGATGATTTCGGTGGAGACTAGCGGTCGCACCGCATCATGCACCAGTACGATGTCATCCGGCCCGGCGGAAATAGCATTCAACGCGTGCTCCACGGATTGCTGACGGTGCTCGCCCCCGCCCACGAACTCAACTTTCTTGTTGAGTACATCTTGAGCTTCAGCCTGAAGCCTTTGCCGAAAGCCCTCAATTTCATTTTCACGAAGGGCTACCCAGATTTCACTCACCGGATCGACGGCGACAAACTTCCGCAAGGTATGAATCAGAATGGGAGTTCCGGCCAACTCCGTAAACTGCTTGGAAGAGTGCGGGTTCTTGCCCTTTGCACTCTTGCCACTGGGAACGGGAGCCATACGCGTCCCCAGTCCGGCAGCGGGAATGATTACGATTACCTTCATTGCGGGCAGTAAGTATACGGATGCGTAACGGCAACTTCAAACTACGGGAGTAGAGTCGAGAACAGGCGCAGTGGCTTTAGCCTCCCGGTGGGCATGTGACTCAGCTTTCGCCTCGTCCCCTCAATCCGGTTTGACATGACTCTGTTTCCTGTTCCCGCTCATCGAACCGGACAGGCAGATTTCCCG
>JBKOUZ010000222.1:0-6851 GCA_046723715.1 Acidobacteriota bacterium | reverse complement strand
CGATGGCATAGGGCATTGCGCCACATTTACGTGGCAGCTCAACCGCCCCCCAAATTCTGCATCCCGTATAGTACTCACAGGATTCCAACCAGAGATCAACCACTAAGGCGAGGTCACCATGAAACTAATTCTCCCAGCCCTCACTTCGCTCGCATTTCTGTTTGCCGCTTCTTCGGTTACACACTCTGCCGCTCAAACTCAAGCCTTCCCGACCTCCGCCGGGGAGGTCAAGATTACTCCCCTGAACCACGCCAGCACTCTGATTGAGGCGGCCGGGAAAACGATCTACCTCGATCCCGCCAAGCCCGTGAAGTTCGATGCGCTACCGAAGGCCGACCTGATCCTGATCACCGACATCCACGGCGACCACATGGATCCCGACTCCATTAAACAAATCAGCAAGGCCGATACGGAAATCATCTCTTCCCCCGCAGTTGCTCAGACCGTCAACGCGGCCAAGCCCGTCGCCAACGGCGAAACCAAAACCTGGCAAGCCTGGACCATCCAGGCAATTCCTGCTTACAACGTGAAACGCGGTCCCGCTCCCGGCAAGCTCTTCCACGACAAAGGACGCGGCAACGGTTACGTCCTCACTTATGGCGGCAAACGATTTTATTTCTCAGGAGACACCGAAGGCGTGCCAGAAATGCGCGCCCTCAAAAATATCGACGTGGCCTTCGTCTGCATGAACCTGCCCTATACCATGCCGCCCGAAGAAGCTGCTGACGCGGTAAAGGCTTTCCATCCAAAAATCGTGTTCCCCTATCACTATCGAGGATCAGATCTCACAGTATTTCAAAAAGCCTTGCAAGGCACTGGAATCGAAGTCCGCCTTTTGGACTGGTACCCCAAGCAGTAACTCCGATGAATCCAATGAAGGGATGCCCCACCCTTCCCGCGCTTTTGGCGGGAGGGTGGGGATTTTGACTCACTTTCACCGCGTCGTATGCCCGCCGTGTGGGCAAAATAATTGTCTGGAATCCGCTGGAAACCGACCACACCAACAGCCCACATTGACTCAGGACTGTGCGATCGAAATATCTCCAGACGCGAATCAGGAGTGATTCAGGCAAGGCCGCTGCAAGCGGCCTTGTCCGCCTGTCATCACTTGCCGAATAAATCCGTCATCAACTTTACATTCTGATCCGCGGCATGATTGATGTACGCCAGCCCGAATCCGGCTTCGATCGTCTTCAGCAGTGAGAAGTGATTGTATTTGACGTCGCTCGTCTTGCCGCCCGGCGAATAGTTCGTATCCACGATGGCAATCACCTGGTTGGGCAGCGAGCTGAAATCATTCTCGTCCCAAACAGTGACGATTACGTTGTTGCCCTCTTTCCAAGCTCGTGAGCTCTTGATGGCCGGAATCAGAATGCTCAAGGCCGCATCCCCTTGTGCAATGGCGTTCTGGTCGACCGAGCATCCCGTGCCCATCTCGCTCGACCCTCGTCCATGCTGGTCATGGCACTGGTTGGGCACGATGTACGAGTAGTTCGGCACATGACCGCTCCTCAGATCAGCATAGAGTTGATGGAAATCCACAGCCCTGCGCAGGCTCAGCGCTGGATTCGAGCCCTGCTGGATGTTCGCGAAATATGCGAACGGGTTGTGCTTCACAGCATAGAGCTTCGGCATGCCTGGCTCTGATGGTGTGTTTTTCTTGTCCGACACGAGGCCATCGCTGTTGTTCACTCCATCTGCGCCGTAGGGAGGAAGATTCTCCTGGTACGTCTTCCAGCTCTTCCCGGCTTGCACCAGTTGGTCCGCGATGGTGATTGCCTGAGCCGGCGCTGCCGGAAGCGGATCGTTATGAATCGGCTCCTCCGGAGTGCCCTCGTTAGTCGTGTCTACGGCAGGTGTGGGGGCGTCCATGCCGCTGCCCGCGATCGGGCAGGTGTCGGTCGTCGCCGATTCGTCTGCCGGAATCCCCGATTCGATATTCGAGACACAGTTCGTATTGTGCCAGTCCGGTGAATTGTCGTTGATCACGCCGAAGTTCGATCCGCCCACTGTCTCCAGGTAATTAGTCAAACTTGGGTGCCCGATGGCGAAATAGTTGTTGGCCAGATTGGCGGCTGCCGCATATGACGTGATGAACGGCGCATTAGGATTTCCCAGGACCTGGCTGATGTGGTGGTTCTCCATCATGATGACAAAAACATGGTCAAGATGGCGAACGCCCTTGGAATGCTCATCCTCTTCAGCCAGCAACCCACCTGTGAACACCGCAAACGCGCAGAGAACTGCAAAAACTCTTCTCATGTTGATCTCCTGTACTTTTGTAAGAACGAATCGATCTCTGGGAATGAACGGTCTTCACCTTTCCGCATCCCGCCTCCGAAAGCCTCGCCGGTAGCCCGGCAGTCAACGGACACACGCTAAAGGCAATCTGTTAAGCTCCGGTAACAGCATCGTTAAGATTGGGTGAATTCGGGCAAGCATGAAAGAAATGGACTGCCCCTTGCCGGCGGCCCACCTCAAGAAACGGCAATTGCGCGCTTTCGCATTTCGTTCTACTATCCGGATCAGTGGCCAGCGCCAAAAACAACCTCGAAGTGGATCCGAATCGCGAGCGCCTGGTTTCGGCGGCTCCGGTGGGTGACGACTCGTCGTTCGAACTGAAGCTGCGCCCGCAGCGCCTGTCCGAGTTCATCGGACAGAAGAAGGTCAAGGAAAATCTGGCCGTCGCGATTGAGGCGGCCCGCTCACGCGGCGAGGCTATGGACCACGTCTTGCTCTACGGGCCTCCCGGCCTGGGCAAGACCACGCTGGCCAATATCATCGCCAACGAGTTGGGCGTTCATTTTCAGCCTACGGCCGCGCCATTGCTTCAGATCAAAGGCGACTTGACTGCAATCATTACCAACCTGCAAGACAAGCAAGTCCTGTTCATCGACGAGATCCACCGGCTGCAGCCGGTTTTGGAAGAACTGCTTTATTCCGCGCTCGAGGATTACAAGCTGGACATCATCATCGGCCAGGGTCCCTCGGCTCGTACGCACACGCTCGAAGTGAAGCCGTTTACGTTCGTGGGAGCAACCACGCGCGCCGGTCTGATTTCAGCTCCGTTGCGCGCTCGCTTCGGAATTGTGCTGCGGCTGGAGTTTTACACTCCCGAGGATTTGCAGGTGATCGTCGAGCGCTCGGCGGAGATCCTCGGCGTCGCGATCGACGATCCAGGCGCCCGCGAAATCGCCAGCCGTTCTCGGGGAACCCCCAGAATCGCCAACCGCCTGCTTCGCCGCGTGCGCGACTACGCCCAGGTGCGCGGCGCCGGCAAAATCGACGAGCCTACCGCTAAGGCATCACTCCAGATGCTCGAAGTGGATCAATACGGCTTCGATGAGGTCGACCGTCGCCTGCTCCTCACCATCATCGAGAAATATCAAGGAGGACCCGTCGGCGTGAACACCCTGGCAGCAGTTCTGGCGGAAGAACCCGACGCTATCGAAGAAATTTATGAGCCATTCCTGATGCAGATCGGCTTCCTGAACCGCACTCCCCGTGGCCGCGTAGCAACTCATCTGGCCTACGAGCATTTCGGGATCACTCCCAACCGCCGACAAGCTTCCCTGTTCTAAATGAAACCTGCAGTCGCCGGCTTCCGCATGCATTCTGGATGGGGCGCACTGGTCGTCATTTCCGGCTCGTCTACCAGCCCAGAGCTCATCGAGAGAAGACGCATAACGATCATTGACCCCGCAGTCATTGGTACAAAACAGCCCTACCACTTCGCTGAAAGTCTTTCTCTTCGCGAGGCCGAAATCCACCTGCGGAAGTGTGCCGATTCCTCACAAGATCTCGCCCTGAAAGCCATCCGTGAAACGCACGTGACCCTCCGCAAAAATGGCTGCGATCTTGTCGCTGCCGCCATGTTACTGGCTTCCGCGCGTGCCTTGCCCCCGCTTGCGAACATTCTGCGTGCTCATCCCCTGATCCATACCGCGGAAGGAGAATTCTTCCGCAAAGCTGTTCAGCGGGCCTGCAATCGAAGTGGCGTGGCTTGCACGGGACTTCGCGAGAGCGAACTCGATCAGCATGCGAGATCAGAGTTTGGCCGCAACACTCATCGCCATTTGCGCAAAATAGAAGAGCTCGGCCGTCTCACCGGACCTCCATGGACCCAGGACTACAAACGCGCCGCTCTCGCCGCCTGGATTCTCCTCACACGTACACTCAACCCGCATGCCCACGCCCGCTGAAATACCTGGCATCATCCTCACTCAGTTCTAAGTCCCGCCACTTCCGGTTATCGCGACAAAACACTCTTTTTTGTTTCGCCATCCCGGGGATGGTGTATCTTGCTCAATTCCTGCAAACAGCGGTCGCCGGGGGAACGGGAAGTCGTGCGTCTGAGTCGAGTCTTGGATCCCATGAGCCGCCATTTTGCCCGGGCGGTATTGATCATTATGCTGGCAGCCTCGCGTGTGCCAGCGCTCGCCGCTTTGCCGCCTCAATCCTCGGACTCCACCAGTTCGCAGGCGTCCAATCCGCCGTCTCAGCATGCACCGTCTTCTGCACCTGCGCAACAACCAGCGCACCAGCCTCCACCTTCGCCGCAGTATCCCTCACCCTCTGCGCAAGAGCCTGAGCCTGCCATCAAGGACCCTGGCATCCAGCCCGCGCCCAGACCGCAAGTAGCTCCGCCCGGAATCACGATTCCGCGCCTCGAACGTGCGCCGTCCCTCGACGACTTCTTAACCATGCAGCCGCGTGGAGACATCGCTCTGCAGATGACCAGGATCAGCGGCTTCACGCAACGCAATCCGCATGATGGGGAGCCGGTCACTGAGCCCACTGACGCCTACCTAGGATACGACCAGAAGAATATCTACATAGCCTTCGTCTGCTTCGATGATGCTAAAAGAGTGCGTGCCCGCATGTCTCGTCGTGAAGATATTTTCGACGACGATCAAGTCGAAGTCATTCTCGACACCTTTCACGACCGCCGCCGCGCCTACGCCTTTCAGACCACCCCACTGGGCGTGCAGTGGGACGCGATCTGGACGGAAGCCTCGCGAGACGAGCAGACGCAAGGTCACTTCGACACTTCCTTCGATACGGTCTGGGATTCCAAGGGAAAAGTTACCTCCCGCGGATACGTAGTCTTGATGCAGATCCCTTTCAAGAGCCTCCGCTTTCCTGCGGGGCATGAGCAGGAGTGGGGCATCATCCTTTATCGCGGAATCACTCGCAAGACCGAAGACTCTTTCTGGCCTCACATCTCTTACAGGATTGAAGGCCGGCTTGGGCAAGCCGCGACGCTCTATGGCCTGGAAGGTATTTCTCCCGGCCGCGATATTGAACTCATGCCGTACGGCACCACCCGCGGATTTCGAGCCCTGGATACGCGGGATCCCGCCAATCCCTATTTTCAAAAAGCTACCGTTCAGGGTCAACCTGGAATGGACGCGAAGTTCGTCTTCCGTGATCACTTCACTCTCGATCTCACGGCGAATCCCGACTTCAGCCAGGTGGAATCCGAAGATCCACAGATCACGGTGAACCAGCGCTACGCGGTCTATTTTCCCGAGAAGCGCCCATTCTTTCTCGAAAACGAAGATTTCTTCCGCACTCCAATGGATCTATTTTTTACCCGGAACATTGGCGATCCCTCCGCTGGAGTCCGCCTCACCGGAAAAGACGGCCCCTACTCACTAGGCGTAATGAGCTCCGACGACCGCAGCCCGGGGTTGGCTATTCCGGACTACTATCCACTCTCCGACCTGCGCTCGTATTTCACCATTGCTCGCGTCAGCCGCGACATCTTTCGCCAATCCAGCGTCGGCCTGCTTTATACCGACTGGGAATGCCCTACCACAGGGGAGTACAACCGCATCGGCGGCATCGACACACGACTGAAATTCAGCCCCAACTGGACCCTCGACGGTCAAGCCGTCACCAGTTCCAGCACGATCCTCGGCGATTTCTTTAATCCCAATTACTCCCCTAACAATTGCGAAGCCAACTACTACCCGTTCAGCTCCGGGAATGCCGGCAACACCAGCAACAATCACTTTGCTGGCCCCGCCGAGAAGCTTCAGCTCCATCACGATGGCCTGCACTTCACCTACGACGCAACTTACAACGACATCTCTCCCGGCTTCGTTTCCATGCCCGGTTTCATAAACCGTGTCGACATTCGCGAGACTATGCAGGAACTCGATTATCGATTCCGTCCCAGGAGAGGGTGGGTTGTCGATTGGGGACCTTCGCTGAACCTGCGTTACGACTTCGATCACACCGGATTGCGCCTCGATACAGACTACCTTCCTTATCTCGCTATTCAAGGCCGCGGTAAAACCGTCATTATCCTGCGCCCCTATGAACAAATGCGGGAGCGCTTGCGGTCCAGGGATTTCTGCTTCTACGGCTATTGTCCCTCAATGCTTCTGCCCAGCCAGGACTATCACGAGCACTTCAGCGGAGCGCAATTCCAGACCGGGTATTTCAAAAAAGTCACCATATTCGCCAGCTATCTCTGGGGCAGTGGCGTGAACTTCGTAGCGGCGCCAAGTTCGGCGGATACCATCGCGGATCCTTACGGGCACCCTTACCTGGCCCGGCAGGATACAGCCCAGGCCAGCCTTGTAATTCGTCCCATCCAGCCACTGAAAATCGAAAACACGTACCTGTTCGAACGCCTTCGGCCGAACCAGAGCACTTACCTGTTTGCAGTTTCCCAAAGTCCCGGCGCAGGCCGCAGCATCTTCAACGACCATATCCTGCGCAGCAAGTGGAACTGGCAATTTACGCCCAAGCTCTCCGCTCGCGTCATTCTGCAGTACAACGCGCTCCTCGCCGCTACCCCCGGCATCGGCTCGCCCTACACTTACCTGCCAACATCCCGC
>JBKOUZ010000068.1:0-33249 GCA_046723715.1 Acidobacteriota bacterium | reverse complement strand
GCGTAGCTATCGGTCCAACGCGGATGGAGAATACTCTGCACCGCGAATTCCGCTAGGCGAGTATACGGTCACCGCGGTAGCGCCGGGATTTCAGAAGATCAGGCAAGAGCGTATCACCCTGAACGCAGGCCAGACCTTGCGCGTCGATCTGCAGTTAAAGCTTGGCACGGCGAACGAGCAGCTTACCGTTCAGGGAAACAGTACGAACGTCGAAACAGACACGGCTGCAATCTCTGGCGTCGTCGTAGGGACTCAAATCAACGAGCTCAGCATACCTTCAAGGAATTACGTCAATCTCGCTCTGCTCATACCAGGCGCGGCGCCGCTGGGCGGGGGCTTCGATCAAAACTCGGTAAGTGATCTCGCTACCAATACGCTACCAATAAACGGTCTGCCCGGAAATATGAACAACTGGGAAATCGACGGGATCAATAATGTTGACCAAGGATCGGGTAGCGATTCGCTGCAGGTATATCCAAGTCTGGAGTCAATCGCAGAATTCCGAGTCTCAACCTCAAACTACAGCGCTGAGTACGCGAAGTCTGGGTCAGGCATGATTGAGGTTGTGAGCAAGTCGGGCTCCTCGACTTTTCACGGAAGCGCATTCGAGTTCGTGCGTAACGACGCGTTCAATGCTGAAGATTGGTTCTTGCATCGCGGCGGGCAACCTAAAGCTCCTCTCAAGCACAATGATTTCGGATTTACCTTCGGGGGTCCTTTTTTCATTCCCGGTCACTACAATGAAAACAAGCAGAAAACATTTTTCTTTGTATCTGAGGAATGGAGAAGATACCGGGATGGCACGATTTTGAACGCGAAAGTGCCCTCGATACTGGAGCGACAGGGCGACTTCAGTGAATGCGATGCTGCCTCTCCGAACTACAACATCATTGTGGCGTCAGGCTGTCAAATCCCGACAGACCCCTCTACGGGACTACCCTTCGCAGGCGATACCGTCGCGGTTGATCCTGCTGCGGTCGATTTGCTGGACGCTTTGATCCCATTGCCAAACAATGGTCCCATTACTTACACGAAAGCTCCTTCTTTGCCGACCAACTTCCGTGAGGATACGATTCGTGTCGACCAGAACATCACGGACAAGGCACGCTTGTTCGTGCGCTACACGCAGGATGCGTACACGCAGACATTTGTGCCAACGCTCTGGACGTCGGCTCAATTTGGCACGGTGAGGACGCCGCTAAGTATTCCCGCCAAGAATGCGGTTATGCATTTGACGAACTCGTTTCGCCCAGATTTGATGAATGAGTTCATTTTCGGTTTCTCTACAGACTACTGGACCGCAACCTCTCAACTGGGAACTGATTCGGTCTCTGGATCGATCGTTAAGCCAGCGAACTTCGGGATTGCCAGCATTTTTCCTGCTGGCCCTTCCGGCCCACTATTGCCGGCTATTTCAGTACAAGGGGGCGGCCCCTCGTTCTCTGAAGATACCGGCTATCCCTATTCGTACACCAATCCCGCTCTCACGTTTAAGGACAATCTGGTCTGGTCGCGCGGCAAGCACATCCTCAAATTCGGCGCTTTTCTGCTCAAGGACCAGCTCAATCACGTCATCCCGAATGGAGGATTCGACAGCCAGGGATTTCTGTCTTTCAGCAATTCTTCAGCGGTGACTACAGGGAATGCTTTGGCCGACATGTATCTCGGCAGAATTGCGTCCTATTCGCAGACCGGTCTGGTGACGAACGGACAACTCGTTGGCGGCTTCACGCGTGGACATTACCGCCAAATCGACTTCGAACCATACGTTCAGGATGACTGGAGAATTTCCCGCAACCTAACGCTCAATCTAGGGCTCCGCTACTATTTCGTGACACCTTGGGTCGACCACACAACGCCGAAAACGGTTGCATCAATCTTTGTACCAAGTTTGTACGATCCCTCTGGTCAGGCGCAGCTCGATGCCAATGGCAACATCATTCCTGGGACAGGAGCCAATTGGTTAACCTACGGAAATGGATTGGTGGAGTGTGGTACGCAGTCCATACCGAAGGGTTGCACGAAGCTGCCGCATCGGAATTTCTCGCCCCGGTTCGGTTTTTCGTACGATCCTACCGGAAAGGGGACGATGGTCATCCGCGGAGGCTATGCTTACACCTTCGATACCAGCAATGCACATATGACTGCGGCCAACCGGTACGGCGGCCCGCCGGTAATTGCTACGCTTTCGGCTTCCGACATCAACGGCTATGCGAATATCATTCCCGGAGCAATTCCACCCGTTTTTGCTACCGACCTGCTTACTCACCAGCCTCTGCCGCAGATTCAGCATTTCAGTCTCGGGGTTCAACGGGAGCTCTTCGACAAGAGTGTCTTGACCGTGAGTTATGTTGGAACGCTCGGTCGACATCTTCAGCGGATCCGAAATATTAACCAGGTCCCCGTGGGAGCCGGCATTCAGAATGTGCCCGCGCTCGCCGGAACTCCTGGCTGCGATGCCGCCGGGAACTGTGACGTGCAACAAATTCTTATCAATACACTGCAACCCACCACCTTTTTCGCACCCTACCGCGGTTTCACGGCCATCAATAACGCCGAGGCGGAGGCAAATTCGAACTACAACTCCTTCCAGGTGGATTTCCGTCACAACGTTGGGCACGGACTCACCCTGCAAGCCTTCTATACATGGTCGCACACTCTGGATGATGTGTTCGGGGGCGGTGGAACTAGCACCCAGTCAACCGGCATCAACGATTACGATCCGAAGCGGTGGTACGGCACCTCATCCATTAATCAGGCACAAGTTTTCACCATGAATTATGTGTACGCTCTCCCATTCTTTGCTCATGCAGGCAACCGCTTTACGCGCAACGTCCTGGGCGGTTGGCAAGTAAGTGGGGTCACGACGTTCAGCCTCGGTCCTCCTCTGAATTTCACCTGCGGCATCGCAGGTATGTCCAGCGGCGTAGGTGGGAACGTCATGTGCAACCGCCTCGGCGATTTTCGTGTAAAGAAAGGCATAGTTAACGACCCGGAATTTGGACCCACACGGACGTGGTTTGATCCATCGACCATCGGTCAGATCACCATTGCGCAACTGGCTGCGAATAATGAACCTGGCATGTTCGGAGATCTGAGAAAGAATGCGATCACCGGCCCGGGCCGCAACAACTGGGATATCGGTCTGACCAAGAACTTCGCGTTCCCATGGTTTAACGGGGAACATTCGACCTTGCAGTTCCGGCTTGAAACCTTCAACACGTTCAATCACCCCCAGTGGAGCGCGATCAATCTCTTCTGCAGTTCTGTGACGGCTCCAGGCCAGCCGTGTAATGGGCCAGACAACATTGGTAACGGCGAGGTGAGCAATGATTTTGGCCCACGCGTTATGCAGATTGGACTGAAATTCGCTTTCTAAGAATTACTTTCGTGGTCCTGATTTTCGCTGCTGCAAGGTAACCAACACATGCAGCATTGACTACGTGAGGTGTCTCTGAAGAACACGATCGGAGTTGGGACAAGAGTCGCAGAGATTCCTACACCATCTTTACTGATGGACCTGGACGCAATGGAGTCAAATCTTCGGCGCATGGCCGACTTTTTCAATGGTTGCGGCCCGAAACTAAGACCCCACTTCAAAGCGCACCAGATCTTCACCTTGGCCAAGAGACAAGTCGAGCATGGCGCCATTGGACTGACCTGCGCTCGTCTCGACCAGGCCGAGGCGCTCATCGATCAGGGCATCACGAATATTCTGGTCGCCAATGAAATTGCCGGCGAGAGCAAGATTCGTCACTTCGTAGATCTCGCGCGGCGCGCTCCGGTCATCGTAGCAGTGGACAACCGAAAGATAGTCGCCGATATGGCGCGCGTAGCTGGTTACTTCAAAAGAGATCTAAATGTACTTGTGGATGTCGACGTGAGACTAGGTCGCTGCGGAGTGAAGCCTGGCGAGGAGGCTCTTTCGCTCGCCAAGTTCGTTCTGGCAAATGGGTTGAGGTTGCGGGGCCTCATGGGATACGAAGGTCAGGTCGCGCTTTCTCCCGGCCCCGAAAAGGAACACGTGGTGTGCGCGAGCCTCACACGCCTGATAGATACGAAGCTGATGCTCGAGGACGCCGGTATCGCGGTGGAGATCGTAAGTTGTGGCGGCAGCAGTGATTTTTCCATTGCAGCCAAGCACCCACACATCACCGAAATTCAGGCAGGATCCTATCTCCTGATGGACAGTTCTTATGTCCCATTCGCTCCAGAGTTCAAACCCGCACTGACCATTCTGGCAACGGTAATCAGCAACACTCCCGGGGAAAGAGTCGTGGTGGATGCGGGATTCCGAGCCATGAGCGGGGAAAACGGCCTGCCCTCGATCAAGGGTAACAATGGGCTGCGCGCAAAGGCGTTGCACATAGAGCATACGATTATCGAGATCACCGATAGGGGTGTTTCCGTGGATGTCGGAAACAAGATTGAAATATGTGTGCGCTTTCTGGATCAGACATTGGGTCTGCACGATCATGTCTATGGAATCAGGAAAGGAGAAGTCGAGGAAATTTTGAAAATCGAGCATTAAGATTCGGTGTGTAGGACAAATGTCCTGGCGATAAGAAGATCCAATTCATGAGCCGCGCCAAAACAACACCATGCCCCGTCTCAGCCGAAGAGTTCGCTCAACTTTTTGAGCGTGTTTCCAACTGGGGACGCTGGGGGCCTGATGACGAGAGAGGCACGTTGAACTATCTGACACCCGAGAAAGTGCGCGCCAGCGCCGCCCTTGTTAAGTCGGGTCGCACCGTCTCGCTTTCATTGCCTATCAACACCGTCGCTGGGCCCGACAATCCGAGGCCTTCCGTGCACTACATGGTGAAGAGTCACGACGTGCGCCCGGAACACGGTGAACCGCGGTTTGCGGGCGATTATCTCGGCAGTGAACTGCATGGTGATTGCAGGACGCATCTGGATGCGCTATGCCATGTCGCTTACAAAGGAAAGCTGTACAACGGCAAGTCTCCGGCAACCGTCACCTCGCGCGGCGCGACGTTGATGGACATTACGACCTACTCCCAGGGCATAACCGGGCGAGGAGTTCTGCTCGATGTCCCTCGCTTTCGAAAGATCAAGTGGCTTGAACCAGGAGAAGCCGTTACGGCCGAGGAAATTCAATCTGTTGAAGAGTTCCAAGGTGTACGCCTACAGGAAGGAGACATTTTTCTATTCCGCACCGGTCATCACCGGCGCCGGCTCGAGCTGGGACCCTGGAACAACAATTGTGATGGCGAGGGGCAGGCCGGCTTGCACGTGAACGCAATGCCCTTGCTGCACGAGCGTAGAATTTCTGCTTTTTTCCCGGATGGAGATGGCGAAACGGTTCCGAGTAACGTCGAAGGTGTCGCGTACCCCGTTCACGCTCTGCAGATTGCTTCCATGGGAATGGCCTGTGCCGATTGTCTTCACTTTGAGGATCTCGTCAAGGCATGTGAAAAAGAAAATCGCTGGACTTTCATGATCGTCGCTGCTCCGTTGTGCCTTCCACGGGGAACCGGATCGCTCTTCAACCCGATTGCGATTTTTTAACTAAGCTGGCGGGGATGGTCGCGGTTGCAAGCGCATCGAGAACGGAGACTCACGTTGGGAAGACTCGAGTCAAAGGTGGCGATTATTACGGGTGGTGGAAGCGGCATCGGAAAAGCCATTTCTCGCGATTTTGCAAAGGAGGGCGCCAGCGTCATCCTCGCCGCCAGGAACGCTACGAAATTGACGAAGGCAGCCGAGGAGCTTCAGGCGGACGGCTCAGTAGTGCTTTCCATTCCCACCGACGTCACCGACGAGGCTCAGGTGAATTCATTATTCGAGCGCGTGATAGCTCGCTTCGGCCGGCTCGACATTCTAGTGAATAACGCCGGCGTGACGGATGGAGGATCTCTGACGGACATGTCGGTCGAGACGTGGGACAAGGTCATGGCTACCAATTTGCGAGGGCCTTTCCTTTGCACGCGTTCGGCGATGCGGATCATGAAACAGCAGGGCGCAGGACGCATCCTTAACATTGGCAGCATCTCCGCCCAGCGGCCAAGGTTCAACTCCGCTTCTTACGCAACAAGTAAGTTCGGCATTTGGGGACTCACAATTGTGACTGCCCTGGAAGGCCGCGAATATGGAGTGTCAGCCTGTTGTTTGCACCCCGGTAACGTTCGCGTCGAGGGTTCCGCGGATGAGGCCGGGGCAGTTTCCGGAATTCCCGGCTACTCCTCCGAACCCATGATGAAGCCGGACGAAATCGCGGAGGTTGCAACCCTAATGGCGAGCCTTCCGCCTCACATGAACATGCTGGAAGCGATCGTCGTGCCCGTAAAGCAAGCTTATTTGGGGCGGGGCTGATACACGGAGAAAGAGCACCTGCTCGGTACCATTGGGCGGTTGACCGCAGTCGCGAGGCATTTCGGTACTGAAAGACAGATCAGGAGAGGCGATGAGTCGCGAGAAGCTCCGCAGCGATGAGTGGTTCAAGCGTGGTGACGAAGTGGGCATCAGGCACAGGAGCGCTTTAGCGACCCTCGGCCTGGACGCTCAATATGCCGCGGGACGCCCGATCATTGGAATTTGCAACCCAATCAGTGAATTCAACAACTGCGAGATCGGCCTGCAGGATTTGATCGAGCCGATCAAGCGTGGAGTGGCTCAGGCCGGCGGCTTGGCGTTGCAATTTGGGACCATGGGATTAGGGGCAGAGTTTCTGAAGCCCTCCGACCTTCCTTACCGCAATCTGGTGGCAATGGACGTTGAAGAAACCGTCCGCGGAAACCCGATCGACGGTCTGGTTCTGCTCTCCGGTTGCGACAAAACCACTCCCGCACAGTTGATGGCAGTCGCGAGCTGCGACATTCCCGCGATCCAACTCTCCGCCGGACCCAAAGCCCCAGGCTTCTGGCGGGGTGAGGAGATCAGCGCAGCGACCGATCTGTGGCGACACTGGGATGACTATCGTGCCGGCAGACTGCGCGAGAAAGATCTGCGGGAACTCGAGCAATGCATCTCCTGCTCGTACGGCACCTGCAACGAGATGGGAACGGCTTCCACCATGGCGGCAATGTCGGAAGCGCTGGGCATGATGCCTTCGGGCGCAAGCAGCATCCCGGCGAATCATTCAGGCAGGAGAGTGGCTGCCGAGGCCGCGGGACGACGCATCGTCGCAATGGTGGGTGAAAATTTGCGGCCCAGCCAGATCATGACGGAGGCTGCGTTTCGCAATGCCATCTGTGTGCTAAGCGCCATAGGAGGGTCCACGAATGCGGTCATTCATCTCGTGGCCATCGCCGGACGCCTCGGCATTACGTTGCCTCTGAGCCTTTTTGATGAGATCTCGCAGAAGACACCGATGATCGTCAACCTGAAGCCTTCCGGCCGTTTCCTGATGGATCAGCTTTTCCGCGCCGGAGGCCTGCCGGCCGTGATGCGAGAGCTGGGTGACCTTCTCCAGCAGGATTGCCTTACAGTGTCGGGAAAGTCTCTCGGGGAGCACATCAAAGCGGCGGAATGTTTCGACCGTAATGTCATCGGTTCTTTGACCAAACCGGTTTTTCCGTCCGGCGCGCTGGTGGTGTTGAAAGGCAATCTCGTTCCTTCCGGAGCAATTCTTAAAGCGTCGGCCGCGAACCAGCGGTTGATGAACCACTCCGGGCCTGCCGTTGTATTCGACGACTATCACGACATGCTAGCCAGAGTCGATTCCGAGGATCTCAACGTTACTCCGGACAGCGTTCTTGTTATGCGCAACACTGGGCCTCGAGGAGTTCCTGGGATGCCTGAATGGGGAGAGATTCCGGTTCCTGTCAAGTTGCTCAGGCAAGGCGTCCGAGACGTAGTCCGCATCAGCGATTCCCGGATGAGTGGTACTAGTTTCGGTACGGTAGTTCTGCATGCGGCGCCCGAGGCGGCTATTGGAGGGCCTTTGGCGATCGTGAAGGACGGGGACCAGATCAAGCTGAGTGTGGCCGAGCGGCGTTTGGACTTATTGATCCCTGAACAAGAAATGCGTGAGCGGCTTGCTCGATGGTCGCCAAGAAGGAGTGAGCATCTACGCGGATTTCCGCGACTTTATATCGATCACGTGCTGCAGGCGGATCAAGGTTGCGACTTCGACTTTCTCCGTCCAAGTTCACCAGAAGCGCTGAGATTCGTTCCGCCGATCGTCGGTCGAACATGAGATTGCGGCCTGATTTCGGAGATGCCAGCAAAAGAGAATAGGCAAATGCAAAAAGGCAAGCCAAAAGAGTTGAGCGGGGTGGTTCCGATCGTTCCCATACCGTTCGACCGGCACGAGAGCATTGATGAACAGGAACTCCGGAGCCTGGTGGAATTTGCGGCAAACAAGGGCTTCACTGGGATCTGCCTTCCCGCCTACGGTAGCGAATTTTACAAACTCTCAGACGAGGAAAGGATTCTGGTGGTGCAAGTGGCGGTCCAACAAGCCGCCGGGCGATTGCTGGTGGTGGCGCAAAGCAATCACGGATCTTCACGAGTTGCACTGCGGATGGCGTGCAAACACGTGGAGAACGGCGCAGATGTGATTTCTGTCGCTGTTCCGCGCACGTTTGCTCTCAATGACGACGACTTATTGCGCTTCCTCGAACCGATTCTGAACGGGGTCAACGTTCCGACGCTCGTGCAAGATTACTACCCGACAGGCACGACGATCGGAACAAACTTCGTGTCTCGGCTGTCGGCCGAATGTCCCAGTTTTCAGTACCTGAAATTGGAAGAGCCTCAACTCGCGCCAAAAGTAGTCGCCATTCGTTCGGCCACAAAGGAGAAGATCAGGGTGCTCGAAGGCATGGCCGGCCTATATCTGATGGAACTGGTCCCCCCCGGGATCGTCGGTGTGATGCCGGGGTTGGCAATCGCAGACGCCCTGAACGTTGTCTTCACACTTCGTGCCGCAGGCAAAGCGGAGGAAGCATTCGCGATCTACGAGAAGCTCCTGCCCTTTATTGTGTTTGGCCTGCAAAACTTCGAACTGTGGCTCTACTGCGAGAAGCGCATGTTACGGGCCCGGGGACTGATGGCGAGCCCACGCTCTCGCAACGCAAGCCTTTCCCCTGATCCTCACACTGTGCGTTATGTTGACGAACTCACCGACCGTGTCATGCACGCGCTGGAAAAAGCTGGACTGTCAGAGAAGGCTGCATGAGCTCATTTCAAAAGACATGGAGGGACCGGGTATGAAGACGAGAGGTTTCTGCCTGACCATTGCGGCGATCTTCCTTGTGGTGGTCCTGGAGACGGCTTTCGTCCTCGGTCAGGAGCCGGGAAAGCCGCTGACTCGCGTCCGCGCCTCAATCGCCACCGGACCCTTGCGCGCCAATCCCGCCAATCCTCGCTACTTCACGGATGGTTCGGGAAAGGCCATCTACCTCGCCGGCTCGCACACCTGGGCGAACCTGATGGACCGTGGGCAATTGAACCCGCCCGGTGCAGCCTTTGATTACGCCACTTACATGAAATGGATGGTCGACCACAATTTTAATTTCATGCGGCTCTGGACCGCCGAGTTGCCGGATGCCGGTCCGGGCCCCGATTACGCCGAGGGAAACTTCGTTGCCCTTCCGTGGAAGTGGATGAGGACCGGCCCCGGCACCGCAAACGACGGAGGCTTGAAATTCGATCTGACAAAACTCGACCAGAAGTATTTTGACAAGATGCGGGCCCGGACGATGATCGCCGGACAGAAAGGAATCTACGTTTCCGTCATGCTCTTCAACAGTTACGAATGGCAGTTCGATACCAATCCGAAAGATGGCGATCCTTTCGTTGCCGGCAACAACGTCAATGGTGTCGACTGTCCCGGAGCGTGTCCGAACGATAGCGCAAAAATGTCTGATGCGGTGTGGGCGATAGAAACTGCCTACCTCCGCAAGGTCATCGATACTGTAAACGACCTCGACAATGTGCTCTATGAAGTGGCTAACGAAGCGGGATCGCCTTATTCCGATGCCTGGCAAATTCGCGTGGTCAAATACCTGAAGGAGTACGAGGCTTCGAAGCCCAAGTACCATCCGGTCGGCATGACCTTCCAGTGGCAGGGTGGATCGGACTTGACCTTGTATAACAGCCCCGCCGATTGGATCTCGCCGGGAAGTCACGTTCCTCCCTCAGACGGTCACAAGGTGATCATCAATGACACCGATCACGCCTTTGGCTACGTGGAGTTCAAAAACAAAGGTCCGGCGGCGCAGCGCGCCTGGGTTTGGGAAAATTTCACGTCCGGCAACAATGTGGCCTTCATGGATCCTTATCTGACCAAGTGGCCGAACCGGAATTCTCCCGCGGGGAATACGGCTGATCCAAATGTCGGTATCGACCCGGATACGTACTGGGATGTGATCCGGGACGCAATGGGCCCGACATTGATTTACGCAAATCGCATGAAGCTGGTATCTACGAAGCCGCAGCCAACACTCTCAAGTACAGGTTTTTGCCTGGCGAATCCCGGAACTGAATACTTGGTCTACCAGCCGTTAGCGAAGCCATTTACTTTGCAACTCGCGCCCGGAATTTACCAATTTGAGTGGTTCAATCCCGCCACCAATTTGGTCGGAACAACTGGCTCTATCACCGCTTCTGGCGGAGAACGATTATTTGCCGCTCCCTTTGAGGCTGATGCGGTTCTGTATCTCCGTGCAATCGGCAAATGAGCGGGGCGGAATTCTTGCTTGAATTGCTGATGACAAGATCGGTGGACTGTGAGGAATCGCTTTGACGCGTCTTAGCTTCCGAATAAAGGCAGCGCTCGTTCTAACAATGCTATTTTCCACCATTCTTAACTACCTGGACCGTCAAACCGTCAGCATTCTTGCCCCGACTCTGCAGCACGAGATGGGACTGAACAATGCGCACCTTGGGTGGCTCTTTGCCGTTTTTTACTACTCTTACACGCTATTTCAGTTCGCGGTCGGGCCCGTACTGGACCGTTTCAATCTGCGCTGGTGTTTTGCCGTTGCTGTAACAGCGTGGTCTCTCGTCTCTGGCTTTACAGGACTGGCCGTGGGCTTCACCAGTTTGTTGGCGCTCCGCTTACTGCTGGGTGCGGCCGAAGCTTCGAACTGGCCTGCAGGCGTCCGAGTCCTGGAGCGCGCTCTTCCACGGGAAGAACGCACTCTGGGCTGTGGAATTTTCGAGAGCGGAGCGGCCGTAGGCGCTCTTATCGCTCCTGCCGCGGTCTTCCTGTTGCTCGGCGCCTTTGGATGGAGATCCGTGTTCTTCTGCCTGGGGTGCATCGGTCTCTTCTGGGCTCCCATTTGGCTGTGGGTAACTCGCAAGCGCGAGCTCTCAACTTTGTGGATCCCCGCTCACTCTGAGGGCGGAAGATTCGAGGGGTTGTTGCAGGTTTACCGCGACTTTGTTCGCAGCCCTCGGTTCTGGTGCGTATTCGTGGTGTCCATCACGGTGAATCCGTCGTTTTACTTCACCATGAACTGGCTACCTACTTACTTTGTGCAAGCTCGACATCTTGTTCCCGGAGCCAGATTAGGCGGCATGCTCACTTTTATCTACCTGGCGCTGGACGTCGGCAACATAGGCGGCGGTGCCTGCACGTTATGGCTGGCGCGGCGCTATACGGTTGAGACCGCGCGTCGGATTGTCTTTGTAACAGCAAGTGCTCTGGTGACTGTATGTGCCCTTGTTCCGTTCGTGGCGACCCCATGGGCTGCGGTCGCCGCGCTAGTAGCGGTGAATATGGGGCTTGGAGTTTGGAGTTCCATGTACCTAACGTTGGCGCAGGAAGTCTCCAGCACTCACGTGTCGAGTGCGGCGGGTACGCTCAGTGCCTTCGGCTCACTCTTTGGCGCATTTGCTATGTGGGCGGTGGGCCGGGTTACAAATTCGGCCGGGGATTTCACAATTCCGATGATGTCTGTTACCTTCGCAATCTTGCTGGCCGCCCTTGCCGGGTGGGCTTCCAGCCGGCAGGAGAACCGAAGCATCACGGAAGTTCGCGCAGAGGCACTGTTATGACCATACAGAAGAGTGGCAAACCATCGGATGGCCCTGTCGTAGCTGCCAGCGCGCCGATTCCGGACAAGTCTGCCAAGGCGAACGTTAGCGAAAAGGGCGTTTACCCGAAGTCGGCTGCCATCTTTCGCCATAACCGGAGGTTCATACCCGGCAGCGTCGCCTCTCTAAATCGAGCTGTTCAGCCGGAGATCGTATTTACGAGGGCCCAGGGCGCGCATACCTGGGATGTGGAAGGCAATCGATACATTGACTATCATGCGGCATTTGCTCCGCACTTCCTCGGGCACAATGATCCTTACGTTACCGACGCAGTTATATCCGTGTTGCGGAACGGAGCCAGTCTTTACGGCTCCGGCACTACGGAACTGGAGGGACAGCTTGCCGAACTCATTTGCCGCCATGTGCCCGCCGCGGAATCGGTTCAGTTCCTGAATACGGGCAGTGAAGCGACGTGCCAAGCAATCCGTTTAGCCCGTGCTGCGACTCAAAGGGATCACATCATTGTGATGCAGGGTGGCTATAACGGATGGCACAACGATGTGGCGTGCAATTTGATGACACCCCTGGATGTCATCGGGAACAGCCTTTCCCCCGGCGAATATCCTTATATTCCGATCAGTGCAGGTATTCCGCAGGAACACCAGCAACTCGTCCATCCCGTGAACTTCAACGACCTTCGTTCGGTGGAATACGTATGCCAGAAGTATCCAATTGCTGCCCTCATCACAGAGCCGATTCTGCAAAATGTCGGCGTCATCAAACCTGACCCGGGTTATCTCGAAGGGCTGCGCGGGTTAGCCGATCGTTTCCACTTCATCCTCATTCTCGATGAGGTCAAGACCGGGTTCCGCCATGGCATTGGCGGTTATTCCAAGATCGCCGGAGTAACGCCAGACCTGGTCGTGTTTGGAAAGGCTGTGGCAAATGGCTATCCAATCGCCGTTGTCGGAGGAAAGAAAGAACTGATGGACTTCTTCGTCCACCCGGAGCCTTCGAAACGAGTTTTGCTGGCCGGCACCTACAACGCGCATCCGGTGCCTACCGCCGCCGCCATCGCTACCATCGAACGTCTTTTGATGAATGACGGCGAGGTCTACCGACATGTTGAAGGCCTGGGACAGAAAATGCAAGACGCGCTGGAGGAGATCCTCGCCGCCTTGGGTGTAAATGGGGTTGTTGCACGTCAAGGTTCTGCTTTCTGTGTTTACTTCATGGATCATTGTCCCAGGGATTGGCACGATGTCGCAGCCAATCATGACTTTGCTCTCGACCAAAAACTTCGCCTGGCATTGATTGGACGGGGAGTGTATTTTTTCCCACTCGCAGTGAAGCAGTGCTCCATCTCGGCAGCCCATACAGAAGGAGACGTTGAATTCACGGTCGAACAGCTTAAGCGCGAGCTTGCAGCGCTAGCGAAGTGAGTGTCGTAAGAAAAGATTTCTTCGCACCAGCCCGCTATCCAAGATCCGCGCCGCCATCGACGAAGTACAGACCCCCGATGCAGAAGCTCGCCTCGTCCGTTACCAGAAATGTGGCCATTCCTGCAATGTCCGAAGCTAGTCCGAGCCGGCGCGCTGGAATTCGTGGTATGTATTTCTCGCGAGCTCCAGGTTCGGAAAATTCCTTTGCGTTCATGGGCGTATCTAGGGTTCCGGGAATGATGGCATTAATGCGAATGCCATCCGGCGCGTAGTCGGCCGCCATTGAACGCATCAGTGCCAGCACGCCTCCCTTACTCGCGCTGTAGGCCGCGAATCCCGGAAACCCCCGCAGTCCTGTCCGGGATGCGACAAACAGAATGCTGCCTGATTTTTGTTCCAGCATGGATGGAAGCACGTATTTGGAACACAGCCAATAACCGCGCAGGTTGACGTCGATGGTGCGATTCCATTCTTCGTTCGACATCTCGTGCGCGCGAATTTGACCATAAGACATGAGTACAGCAGCATTGTTCACCAGTATGTCGATTCGGCCGAAGCTCGCGAGGGCAGCTTGGACGAGTGCCTTCACCTGCGATTCCGACGAGACATCGGTCTCCACAAGAATGACTTCTCCTCCCGATTTTCGGATCGCCGCTGTCACTGATTCTCCTCGTGTGCGACTGACCTCGGACACCACGACCCGAGCGCCTTCCTGCGAGAAGCGCATCGCAATCGCTTCACCGACTCCTGCCCCTGCCCCTGTTACAATGGCAACTTTGTTTTTCAGCCGCATCAACCCTCCCGCCCGAGTACATTCGTGCTACAGCTGAATCCGGGCAGTCTGAGCCGTCTTCTAACGTTCGATGTTGCCCCGGAGTTGAGAAAAATAGCAACTTGTGAAAAGTGCATCTATAGCGAAACGACCTATTTTTGGCACAATCCTATTGCACCTCGTCCAAAGGCGCTACCGACCCCAACAGCCATCCCTAAAATCGAGCTCGGGCGCGTTGCATATCGCGACATACGCCACGCTGAAAACTTTCTTTTGAATGCTCCGCTTAGGCTGATGTTTGATCTTGCTGAGGCAGTTATCGGCTGCGTCAAAACGAAACGAAACGCGTAATGAAAAAGTTTTTCACTAGTGTTATTCCGCGGTCGCCGTCACCCGCAAGTCCCCGCCCCCCGGGAAGGACCCGCGTCCAAAATACTCGACACATCTAGACTTGCCGTTAAAAGCTAAGGCGAACAGGAAGCGCTCTGTGGGTCACATGGGTCACATTTGGGTCACACTCGCGACGATCCTTTTGGCTACCCTTGACTTTGCAAAGGGTTAGACGTAAGCATGAGTGGGAGTATCCAGCTGAAAAGGCTGGCGTCGGGGGTTCAACTCCCTCCCTGGCCACCAACACCTTAAAAATCAATTATTTGCCTCCCTTTGTTAATCCATAACATCCGTCGGGATTTTTAAAGATCGACGATCTTCGATATTCATAATCCACTGCGTTTGCAAGAGTTACCGATTGGCAGAGCGCAGACCAGAAGGGCTTGGCGTCCACCTTAGTTGATGTTTGTTCCTTTGCTGCAGGAGGCGGATGGACAGACGCTCACGTGGAGGGTGCTCCGGCAGGTTTACATCTTTATCGCGGACTGAGGCCGCTTATTCAAAGACGATCCGGAAATGTTGAGATTGGAGCGGCCGTTTTCTCAGAAGCAGCTACGAACCCGGGTGCCAGCGCATCTCTCATTTGCAGGCGGGCGCGTGAGAGCCGCGTCTTAACATTCGCTTCGCTAATGCCCAGGACCTGGGCCGTTTCCGAGATACTAAGCTGTTGGACATCCCGGAGCATCATTACCGTGCGGTATTTCTCCGGGAGTGAATTGAGGGCCGACGCGAGCGCGTTGCGGAGTTCCTTACGCTCTAAAGCTTCGGACGGAATTTCGCGCCAGTCTGCGAAGTCCATGGGGATGTAGTCGCCATCGGATATCTGCGATTCCTCAATTGAATCGTACAGATGTCGGCGGTTTTTGCGGATCTTCATCTTCGCTTCATTGATCGCGATCTGGATCAGCCAGGTGCTGAACTTAGCCTCTCGTCTGAATCCTGCAATGTTCTTGAACGCTTTGAGCATTGCTTCTTGTGCGACTTCCTCGGCGTCTGCATCGTTTCTTGTGAGTGAAAGGGCAGAAAGGAAAACAGCCCGCTCATAGGGACGAACAAGTTCGTAAAATGCATCGGCCTGGCCCGCCTGCACACGGGCGATAAGATCTTGTTCAAAGCTGCTGACCGATGTTGCGGCAGAATTCGACTCGGCAACTTCCATCTGCTTCGGGGCAAGAAGCGATCCAACTGCTGTCATGGTCGTCATCGCATGAGCTCCTTCATTTGCTGCATCAGAAATTGCGAACAGTTCAATTGGGGTACCTGACGCTGGGACAATTCCTGTAACAAAGCGATTCCCTGGTGATCGGCAAATCGGACCCCCTCAAGGTCCAAAGTGAGCGTCTTTTTCTGTGCCAAGGCTTGGTCGCCAATTCGGCGCAGTTCATCGACCCACGGACCGACTAAACGCCCTGCAAGGTGGTATGCGATTACCTGATCAGAGTCGCGGATGATTGAGATCTTGAGCACTGCTGGGTTGTCCTCCAACTGACGCCTTGACTAATGCAGGAGTAATGCCAATCAGATCTCGCCGAGAGAAAAGAGCGATTCGTTGAAAGAAAAGGATTTACGGACTCACACCCGAACAACAAGCAAAGCTCGGCTACGAATAGTCGTGGAGGACCGCAGCTACGCGCTCGTGGCCACTAAATCTCGTGGAGTTTTGGTGGCGCAATGACAAGCGTGCCTGAAATGCAGCTTAATTAATAAAGGGACGAACGGCGCAGAGAAGGCGTTGGAACAAAGGCTTAGACCGACATTTGATCGCGGCCGGTAGGTAACGCGCTGGGGGTAATCGTCTTGATCGCGGTGCGCTCGATACCGAGTTTCTTCATTCGGCTGCGGAGGGTGTTGGGATGAAGGTCAAGAAGCTTCGCAGCTCCGCGATCGCCTTCGATCACCCACGACGTTCGTTCCAGAACGCGTACAATATGACGTTTTTCCACTTCTTCAAGCGTTGAATCAGCTGAATCGTCGGGCAACGACGCATTGCCAACTTTCGGCTCTTCGTCCGACGTGGAAGCAATGCGCAATGGCAGCAGGTCCGTGCCTAGTCTGAGCACAGGAGTACGCGATAAAACTACGGCGCGTTCGATTACATTTTGCAATTCACGAATATTACCCGGCCAGTCGTAGCGAGAAAGAATTTCCATCGTATCTTGAGATACTCCCGTGATTTGCTTTCCAAACTGGCGGGCAAAGCGTTCGACAAAGAACGTCGTCAGCAATGGAATATCGGCGCGGCGTTCGCGCAACGGAGGGACCACGATGGGAAGGACGTTCAAACGGTAATAGAGGTCCGCGCGGAAACGGCCCTCCTGAACAGCTTTCTCCATATCGCGATTGCTGGCAGCGATGATACGCACGTTCACTTTCAAAGTGCGGCTGCTACCCAAGGGCTCGAACTCATGTTCCTGTAACACGCGCAACAGTTTGACCTGAGTATCGAGAGGGAGTTCACTGACCTCGTCTAGAAAGAGAGTTCCTCCGTCTGCCAACTCGAAACGGCCAGTCCGTCGCTCGAGAGCCCCGGTGAACGCGCCTTTCATGTGCCCAAAGAGTTCGCTTTCAACCAAGCCTGTCGGAATCGCGCCGCAGTTTACCTTGACCAGAGGCCGGTGTTTGCGCGAACTGTGGCTGTGAATGGCTCTCGCGATGAGTTCTTTTCCGCAGCCCGTTTCACCCATGATGAGGACCGTGGAATCAGTAGGAGCGACTGTTTCTACCCGGTCTAACACCTCGAGAATGGATTGGCTGTTGCCAACGATTTCTTCGAAATTGTGCTCTTTGCTGATTTCTTCCTGCAAATAGACGTTTTCCGCTTCGAGTTGCTTTTGCAGATTCTTTACCTGCTCCAGGGCATTTTGCAGTTCCGCTTCAGCACGTTGCCGTTTCAATTCAGCCGCGGCGCGGGCAGCAAAAATCTTGACAAGATCAATTGCGCGCTGATCCCGGTTCATGGGCTTGTCATGGAGAATGGCGATATGACCGATGACACGCCCAGTTCGGTCCAACATCGGGACGCCCAAGTAGCTTTCAGCCTGCAGGTCTACAAGGCCAGTGTCGAGCGGGAATAGTTTCTGTAATCCTTCGCGGTAGTGACATACTTCGCCGTGCAGCACCTTCTCACACGGGGTCTCGGCAATATCGAATTCAAAGTTCTCTCCGAGTTGGTCTCCCTTCCAGAAGGCCAGAGCTTTGGCTCGTTTTTGATCGTCGCAGTCGGTGATAAAGGCATAGCGCGCTCGCAGCGCTTTGGCCATGTGGCGTGCGAGTGATGGAAAGAATTCATTGCCAGTTGCGGATGCAGTGCCGACAACAATCGAGCGAAAGGTGTCCTCAGCGATGTGTCGGTCCGTGACGTCGCGAACCAGGCCAATCACGCCCACGATCTCACCGCCGGCGTTGCGATGCGGAGCAAACGTGCACGATTCCCAGACATCATGGCCATCGGCCCCATGCGCAGGCACTAGGACATCGGGGACCTGGACGACTTCACCTGCCAGCGCACGCATCAATGAGGACTCAATTCCACTTGGGCCGAGCCTGGGAAAAACGTCAATCGCTCGCTTTCCCATAACGTCTGGTGCAGACACGCCCGTGAGCCGTTCCATGAAAGGGTTGAAGATGAGGTAGCGAAGCTCTTTGTCGTAAAGAATGATACCTTCGGCGGCGCCTTCGATGATCTCTTTAGTTGTTTGGAGAGCTTCGCGTAAGGCATCATCGCTAAGCTTCTGTTCGGTGACATCTCGCGAAACCGCCAGAAGCTGAATGGGAGTACCGGTTGCGTCGCGGATCGGATTTACGACGACATCCCACCACCTGGGTTCGCGGTGAATTCTAGTTTCGAAATAACCTGTGAACCTTCCCACGCCGCCTTGCCGCGCAGCCTCAATTGCGGCTAAGGCTTTTTCGCGATCGGCTCCTTCCCAAAATTCGATCCAGCAGTTGTTTAGAAAGGGAGTGAGATCACAGATCTCAAGTACCTGCATTCCACCTTGATTCATGAACAGAAGACGAGCGTCGAGATCGAGCACTTTGATGCAATCGCGACTACAGGCAATCAGGCGGCTTTTGAACTCTTCGCTCGAACGCAACGCCTCATTCAGCTGGGCTCGTTCGAGCGACAGCCGATCGAGTTCAGCGCGAGCTTGGCGCAACTCCGCCTGGAGCGACTGAACCGCGGTTTGTTCGTTTTGTGAAACGGTCGACACGAGGTGCTTTTCCCCAGTCGCAGGTAAGACGGGCTCAACGCGCGGGAGATACAAAAAATCTGCGGGGCCCCGGATGTGACTCAGGATTTTTGTCGCACCCGACCCATGACTTCCGTGACGATTGACTCTCCCAGCGTCTCGGGAAGGTCGAAACAGTCGCTATCCGTCACAATCTGAATGGTTTTTCTGGTGCTGTCGACGATCACGCAGCAAGTTTTGCACTCATGAAGATGCTCTTCCAGACGGGCTCGGAGACCTGGCTCCGCCTTCTTCTCCAAGTAGTCGCCGAATTCGGCCAGGAACTCTGCGCAGCTAAGCATTCGGCTTCTCCGGGCGGATAAAGTGGACTGCAAGGCTCTCACGCAGCATCAGACGGCCGCGCAGCACCCGTGCTTTCAGGGCCGGAACGCTCAGTCCTAGAGTGGTAGCGGCATCCTCGGTCGAAAACTGGCTTATGTCGCGCAGCAGCACGGCGACACGGTATTTATAGGGAAGCCGAGAAACCGCCTCACGTACCAAAGCATTCCGTTGTGTTGCAGAGAGGATCTCTTCCGGATCCTTCGCCCATTGCTGAACCTGCCGCGGCCGGAAATCCTCGTCTATCGCAATGTCGTCCAGTGACTCCGTCGGCCTTCGTCGTCGCAAAGTCTCAGTCGCGGTATTTACCGCGATGCTGGTGAGCCAGGTAGAGAACTTGGATCGCCCTTCAAAACGCCCGATATTTTCGAAGGCCTTCAAGAATGCCTCCTGGGTAGCGTCACGGGCATCGTCGAGGTCGCCGAGAATCCCGGCCAAGGTCCCGAAAACACGGCGGTTGTGACGCCGCAAGAGCTCCTCGAAAGCGTCCTTGTTGCCCGATTGTGTCTGGCGGACAAGCTCAGAGTCGGGATCGTCAGGCGCAACAACATCGGAGATAGGACGGAGCTGTACCGCAAATCGATACAAATCTTTTGAGGTAAAAACTCGTTGCGGAGTGAAATCGGGAACGCACCCGATCCCAAACTGTAGGGTGGCGAAGAAATTTCCCAAGGCAGCTGTCGCGCAAGCCTCCAACATTTGGGCGGCTGAAAATCCCGCGCTCCGGAGTCGCTCCGTCGAGAACTCGTTCCCAGAGACGGGCCAAGACAGTTTTCGCGCTTCGTCGTAGAGGACAATATCAGCAGCTGAAAGGCTCTCGGGGTTAAGGCCGACGGTAAGCTGATGGATGTCGTCTTCGGGAGTGCCAAGAGCGGAGAGGACCTGAGTCTGGAGCGCTACACAATACGTATTCGCGTTAGCCGCCGCGAGAACCAAAAGAATGGCTTCTTTCTGAGTGCGATTGAGATGCTCCTCAGAAAAAATAACCTGCTCCAGAGCGCCAACCTCAGCCTGAATCACATCGCGTCGGAGACCTTGCGCATGGAACAGGTTGGGAACGAATCCGAGATTGTCCCGAAGCGTTGCATATGGTGCAAAATCAAAACCGAGCCGTGGTGGCGCCGTGATATAGGGACCTACGTTAGTACTGGCATCGAGTTCTGGCTTAGGCAGCGGCAACGGATCGAGCGCTGTGGGCGGCTCGAAATCGAGTTCGGGATCAAGCGCCTCGGACAGAGTACAAAGCAGTTGTCCCAACGCGACTGTGCGGATTACATCGAGCAGCGATTCGACATTGAATCCCGATCTGACAATTGAGCCCACGTCGTCGACACTGAACGTACACCCAGTGCTCGCCAGTTTCACCGCCGCACGCCCAAGCAATGACGAACAGTCGCTCCGCTCGCTGCCATCCCTCGAGTGCAAGGCCCAGCAGTAGTCGTTCCGCCGAGCACGAGCAACGAGCGAGAGCAGGCCGTGCTTGAGATCTCTCGATAGCGATCCCTCTGTCAGGAGGATGGCATGAATCAGTTGTTCCTCGGCTTGAACAACCTTCGGCAGTTCGTTTTGCAGTCGGAACAGGTTCGGCACTCTACCATACAAACGCACCAGGAGGTCTTGAGTGACTTCAGGCGCACCGCGAGTTGTTGCCGTGTCCATCACCGGATTTGGGAGCCAGTATAGCGTGCGGTGCCCCAGTCGTTAGAACATGGATGACGCCGGGATCGCAACAATTACAACCTACCCCTGTTGTAAACTAACTCGACAGCTTGGGGGCTGCAATGAGCTACCTGCGAAACGAACCATACGACGAGAAGGATTTTCCTGCGTTTGCCGCGATGCGGGACCAGATCGGATTTCTGCCGAATTTCTATATCGCCCAAGTCGGGCGGCCGGACCTGATCGAAACTGAGATTGAGCTGATGGGCCGGATCCTGCTCAAAGATGGGGCTCTCAGCAGAAAACAGAAGGAATACATTTTCCTCGTCTGCTCGGCGGCAAACCTGAGCACGTATTGCGTAACGGCTCACTGCGAAATGGTCCGCATGCTCAAGCTGGACGGCCCCGAGCCGGAGCAAATTGCGATCGATCATGTTCATGCAAAGATTTCCATGGCTGATAAGGCGCTCCTGAATTATTGCTCCAAACTCAACAGCTCGCCCCCCAAAATGCGATCTTCTGATGTAGACGCTCTGCGAACTTACGGGTTCAGCGAGCAACAGATCCTTGAAGCGATAGTCATCGTTGGCTTTGCGCAATTTGCGAATACGGTTGCGTTCGGATTGGGAACCGTGCCCGACTTCCACAATGCCAGGATCGCGCAGGCGCTTGGAGCCGGCGGGGGTCAGTCTTCGGCTGACGAACCCGTTACTCGCTAAAGTCCGTCGCCTTCAGGGGCGAATTCCGGGGACGTTTAGCCGAATCCGGTACAATCCAGTCTTCGCGCACAGATATAGCGTCTTTCCGTCATCGTCCCCCCACGCGAAGTTGTGCGGGTGCTCCGGGCCGACAATGGTGCCCAGATGCTTGCCTTCGGGAGAAATGATCCACAAGCCACCCGGGCCCGAAACGTAAAGATTGCCCTTTTGATCTATTTTCATACCATCCAGCGCGTCTTCGCCTTCGGCTGAAGTCATGTCGAAGAAGACGGTTCCATTCGCCAATCCGCCATCGGGCAAAACTTCGTATCGCATGATGATTTTTCGCTCGGGATCCCAATTATCCACGTAGAAATGTTTCTCGTCCGGCGAAAACGCCAGTCCATTTGGCCCCTTTAACTCTGTGGTGAGAAGTCGGACCTGGGTCCCATCAGCCGAGACACGAAACACACCGCTATAAGCCAGCTCTTTGCGGGGATCATCAAAGAACTTCGGCAGACCGAATGGCGGATCAGTAAAGTAGAGTACTCCGTCGGACTTGTAGACGAGATCGTTGGGACTGTTCAATCGCTTGCCTTCGTAGTTATCGGCTAGGACGGTGAGTTGCCCGTTCTTCTCCATGCGAACGACTCGGCGGTTACCATGCTGATTGATGGTGAGCCGTCCTTGCTTATCAAGAGTGAGGCCATTCGAACCGGGCTGGCCGTATTCCCCGATATCGAATCCGCGGTAGCCGCTCTTGGTCATAAATACCGAAAGCTGACCGTCCTGCGTCCAGCGGTAAATGACGTTGTTGTTGGGATCGCTGAAAAGGAGGAAGCCATCTGACTCGTCTGTGCGCGGCACCCAGACGGGACCCTCTGTGAAGAGAAAACCGCCGGCAAGTTTCTCAATCTTTGCACCTGGCGGGAGGATTTCGTCGAGATTGGGATCTTTGCGGATGACTTGGGCCGGCGTTTCGCTGATCGCCACACGCGGGGAACGGTAGAAATCTAGCGTCGCCGACTTAATCCAAATGAAATTCTGTGGACTGTATGAGATCGGCCCATTGATGCCGAATACGGCCAGCTGGATGTGCTGCCCAGGTTGAGCATTTCGAGTGAGAATGACACGGTTTGGGGCGTTGAATCCCTTGATGACGGGTCCGCCGGGCTGGCCCAGAATGCGCGGCAATTTTCCATCGACCCACACTTCGGCGTAATCATCAATCACGATCTCAAACGCCACAGTCGAGCCAGTGGTGTCGAATGCTCCAACTCTCGCAGGGATCATAATATTGATTCGATACCAGTTGAAGCACACCTTGGCAGTTGATCGGCGCTGATCGAGAGTCGTTGCATCGATCGTCTCCCACCCGGAATCGTCAAATTCGGCAATCCCTGCATGAGGAGAGTAGTCGTACGTCCTTGTCGGTGCACCGCTGGGCTTTAAATCGGGCCCGACCGCGCGAGAATCGGCATCAGTAATCTTGACGTCGTGATAACGCCATTGACCTTGCACCAGCTGCACTCCGTCACGCGAGGCCAGATCGACAACGGCATCAGGCCGGCCGAACGGCGGGTCTAGAATGCTCTGCGCTGAAGTGACGGCACTCGCGCAGAGCATTCCCCAAACGATCAGGCTAAGGAGTTGTGAGATGTGTCTTGGTTTGTTCATGGCATCTCTCTTTAACGGACTTTCACCACGTAGTACAGAAACGGATCGGTTACCCGCGCGAACTGATGCGGGACGCCGTTTGGGACGACAATGACATCGCCTTTTGCGATCTGGCGAGTCTGGCCGTTGCGGATACTTTCTCCGCGGAGTTCGTCAGGCGCGGTCACCTTGGTATCAACGGCTTCACCTCCGGTGACGAACGTTGCGGTGCCATCGAGCACATAGATCACGTCCGTATCTTTGGTGTGGATCTCCGCTTGACCGGGCTTCTCGCGCCGGCTGGCGTGGACCATGTAGTTGCGGCCGTCGCTTCCGTCAAGAAGGATGGCCCCCTTCGAGAAGGCCTCATCGACCTTGCTTTTATCGAAGTACGGCACCGGGACGGCAGGATCGTTTGAGGCAGAGTTCGGGGTCGAGAAGACATTAGCTCCGGCAATCGCGAGCTTCTCATCCTGATCGGCTGTGGCTGCCCCACTTACACCGACTCCCCCAACAATTTGGCCGTCAACGGTGATCGGAATGCCCCCGATGAGCGGAGTGAAATTCTCGAGCGCCGTCATGACGGTGCGGCCTTTTCCGTTCGAGTTGATCAATTCTTCGAAGAAGCGCGTGGGCTTCTTGAACATGACGGCCGTGCGGGCTTTTCCGATAGAGATATTTGCTCCGGCCGAAAATGTTCCATCGATTCTTTCAAGCGCCATCAGGTTGCCGCCATCGTCGACGACCGCGATTACGCCTCCAGGAGCGTTGAGCTTTTGTGCTTCTGTCTTTGCTGCGGTTATGACGGCTTCCGCTCCCTTGAGCGTTAGCGTCTTCTTGTCGGCTGTTTGTGCCGCGCTTACGATTGCCAGAGCTGTCACCGCCATGGCGAATGCTGCTAAACGTCGCATGTATCTCATAAATCACCTCGTAGGTAGAAAGGGGGGCGCCACGTTTACCAGTGCTCGGCGCCCCTATTGATGTCACTAGTTGCTTACGGGGCTGGAGAACGAAGCTTCGCCAAGGTTGGCTTCAGCCCACGCGCACCAGATGATCACTTTCGAGACGTTCTTCACGTAGGCCGGAAGAACGATCTCCTTCTGGTATTTGTCGCCGAGGAATGCCTTCTTCTTCAGTTTGTCCAGAAGATAGACCTGGCCATCGGAGTCGACTACTTGCCAGTGAGGATCTGGAGTGTCGGGCACGACGAAGTCGTCAGACAGCGTGAGAACGTTCTTGCCGTTGCGAATACTGTGAGTGACGGTTCCCTTGTTAGCTTTCGGTCCCTGGAACTGGCTTGAGGTGTGCATGTCTTGCGCAAAGGCGGAGATGCCGAACAACAATGTCATCGCTGCCACGGCGCGGAGTGAATAACGAGCTGCCTTACTCATATCGGATCTGTCCTCGATTGATGGATTCGCGAGCGGCGGGCAGCGATGAATCGATAACGATTCGTTGCCTGTATCCAGGCCCATTTGCTGCCTTGAGCCGTTCACGTGCCCGTCTGATTCGGCACGGCCAGGAAGGTTTCAACGGCGTTTCGATTGGTTCGGAGTAGCATCTTTTGTCACCTTTCTGCTGGTGACGAATCGAACGAAGGGAAAAACCATGGAAGAACGAGGACATCTCGTAGAAATCACCTGCCAGGAAGTATGGCGAGAACTTACGAACTACATGGCAGGTGACGTGACCGCGGAATTGCGCGAACGGATCGCCGAACACCTGAGCAAGTGTGCACACTGCCGAGCGGTCTATGATGGCTCGAGAAATGTCGTACAACTGTTGGGGAACGGGATGACTTTCGAACTGCCATCGGGATTCAGCCGGCGAATTTACGACCGACTGAAGGCAGAGTTAAGGTCTCCGCAGCCGGCGCAGCTCAGTTGAACAAGGCCTTCACAGGCGGACGACAAAGATAGACAAGAAGCGCTGCTGCTATTGCGATGCCTGTTACACCTCTGAGGTAGTCGCCTCTCACCAAATTCAGGAGGTCGCCCAACACCTGGATCCCAATGATAGAGACCGCAAGCCGCCATCCCCATCTCTTTCGCTGAAACCAGCCAGCGCCAGCAGCTGCCAACGTCATGGCCAACAACAAGAATGCCAATCCTACTCTCGGACCCAACGGTGCCAGCTGGAAATGAGCCCTTCGATTGAGCACCCAGATTCGGTCGAGGGCCGTGCCTTGACAGAGGAGTGTTGTGCCCGCCAGGAACGCCATCGCCATTCCGAAGAATAGAAAAATCCCAATCGCCACGAACGCAGTCTTGCTAGGTTCTCTGCGCGACTCAATAGAAGGCTGCACTGCTCGAATATAGCTCGACGGCTCGCCTGTCTTGTCACTTTTGCAGCCATTCCGAATCAGACCGCCCAGAGATATGAACGGCACCGAGCACATCCTGACGATCGACACGCCGAAACTGGCGGTGACCCAGACACTTTCGCCCGTAGCGCCCAAACTGGGCGCAATCGATTCGCTTCGTCATCATTGGCCGGAATACGTCATGGAAGCCGGCCTGCTCGGTGCCTTCATGATCTCGGCCTGCATGTTCGGCGCTCTGTACGAATTCCCGCGTTCCCCGGTACATCAGGCAATTTCGTCGATGTGGCTTCGCCGGTTGCTGATGGGATTGTCGATGGGGACAACAGCCATCGCAATCATCTATTCGCCATGGGGTAAGCAGTCGGGCGCGCATATCAATCCGTCCGTCACGTTGACGTTCTTTCGCCTCGGAAAGATCAATCGGTGGGATGCGCTCTTCTATATGTGCGCACAGTTTGCCGGCGCTGTACTCGGAGTCCTATTTGTCGGATGCTTCCTGGGCATGGAACTGTCTGACCCGGCGGTTCGCTACGTCGTCACGCTGCCGGGCAATCACGGGGTTGGCGTGGCTCTCCTGGCAGAGTTCGTCATCGCGTTCGGAATGATGACCATTGTCCTGAATGCGTCGAACCATCATCAGCTGGCGGACTATACCGGGCTTTTTGCCGGATTGCTCGTGGCGACTTATATCACGCTGGAAGCGCCTTTCTCAGGAATGAGCATGAACCCGGCGCGCACGATGGGGTCTGCATATTCGGCGGAACTGTGGACGGGAATCTGGATCTACTTCACAGCCCCGCCGATGGGGATGTTGACTGCTGCGGAAATTTATCTCTGGCGTAAAGGCAGAAGCGCAGTGCAGTGCTGCAAGCTCCATCACAACAACGAGAAGCGGTGCATCTTTTGCGGAGCAAATGGAGGATTCGCATCATGAGCGGCAACCATTACGACGTAATCATCATTGGAACTGGGGCGGGCGGCGGAACGTTGGCCTATCACCTGGCACCCACGGGTAAGAAGATCCTGATCCTCGAGCGCGGCGACTACGTTCCGCGCGAGAAGGCTAATTGGGATCCTCAAGTCGTCAATGTGGACGCTCACTACAACACCAAAGAGTCGTGGCTCGACAAAGACGGGAAGGACCTGCATCCGCATACGAACTACTATGTCGGGGGCAACACGAAGTTCTACGGTGCCGCGCTGTTTCGGCTACGCAAGGAAGATTTCGGCGAATTACGGCATCACGATGGTATCTCGCCCGCATGGCCGATCAGCTATGACGATCTTGAGCCCTATTACACGCAAGCCGAAAACCTTTATAAGGTGCATGGGAACCGCGGCGAAGATCCTACCGAGCCACCGGCAAATTCGCCGTATCCCTGGCCCGCAGTAAGCCATGAGCCGCGTATTCAGCAACTCTCCGATGACTTCGCGCGCTCGGGCTTGAAGCCCTTCCACGTGCCTGTCGGAGTAATGCTCGATGAACGCAATCCGACCAAGAGCCGCTGCATCCGGTGCAATACATGCGATGGATTTGCGTGCCTGGTTGGCGCCAAATCAGACGCGCAGGTCGTCTGCGTGGATGAGGCCATCAAGTATCCCAATGTCACTTTGTTGACGAACGCTCTAGTGCAGCGGCTCGACACCGACTCCGGCGGCCGCGAGGTCAGAAGCGTGATTTTGGAGCGTAACGGCCAAATTGAGACCTACGAAGCCGATATCGTTGTGGTGTCGTGCGGCGCGATTAACTCGGCCGCGTTACTGCTGCGATCGGCGAATGACAAGCATCCACGAGGGTTGGCAAATAGCTCGGATATCGTGGGCCGGCATTATATGGGCCACACAAATTCGGTCCTGATGGCGATCTCGAAATGCCCGAACCCAACCATGTTCCAGAAAACGCTCGGGGTGAACGATTTTTATTTCGGCTCTGACGATTTTCCTTATCCGATGGGTCACATCTCGTTCGTAGGAAAGCTCGATGCGATCACGTTGAAGGCTGGTGCGCCTGCAATCGCTCCGAACTTCACCCTCGAATTGATGGCGAAGCATTCGCTGGATTTCTGGCTTACATCAGAAGACCTTCCGGACCCGAACAATCGCGTCACTATCGGTCGCGACGGCAAGATTGTTCTCAGCTACACGCCCAACAACCTTGAAGCGCATACCCGGCTCCAGGCAAAGCTCAAGCACGCGATGAAGCAAACGAATTGCCCTATTCATGGGAACGAGTGCCATCAGGGCGTTTTTGGCCAGGGTTTCTTCGGGCGCAACTTCTATGTCGGCCAACGCATTCCGCTGGCTGGTGTGGCCCATCAGAACGGAACGATTCGTTTCGGTCATGATCCGAAGATGTCTGCACTCGATGTCAACTGCAAGGCGCACGATCTCGACAACCTTTACGTGGTCGACGGCAGCTTCTTCCCATCGAGCGCTGCGGTCAATCCGGCATTGACAATCATGGCGAATGCACTGCGTGTGGGAGATCACCTTAAATCGCGGCTGGGCGTTTCAACGGAAAGAACGACAAACAGTCAGGAAGTTGCACTCAGCAGGTAATCCAATGAAGCCGAACATGACAACAACGTTGAAACGCCTCCTCGTGGTGTTGGTGCTGTCGGCCCCGTCTACGTCAGGCTTGTTCGCGCAGAAATCATCGGCACTGATTGACGGAGTCGCCGCCGTCGGAATCACCGTGTCCGACATGGACCGTGCCGTCGATTTCTACTCGCGAGTCCTCACATTCGAGAAGATTTCCGACACCGAGGTGTTCGGAGAAGATTACGAGCATCTTGAGGGCGTCTTCGGCCTGCGGATTCGGGTCGTGCGTATGCGGCTCGGCAGCGAGTTCATCGAACTGACGGAGTACCTTGCTCCCAAAGGCCGCCCGATCCCCGTGGATTCCCGCAGCAATGACCGGTGGTTCCAGCATATCGCCATCATCGTCAGCGATATGGATAAGGCCTATTCCTGGCTGCGGCAGAATAAAGTCGAGCACGCGTCATCCGGGCCGCAGCGGCTGCCCGATTGGAACAAGAATGCAGCGGGAATCTCGGCCTTCTACTTCAAAGACCCGGATGGACATCCCATCGAGGTGTTACAGTTCCCGCCGGACAAGGGGCTGGCCAAGTGGCACGACGCTACGGACAAGCTCTTCCTAGGAATCGATCACACGGCAATTGTTGTCGGCGACACCGATGCCAGCATCCGGTTTTATCGCGATGTGCTCGGGATGCATGTTGCCGGGGAGAGCGAGAACTATGGTACCGAGCAGGAGCACCTGAATAATGTGTTCGGAGCGCACCTGCGCATCACCGCACTGCGCGGAACCAGCGGACCTGGGATCGAGTTGCTCGACTATCTTGCGCCCCGCAATGGCCGGCCATTTCCCGAAGACGAGCACGCCAATGATCTGGTGCACCGTCAGACGGTATTGATCACGAGGAGCGCCGAGCAGGCGGCACGCGAGTTGACGATTGCGAAGGCGAATTTTGTTTCTTCCGGCTTAATCGCGAATCAGAACAAAGAGCTTGGTTTCAAAGCGGCATTCGTCGTGAGAGATCCTGACGGCCATGCCATCGAAATTGAAGAAAAGTAGAGGCTATGCAATGAGCGGAATCATTGGAAAGGCACACACGAAATACTCGGGGCTGTCCATGCAAGAGTACTCGCAGGGTGCCGAGGAGACCTCCGAGTTGCCGACACTAGCAGATCTTGTGTTGCCGGGAACGGGCTACAAGTTCTCCGATGAATTCGCGTGCCTGCTCAGGCTGCTCGGCGAAGAAAGGAAACCAGCATGAAGACACGCGCAATCGCAGAAGACATCCGCCTTGCCGAATCTGCCGCACGAACGAAGCATTGGAAACGCTGGGGGCCTTATTTGAGCGAGCGGGCATGGGGCACGGTACGCGAGGACTACAGCGCGTACGGGAATGCCTGGGAATACTTGCCGCATGACCATGCACGTTCACGAGCGTACCGCTGGAACGAAGACGGAATCGCTGGCATCAGCGATCGGCGGCAAATGATCTGCTTCGCCGTAGCGCTCTGGAACGAGCGCGATCCGATTCTCAAGGAGCGCCTGTTCGGGTTGACGGGAAACGAGGGCAATCACGGCGAGGACGTGAAAGAGTACTACTTTTACCTCGACTCAACGCCTACGCATTCCTACATGAAGTATCTCTACAAGTATCCGCAGGCGGAATTTCCATACAGCCAGCTGGTCGAAGAGAACCGCCGCCGCGGCAAGAATGAACCCGAGTTTGAGCTGCTCGATACAGGCGTCTTCAATGACAACCGCTACTTTGACGTATTCGTTGAGTACGCGAAGGGAGACGTTGAAGACATCTTGATCAAAATCACGATCGAAAACCGCGGCCCGGAAAGTGCCAATCTGCGCTTGCTCCCGACCGTTTGGTTCCGGAATGCCTGGTCGTGGGGCAGTTCGAAGCGCAAGCCGTCGCTGCGGCAGATTCCATCCGAGCAGGAGTCCGTGGTCGAACTTAGCCTGCATCAAGCCGGTACCCGCCGTTTGTATTGTGACCGTTCACCCGAGGTCCTCTTCACCGAGAACGAGACGAATGCTGCGCGGCTTTTTGGCGCGGGAAACAGTTCTGCCTACGTGAAAGATGGGATTAATGACTACGTTGTGCACGGAACTGCCGATGCCGTGAATCCGCAGAAGAGCGGGACCAAAGCAGCGGCCCATTACAAGCTCACAATTGGAGCAGGCGAAAGCGTGGAAATCCGTCTGCGCCTCACCGACGCGGAGTTCAAAGCGAAGAGTGCGTTTGCCGACTTCGACAGGCTATTTGCGAAGAGAAAAGCCGAGGCCGATGAGTTCTACGCCACGGTCATTCCGCAGGACTTGTCACCCGATGCGAAGAACGTCATGCGGCAAGGATTCGCCGGCATGCTCTGGTCGAAGCAGTTCTATCACTACGTGATCAAGGATTGGTTGCAGGGTGATCCTGGCAATCCCCCTCCTCCTCCGGACCGGCTGAAAGGTCGCAACTCACAGTGGCCACACCTTTATAACGCTGACGTGATTTCGATGCCCGACAAGTGGGAATACCCCTGGTATGCCGCGTGGGACCTGGCATTTCATTGCATCCCTCTCGCGCTTGTCGATTCAGATTTCACAAAGGAACAGCTCACTCTAATGTTGCGCGAGTGGTATATGCATCCGAACGGGCAGATTCCCGCCTACGAGTGGGCATTGGGAGATGTGAATCCGCCAGTCCATGCCTGGGCCGCGTGGCGCGTTTACAAGATCGATAAGAAACGCAAAGGCAAAGGAGATCGCGCCTTTCTGCAACGCATCTTCCACAAGTTGATGCTGAACTTCACCTGGTGGGTGAACCGCAAGGATGCCGAGGGAATGAATATCTTCCAGGGAGGATTCCTTGGGCTGGACAACATCGGCGTGTTCGATCGCAGCGCGCCGCTCCCCACCGGGGGATATATCGAACAATCTGACGGCACGAGTTGGATGGCGATGTACACGCTTAATCTCCTTGCGATCGCTCTGGAGTTGGCAAGTGAAGAGCCGTGCTACGAAGACGTAGCCAGCAAGTTCTGGGAGCACTTCATCTATATCGCGAATGCCATGAGTCATCGCGGTCACGATGGCATGGGTCTTTGGAACGAGGAAGACGGGTTCTTCTACGACGTGTTGCGGCTGCCCGATGGAAATCACTTTCCGATGAAGATCCGCTCGATGGTCGGACTGATTCCACTCTTTGCCGTAGAAACGTTGGAACCGGAAGTTTTGGCAAAGCTTCCTGATTTCAGGCGACGGCTGGAATGGTTTATCGATAACCGCCCCGATCTGACCGAAAATCTGGCATGTATGCGCACAGAGGGCATGGGCGAACTCCGGCTTCTGTCGATCGCGAACCAGGACCAACTGCGCCGAATTCTCAAGTACATGCTGAGCGAAGAGGAGTTCCTGTCCCCGTTCGGTATTCGTGCGGTGTCGCGTTTCCACCGCGATCATCCCTACACTTTGCGCGTGAACGGAAACGAGCACCGCGTGGACTACGAGCCTGGGGAGTCGTCAACGGGACTATTTGGAGGCAATTCGAACTGGCGGGGTCCAGTGTGGTTCCCAGTGAATTTTCTGCTGGTCGAGTCGCTGCAAAAGTTCCACCACTATCTGGGAGACGATTTCAAGGTGGAGTTCCCGACCGGCTCTGGAAATCATTTGACGCTTTGGGAAATTTCCGGGGAGCTGTCGCGACGCATGACCAACATCTTCCTGCAGGACGCGAACGGTCGCAGGCCGGTGTTTGGGAATCTGGAGAAGTTTCAAACCGACCCGCACTGGCGCGACCTGGTGCTGTTTCACGAGTACTTTCACGGTGATTCGGGAGCTGGTGTTGGAGCAAGTCACCAGACCGGCTGGACGGGCATCGTCACGAAATTGATGCAGCAGAGCGGGGAGTCCCGCGAGCGGAAGAAGACGGAACCGGCACTCGCCGAGGTAGCCGCCGACTGAAATTCAAGGAGAGAAGAAATGAAAGCGATCAGTGTGTTTCCGGGAAAACCCAATAGCGTCCATGTTGCCGAGTTGCCCAAGCCCTCTCTCGATCAGGTTCAGAACGGTCGTGGAGTGCTGGTAAAGGTCCTGCGCGTAGGCGTAGACGGCACCGACAAAGAAATCAATGCCGCCGAATATGGCGCTGCGCCTCCGGGCTACGAGTTCCTGGTCATTGGCCACGAAGGATTCGGGCAGGTAGAAGCCGTCGGACCTAATGTCACGGAATTGAAACCCGGAGACTACGTCGTTGCCACTGTGCGCCGCCCCGGCAATAGCATTTACGACCTGATCGGCACGAACGACATGACAACCGACGATACCTATTACGAGCGGGGGATCAACCTGCGGCATGGATACCTGACGGAGTATTACGTCGATGATGCTGAGTACATCGTGAAGGTGCCGAAAGGATTGAAGCATGTCGGCGTGCTACTGGAGCCTACGACGGTCGTGGAGAAAGGAATCCATCAGGCTTACGAAATTCAGCGGCGGCTGAAGGTGTGGCGCCCAAGGAAAGCCGCCGTCATGGGCGCAGGAACCATCGGTCTACTGGCAACACTTGCCTTGCGCTTGAGAGGGCTGGACGTGACCACATTTGGCCGGACTCCCGCTCCTTATCTGAACTCGAACCTCATTGACGAACTGGGAGCACGATATCTCTCAACCAAAGACATCTCTGTAGCCGAAGCGTCAAAGAAATATGGCCCATTTGACCTAGTTTTCGAAGGTACCGGGAACTCCTCCGTTGTTTTCGATAGCATGCAAGCTCTGGGGAAGAATGGCGTTTTGGTCCTTGCCAGTGTTACCGGCGGAGACAAGATGATCGAGATTCCGGCGGACCGGATCAATCTGGAATTTGTGCTCGGGAACAAAGTCATGGTTGGTACGGTGAATGCCAATCGTGAGTACTTCGAGATAGGTGTCCGCGATATGGCGCAAGCTGAAGCGGAATACCCAGGTTGGCTGGGCAAGCTCTTGACCGATCCGGTTCGCGGCCTGGAGAACTACACAGAGTTGTTCAAGAAACTAACGTCTCCCAATGGCGCGATCAAGGTTTTTTGCGAAGTAGCTTAATCCTCAGCTTCCCCCTGGGCACGCGCGAGCGTGCCATTTTCTTTGTGTGCCGAACATGTTCGAGAGCTAGGGGGTGAAAGTCCCCTGTTCAACCTGGTGGAGGTGAAGGACTAGAGAAGCGCAAGGGCGTCGTCGCGAGGCGGGGTCTGAAAGAAGCGTGGATCAAAGACGCGAGCC
>JBKOUZ010000266.1:0-7862 GCA_046723715.1 Acidobacteriota bacterium | reverse complement strand
ACTACATAGTCGGACGTGTCTGCAACGTAGCTCTGGAAGCCTAGCTTCTCAAGAAAGATCTTGAACATTCGAATGAGTGCTCCCGAACTTGGAAGCGGAGCGACAAACTGTGTTGAACCTTAAGTTCCCAAGCCGCTCCGGGCGCGCGCGACCGTTTTCCGCACGTGGAACTGTGTTGGTTCAGCGTGAAATGTAGAAGCGGCGTTCTCCGTTAGTGTAAGATTCCGCCGGTTCGTGGTGGGGATTTTCAAGGCATCTTGGGCTCTATCTTCGGATGACTTTTTCTGTTCTGTGAACAGCGCGAAGGGAAAAGGTAAGATGAGGGGCTACGCAATCTTCTTTCTCGGGAACAAGCAGCCGCTGGCTGAGGAACGACGAGTGATTTCGAGCGCGACCCCGAGGAACTACGCCGTCACCAATCACAATTACGTGCTGACGTAGGTCAGCCATCCGCTGCAAGTCGTTTTCCGTGCTATAGGATCGGCACTTTGTTGCGCGCAAGTAGCGAGTCTGAGGATTGAATGCCAAACCGCACGATCGGCCGCCGCGAAGAAGAGCCACCCTGGAGCAGAAGCTCCAGGGTAGGCTTAAATGAGCGCACTAGCTCTTGGCGGCCTTGCGACGCAAGAGTCCTACAAGACTAGCCAAACCGGTACCCAACAGGGTCAGGGAAGCGGGCTCTGGCGTAACAGAGTGACCTCCGTCTAGAATTCCCGCTTCAGAGTTGGGAGTAATGTAGCTGATGATTTGTCCGTGGGGATTCACCACCAAACCGTAGAAAATGGTCCCCTGACCGACGCCGTTGGCGCTGACCGACATCGGGATGCCCGTAATGAGCCCCACATTGGCATACCCAAACTGGATGTTATTCGCCGAAAAGCCCAGGCCTGACCAAGTGCTGGTGATCGCACCGATAGCGCCGCCTTCGGGGAAGGTGGACAGCGAGGTGAACGACACGCCATTGACCGTTCCGGTAAGCCCGTTGGGAGCTGCAGCCAGAATGACGAGGTCGTCACCTACGAACGAATGGTTGCCGTGAATGGTCACGCTGAACGTGTCGCTACCCAGCAGGACGTTCACGGACTGGCCAGTGGTGCCGGTCCCGACAAAGTTCACCACATCGGGAGTTGACTTGGCACAGGTGTAACTAGCGAATGCGTTGCAGGAGTCCGCAACGGCAGAAAGTGAACCGAGCAGTGTTAGGGAAAACAAGAAAGTAAGCAGTTTGGCGGCGCGCATTGAAATTTCAGTCTCCTGGAAGACACAGGTTCAACAACCCCCACTTGAAGCACGTGCCTTGCCAGAGAATTGCCCGAGTTTAGAAGATCATGACTCTCACTCGTACTGAAATACAAGGGGATACACGGCAGGTTACTACGGTTACCTGTGCAAACCTTTGAACACAACTGTCTAATAAGTTCTCACAACTTCTGCAGCATATTCGGATACAGATTATCAACGTGAACGGCCAAGCAGAGCGGAAGGGCTTGCCTGTCCGTGTGGAGCTGCCGGATCGATGCCAATTTCGTGCATTTCGTGGATGAGAACCACGATCTTGTGACACGGGAATATACAGAGCGGCTTGCTCCGCGAGGATTCCGCAACTTTCCGCCGTTAGCTCAAGCTTTCGCCGCGCGGCACGAGATTTTCCTTTTCGGATGTACATCTTCTGGTGTCCCAGCGCAACATCGGCCTTGAGGAGCGGCACAATTTCGTCAGGGCGCGTGTCCCTGATTCAGCATTATGGTCGTCCTTAACCTGGGTAGCTACTTTGCACAAGTGGCGAATTTGTCTTCGAGTGGCAAGCAATCCGATTTAACAGCAGTGTGGGGCATCAGACAATTCCGACAATTGAGTATTTTGGGTATGGAAATCGGTTTGCCGCATTTCACTCCGCTGTCCACCTTTCTGAGTTCGCGCTCTCGCGCGTTAACTCGAAACCTTCATCCTAATCGCTCCGCCGACGAGAATCCGTGAGCTAGGCGCATTCGCAGGTCTGTCTTTTACAAACACGCTCGGTACGACTAGACTAGCGGCTGTTTTATGCGGTATTTACCACGCAGACCGAGCAAAGGAATCGCCCCAACCATCATCCGAGGAGGCCGCTGCAATGTGCTTTCGACTCTCTTCAATGTTTCTGTTCTTGCTACTGGCGTGCCTGGCTTTCACGCAAGAGCTACCTTCCTCGCCTCCTGACCAACCATCTGTGAAGGAACTGCTCGAGCGCATTGATCGGTTGGAAAAAAGAGTAAACGAACTCGAGGCGAACGAGCACAAGCCGATCGCAATTAGAGCAGCCAGTGTGGCGCAGCAACCTGCGCCCCCTGTGCGGTCGCAGCAGCCGGACACGGCCAACGCTTTGTCGGCTCATGAGCGTATGCCCAGTTCCGAGTTGCAACAGGTCGAAACCCATTACCCCTCCCTGCAGATCCATGGTTTTGGCGATGTAGACTTTTCAGCAAGGGACCAAAAAGGGTCGAACAGCGGCTTCAACATGGGACAATTTGTGCTGCACTTCGCGTCCGCACTGTCTGGAAAGGTCAGCTACTTTGGAGAAGTCAGCTTCACGGCGGAGCCGACGACCTACGAACTAGCGGTGGAGCGCTCCATCGTTCGGTACGACTATAACGACTATTTCAAACTCTCATTTGGAAAGTATCACACTCCAATCGGATACTGGAACGCGACCTTCCATCATGGGGCGTGGCTACAGACGACCATCAGCCGTCCAGAAATGGTGAAATTTGGCGGAAGCCTGATACCCGTTCATTTCGTCGGCGCCCAAGCCGAAGGCAATATCCCTTCAGGCGGCCTGGGGTTGGGTTACAACGTGGGCTTGGGAAATGGCAGAGGCTCGCTCTTCAGCAAAGCCGGCGACAGCGGTGACGTGAATAGCAATCGGGCATGGGTGGCGAATGTCTACGCCAGACCGTCCCGATTGTATGGGCTTCAGGTGGGCGGATCGTTCTACGGTGACAAGCTTTCTACTACACCGGGCACAAATTTCAATGAGTGGATCGCAGCCGCGGATGTGATCTGGACCAAGGAGCATCCTGAGGTTCTGGCTGAGTACGCCAATGTTAATCATCGCGATCTCGCAACCTCCCGGACCTTTAACACAACGTCCTATTATGTTCAGGTGGCATACCGGCTTCCCTGGGAGGCGAGTAAATGGAAGCCCTATTACCGCTTCGAGTATATTCATAGGCCGGGAGTGGAACCTGTTTGGGACTTTTCCACTACTCCGAGCGTGGTCGATTTGGTCGGTTCAGCGGTGGGCGTGAGATATGACATTACCAACTTCGCGGCGTTTAAGGGCGAATATCGCCGTGCGCGAAGCGCCTTGAATGAACCCAATGTTAATGGGGCATTCTTCCAGACCGCCTTCACTTTTTAGAACACATCATGAACCGCAACCGCAAAATTGCATCCATGAGCTTGGGGCTGGCCTGCGTGCTGGTGATCTGCGCGACCATTGTCGCGCAGACCCACAGCGTCGATGTAGCGGTGGTAGTCCACCCTGACACACCCGTTACCGACCTCAGTTTGGCGGACGTGCGCAAAGTCTTTCTCGGCGATCGGCAATACTGGACGAGCAATTTACCCGTGGTGCTGCTGATCCGCGCCCCCGTTGCGCGAGAACGAAACGTCGTGTTGAAAATCATCTACCAGATGTCAGAGGCACAATTCAAACAATACTGGATCGCCAAAATCTTTCGAGCCGAGTCAGCTACGGCACCCAAGGTGGTCTATTCGAACGATATGGCCAATGATCTCGTGACCGCAGTTCCAGGGGCCATCGCGTTCATCGACGCCCGCGAGGTCCGGTCCGGAGCCAAGGTGGTGCGAGTCGATGGCCATCTGCCCGGCGAACCGGGCTACGCATTGCGATAATTGATGGAAAGTGCGTTGCGTTATGGGGATATGGCTAGGCGCCGCAATAGTTCTTGGTAACGGGGATCGGATCGAATGCTATCGAACGCAGGCTCAACTTTCATATACGTTAGATTGCTGTCGCGTTCCCTGTATGCCCGTTCCAGGCTCGCGAGGGCTTCTTGTTTCTGTTCGAGCCTGGCGTAGATTTCCGACATGTTGTATGAGGAAACATAGCCTCTTTTGGAAACCTCCTGGAGGCCCCCTAGCCAGCTCCGGAGTACGCCCGGGTAGCCGGAAGTCCTGAAATCCTCGCCGATGGCGGCCGCCAGGTCCGGATTACCGGATAGGGTCAACACTTGTTGCCGTTCGGCAACGGCTTCCTTATACATTCCGCTTTGCGCATATGCTGTCTCCAAGTCATGTTGCGCCGGAACAAATTTTGGGTCCATTTCTAACGTTTTCTGAAATTGCTGGACTGCGGCGTCGTACTGCCGCGCAAAATAAAGTTGGCGCCCGATACTGGTATTGATGAGCAGTGACAAAGGATCCAGTTCTTGTGCCTTCTTCAACTCCAGCTTGCCTTGCTCGAAGCGCCCCATCCTTGTCAGGAAATCGGCGTACCATTGGTGAGCGGTCGCGGAGTTGGCATTCAGCTGAATCGCTTTCTTGAACTCACTCTCGGCTCCCGCCCAATCCCAATCGTAATCGGCGCGAACCAGCGCTAGCGCGATATGAGCTTCGGGCAGTTGGTCGTCAAGCTGAACAGCTTGCATGGCCGCCGTCTTTGCGTTCTGCCATACTTTGCTCGGCGTGTCGTACCCGGACTGGCCTAGAAAATTGTAGGTATTCGCAAGGCCGGCATACGCCAGCGCGTAATTCGGATCTTTTTCCACGGCCTGATTGAAATAAGTAATTGCCTTGCGAAATCCTTCTTCTGTCCACTTGTTCCAGTAGAAGAGACCTTGCAGGTAAAGCCGGTAAGCGTCTGGATTTTCGGTCTCGTGCTCGGCCAATTGCCCAGCTTGCTTACCCATCAGTGTCGGCCGTAGATTTTCATAGATCTCCTTCGAGATGTCCTGTTGCACCGTAATCAAGTCGGAAACCTTTCGATTGTATTGGTCGCCCCACAGTTCGGATCCGTCGGCCACCTTCACCAAGTCAGCCTGAATCATCAGAGTGTCACCCTGCTGCGCGATCCTGCCCAGCAACACGGCATCGACATTAAGATCTGTGCCCACTTTCTGCACATTTGCCTCGCGACCCTTGTAACTGAAGACTGTGCTACGAGCCATCACCTGCAATTGAGGAACGCGGCTTAGACCGCTGATGATTCCTTCGGTGATTCCGTCGGCAAGATATTCGAGATTGGGATCAGCGCCAGCGTTCACAAAGGGCAGAACCGCTACGGAGCGAATGCGCGATCCCCCACCACCCAGCAGTCGAGCACGCCAGTTATGCGGAATCAGAAGTGCCAGTGATACGAACAACACGCAGGCAACGCCCGCGACGGCGAGAGTCGCGGTTTTCCAGCGTGCCTTGAAACTATCTTTTGACGGTGAGGCAGGAACGCCCGCGGATTCAGTATCACGTTTGACGCGTTTGAGGTCGGCGCGCAGTTCGGCTGCCGACTGGTAACGCAAACGGCGGTCTTTCTCCAATAATTTGGCAATGATCCATCCCAAATCGGACAGCAGGTCTGGGTTCAAGCGCGTCGCAGGCAAAGGAGCCCGATTCAGGATCGCCTCAAACACCACTGCTGTCGTGCTGCCGATGAAGGCGAGACGCCCAGAAGCCATCTCGTACAAAACCGCACCCAGGGAAAAAAGATCAGTGCGAGCATCAAGATCCTGGCCTCGGGCTTGCTCAGGAGACATATACGCGACCGTACCCAATGCCAGTCCTGTGCTCGTTAAATTCTCGTCACTAGTCAAAGTGGGATCGGCGGGGGTTCCGATGTCCTCCGCCAGCCGGCGATGGCTAGGCACTAACTTGGCCAGCCCAAAATCCAAAATCTTGGTTTGTCCACGCTTGGTGATAAAGATGTTGGCGGGCTTCAGATCGCGATGGATAATGCCCGACTCGTGCGCGGCGTCGAGGGCATCTGCGATCTGAATGGCAATCTCAAGGACTTGAGCGCTCTCCAGGGGCTTACCCGCTATCATGTGCTTGAGCGTCTGGCCTTCCAGAAGCTCCATCACAATGAAAGGCTGGCCCTCCCACTGATCAATCTCGTGAATCGTACAGATATTGGGATGGTTTAGACCCGAGGCGGACCGAGCTTCCCGCTGAAAGCGTTCTAAAGCCTGAGGCTCGCTAATGAGCCGGGGAGGAAGGAACTTAATGGCCACACTACGTCCCAGCCTTAAGTCCTGAGCGCGGTAAACGATGCCCATGCCGCCGCCGCCCAGCTTATCTTCAACGCGATAATGGGAGATGACTTGACCGACCATGGGTCACTCTCGGCGTAGGTCCGCAATGGTAGGACACCAGCTTCAAACAAGTCAACGAACGATGAGGTTTGGGACGCACACTAGCCATAGTGCCTGCTCTTTTGAACAGACCTTCCGGATGACGATTGTGGTCCTGTTCAACCCGGGATGGAGAGTTTTTTTTGGAAAGTCGCAGTTGGCCTTCTACATAGCGCTAGTCTGCGCTGGTCCGGGTCTCCAAGGCCAATCCGCTATACGCCCATAGCTGTCATTTGGTGCGAAAACGATGGGAGTCTGCATCAGCGCCACGGCCAGCACCGAGCGAATCCGTCCAGATAGGGAATCTGCCGCACGTTAAATGTTGGCTCAGCCGTGGAGGCAGATGATATATTCAACGCCCTCGCGGCGGACGGCACGGTGCAGAGTCCGTTGCAGGAGTCGTTCTGGCAGCACGATTCGGCGTGCTGGTTGACCAATTCGGCACTCCGTGGAAGCAATTGTGGAAAGCCCGTGCCTAGTTTTTAATCAGCACTCAGGATCTTGAGGAGTCTAGTGGCGAAAGCGTTAATTCAATCTCAAACAAGTCAGGCTTACGGTCTCGTTCTTCGATTTGAATTGAGCATTTGTGAAAGCTGGCGAATACTCTGGCGTAGCGCGTCAAATGCTACGTTGAGGGCGCCTTCTCTTACTGTAGTGTCTGAGAAGTCTGAAGTGTTCATTTCTTCGAGAGCTTTCTGGAGGCGTTGACTGCTTGTACCATCCATCGTGATGAATGTGAATGCCTGCGCTAGTGGCACACCGTCTGCACCCCGATGAAGAAATTCGATATGTGCGTTCACTTTTCCAAAAACTGTAGCGAATAACATTTCGCCAAGCGTCCCCTTAGAAATTGGTCCCTTCATGAGCAGAGCGGACCCACCAGTCGACGAGAGCCGGTGCACCACACCGACGATCTTTTGATTATCCACAGTGAAAATCGCTTTCTGTTGATTGGGCACACGGATGCGGGGCGGGCGTGGTCGGCGAGATTTCTCGATTTTCCGCAGCATCAGCGGCCAGGATTACAAACAAGGCCAAAGAGGTCAATGTTACATAAGTGTTGCCTAAACCGAGTCCCTATTCAGGAGATCGCGAGATTACCCGTCCCATTCGATTCTCCAGATGGTTCGCGCCAATTTCCCATTTTCAGACTTCATGGTCGTATCCCCATAACAATCGTCAGATACGGTGGCAGCGACACACCAGACGACAAAAAGTTACTTCAGCGGAAAACAAGTTAAGCGGTCATACCATCAAAGCCGACTGAAAACTAGCAGTGATAAGTGCTGCTAGCGTGGCAAGGAAAAGCGTCGCCCTTTCGGCGGGGCCGTTTACTTTGAGGACCATGGACCAGAAGACTATTCTCTCGCTCAGCCCTAGCCCCGACGCCTTGCGGTTGCGGCAAGCAACGCTGGAGTGGTCGAGTAACGAAAGACTTCGCATCTGCCATCTCAATTTCAAAACGAGCCTGAATACGACTTTGCGCTGAGAACACGTTTAGAGGCCAAAACGCAAACA
>JBKOUZ010000055.1:0-40155 GCA_046723715.1 Acidobacteriota bacterium | reverse complement strand
CACGTCCCGATGTATAGCGCCGATGTAGCAATGATGAAGGCAAAGCTATACAACGTCGATCTGCAAGGTAAAACAGTTTTCCAACCAGATGGAATGACTGTTCCTCAAAAACCCAAGAGGCTCAGGGATGCTCCAATCGCTGATTACGCCGGACCGGACGGCTATGCACTACGGGAGGACAACCCATCTATCGCGGTCAGTCCGGTAAACAAGAAAGTTATGGTGACCGTGTCCAATGCTTGGAATCCCGGCAACAATGCTTACAACTACAACCCTTGCATGGCATACCGCAGCGATAATGGAGGCGTAACTTGGTCGCCAGGTGTTGCAACGTGGCCGGTCTTGAGTAGTGATGACCCTTGGTGGCTGCAATCGGGGAATGAGCTTTGCTCCGAGCCTGTGGTCGCCTACAGCCCCGATGGCAAGCGTGTGTATATGGCGTACCTGAACATCGCCTCTTGGTATTACGAGGAGCACGACAACGATATTTACTGTTCCTACTACTGGGAAGCATCCGACATCATGGTCACCTATTCGGATGATAATGGCCTGAACTGGGACCGACCAGGCGCCGAAGCACTGAAGGGAGGACAGACATACGTCAACCAGTGTTACAACTACGACACCGGACAGGGGTGGTACGACGAGTACTATGGGTTCGACTATGACAAGCCGTGGTTGGCTACGTCATCCTTTGATTCCGCACAGAGTAACTATGTATACCTGACTGCAACTCGCTTCGACAATTCCTATCCAGGGAATATACACATCGCATTCACTCGTTCATGTGACAAAGGTATGATGTTCGATCCCCCGAAACTACTGGAAAGTGGCTATGATCCTAATACAAAGGTTCTTGCTGTGCTGCAAGGCTCGCGTCCGGTTTCTGGCATTGGACCGGGGGTGGTTGTGGCTTGGTACAACTCTGGCAATGACGGTTGGCTGACGGGAAGCTTCGAAATGCACACCGCTTACTCTCCCGATAATGGAGCCACATTCAAACCTGTCGTAGTCGCTGTCCGAGACGTCTATGAATTGTCGTACTGGCTCGGACCGAATGGCTCGTTTCACCGGTGGTGGACAAGTATGTTCCCCTCGATCTCTATGGATGGGAGGAACAAACTGCACATCGCTTACACGTCATCCCCGACCGCCGACTGGTCATCACCCGAGGCAGGTGATATTCGATATTTGTCCAGCAGCAGAGCTCCATACAAGAATTACACATTGCCGATCACGGTCAACCGAGACGGTCTCCTTACCGCTCAGGGTCATCCTGCCATCGCCGTCGAAAATCAGGGCACCGTTCACTTAATATGGGAAGACCATCGCATGTCTCCCCATCTTGACAACACGTTGTATGAAACGTACTGGGCGAGAAAGGTTCCGGGCGCAAAGTCATTCAGCAAGGAGCAGAGCGTGTCCGATACCCCATCTCTCTCGTCCTGGTCATCCGTTGGCGACTATACAGGTCTGACGGTAAATGACACGACTGTCTACGCCGTGTGGACAGATCGTCGAGTAGATTCAACTATCGCGGACTACAATAACGACGTTTATGGATCGCGTGTCAAACAGTGATTCAGTCGTCTACCCTTGCTTGATCGTTGGTATCGATTGGAACATAACCGGGTGCCCAAGGTTCGCGTTCTTTCTTGGCGGAAGCAAGTGCGGCAGTTGACGCAGAGAAGCTAATGGGAGTTTCCATCACTTACCACTTCTGTCTCACACGGGCGTTCACAACTCGGAATTTCGAGGAAGTAAGGTGCAGAAAAAATACTTTGAGGCAGCCGGACCTGTAAGCCGAATTCTGTCCGCGGGACTGGTCCCGCTGGACGGCCATTCCTCTGGGCCACGCATTGCTGCCCGGCTCTAGCGACCTACCCGAAGGTTTGACGCACCGGGCCGGCACGTGTCCGCGACCGAAGCCGCGGTCTTCCTTCCTATTTGGTCTTGCTCCGTGTGGGGTTTGCCCTGCCCGCGCCATTACTGTCGCGGCGGTGCGCTCTTACCGCACCTTTTCACCCTTACCCCGGCGTTGCCGCCGAGGCGGTATGTTTTCTGTGGCACTTTCCGTCGAGCGATCCCAGCTGTGCCAGCCTGGGGGCCCTCCCGGACGTTATCCGGCACACTGCCCTGCGGAGTTCGGACTTTCCTCTCCTCGCGTCCGAGGACACGAGAAGCGGCCGTCCGGTCCGGCTGCCTACATATCAATTATATAGAGTCCCGTGCCGACCACCCGGTCTCAGTAGATCCTGCTGCTACACTGATGCTGTGGCTCCGGGCTGTCAGTCCCAGCTGGGGCGGTGATCGCATGAATATTACGGAAGCCATCCGGGTAGCTCTGCAATCGCTGTGGGCGAACAAACTCCGTTCTTTTCTGTCGACGCTGGCGATTGTCATTGGAGTGGCCGCGGTCATCGCGGTAGTCACGTTCGTAGCCGGAATTGACGGCTATGTCGCGGGGAAGATCTTCAATCTGGGCGCCGACGTCTTCATCATGTCCAAGATGTCGCCCGTCCAACTTAATGTCGACAAGTTTCTGGAGGCTGAGAAACGCAAGAACTTCGACATGGAGGACTATCAGGCTGTCCTCGAGACCTGCCAACATTGCCAATATGTCGGCGCCGCCCTGCGCAACAGCAATGGACACGTGAAGTATGCCGAGCAATCGATCAGCGATACCACGGTGCAAGGCATCACGCCCTCGATGGCTCCCATCTACGACACCGACTTGACTGCCGGACGCATGATCACCGACTCCGATATGAACAATCGCTCTGCGGTGGCGGTCGTCGGAGCGGATATTGTAGAGCACTTGATGCCCGGCGTTGATCCGATGGGCCGCGAAATCCGGCTCGATGGCTGGGGCTACCAGGTGATTGGCGTCGGCAAAAAAAAGGGCAAGACGCTGGGACAGAGCCTCGACAATTACGTAATGATCCCCATCACCACCTACCTGAAGCAGTACGGCGCGCATAAAGACAGTGTGCGCATCTCCGGGAAGGCCGCAGGCGCCGGCGCCGCCCTTAGCGAAGCCGTAGATGAAGCCAGGGTAGCACTGCGCGCACACCGCCACGACCGCCCCGGCGCCGATGACAGCTTCGACATCGAAACCAATGCGAGCCTGCTGAGCATCTGGAGCAATTTCAGCAGCACCTTTTTCATGGCGACCATCGGAGTGGCATGCATTGCCCTGATCGTCGGCGGCATTGTGATCATGAACATCATGCTGGTAGCGGTCACCGAGCGTACACGGGAGATCGGAATCCGCAAAGCTCTGGGCGCGAAGCGCAACGACGTGCTCGTTCAATTCCTGATTGAGTCGGTCATTCTGGCGCTGCTGGGTGGCGCATTAGGTGTCCTTCTTGGAGTAGGGGTCGCATTAGGATTCACTGCTGTGATTGGAATGCCGTCAGCAATCAAGGCTTGGGTGGTCCTGGTGGGATTGATAGTGGCAGCCAGCGTGGGCGTGTTTTTCGGGGTCTGGCCCGCGCGTAAAGCGGCCAAGCTCGATCCCATCGTCGCGTTACGGTTTGAAATGTAGAAGAATTGCGTAATTACCAATTTGGTCATTTTGTGATTTGGCAATCGAGTAATTGAAAATCGGCACCGTATTTGGGTTTTTAAATTACTCAATCACCCTATTACAAAATTTGCTTCGATGCGAAAAAGTGAAATCAGCGAAATAGTTCACATGGCGACGTCCACGATCCGCAGCAACAAGCTGCGGTCGTCGCTGACCGTGCTCGGAATTGTTATCGGTGTCGCCGCCGTGATCAGTGTCTCGTCCATCGGCCGCGGCCTGAACGATAATGTCCAATCCATCGTCACCAGCATTGGCTCGAACGTCGTCTTCGCGTTCCACATCGAACCGTTCACCTTCGGTCGCCCCACCGAAGAGATGCGCACGCGGAAGGAACTCACCTACGAAGATTCGCGGGCCATCGCGCAACTACCCCATGTGAAAGCCGTGACTGCCGGAGTACGTTACTTCCGCCCAGAACTCGGCATAGGTTCCTTCGCGGTAAAACGCGGTGATCGCAAGGCAAAAAACACGATTTTGGAAGGCGACGAGTCTGCGGCCAAAGAAGTATTCGATTTGCAGATTTCCGCCGGACGCTGGTTCAGCGAGGTGGATGAAGAACATCGCTCGCCGGTTGTGCTGCTGGGTTCCGAAACCGCAGAGGAACTGTTCGGCAACGAAGATCCTTTGGGCAAGGAAGTGAATATCGAAGGCCAGTTGTTCACGGTCATAGGCACCGCCACACCGGTGAAGTCTGTCTTCGGTGGAGGCAAGAATCCCGAGGACAACAAGGTGTATATGCCGCTGAGCACGATCCGGAAGTTGCATCCCGAACTCAAGCAGCACTGGATCAGCATCAAGGCACTCTCCCACGATGATGTTCCCAAAGTGATTGACGAAGTCCGCGAATTGCTGCGGCGTCGTCGCAAAGTTGCCTTCGATAAGCCCGACAATTTCGCCGTCTTCACCGCCGATTCGATCAACGATGTGTGGAATCAGCTCACCGGGATGCTGTTCATCGGCATGTTCGCGATCTCGAGCGTCGGACTGATTGTCGGCGGAGTCGGTGTGATGAACATTATGCTTGTAAGTGTGACCGAGAGGACCCGCGAAATAGGCGTGCGCAAAGCCATAGGCGCGCGCAAGCGGGATATCCTTCTGCAGTTCACCCTGGAGGCAACGATTCTCACCGCCATTGGAGGCATCATCGGCATTCTGGTGGGAGCGATTGTGGTATGGGTCATACCTGCGATCTGGCCATCTTTGCCCGCCAGAATGTCCACCTTTTGGACAGCATTCGGGTTCACCGCTTCTGCTGGAGTCGGATTAGTTTTTGGCATTTATCCGGCATGGAAAGCGGCCACACTTGATCCTATCGAGTCTCTGCGCTACGAATAGTTGGGCCATTGCCCCAACATGATGCACGCCTTGATCAGAGCTTTCCTTTTCCTGGCGCTCGCCGGCTGCGTGTCAAGCGCGGCATACTATTTCATCTGCTTGTGGACGGCAGCCGCGTTTCTCCAGCGCAGGTCGAGCCAAGCTCCCGCAACCCAGACACACTCGCTTCCACCGGTTTCCATTCTCAAGCCGCTGAAGGGAACTGACCCGGAAATTTATGAAAGCTTCCGCAGTCACTGCCTGCAGGACTACTCTGAATACGAAATCATTTTTGGCATCAGCGATCCTGCCGATCCCGCTGTGGCCACCGTCGAATGGCTGCAGCGAGACTTCCCCGACAGCAACATCCGATTGGTTGTGTGCCCCAAGATACTCGGCGCCAATGTGAAGGTGAGCAATCTCGAGCATATGGTGCAGTCGGCCCGCTACGACTACCTGATCGTGAACGACAGCGACATCCGCGTTGAGCCGGACTATCTGCAGCGAGTGATTTCGCCGTTGGCGGATCCGCACGTGGGGATGGTCACGTGCTTGTATCGCGGGATTGCGGAAATGACGGTTGGATCCAAATTGGAGGCCCTGGGGATCGCCGACTTCTGCGCGAGCGTTCTGGTGGCGGAGCAGGTGGAGCGCGGCTTGCATTTCGGGCTCGGGTCAACGCTCGCCTTTCGACGCTCCGAGCTGAACCGCATCGGCGGGTTCAAGTCTTTCGTGGATTTTCTCGCCGACGACTATGAATTGGGACGAAGGATCGCGGGGCTTGGGCTGAAGGTCGTGCTCTCTGAAGTTGTGGTGGAGACGCATCTGCCCGCGTACGACTTGCAAGGCTTTATGAGACATCAGCTGCGGTGGGCGCGCGGGGTTCGCGATGCGCGCCGAGGTGGCTACATCGGATTGGTTTCCACCTTCGGCATTGCCTGGGCGCTCCTCTCGGTCGTCGCAGCTGGTGCCTGCCCCTGGTCATGGCTGGTGCTTGCCGCGATGTTACTGCTGCGCAGCATTCTGGGCCTGGTCGTATGCAGAAGCGTTTTGCAGGACGAGGAAGCAGTTGAGCGCCTCTGGTTGCTGCCATTGCGTGACGTAATTGCAGTCGGCGTGTGGATCGCCAGTTTTGCGGGACACACCGTCACCTGGCGAGGCGACCGCTTTCAATTGAAGAATGGTCGTCTGACTCGCATCTAGTGATCCTGGAGCAGTTCGAAACGGCCGTCGGCAAACAGACGGTAGCGCCGCTTTCGCCACAGTATTGTCTTTCCAAAAAAGCCGGCAATCCAGAAGCAGAATCCGAACACATCTTCCAGAGGCAACAAAAGCCAATTAATTCTTGCCCGCAACACGCGCACCGAGATTGTGTAAGCCGCCAGCATGCGCACCGCCAAGGTGAGAGGCAAAACCGGCCATAGCCAGGGCGAAGCGGCACAAACCAGCAGCGCGATTGGAAAAGGCATCGTGAACAGTTGCCCGATGTACCCGGCCGGGCGCGAGCGACGGGTGCTGCGATTCCATCGCAGCCGATGCGCCACGTTCTCCCGCAGAGTTGCATCTCCAATGTGATGCTCGATGACATACGAGGAGAGAATCACGCCGTGTCCGGCCTCGGCCGCGAACTTGCCCATCACGAAATCTTCGGCCAGGTAATCTTTCAGCCGCTCAAATCCGCCAATCGACTGCAGTACGCCACGCCGCGCAGCGATGGTGGGCCCTACCGCGAAGTGCATGCCTTCCAGCAGGCGCGCAACCACGGCACTTCCCCAGAAATCCGTATTCATTCCGGTGGCTTCCAGACGCGACCAGAGACTCGGTCCGGGCACAGCACGGTACGGGCAGGTCGCAATGCCAAGGTTCTGATCCTGAAATTCCGCAGCAACGGTCTGGAGAAGCGCGGGGTCGACGCGGATGTCGCTGTCACTCATGATTACCAGTTCGTTTGTAGCCACGGCGAGCATGCGCTCGAGGCTATAGACCTTCGCGTTGGCATAAGGCGGCTCTCCGGTGATCACCAGTCTCGATGCAACATTGGGATATTGGCGCCGCAGTTTGTCAACGACTCTCGCTGCCGGATCTTGTTCATTCCTGACCGCGAACAAAATTTCGAACGCCGCATAATTCTGCTCGAAAAACGTACGCAGATTCGATTCCAGCTCCAAATCCAATCCGGCAAGAGGTTTCAATACACTGATTGGCTCGATTGATTGCAAGGCGGGTGGGCGCACGGCTCTGTACCGCTCCGCGGCCAGAATTTGGAGCAGACTATAAACGACTGATCCGCACAGAACCACGAGCAGAAGGGCGCTCAGAATCCTGCCGGGATCCGCTAAGAAAATGATGGCAAATAGTGCGCACCGGGCGCCTGGGAGCATGGGGCGAGACCATCGTCATTATACCTAGCGCTTGCTTGCGGGTTGGCATTCGCCTGCCGGACGCCCGGCTTCCAGAGCCACCCGAATTTTTGCCGCCAGTTGCTTCAGCGAATATGGCTTCTGCAGGAAGTTCGTTTCCAAATCCAGCACGTTATGATCCAACACGGTTTTCCCTGCGTACCCCGAGACGAACAGGAATTTGAGATCACGCACTATTGACCCGAGTCTCTTCGCGAGTTCTCCGCCGCTCATGTTAGGCATGACGACGTCTGTTACGAGCAAGTGGATTGGTCCGCCGTATTGTTTTGCGGCGGCAAGCGCATCCACCCCATCCTTTGCTTCGAGAACCTTATAGCCCAACATAGCGAGAAATTCCGCACTGGCTTTCCGAACTGCCGTCTCATCTTCTACCAGTAGAAGAGTCTCCGTCCCAGCCGAGATTGCTGCTTCGTTAGAACTCTTCAACTCCGGTGGGCCCTTCTTACCAATGCACGGCAAGTAGATTTTTAAATACCGTGCCGGATGCCGGCTCGCTGTACACCCAGATGTAGCCTTTATTCTGTTTCACGATGCCATAGACGGTCGCGAGGCCAAGGCCTGTGCCCTTGCCCGGGGGCTTCGTCGAGTAGAAAGGTTCGAAAATGTGGGGAACGTCTTCGCGAGGAATCCCACAGCCGTTATCACTCACCGTGATCATGGCGTAGCGGCCGAGGGGAATGGCCGCAGGTTTGTCGTGAATGTAATCCTCGTCGAGGTCTACTGACGAGGTCTCGATTCGCAAACGGCCGCCTTGAGGCATGGCATCCCGCGCATTGGCGGCGAGGTTCATCAGGATCTGATCGATTTGCACCGGATCGACACGCACCGGGCCCAATCCCTGGCCAGGGATGAAGCTGAATTCAATGTCCTCCCCAATCAGCCTTGGCAATGTTTTTGAAATCCCGGCGATCACAGGATTCAGATCCAAAATGCGCAGCGCTTGTGGCTGCTTGCGGCTGAAAGCCAGCAACTGGCGCGTCAATTCGGCCGCTCGCTTGGCCGCCAACAACACTTCCTGAATTCTCGACGCCAGCCGGCTGTTCTCTACAACATCATCCAGAGCCAGCTCCGAGTAGCTGGTAATAATCGTGAGCAGATTATTAAAATCGTGTGCGACTCCGCCGGCCAGCCGCCCAACCGCATCCATTTTTTGCGCCTGCAGCAGTTGCGCCTCCAATCGTAGGCGTTCCGTCAGGTCGCGTCCGTTGGCGATGAAATGGGTAATCTCCCCGCCGCCATCGCGCACCGGGCAAATGCTCTCTTCCACGTAATACAGGTCGCCGTTCTTTTTCCGATTTACCAGGATTCCCCGAAAGACTTTACCCGCCAGAATCGTCTTCCACATGTCCTGGTATATCTCCGGCCCCTGTTCGCCGGATTTCAAAATTCGCGGAGTCTTCCCATACACTTCGTCATGTATATAGCCGGTCAGACGTTCAGACGCGGGGTTGACGTACTCGATCACGCCTTTCCGATCCGTAATCACCACGGTGTCGGGCGATTGCTCGACCGCCCGCGATAGCTTGCGCAGCGACTCTTCCGCAGACCGCTGCTCTTCCTGCATGCAATGCATTGCCAGTGTGCCCCGAATACTGCGCACCAGGGTGGCGCCATCCAGCTGCGATTTCGCTACACAATTCCAGTTTCCCGAGCGAATGAGCTCCGCAATCGTGCCTTCATCGGCCTTCTCGGTCAGGAGAATGAATGGGACAGACCTGCCAGCGTGATGAAATTCAGAAAGCAGCTGAACCGCTTTGGCATCTCCCGTTTCATGTTCGAACAAAACCAGCCCGTAGGGCTTTTGCTGCAACATCGCATGGGCGTCATCGAGAGAACGGGCATGGTCGAGTTCCGCCGGCAGCATCTCTCGATTTTGTTCGAGAATATCGCGAAGCAAGAAAAAGTCTTCCTCTCTCGTCCCCACCAGTAAGACCGCCAAAGGTGTGTGCGCGAGTTGAATTCCAGTTGCCATGAATCCTGATCCAATCGTAGTTACCATCGGAATGAACGCGGGGAAAGTTTAATGAGCTGCACCCGCTTTGGCCCATGGTGCTTGGCTCTGATCGTGCAACTCCCATTCTCCGCTTCATTGAACGTTAATCACCATTAATGGATAATTAGAAACGGGCTCCGAGGTGTCATATGTCTCGCGTGTGGATTTTTTCCCTGGCTCTGGCAGTCGCAGCGCAGCTAGCAGCTCAGTCCCCTGCCGGGTCGAAAGACATTACTATCCAGGTCTCACCTGCTCAGAGCTGGGTCGATACCGGTCTTGATCTGCAGGCGGGAGACGTCGTAAAAATCTCCGCTTCGCAAGCGTCGTCCGCACCTTCCGCTTGCAATCCAGGGGGAGTTCCGGGAGGTGCAAACGACTCTGGCGGGTTACCGTTGCCGGGCGCCGCGGCCGGTGCCCTGATTGCGCGTCTTCATGGCGTGAACTCAGTTCCGGTCGTGGTTGGTGCGGAGCGCGAACTACAGATTGCAGAGCCTTCGCATCTCTTTCTGGGCATGAATGTCTCAGGAAAAGCTGCGTGCCAGGGAGACATTCCCGTCAAAATTCATAAAATCTCCAACCTGTCCGCATCTGCTGCAACCGGAAGCGGAGAGCAGAAGAGTCGCGGCCAGCAACTTAAATCGCAACTGGCCAGTGCCGCGCAGGTTTTCATGCAGGGACAATTCGGTGTTGGAAAAACCGAAGCTGCGGCTTCGAATGCCGCATCTTCAACTTCCTCCTCCGGCACGGAAGCGGTAACGTCCAAGGCCTCGCTAAAGATCTCCGACACTCCGGTTGATGCTGAACTGCGCAAGCATCTTGATGGCCTGCCCCGCCGTGTCAACGACCAGTTCAACAATCTTGGCGATATGGTGAACTTCGTCATCGTTGGCTCGCAGAAAGATGTCCAATCCGCACTCGAAGCCGCCACCTGGCACGTTGCGGATACGAGCAACACGATGGCCGTGGTGAATGCAGCCGTCCAGACCTATGGGAGCAAAGATTATCTGGCCATGCCCATGAGCACGCTTTTCCTGTTCGGCCGTAAACAGGACTTCGGTTACGAAATGGCGGAACCCATTGCCATGGTGGCAAGCCGCCACCACTTCCGGATCTGGAAGGCCCCCTTTACCTGGAAGGATCATGAAGTGTGGGTGGGAGCCGGTACCCACGATATCGGCTTCACAAAAGACCGGCGCAACAATAACGTTACTCACAAAATAGATCCCGCGGTAGACGGCGAACGCGACAATATTGCGAGCAGCCTGCAGAAAGCCAACATCACGAAGTCGATGACCTACTACTTACCTGCGAATCCCGTGCAGGAAGCCAAGAACGCCACTGGTGACAGCTACCATTCCGACGGGCGTCTGCTTGTCATTTTCCTGCAATAGCCTTGTTTTCTTTTTGTAAAGTTACGCGAATTTTTTGTTAACCAAACGGCTAGCTTCTCGTCTAATCCTCAAGCCTACGAGACCGTTCGATTGATTGAAAATCGACGGAACTCCAAGCCTGCAGCCCGCGTACTAAACAATAAGTGGGGTTCTGCCTGCCGGACGAGAACGCTCTTGTCGGCATTACAGTTCAGGGTCTGAAAGCGTCGACCTGCACGACGCTTTCCTAAACAGCTTCCGCCTTCTGGGGGGTATATGGAAAACGGTCAGATGTACACCGGCGCGTTCCGACCGATTGAAAGATACGATATTGGGCACGTGCAGGAAGTAGTTCGGCAAGCGCACGAGGAACTGCGTCAACTCCTACAACAGCGTTCTGAGATCATGAAGCGCATCGGGACCGTCAAGCAGACGATCTCCGGCCTGGCCAATCTGTTTGGCGACGGTGTGCTGAATGAGGAACTGATGGAACTGGTGGACCGCAAAACAACGGGTCGCCAGCCCGGTTTCACCAAGGCGTGTCGCATGATCCTGATGGAATCAGGCCGCGCCATGAATTCGCGCGATATCTGCGACTATTTCCAGGAGAAGATGCCGGCGTTGCTGGCTCGCCACAAGGATCCAACCGCCTCCGTCACCACGGTACTGAACCGCCTGGTCGAGTACGGTGAAGCAGAGGCCGTCATGGTGAGCGGCAGGCGCGCGTGGCGCTGGGTCGCCGATAACCCTTCTGGGTCCGGTCAGCGTTCCGAAAGCATGAGTTCCAGCGTAGCGTAAACCTCGGTCAGCCGCGAGGGCGCCTGCTCCTCGCGGCCGCTTCACAACCCCTCTTACGACGGTGGCAACAACATCCCCTTCTCTAAATGACGCGTCACGTGCGCGTACGACGCTGCATGCGGGTCGTGCGTCACCATCACGATTGTCTTTTGAAAATCTTCGTTCAACCGTTTTAGGATTTCCAACACCTCGGTAGCAGAGTGGCTGTCCAGATCACCTGTAGGCTCGTCCGCTAGTAGCAACGTGGGATCGCTGACAATGGCACGCGCAATCGCCACCCGCTGCTCCTGCCCGCCGGAGAGCTGTTTCGGCAGATGGTGAACCCGATCCTCAAGCCCTACCAGTTTCAAAGCCGTCATCACATGATCGCGGCGCTGCTGCGCATTAAGCTTGGTCAGGAGCAGCGGCAATTCCACGTTCTCAAATGCCGACAGTACGGGAATCAGATTGAAGGTCTGAAACACATACCCGATGTGCTCGTTCCGCCAGCGCGCAATCTGCGCGTCGCCAAAGCGGAAAATATCCTGTCCTTGCACCAGCAACTCGCCCGAAGTCGGACGATCAATCGCCGCGATCATGTTCAGCAGGGTTGTCTTGCCCGATCCGGAAGGCCCCATCAGCGCAAGGAACTCGCCTTTTGCGATGTCGATTGAGACATCATCCAGCGCGGTGACCTGAAACGCGTCCCGCTTGAAAATTTTGCTGACCCCGCGAACCTGAACAACTTTTGTTCCCGTGGCAATATTGGATTGTGCGACTGTGCTCATGATTGCCCCTTAATCTTTATTTTGTCTCCATCTTTCAGAGTCGTTGGCCCGGTAGTAATTACGCTTTCGCCCCCCACAAGTCCGTCCACCAGCGCTCCATCAGCCCTCTGGCTAGTTACGTGAATCTCGCGTGCGACCGCCTTCCCGTTAAACGCGATCAATACAACCTTCTTCCCGTCGCGCTCTCGAATTGCAGTGGAAGGCACAAAGACGCCTGATGGCCCTTTCGTGTTCTTCGGAGTCTCGCTGGCCAGAAACCGCACAGTGGCGTTCATTTCCGGGCGCAATTGCACCTCCGGATACTTGTCCGGATTGAGTACTTGCACCTTCACCTGCACCGTAGCCTTCTGCCGGTTCGCTTCCGGCGAGATTTGCGCAATTTGTCCATCGTATTCCTTATCGGGATAGGCGTCGGTCGTGACAATCGCTTTCTGCCCCGGACCAAGCCGCCCAAAGTCCGCCTGTGCGATGTCGAGTTCTACCTGCAGGTCATTCAGATCAGCCATTGATAGCGGAGATCCCTGCGGTCCGCCGGCAGCAGCGCTAGCAAACATTGCCGTGATCAACACGCCCTTTTCCGCCGTGCGGTCAAGAATCGTGCCATCGACTGGCGCACGCATCACTGTCGCATCCAGTTGGGCCTTGGCGTAATCCATTTGCCCTTTGGCCTGAGCGAGTGCGCCTTGTGCCCGGGCAATCTCTTCCGCGCGCGGGCCGATCTTCGCCAATTCAAACGCTCTCTGCAGCGAATTCGCTCTCTGTTGGTCAGCTTGATACTTGGCGTTAGCATCGTCAAGTTGCTGCCGTGAGACGACGCCATTTGCAGCCAGTTCTTTGATGCGATCGAGCGTCAGCTTATCATTGGCCAGCGTCGCCCGTGCTTCGTCCAGATTGTGCTGCGACTGCTGAATTTCCTCCGGCCGAGAGCCATGCTGCAGTTCTTCCAGATAGGCCTTGGCGGTCTCGTACGCTCCTTTGGCCTGGTCGTAGGTCGCGCGGAACTCGTCATCTTCCAGGCGAACCAGCACCTGCCCTTGTTTCACCTTATCGCCCTTCTCGACCCCGATCCACTTCAGTCTTCCCGTGACCTTGGAATTCAAGTTGATCGTGTGATGTGCCACGATATAGCCGGTCGCCGAAAGGACAGTGCCTCCCGCATCGTTCCCGCTACTCTGCGCGGAAGCACGAACGACTTCCACCTCCGGCGTGTCCGACGAGAACAGGCGATACGCCAGCGCGATAATTCCAAGTAGCAATACCAGGGCAATCCCGACAATGATGTATCGTCGCGCCCAGGCAGGGGGCTCTCCGCCATTCTCGCCACGCTGCGATCGGTCGATCCGCAGGCTCTGGAGATCTTCATGTTTGGTATCAAGCGCCATAAATATAATTACGAGTCCGCCTCGTTTTAAGTTCGAGGCAACTATCCGCGCAAAGCGTTCAGAATATTCTGCCGCGCGGCATGCCAAGCCGGTGCAAGTCCACCGATGAATCCCATTACCAGTGCAAAGATAATCGCCCTCGTTGCCACCGCCGGGGTAATCCGCAAGGCAAACACTACTTCGCTGAATGTCACCGCGTTCGATGTGCCGGTCTGCATCCCATTAAACGGAAGCATCAGCAGAATGCCAACCAGGGCGCCGAGCAAAGCCAGCAGCAGCGATTCCAGAACAAAGGACGTTAGAATCGCCGGCCGCGAAAACCCGATCACCCGCAGTGTGGCGATCTCGCGCCCGCGGTACGCTACCGCGGCATACATAGTATTCATGGCGGCGAAGATCGATCCGATCGCCATGATGACGCCCACAACCCAGCCAATTACTTTGATGGGCGTTCCGGAGCTGGTTTGCTTCGCGTAATAATCGTTCTCCAACAGGCCTTCCAATTTCAGCCGTTGGTCATCAGTCACCCGATTCTTCAGCGCCTCGGCCGAAATAGGATCGGTGGCGCGCAGGTACGCCGACGCAAAGCCACCCTGCCGGTCGAAGTCCGATGCCATCTGATTCACGTCGCCCCAGACTTCAGATTCGTACGCGGATCCGCCTGCGTCAAAGACCCCCACCACTTTCCATGATCCTTTTCCAAACTGCATCGTGTCGCCCATGTTGGCCTGCGCGAATCTGTCGCGCACTGACTTGCTGACCACAACTTCGCGCTGGCCGGTCTGAAACCAACGGCCCTCGGTAAGTTTCACGCTCGGTTGTCCTTTGGGCCCGGGGAGTTGGCGCATCTCCAGCCCGTCCGGCATCATGCCGCGCACGGTAACGTTTACTTCCCCCGTGCCGTCCTTGCGCGGAAGCACGATCACGACGACCCATTCGCCTGATGCCATGGGCTCGCCATGGCTATCCTTTGCGATGCCCGGAAGTGTCTTCAGAGTCGGGAAGAGCGTCGCATCGAAGCCGCCCGAGAGTTCCGCCTCCGAACCTTTGCGCAGCACCAGGACATTGAGAGGACTGCCGCTGCTGACGAACGCTCGGTCCAGTCCGGCTACAAGCGCCATCAGGAAGATCGCCGTAGTCACCGTGAGCGCGATGCCTAGCGCCGTCATCACCGTAAGCCCCTTGCGAAGCCTCAAATTGCGAATGTTGTAACTGATCGGTATGGCCATAATGAACTCTCACCCGTAGCGCCGGCGCTTGCCGGCTATCGCGAGCGCGCCTCGCGCTCTTAACCGATATGTCGCAGACCTTCCACAATATTCATGCGCGATGCCTTGTACGCCGGCAGATAACCACTCACAATTCCAAGAATCACAGACACAAGCAAAGCCAGCCCTGCCGTGATGCCATTCACTCGCATGTTCAGCGGAATGCCCAGGCCGACGAATCGATGGGTGATTGCCGCAATCACCGGAATCGCCAGCAGAACTCCCAACAGACCGCCCGCCAGGGCCAGCGCTACCGCCTCGCTCACAAAAATCGACATGACTCGTTGCCGGGTAAATCCCAGCGTCTTCAGCACCGCCACTTCCCGTGTCCGGCTGCGCACCGACATCGCCATCGTGTTCGCCGACACCAGCATGATCGCGAATACTACCGCCCCGCAGATGCTCAGAATGAACGCTTTGATGTTTCCCAGCGAAGCAACGAATCCCAGCTGAAATGCCTTCTCACTCTCGGTCTTTGTCTGCAGCGGAGAGTTACGAAACATTTCATCGATCTGGCGCGCCACACTGGCGACATGATCGGCGGAATCAATCTGTGCGGCATACCAGCCCGCCTGTCCTTTGAACCAGGGAACCGCTTCTTCCAGATACTTCGCGTTAAAATACAACGCATTCTGCGGCGGATCGCGACGATAAATCGCACGAATCGTTAAATTCAGATCCGTGGGAAAGATATTTGCCTGCAGTGTGATCTTGTCGCCGATCTTCCATCCATACTTATTCGCCAGCGTCACATCGACCAGCGCTCCCGCCCGATCCTGCTGCCAAGCCTTGACTTGATCCGCGGGGACGATTTTGTCGGATGCAACCTTCAAGTACTCCTCGGGATCGGTTCCCATCTGCGCGAAGAAGTGCGCCGGACGATCATCGATATACCGCCCGCCAAACCACGTCAGCGGAGCTACCGCATTGACTCCCGGTACCGCCCGAATCTTCTCCCGGTAATAGCCTGGAAGGAAGAATGCCAACGACACGCGGTCGCGAATGATCAGCCGCCGCGCCGCCTCTGGCGCAACCTGGTCGATGTAAAACGAGCGCCAGATGCAGATCATCATGGTCAACAAAAGCAGCGAGAAGCTGATGCTTAGCATAGTCAGCAGGCTCCGCCGCTTATTGCGAAACGTGTTGCGCACCACGAAACTGCCCAGCGTCATGACTTCACCCGATATGCCGGAGACCGTCCACAATGTTGACCTGCGACGCGTGATATGAAGGCAGTGCCGCGCTTAACAAGCCCACGATGGCGGAGGTAAACAAAGCAGCGATCCAAATTGCTGGCGTCACTTTCAGTGGAAAGAAACTGAAGAACTGCGGTGAATGAGTGAGGCCATAAACCAGAAGCCATCCGAAACTGGCCCCGAGAATGCCGCCACCCAGCGACAGCGCCACCGCCTCGCTCACGAACAGCCCAAGCACTCCCCGCTTCGTGAATCCCAGGGTCTTGAGCACGGCGACTTCGCGCGTTCGTTCCCGGATCGACATTGCCATGGTGTTCGCCGATACCAGCAGGGTCGCGAATACCACCGCCGAGCAGATGCTCAGGATGAACGCCTTCACATTCCCCATCATGGCCACAAATTCCAGGCCAAATGCCTTTTCGCTTTCTGTTTTCGTAGGCTGCGGGGAGTTGCGAAACATATCATCAACCGCATTGGCAATCGTGCTGACGTCTGATGGAGAAGCAGCCAGAATGCTGAATGTGCCCGCTTTTCCTTTGAAGAAAGAAACTGCTTCCTCCACATACTTGCTGTTGAAATAAACCGACTTGTTATCCGGAACCGTGTGGTAGATTCCACGAATATTCAATTCGAGGTTGACCGGGTAAATCGTGCCCTGTAAGACGATACGGTCGCCCAGTTTCCAGCCATATTTTGCGGCCAGACTGTCATTCACGATGACTCCTTGCCGGTCCCGCTGCCACGCCTTGATCTGGTCTTCGGGCATGTGCGCATCACGGTAGGTTTTGAAGAATTCATCGGGGTCGGTTCCAAATTGTGCGAAGAAGTTCTCCGGCTTCTGGTCTTTGTAGATTCCACCAAACCAGGAGACGGGAACCACCGAAACTACGCCAGGAAGAGCGCGAATCTTTTCCCGGTAAAAGCCGGGCAAAGAAAAGGTGAGCGACACCCGGTGCCGCACCACAAGCCTCTGCGCAGACTCCGCGCTGCCTTGGTCGAGATAAAACGCGCGCCAAATCGTCATCATCAGCGTCAGCAGGAGTAGCGAGAACGCGATGCTCAAGACAGTCAGCGTGCTGCGCCGTTTGTTGCGAAAGGCGTTTTTGGTGACAAATCGGGTTAGCGTCATACATTCACTCCGGCAGGAATCGGCGACTGGCGGCAGGTGGTAGATGCGGGCCGGCGCCAACAGAATAGTCGAAGTGCCTTCTGACCGACAACTGCGCTAAAAACGGTTTCTTGCGTTCCCACGGGATGCTTCTTACCTGACACGAGGAGTACAACCGCAATCCTGTCGCGGATGCCCACCTTTCACAAGTGGAGATCGTCATTGCGGCCGGATGACAAATGTCATCCCAGGCCGCACATAACGATTACAACTGCCAGCGCCCCAAGAAAGTTACGCAGGGACTGGCTCGAACCGGCCTTCATCGGCGGATGGTCCGTACAAAGCGGGAACTGAAGATTCATTGAGCCGAAGATACACCGTGAGCTGGCCCCGGTGATGCGCCAGGTGGCTGAACACCGATTCGGCGATCATCACTTGTCGCGGATTCTCGCTGGCCACATGCCCGGCTACCATGAACCTCCACGGGGTCTGCAGATGCTCATCGTTAGTGTTCTGCAGAGCCTCGCGCGCTTCGGCGACGGACCGGTCGAGCGCGTCCAGAAGATCCTTTCGTGAACTCCACTCCATCGGCTTGAATCGCGTTGCACCCGGAGAGGCCATATCGAATTCGTCCTGTTTCACCATCGACACGATCCACGACGGCATGGTCGCGCACAAAGCGGCCAGATATCCCAGCGGCATTGATTTGGAATGAGGCTTCCAGTCGTTGTGTCCCTCGGGAACACGTTGCAGGGCAAGGCGGGTGCTGGCGGCGTCCCGCTCCAGTTGCGCCAGAAAGAATTCGGTCAGCTTCATATAAGTCGCTCCAGTGATTCTCCTTATTGAGACCGGCAGAATCGACCCCGATACCCTAGCAGCGATTGAGGACAGTTTCGGTCCTCAACTCGTGGCACAATACAAAGCCATGTTGCAGACCTCGGCAAGGCTGCTCCGGCTGTTGTCTTTGTTCCAAGCGCAACGCTATTGGTCGGGTCTCGATCTCAGCAATCGCCTGAAAATTACCTCACGCACCCTGCGCCGCGACGTCGATCGCCTGCGAAGCCTGGGTTACCCCGTGCTTTCCACGGCGGGAGTGGCGGGCGGATACCAGCTCGGCGCTGGAGCGACTCTGCCACCGCTGCTGCTCGATGACGAAGAAGCCGTGGCCGTCGCCATCGGACTGCGCACTGCAGCTACGGGAGCGGTCACAGGGATCGAAGAAGCATCGGTACGCGCTCTCCTGAAGCTGGAACAGGTTCTGCCCCCGCGTCTGCGCGGCAGAGTCGCGGCACTCCACGGATTTGTCGTACCTCTCGAAACTCGCGGGCCCACCGTTCAGGCCGATCGCTTGTCTTTCATTGCGAACGCCTGCCGAGACCACGAAGGAATGCGGTTCACGTATCACGACCGCACCGGATCCGCCACCACCCGCTCAGTTGAACCGCACCGGCTCGTACACACTGGATATCGTTGGTACCTTGTAGCCTGGGATCTCACCCGCAACGATTGGCGGACGTTCCGGGTCGATCGACTTCAGGGTAAGCTAAAAACCTCCACCCGCTTCAAACCACGCAAGCCGCCCGATGGAGGCTTCGCCACTTTCGTATCCAAGTCCATCGCCCACGTTCCCAACCCGTATTCTGCTCGAGTCACGTTGCATGCTTCCATGGAATCTTTGGCGAAGCGCATCTCTCCTTCGCTCGGAGCTCTGGAAGCGGTTGACGCAAACTCCTGCATGCTCCACACCGGCTCCCATTCTCTGGAGGCCATCACGATCCACCTCCTGCTCCTGAATGTAGCTTTCCGCGTGCATGAGCCCCCTGAATTGATCACGTATATCAGCGAATTAACGGCACGACTGACGCGGGGAGTCAGCCAGTGAAGAGAAGGCGTGAGGTATTTCTCGCACCCTGTTGGCGCGAGAAGCCGAGCTTTGCCGGCTTACTTTCGTAACTCGAAGCCTCAAATCCAGAGCGCTATCCTTATTGCTCAAGACCCTGAATTCCCCCCGGGCAAGTTCGCCGGCAGCTGTTGGTCATCTGGCGCAATGGGGTAAGGAAGCAATGCCTACGAAACTCGGCCAATTCGAAATTCTCAGCGAACTCTCGAAATCTCCTACCGGAAGTGTCTATAAAGCGAATGATCTCGACAGTGGGCAGCCTGTCGCGCTAAAGGCAATTCAGCTCGGCGCTTTCGGAGAACACGCTTCCGCTGTCGAACAAGCCTTGCTGCAGGAGGTAGAGAGCGTTAAGGTCTTGACCTGCCAGAACCTCTGTTGCGTCACCAATACCAGTGTGATTGACGGCCAGTTCTGTGCCCCGATGGAATATGTTCAGGGCAACAGCATCGCCACCATGCTGGCACGCAATGAAGGATTCTCCATCTGGGATCTGCTCGATATCGGCCGTCAGCTGTGTAACGGGCTCGATGACGCATCGTCGCATAACATCGTGCACCAAAGCCTCGAACCCTCGAAAATCATGTGCGGCTGGGATGGCACGGTCAAAATTCTGAGCTATGGCGTTTCCTCCGTCGGAAATTTCGTGCAGTACGTCGACGGTGTTTCTTCCATTTCGCATTACATGTCTCCGGAGCAGCTGCGCGGCGAAGCGACCGACCTGCGCTCGAATCTCTTCAGCCTGGGCGCGATCTTTTACGAGATGTTGACTGAGCAGAGGGCCTTCGACGGAGCCGATCTCGAATCCATTCGCCAGAACATTCTGGAGAGCACCCCGGTTGCCCCCGTTCGAATCAATGTCAAGGTGCATCCTCTGCTGAGCGATCTGATCATGAAGGCCCTGGCAAAGGATCCCGCCAATCGCTATGCGACCGGAAGGGCTCTGCTCGACGATCTGGAAAATTGCAAGGAGAGCAAGCCTGCGGCAAAAAAGACCGTCGCGCCTAAACCAAGTACCGTAGTAACCGACACTGGCGCCAGGGTAGCCGCAAAATCCAAGTTCGTTAATTCTGCCGTGCAACATCCGCAGCCTGCAGCCGCGCCACAGGTCAGCCCAGCGTCAGCGAAAGTCAGCCCCTCGCCGACACCGAAAGCGACCGTACCTCAGACTTCCCGGCCGACACCCGCTCACGTCGCTTCGAAGCCGGCGCCGGCAACCAGGCCCTCGCGGCTCGCCGCGCCCAAGACTCAAGCCGCCGCTGCCGGGATTGGAGGGAGCGCAGCCATTCCATCGCATGCTCCAATGGCCAACTCTGCAGCGACACGCATCTCCCACTCTTCCGCTGATGATGAGCCGCCCTCGGCATACATGTCATCGGCAGTGAGTGATGAGCCGCAAATTGAGACTTTTGAAGCTTCAACTACTGCTCCCAACATCGCGGTAGATCCGCTCATGGCCGAAAGTACTCCGAGCAGCAGCGGCACCAGCTTCTCGGAAATTTCCGAACTGCCTCCGTTAAAAGAGGTCTACGTCGCGCCCGAGCCGCCCACGGACATTCCCACTTCACAGCCGCCGAAATTTGCTTCGACGGCCTATCGCGGTTCTCAAAAGGTAGCCGAAAAACCGAAGGTTCAGCCTCGCGAAGTCGCCGCGAAAGCTATTAAAGAAGTTAAAGGCGTACCTCCGAAGCTGATGCTGTACGCCGTAGGCGGAGCCGTCATTCTGATTGTGGCAATCGCTATCGGAGTGATGTACTACATTCACGGTCAGAGCGATGAGGACGCCGGCACTCGGCATCGGGTAGCTCCAACGGCGGTCCAGCCTCCAGCGCAAGCCAAGCCCGCGCCGCCCGAAGCGGCAGCGCAACTTCAGGCCCCGGTTGAACCTCAGCCGACCGAAATTCCAGACGCTGCTTCAGAGCCGGTTACCGCCTCCTCGTCAGCTCCGAGAGCGCGAGTCGCAAAGAAGAAAGCTGTGGCCCCGCTCGTGATGCCGGGACAACTGAGCGTGGACTCCACTCCGCAAGGAGCGCAGATCCAACTCGACGGCGCTACCGACCCCAGTTGGGTCACCCCCCTCGCTTTGGAAAACGTTCAGCCCGGAAAACATTCCATCACCGTCAGCAAGGCGGGATACGCCACCGATACGCGCACTGTCGAGGTCGCCTCCGGCGCGAAGGCAGCGGCTATCGTGCATCTGTCGCAATTGACCGCGACCCTGATCGTGAAAAGCGATCCCGCAGGTGCGACCATCTACATCGACAGCAAAGACGTGGGCACGAAAACGCCAGCCCAGATCAGTGTTGGCAAAGGCCAGCACCTGATTTTGGTTCGCAAGGAAGGCTACCTCGACGAGACCATGAATGGGCAATTCATTCTCGGCCAAACGTTCAACTTCTCGCCCACTCTGCGCGCTCTCGGCAACGTCGAGAACATGAAGACCATCGGCAAAATGTCAAAGTTGTTCGGCAAAAAAGGTCAGGCCGACCAGGGTACGATCAGCATTCATACTCAGCCCAAGGGAGCCCAAATCGCAATCAACCAGCACATGCTGGACAAGACCGCTCCCGTGGACGTAACGCTTGATCCCGGGAATTATGTCATTGACGTGACTGCCAGCGGCTACGCGCCAATCCACAAAATCATCACAGTAGAAAGGGGCAGCAAAGCCCTGCTGGAAGACGTAATGCAACCGCAATAAGCATGGCCCATTCACCAGATCTCACGTCTTTGGATTGTCCACCGAAGCGCGAGATGTGAGTGTCAAGTCAGCCCACCGCAGATCGAGTGCATCCAGCCACTCACCTTCAAAGTCCCGGCCAGTAAAATACCCCGACGACCCACCGCTTCCGTAAAGCATCATATTCAAGCATGCAGATAACCCTCTACTCTGCTTTTTGGTGTCCCGATTGCCGCGTCGCCCGGCGTTTTCTCGCCGAGCACAATGTTCCCTATACCGAGATCGACATCGAGACGACTCCCGGGGCCGCCGACGAAGTCATCCGACGCACCGGGAAGCGCGCCATCCCCCAACTTGTTGTTGATGGAGAATGGATTCAGCCCTACCGCCCCGGCGAAGGCTTTCTCTATGACGAGATGTCGGAACGCCTGGGCATAATCGGCTGACTCACTGCCGTAACCTCCATAGTGAGTGTCCATCTGGAACACCCGGACATCCCCTTCGGTACCGTAGCGCACTCATCCGGAAAAGGTGAAGATAGCTTCTCGAAAGCGTAGCTCTACCTCCCCTGGGCAATCCCCAACCCTCTGAAAGAGAGTGACTTGGGTCCAGTTCCGAAAGTGCGCTAGTCCAAAACTCATGGCCGATACCCAAATCAGCGATTCTGCCCCATCCGACCCCGACCCTACTCGGCCTCAGAACCAGCCTGAGCAGGAGTGCAAGGTCTGCGAGACCTGGCAACAAGTCATTCAAGGTGTACTGGGAATCGTGCTCTTGTTGGGTGCCCTGATCATGGTGCACCATTACGGCCCCAGCGCGGCTCAGTCGGCTCCTCCTGAGGACCTGCAAAAAGAGGTTCACGAACTCACAGCGCAAATTGAGCAGCTGAAACAAGAGCAAGCCATGCCCGCCCTGGTGCTGAACCGTTATCGTGATTCCATTGGATATATCTACGGCGTCTACCAGGTCGGATTTCCCAATCATCGCCCTGACATCCGCGCCCGCGTTTCTGGTACAGGATTCCTGGTCGGCGACGGCTTGCTCGCCACCAATCGTCATGTTGCGGAACCTTGGTACGGAGATTCCGAAGCTCAAAAATTAATCGACCAGGGCGCGAATGCAATGCTGGAGAGCCTGGTGATCTTCTTCCCTGGATCTCCCACTCCGGTGCAGTTATCGCCCGCGGCCGTGTCAAAAACTTCTGACCTCGCAGTCCTGCGCACCGAAGATTCCAATTTCGTCCGCGCATTGCCCGTGCTGCCCCTGGCGAAATCCGCCGGAGCACCGGGGCAGTTGGTCACTGTAATTGGCTATCCGATGGGAATCGCCGGCATGGTGGCGAAGTCTCCGGCGGGAATTTACGAACGTCTCGCTTATCGCCACAACGACATCAGCGCCGCCAGCGAGTTGGCGGCACTTTCGTTGATCCGGCCCTCCACCACCTGTGGTCATCTCGGGGACGCAGTCGGCGACAAGCTGATCTATGACGCGCCCACCGCGCACGGCGGTAGCGGTGGCCCGGTGTTCAATACCAAGGGCGAAGTCATCGGCGTAAACTCCGCGTACATGGACGGATTCACAGGGGGAACCCTCGGCGTTTCCGTAGATGCTCTTCGTCCCCTTCTTCGCCAGTCTCAGCAACACTAAAAACCGGCAACCCCAAGAGAAAATTATGGTATCCACGACCGCGTGCGCGTCCGCGTGTATGCCGGAAGTTGCCCGCGCGCCCCTTCACCGGCCAGTCTAGCCTTCATAGCCATTGATTCCTCGCCGGTGAACAGGAGGGTGCCCATATTCATGCGGCGCAAAGTCGGTCCTCTCCACACCGCGCTCATTACTCCCTGGTAGGTGTGGGCATGGGATCCAAGGAGCAAATGTCCCAATTCGTGTGCCGCCACTGTTCCCAGAAAGCGAGCGACGTTTTCACCATTGGTGGAACAGGCTGCCTCAATGCGTCGGAAGAAGACGTCACTGTATTTGCCCTCTCCCGAGGGGCCCAGGAACGCTATCCCATAAACCATGTCATTTGGAGTCCGACCATCGGAAACAATGCTGAGGACAAATTCGTTTGCCGTGGGCACGTGATGACACACATCCGTTTTCATGCAGTCGACCCAGCGGACGTGAATCCCGGCCGCCCCAAAGATCCGAGCCACCTCGGCTTCCGCCTGCCTTAGCTCCGTTTGTCGAAGTTTGACCCGGTTTTGCAACAGAACCGTGATTTCCGGTACTTCATCAGCGGTCTTACCCGAACACGTGCTGCCGCATAACAAGACAAACAAGAAAAATGCTGAGCTTTCCTTGAACCCCATGGCCTTCTCCCCCGTATCTTTGCCAAAGCTCGTTCAGGTAGACGGGTGCCTCAAGGCCCGGAGGGTAATTCGGCGATGAAATCTGGGTAACGAGCTAAGCTCTCGCCCGTCAAATGGTTACAAGGTTGGGTGACATGGGGAACAGTCGCGAAAGGGTGCTGCCAGGCGAGGCCGTGGCGCCTTCGAACGGATTCAACCACGAGTACACACGCCACTTCGGCTTGTTCGAACTCGATTTGAGAGCCGGTGAATTGCGCCGCCACGGACGCAAGGTCAAACTGCAGGAGCAGCCCTTCAAGGTCCTGTCACAGCTTCTGGAACGGCCGGGAGAAATTGTCACTCGCGAAGAACTGCGCAGCCGCCTCTGGCCAGCGGACACTTTTGTCGATTTCGATCACAGCTTGAACGCAGCCATTCGCCGGCTGCGGGACGCTTTGGGCGATTCCGCCGAAAATCCAACCTTCGTCGAAACCGTTGCCCGGCGCGGCTACCGCTTTCTTGCTCCCGTCAGTTTAGGTGGAACCAACGGCAACGGCTCATTTGAGACCCCGGCCGCCGTAAATGTTGCGATTTTGGCACCCGCTCACTCACGGCGCTGGTGGATTCTCGCAGCCCTTGCGGTTTTACTACTCGCAGTTTTCAGTGTCGCGCTTGGATTCCTGCTGCTTCGTCGTCCTGTGGCCCCACCCCGGATTACTCGCCTGACCGCAAATCCACTTGGCGATCCGGTTCGCGCGGCCGCCGTTTCGGAGGACGGTCGTTATCTTGCCTTCTCCGATGAAGCCGGTTTCTACCTTCGCCAGGTCGACACCGGTGAAACTCATTCCCTGCCATTGCCGAAGGACTTGGCTGCTACTTCCATTTCGTGGTTCCCGGACAGCGTCCACATGATTGTCGGGATGGCCGGGCAATATCGTGAATCCAGCCTTTGGGTGCTTTCCGCGCTGGGCGGCGAACCACGGAAGTTGGTGGACGATGGACGTTTTCCCGCAGTCTCGCCCAACGGAGAAGAAGTTGCTTTTATCGCCGGAAAGGCTCTGCGGCAGCGCATTTGGCTGGCGGCAGTTGACGGAACTCAAGCTCGAGAACTGGTCGGCGGAAACGGCGACCTATTTGGCGGCATTGCCTGGGCGCCAGATGGTCAAAAGCTCGCCTACACCACGGCTCGCTTTACGTATGGGGGCGGGGCTAAGGCCGTCATCAACATGATCGATATCCACTCTGGCGCTTCCGCCGGCATAAGCCTTCGACCAACCCCCGTGCTGTCCCTGTCCGGGCTAGGGGGTCCGATTTGCTGGGCACCGGACGGTCGGCTTATCTACTCGATTTCTGAGGTACGCCCGCGCCAACTCGACTCCAATCTTTTCTTCAATCGCCTCAACAGCCGGAATGAGGTGGAAGGCCCGCCCGTACGGTTGACCAACGATCAAGGCGCGGTTTTCTCCGTCAGCGTTTCCGGGGATGGCAAGCGGATCATCTATACGAAGGGAGTCCCCGAACCCGATGTCTATGTCGGAACGCTCGATAACTCTGGCGAGCTAAGCGAACCTCAACGCCTCACGCTCGACGATCGTCAAGATTTGCCATTTGATTGGACTTCCGATGGCAAGCAGGTCATCTTCATCTCCGATCGCACCGGAACGTTCAGTGTGTACAAGCAGGCTATGGGCCAGATGGTGCCCGACATGGTGGTTGGAGGCGCTCAGCCCGTGGCCGAACCCCGGTTGAGTCCGGACGGAAGTCAGCTCTTATATGTCGTATATCCGAATTGGGAAGACTCCAAGTATGAAGTCCCGCTCATGAGGGTGCCTGTGGCTGGCGGCGCTCCACATGAAGTTGCCAGGGCAAACTGGATCAGCAATCATCAATGCGCCCGTGCGCCAGCGACGGTGTGCGTCTACAGCGTGGTTCGCGACAAAGACGTCAGTTTTTATACCTTCGATCCATTCAAAGGAACGGGCTCCAAGATCTTTGAACTCAAGGACGAACTCTCGCAGCTCTACAACTGGAGTCTATCCCCGGATGGTTCGATGTTGGCGCTTGCACGTGGAAAATGGGGTGACGAAGAGAGCGGTCGCATTCGGATAGCTTTTCTGAATGGCGCTCCAGAAAAATGGATCAACCTGAACGGATCCCTGAGCCTGGGATCTATTGATTGGGCTGCCGACAGCAAAACCTTGTGGGCCCCTACCACCGGCGAGAAGGAAAATGAGCTGCTGCAGATCGACTTGCGTGGTAACGTTCGCCCAGTGTGGCACCCCAAAAAAATAAGCGTATCGTGGGCGATTCCTTCGCGAGACGGAAAAAAGCTGGCGCTGCATGTTAGCAGCACCAGCGCCAATGTCTGGATGTTAGAGCGGCAGTAATCGTTCAGGAAATTACTGAATGTAGCTTTCGACGGACCACACCGGCCAGGCCGACCAGGCCAGTTCCCAGAAGTGCCAAACTGCTGGGCTCGGGAACGACGGTCGCGGTTATGTTGGTATTGCCTTGCAGATTTTTCAAACAAATACGCTCGTCATCGAAAGACACCTTGAACATCTGGTCGGTCACGCCGCTATAGTGCACGCCGTCGAATACCGTCGAAAAGGTGCCGGCGAGGTCATACAGACCGCTCCCAACCTTATCCCAGGTACCCGAAAATGATGTCGTAAACAGCACTGTACCGGCGCTGTCGAGCTCAAATGTGCCGCCAGTAAAGCTGCCGCCATTGCTCAGGCTGCCGGTGAAAGTGCCGAGATCGAAGTTTAGCGTGGCGAAAGGCCCGGGTAGTATCACGGTGCCGTTGAAAGCCAGATCGCTGGCCACTGATGAAATTCCTGAGTTCAAGCTTCCGAGAATCCCCTGGAGGCGGGTAATGCGAACATGGCCACGAGCATGGCGCACAGCAACAGACGTGACTTCATTTTTACGAACTCCTGCCTGGGATTGTCTTCTGAGTTAGAGCACTTACACACGCGCAAGTGAGAGGCCGTCCGACTAGCGCCCGGGGGGACTTAATTGTTGTAAGCAAGTGCAGAGCCAAAGCCGAACTGATCGCGTATTATTGCCGCAACGCAACTTACGTTGCAGTGGCCAGATTCTATAAATCGAGCGTTAGTGCAGAAGTTTGCACTTCAGTGATGCGCCGCCGTGGTTTTTTTCGGCGAAGCCTCTCGCTTCTTTCAGTCACGGCAATGTCTGCACACGCTTATGGGAAAGGCGGCGATAGTCAAGCGATGCGAGTGAATCAAAGCGCCGTCTATGTTCTCTTCGTAACCAGCATTCAAAACCAGTCCAATTTAGGACGGCATCGCTTGGCAACCCTGAACCCGCTGCGGCTTTGTCGCGTGATTACCTGAGCCATAAAAAAATCGGGGAGCCTATCGCCCCCCCGGTGCGCAACCTGCAGTCCTTAAAACGCCCAGCGCAACGAGAACTGAATCAACCGCGGATTCCCGTTCGTCCCCACAATCTTGCCGAAAGGACTATTCGTCGGACTTGCCAGGTATTGCTCAATATCCGTTACCGTAGGATTTGCGAAATTGGTATGGTTCCACAGATTGAAAAAGTCAGCCGCAAACCGCACATCCTGCCGCTCTCCAATCCTGAAGTGCTTCAGGAACGATATATCCCAGTTCTGCTGGAAAGGCCCGTGATAGATGTTCCTTCCCAGATCCCCGAAACCCGTGGTGCAGAAATTAGAATCAAGGGCGCAGCCTGCTGGATCGACCAAGGGTGCCGGCACAAAGGCTCCTGGATTCAGGTATCCATTCGCCACCCGTGCCCTTAGATCACCAGTGGATAGTCCGCTGGAGATGGCAGTCCCGGGCGCAAGGCTCGCGCCCAGCAATGGAGTACTGCCTTGTCCCAGGAAGGCAGTGCCCGCCCCCGAATCAAAGATCGAAAAGGGCAGCCCGTTCTGGAAGATCGAGACGCCACTGACCTGCCACCCCCCCAACGCCGTCTTCTTAAACCCGGTACTGCGCTGGAAGAAAGGCAGTTCGTAGGCATAGCTCACCGACAAGCGATGCGGCCGGTTGAAGTCGGAAATCCCCCGCGACGCATTGATGTTGCTCTGATCGTTATACGCGGTATTGAAGGCAGTATTTCCGGTCGAAGTAGCGTCAATGTTTTTCGAGAACGTGTACGCCGCCTGGAAGTAGCTCTGGTTCCAGCGCCGAGTCACACTCGCCTGCAACGCATGGTAGATCGAGTACGCGTCATTGGCGAAAAGTTGATAGCCGCTGTAGCCGTTCAAACCGGGGGCTGGCGTTCTGGCAATCGCATTGGCGAACGTGTCAGTCGTAATCGTTTGAGAGTTGCCCGCGCTGTCAGTGACCGTGAACGGATGCTTCATCGCGTCCACAGATTGGATCGCGTCGCGAGTCTCGCGCAGGTGAATACCTCGTGTGCCGACGTAACCCACCTCCACGACCCAGCTCTTGCCGATCTCCTGCTGGATGGTGAAATTCCACTGTTGTGTATTGGGCACCACGAAGTGGCGCGGAACCTCCAGCACAAACAGGTTTTGCGTGGAATTCACCCCCGGCCCTGTGCATCCGCCGTACGTGGCCGCGCCGTTGGGGTCCGGAAAGCTGGTCAGTTGCGCCAGGCAGGGCAGCCATGCCCCTGAAAGCTGTCCCGCCGGCGGCACCGCGTTCGCATTCACCGAGGGCATTCCGGTGAAGAAATTCGTCAGGTTGAATCCCGGCGTTGTTCCGAAGAAAACGATGGGAATGAACGGAGACTGGAAACTCAACTGATCCACTGCCCCCACATCTTCGCGAACGTAGTAGATTCCGTATCCTCCACGCACAGTCGTCGTGTGCCGGCCCATCACGTCCCAGGCAAAGCCCACGCGCGGGCCCCATCCGGTCGAGACGTTGTTCTTGAACGTCGACCCCTTTGCGTTTCCCGTCAGTCCAGAAACGCCCAGCTTGTCCACGCACTTGGGATAAACGAAGGGATAAGTGCCCGAGTTCGTCAGGTCCGACTCGATGTTGCCGATGTGGCATTCCCCGTCGGTCCACGCCCCCAGAAACTCCGTCCGCAAGCCCAGGTTGACCGTGAGATTCGAGGTCGCCTTCCAGTCATCCTGCAAAAAGAAGGCGGAGTTGCTCTGCCGGTAGGCGTGGTTGTAAACGCCGCCCCCGCCAAAGCTGAATTCCGGCGTTCCGCCCACAAAATTGCCAAAGTCCGTCACATCAGGCCCCGATGTATTTGTGAAGAAAAGCTGCCCATTGAACACTTGCGGGAACAGCTTCTTCAGCCGGACGCGCGTGTACTGGCCGCCCACTGTGAAATTGTGCTTGCCCGCAACCCAGCTGAGGTTATCCACAATGTTGTAGTTGTTCTGGGTCTGCGCCTGGTTCGCCTGCGGCGTCGGCCCAAACTGGAATCCCGAAGTAAGGAATGTGAATTTGTAGATACTGCTCGTAAGATTGTTGGTGGGCCGATCGATCCCCACGTCTCCCGTCGTGACTGGATTGACGTTGTTCGCGGTGTTGTTGATGTGCACCAGCCCGAATCGGATGTCGTTCACCAGATGCGGATTGAATACATGCGTTTCCGACACGATGAAAACTCTGTCGTGAATCGGGAGTTGATACGGGAAGTTCAAGTCTGTCCCGCTGGCCGGCGCCCCCAGCGATGCCTGTAACCCGCCTGCGCCAAAGGGAATGTCCTGCTCTGAATTAGAGAAGAAGAACCGGGCCGCCACTGAATCCCGCGAATTCCGGAACTCATGATCCCAATTCGCAGTCAACTGATCGTCCGTAAACTTTCCCGGTTTGCTCACCGTAAACTGCACCAGATCCCCCGGACTTGTGCCCGCCGGAACATTGCTAGGCAGCGGGAATAGATATCCATTCGCCGCGCCTCCAAACTGGTTGCTCTGAGAAGCCAGCAAGTTCACCGCAACAGGATCCGCGCCCGGCACTTGGAACGCCGACGCCAGCGCGCCCGCATTGGCTGTCCCTCGTAGCGAGGCCGGCACATACGGGATAAACGTACTGATCAGGGTACCCGGAGAATCGCCGCTCCGCTGCCGCGTGCCCTGGTAATTCGCAAAGAAGAATCCCAGCTTCCCGCCCGGACTCACCGGCCCGCCCAAACTTCCACCAAAAATATTCTGCTGAATCACAGGACGCGGCGACCCGGTCTGCTTCAGAAAATATTCATTCGCATTGAGCACCGTATTGCGGAAGAACTCGTACACATCGCCGTGAAAAGTCTGCGTGCCCGATTTCAGGATCGCGTTGATGTTGCCGCCGCCATTGCGCCCCTGGCTCGCATCGTACAGCGAGGTTTGCACCTTGAACTCCTGCACCACGTCCGGGTTTGGCAGCGGCGTGTTGGTCAGTTCCGCCACGTTATAGTCGGTAACGCTGATGCCCTCGAGCAGGTAGTTGTTGTTGTCTTCGCGCTGCCCGTTCACCTGGATGCGAACGTCGCCCCGCCCCAGTTGCGTAGCCTTATTCAGTTCTGCCTGCGCTCCGCTCGACAACGTCAACAATTGCTGAAAGTTCTGCGTTGCCAGGGGCAACGCCCGGATCGTATTAGCCTCAATTGCCTGGCCGGTAGTCGCATCCGTAGTATTCACCGTCTGGACTTCGGCCTGAACCTCAATCTTCTGTTGCACCGATTGCGTCGAAAGCTTAGCCGTCATGCGGGTCGTCTCGGTTACGCGCACCACGACGTCCGCGAACTTACCCTCGGTAAACCCGGGAGCCTGAACGCTCACCGTGTATGTCCCCACCGGCAGCAACTGTGCCGCGAACGAGCCGTCGGGTCCCGTCTTCAGCGAGCGCTCCACCATACCTGTATCCTGGTTTGTGACTCGCACGTCCGCGTTGGCGACTACAGCTCCACTCGGATCCTGTACCGTTCCTGTAATAGCTCCGGTCGCGCCGCCTTGGGCAAACCCCTGCACCGCAAGTCCCAACAGCATGACGCTGGTAACTACCAACCTGATTGAAGTACTCGACATTTGTTCTTCCCCGTGGTTTTTTGGAAATTCGATTCGTATTTACTGAGTCGGCGCGAACACAAGACATCCCCAGCCTTGTGGTTAGGCCTGGTTTGGCGGAAACCAACGCCGGCCGCTCTCCGGCGCTCAAAACAATAACTTTTTCGCCATAACCGTTTGGATACAGCTCTGCCTATGATGCCGTCGTGGGAATTTTTCGCAAGCTTACAGAAAGCAGTTGGACGTTTTCAAGCGCAATCGCGAATCCAGGGTGATGATCCAGTTTCGCGATGCAGCCCCGGACTGCAGCCCACGCTCGCTGCGCTCGGGCGCACGAGGCGTCCGCCCCTACACGACTATCCCTCTCCGAACTCCCGGTATCTTTCCAGAACTCCCCGCTGCGAAACCACACCTTCCAGCTTCCGGTAATCCGCACGGCTTACCACCGGCACCACTGGCCACCGGTCTACGTAACGCAAGGCCGTTTCCAGCGGGTGATCGGGATGGAGATAGGGCACCCGTGTTAACGGGAATAATTGCGCCAGTTTCGCCTGTCGATTCCCGTCGCTCCTCAACGTAAGAACCTGCTCTTTGCTGATGGTGCTCCAGCCCGTCGGACTGAGCCGAACCAGCAAGTATTCCGAGTTCGACCGCTCGAATTCCCGCACTGCTTTGTCTACCGTGTCATCGGCATCGAGCAGCGGCGCATCGCTCGGTTGCATTGCATCTTCCACCCGCAGGATGTCCTCCTCCCGCAGTTCCTCCATAGAAGGCAAATCCAACCCGTCTTGCCTGGTCAACAAATCGAAGATCGGAATCGGCTGAAGTGACCGCGAGATCACGTATGCAAATGTGTTGGCCACAATCACCGGCACGATGATCGAATAATTGCCGCTTACTTCCAGCACCATGAACACCGATGTCATCGGCGCCCGCAGAAAGCCCGCAAACAACACTCCCATTCCCACCAAAGCATAGGTGCCGGGAGAGATCGTCAAATTGGGCAGAAGATATCGTTCCGCCCCTCCCACCGCGCCCCCCAGCATGGCGCCTATAAATAATGTGGGCGCGAACATTCCGCCCGGTGTGCCGCTGACAAACGAGAGCATCGTCGCGAGGATTTTCAATCCCGCCAGAATTGCCAGGAATTGCCACGTGAACTGCCCGTGCATTGCTTGATCGATATATTCGTAGCCTGCGCCCATGACTTGTGGCGCACCTAGCACGGCAATAATTCCGATCAGCAGTCCCGCAATCGCCGGCTGCAGATATTGCGTCCATCGCGGTAGTGCTTTAGCGGCAGGCCGAAATATGCCGATACCGCTGGCAAACACTACCGACGCGACGCCGCCCACTATGCCCAGAATTGAATACGCGATCAGCTCTAAGGGCTGCGTCATTTCAACCGCGGGAATTCGAAACAGCGGTTCTGACCCGAGAAACCAGCGCATTACCACGACACTCGATATGGCCGACAACACCACCGATCCCAGAATGCCGGCTGTCCAGCGCCCAATCACTTCTTCGATCACAAACAAGACGGCGGAGACCGGCGCGTTGAATGCCGCTGCCAGTCCCGCCGCCGCTCCCACCGGCGCGATCAATCGCATACGGTCCCGCGATAACCGCATCTTCCGCCCCAGCACGGAGGCGAGACTGGCCCCAATCTGCAACGATGGATCCTCGGGACCCAGCGAATGCCCCGACCCAATCGCAAGTGCTGCTGTAATGAATTTCCCGATCGCTGTTCGAAACGGAATATCCCCGTTGTAGATGTAAAGCGCAGCCTTGGTCTGATTCACGCCGCTGCCGCGTGCCCTTGGAAAAAGGTGAATGACCAGAAATGAAATCACCAGCCCAGCAAGGGTCGGTGCCAACAAGAGGCGTATGGGCGTGAGCACTACTCCTGTTCCCAGCAGGTACAGCCGCGACCAGTCAATCGCGTACCTGAAACACACCACCGCCAGCCCGGAGAACACTCCGATGAACACCGATAGGACTAGAAAGAAGTTGTCTTCCCGAAACACCGAACGCCACATGTTCAGGAGAGAATGCTCGTAGATCCACGCGGTGGCACGATGAGGTTCGCTGTGATCCGCCAAGATTTCATTTGCCGGCTCTGCTTGCAAACTCAAAACGTATTTCCTTCGTGCAGTTTCGAAATTAGAAGCAGCGCCAGATCCGGTCCGGTGGGCGCGCCGCAGTGGCTGCTGGTCTGTCGTTCAATTCGGAAGACCATGTCCATTGCCCGCTCCGCGACTGCGGAATCTCTTTGCAATCCTCGTTGCGTGATTTGCGGCTTCAGCGACGACCACTCACTGCTCAGTTCAGACGGTACGCCGGCCGTATTGTCCCCATCGCCGTCTGGCACTGCGCACTTCTCTAATCTATGACCAGCCGCCGCAAACGCTTCAGCGACTAGTCGGTTGCGTTCTTCAACCGAAAGGTTTCGCCGAAACGGGTCCATGCGCAGGACCATCTCTGTTACCTTCAGGCGTTCTGCGCTCTGCGTGTCGCCAGGATCTCGTTTGACCGCCTCGTGTAGGTAGTGTTGCGCTGCCCGGTACTGTCCGAGTTCGTACGCTGCATACCCTTCGCCTGCGAGCGCCTTCACATTGTGCGGATCTGCCTTGAGGCTCAGGCCGTACTCGGTCAAGGCATGCTCATAGTCGCCTGCTCGTACAAACAGGTCCCCCAAAAGCTGCCCGTTCGAGGGATCGCCCGTTACATTCTCCGCCAAAGCGATTAATTCCGCCTGGGCTTGCGCCTTCGCGCTGCTCCGCAATAGCAGGTCAATCAATTCCAGGCGTGCCTCTCGTCTCTGGATCTCCTCTTGGCTCGGCCACACTGCATACACTGCATCATGGTAGTAGCGGACTGCATTTTCAATCTGTCCTTTCTGCGCCGCGATCCGTGCCAGTTCCAGGTTTACGAGACCGTCCTCGGGTTGCCGGTCCCATAGATTCAAGAGATACTCCGATGCTTCTCCTGTATGCTTCGTTCCCAGAAGTGCTTCCGCCAGATTCAGTTGATAGGAGTAGTTATCGCGTGAGTACAGCAGGGCGCCGCGAAAATCTCTGACCGCCGCGTCATACCGTGTTGCCTTCAGATCAGCCATGCCACGCTCGAACCACCGGTTACCCAATGATTTCTGCTGATCTCGATAGAGACGTGAGAGCCCGGTCACAAATAAAAAGAAGAGAACCGCTAACCCGGTGAGCAGCGCCAGCGTCACCGGTCTTTGCCGAAGGTAAAAACGCAGCCGGCTCGATCTTTCGGCCGGCACATTTTGTTCCTGATTGTCGGGCACTACGAGTGTCCTCTGCCCATAATATGTGGAAAGTCAAACCGGAATTCAAATCGTGAAATGAACTTAAGAAGGCGGCCCGGCTGCCGGCCGCCTTGCATGCGCTACTGGAGGGTCTCCGTCAGTCACGAACGTGAAGCTTCGACCTTTATTCCTTGGGCACCGCGAAAACCCAGCCATCCTTGCTCGCGCATGTGCTCGTCGCGCAACCGCTGCATCCTCGCGGCCATGATTGCCGCCCGGTTGAGATACCCCAAGACCCTACGCTCGTCGGCGTGATCCACTACTGGCAAACGGCCGACCTCGAATTGCAGCATTTTCGCCGCAGCTTCGGAAATCAATTCATCCGGATACGTCACGACTAACTTCGTGCTACCTGCTTCCTCCACGCTCATGGCGCCTGACGAATCCTTGTCGAGAGCTCGCAGAATGTCGCCGCGCGTTACGATTCCCTTGAGCTTGCCCGTGGAATCTACAATCAGCATCGCTTCGTAGCGCGCGACCGCAGGATCGTGCCGCGCAATCCCTTCCGCGACTTCTCCCACCTTGGTGCCAGCCGCGATCACAGGCGGATCTTTCTCCATCGTTTCTGAAACTTTCGCCTGGGCCAGTACGTCCGCCTCATATTCCTGGTGCACGTGCAGACCACGGCGCGCCAGTTTTTCCGTCATGATCGAACTGCGCGGCATGAACAGCATCGCAACCCCATCCGCAATTACCGCGACCAGCATCAGCGGCAGCACCGAGTTGTAGTCCCGCGTAATCTCAAAGGCAAAAATGATGAAAGAAAACGTTGCCCGCGACGCGGCGCCAAATACGGCGCCCATTGCCACCAGCGCAAATGCACCCGGAGAAAGATGGGCGCCGGGAAATGCATGGTTTGCGATCATCGCAAACAATCCGCCCATCGCCGCGCTCCACATGAAGGTGGGCGCCAGTAATCCGCCGGACGTTCCCGACCCCAGTGAGATCACCAGGGCCGCAAACTTGGCCAACATCACAATCAGCAGCAGCTTCCAGGCAAGATTCCCGTTCAGGATGTCCCCGATAGTGTCGTATCCCACACCCAATACGCGAGGAACAAAAAATCCGATGATGCCGAGGAAGAGAGCCCCGATCGCTGGCCACCATAATTCATCGACCGGCAGTTTCTCAAAGGTGTCCTCCACCCAATACAGAGCTTTGCTCAGCAGCACGGCAGCGATCCCGCAGACAGGACCGAGCACAACATAAAAAGGCAACGCTCGGGGGATTCCAAAATCTACTGCAGACACCGAAAACATCGGCCCCGGTCCGAGCAGCTGCATGTGCACCGCAGTCGCCAGTGTACTTGCAATCACCAGCGGGATGAACGATCGCGACTTGAATTCGAACAACAGCAACTCGATCGCGAGAATCACTCCGGCAATCGGCGTATTGAATGTTGCCGACATTCCCGCCGCCGCACCGCAGGCGAGCAGCACTTTCCGCTCCACGGCAGTGGTATGCAGCACCTGGCCGACGAGCGAACCGAGCGCTCCGCCAGTCTGAATGATCGGTCCTTCGGCGCCAAACGGACCGCCCGTCCCAATGGCTATTGCCGCTGAAATCGGCTTGAGAAGTGCCACCTTGGGCTCGATCCGGCTGCGGTTAACCAGCACCGCCTCCATCGCCTCCGGAATGCCGTGCCCCTTGATTTTCGAGGACCCATACTTAGCCATCACGCCGACGATGAGTCCGCCCACGACCGGCACCAGGATCACCCACCATCCCAGGTGGTGTCCGCCGACGCTGCGGAATGTGGTCGACCATTCATGAAAGAAGAAGAGGTTCGTGAATAGCCCGATGAGTTTGTACAGAATGTAGGCGACAAGTCCTGCGATCAGCCCGACCGCCGCTGCCAGAAATGACATCAGCACAATTCGAAATTGCGCTTGCTCCGAGAGCGCAGGCGCAACCTTCACCACACTGCTTTCCAAGCCTGAATTCCCGTCATTGCTCATGCTCACTTGAACTGTTCGTCCTTCCTTGCTGGCACGCTACAAATCGTCAGATGAAATCGGAGAGCGGCCCTTTGATCCCGGCCTGGCCCCGAGCACCACCGAAGCACGGCTTATAGGATGGGTCATTAGTCCCCGCTGTTTGGCGTACTCGCGCTCTCCCGCTTGCCTTCTTTCCCTCCGCATAATCCGCCGCAACGCCCCTACCAACGCTGGAGCCGCATTCTGCAGCTGCTCGTGATGATGCAGAGCCAGTTGCGCGAGCACCCGCTCTCCCTTGGGTGTAAGCGCCAGCAACACTTCGCGCCGGTCGTCCTGCCCCCGCTCTCGTCGCACGTATCCCCCGGCTTCCAGTCGGTCAATTAACTCCACTGCGCTGTGATGCTGAATCACCAGACGGTTTGCCAAGTCCCGGATTCGAGGCCGTACCCCCTCCGGCATCCCCTTGATCGTCAGCATCAACTGGTACTGCGAACGCTCCAGCCCAGTCTTCTCAATAGCAGAATCACTGAAATGCAGGAACTTCCGGATCTGATACCGAAATTCCGCCAATGCCTGGTAATCGGCCATCGTCAGTTTCTTCATCCCGCAATTCTATCGTTCCCCGATAATCCATTCCTATTATATCGTCAAGCGATATAAAATGGGAACACCATACCCAATCCACGATCCCAAAATGGCCCATCCTTTCGGTCCTGTTGCACGAGAGATGGGTTTTCTCTGGTGCGGATCCGCTAGCCCGATTTCCGTCCCTGCATTTAGAATCCTCTGTCCGAAAAAAGAGGAGAACAACCCGTGATCCCTCGCTACACGCGTCCGCAGATGGCCCGCATCTGGAGCGACGAAAACCGCTTTCGCACCTGGCTGGCCGTCGAAGTCGCCGCCACTGAAACCCTGGCCGAAGCCGGATTGGTTCCCAAAGACGCCGCCAACGCCATCAAGCAGCGTGCCGACTTTCGCGTAGAACGCATCCACGAAATCGAAGCCGAGGTCCGACACGACGTAATCGCCTTTACCACCGCTGTCGCCGAAATCGTGGGCCCGCACGCCCGCTGGTTCCACTACGGTCTCACCTCCAACGACGTCGTTGATACTGCGCAAGCCTTGCTTATCCGCCAGGCCTCCCAAGTGATCGCCCAGGACCTGCAGCGTCTTTCCGAAGTCCTCGAACGCCGAGCCTGGGAGTTCAAAGACACTCCCATGGTCGGCCGCACCCACGGAATCCACGCCGAACCGATCACCTTCGGATTCAAAATCGCCAACTGGTATTCGGAAACGCAGCGCAACATCGCGCGCTTTATTGCCGCGGCGGAAGACATGCGCGTCGGGAAGTTCTCGGGCGCAGTAGGAATCTTTGCCCATCTCACTCCGGAAATGGAAGAGAAGATTTGCACGCGCCTTGGATTAAAAGCTGCTGCCGTAAGCTCGCAAGTAATCCAGCGCGATCGCCATGCGCAGTATCTCGCCACGCTCGCGGTAATTGCCTCCACGCTGGATAAAATCGCCACCGAAATCCGCCACCTGCAGCGTACCGAAGTCCGCGAAGCCGAAGAGTACTTCAGCGAAAAGCAAAAGGGATCCTCCGCGATGCCGCACAAGCGCAATCCCGTCACGCTGGAACAAATCAGCGGCTTGGCCCGCGTTGTCCGCAGCAATGCGCAAGCGGGATTCGAAAATGTGGCCTTATGGCACGAGCGCGACATCTCCCACTCCTCTGTGGAGCGCGTGATTCTGCCAGACTCCACCACGCTGATGGACTATCTGCTCACCAAGACCGCGAACGTGATCGACACGATGTTTGTCTATCCCGAACGCATGCGCGCCAATCTGGAAAGCACGCGCGGCCTGATCTTCAGCGGCCAGCTGCTTCTGGATCTCGTCGAACACGGAGTCAGCCGCGAAGACGCTTATCGCTTGGTCCAATCTCACGCCATGCGCGCCTGGAAAGAAGGCTTGGACTTTCATGATCTCGTGCTGGTCGATAAAGAGATGACGAGCCGTGTCCCGCGCAAACAGATCGAACATGCCTTCGATCTCCAGCGTCAACTCAAGAACGTAGACAAAATTTTCGCCCGAGTCTTCAACGCGAAAAACACATCGCGAACGCCCCGCAAGATTGCGTCCAAGAAGGCGAAAAAGTGATCGTTGTTCCCGCCTGCGAGCGTGCAATTTTGTCTTTTCCCTTAGGGTGATTCCCCTAGCTCGCGATGCGTCTCTCGGAAACCCTCTGTACTGGCTGCGAATCGAAGCCTCAGGAGGGAACGACTATGAAGAAATTTATCGCAATGCTGGTGACCTGCGTGGGCGCGTTCGCCTGGGCGGCCGACGACGCCAACAGTAATACCAACACCGAACTGCAGCGCGCCACCGAAACCGTTCAGAACATCACTTCCGCCCCAGCGGATAAGGGTGTCCCCAATCAGGTCCTTGAGGGAGCCAAGTGCGTGGCAGTAATTCCCAAGCTGGTCAAAGGAGCTTTCGTCGTAGGCGGCGAGCACGGGAAGGGTGTCGCCACGTGCAGAAACGGCGCCAATGGATGGAGCGCTCCCGCTCCGTTCTCCGTTTCCGGAATCAGCTGGGGACCGCAGATCGGCGGTAAGAGCACGGACCTCATGATGTTCGTGATGAACGACCAGGGCATGACCGACCTGATGCGGGGCCACATTAAGATAGGCGCAGACGTTTCCGCGGCTGCTGGCCCGGTCGGCCGCTCGGCTTCCGCTGATGCAGGATACAAAGCCGGCATCCTGACCTACTCGGCGTCTAAAGGAGCCTTCATCGGCGCATCGCTGAACGGCGCCGAACTGCAGCAGGATAAGAAAGCCACCGAGGCTTTGTACGGAAAAGATGTTCCGTTCAAAGACATCCTTCAAGGCAACGTGAAGACCCCAAGCGGCGAAGCCCGCGACTTCGTCAACGCAGTCCAGAACGCAAAGGAAACCGCCCAATCCCGCTAAGCCTGACTAAGAACTCGAAGGGTCCCCACCCTTCTCGCGTATTTTGCGAGAGGGTGGGAATTTTGCTCTATCACTCACCCACCCAGACCTTAGTCGAGTGACGGCCGTGCCGATCCGCCGAGCAGCGACGTGTTCATATTGAAAATATTGTGATGACCCTCCGGACCGCCCCAGGCAAACATCATGGAAATCATGGGGAAGCCGCCGGCGCGCAAGGTCAATCCGGCCGCGAAACTGTGATGTAGATGGCTGAATCCCAAATCGGCGCGACTCACGGCCACGCGGCCCTCATCCGCCATAACCTTTACACCGAAGGGTCCCCAGATGGAATGCTCAAAGCTTTCCTGCAGCAGCAAAAGATTGGGCGCTCGAAACCGGTAGTCCTCGTAACTGGGGAGCGCGAGATTGTTGTTGATGTCCTGTCCGCCGAGCGTCTGCTGAAAGTAGAAAGGTACAAGGCTGGTCGCCGAGGTCATCGATTCCGACAACAACAGTCGCACTCCAAGGGACCCATTCAGATTTCGCGAACGCGAAACCTGGGGACAGTTTTGCCCTGATGGCGCACACTCGTCAGGCCCAGTCATATCGCTCGTTCTGGGCCCCGATTCTGTGTACCCGTAGAGATAAAAAATATGGTTTAAATCGATCGTCCATCGCTCAAACGTGTTCCCCGAATTCGACGGCGCAACGAACTGCTGAAAGCTCCCCGCATAGTTCAATTGTAGACGATCTCCGATGACGGGCTTGATGCGGACGCCCTCGCCGAATTGCACGAACCCCGGCTGGCTGCTCAAACCTGGCGCCGTGGCATTGTTATAAAGACTTTGAATCGAAGGAACCGATGGACCGCTTGCGGCCCGAATGCTTAC
>JBKOUZ010000004.1:0-102818 GCA_046723715.1 Acidobacteriota bacterium | reverse complement strand
CCCGGATCCCCCACTTCCCGCACCTGGCGGAGCGCAACGTGCGGAAGGGCTTTGTAGAGGATGCCCAGTACGCCGCGCTCGCAAGGGCCTGTGCCGAGGTTGGGCTCTGGTTACGTGCTCTGTTTGAGTGCGGCTACACCTACGGCTGGCGGATCTCCGAACTCCTGGGGCTCCGCGTCAATCAGGTGAACATCGCGAGTGGGACGATTCGGTTGAACCCCGGCGAGACCAAGAACGACGACGCGCGTACGGTCAAGATGTCCGCCGGCGTGAAGGCCTTGCTGGCGGCGTTGATCGCGGGAAAGCAATCCGACAATTTCGTTTTTACTCGCGACGGAGAAGTGGTGCGGGATTTTCGGGGAGCTTGGGAGGCGGTTACTACTGCCGCGGCCGTCCCCGATCTGCTGTTCCACGATCTTCGGCGCACTGCCGTGAGGAACATGGTCCGAGCAGGTATTCCGGAGCGGGTAGCGATGAGCATCAGCGGGCACAAAACGCGATCGGTCTTCGACCGCTACAACATCGTTAGCGAGCGTGACCTGGATGACGCCGTGCGGAAGCTCGAGGTCCGGAGGGAGACGGTTACACGACAGTTACAATCGGAGGCCGACGAAATTCCCGTCGCGCCTCCCCCCTCCGTTAACTGATTGAAAATGTGGTGCCGGGAACAGGAATCGAACCTGCAAGAGGAGTGAACCTCGGCGGATTTTGAGTCCGCTGCGTCTGCCAGTTCCGCCATCCCGGCTTGGGAAGGTTTTTCTATTGTACGGCAGCGCCAATGGATTTGAACACGGCTTAAGCCGGCTGCGCATTTCGCACCGGCGGGGCGACCTTGGGTAGTTCGACGCAAAACTTCGCACCTTTACCGGGACGGCTCTTTACATGGATGGAACCACGATGCTGGGTCACAATCCATTGAGCGATCGAGAGGCCAAGGCCGTTGCCTCCTTGGGAGCGGCTGCGCGATTTGTCGACGCGATAAAAGCGTTCGAAGATTTTTTCTTGTTCATCTTCCGGAATGCCGATGCCGGAATCCTGAACCGTGATTACGGCGATGTCGTCGCGGTCCTCCAGAAGAAGCGATACCGCGCCCTGAGAAGGCGTGTACTTGAATGCATTGTCGAGGAGTATTTCAACCAACCGGCGAAGCAGTTCTTCATCACCGGTCACAAACGCTTCAGTATCGTCGACGTTCGTTGAGAAACGAAGATTGCGAATCGCTGCCAGCTTTTTCCAGGGATCCGCAACGTCGTTCAGAAGGGCCGAGAGGTCGACACAATGCATGGGAAGCGCCTCTCGACCTGAGTCGGCTCGGGCCAGCGACAGCAATTGCTCGATGAGAGTCGTGGTGCGCTCGGCCTCGAGAAGAATGTGGCGCAGTGAATCCTGGTATTCGCTGTCGCTTCGCGCGCGGCGCAATGCAAGTTCGGCTTCGGTGCGGATCAGGGACACTGGGGTCCTCAACTCGTGCGATGCGTCCGCCGTGAATTGTGTGACTCGCGAAAAAGCTGTCTCGATTCGATCCAGCATTTCATTCAAAGTATCGGAAAGGCGTTGCAGTTCGTCCCCGGTGTGCAGTTTTTGAAGACGCATGCCGAGATTCGCGCCACTCACGTCGCGCGCGGTGCGGACCAGAGAGTCGACCGGTGCCAATGCTCTGCGGCTCATCCAGTATCCGACTACTGCGGCAACCAGCAACAGCAAAGGTGCGAACATGAACAGGTAGGACCGAAACAGCCGCAGAGTATCGAAGGCATCGTCGGCGGGCAATCCAATCTCGAGTACGTATGTTCTGGCATTCTGCGAGAGCCTCTGGAATAGAAAGCGAAACTGGCGTCCCTCAATGTCGCGACTTGCCGAGACGCTTTTCTGGACTTCTTGCGGTGGCATCAGCACAGAGGAATGAGATTGCAGCAACGCGGACTGGTAAATTATCTGACCATCTTCTGCGTAAACGGCTAGATACTCCCCCCAATGCTCGCTTCCGTATGCCTCTTTTATGAGTGCCTGAAGGTTTGAAGGCGACGCGTCGCTCGGTTGGTTGGCCAGAAGGCGGCTGAGGTCGTCCAACTGGGTTTCAAGATCATCGTCAACCATGTCCAAAACGCTGTCCCGCAGAATCAGCCACATGCCCAGGCCAAACACTAATTCGGCAAGCGCAAAGATTGCCACATACCAAAGCGAGAGCCGTAGACCGATCGATAATCTCCTCATGCCGCCCCGTCCGGACGAATCATGTAGCCCACACCGCGAACTGTATGGATTAATTTAGGCTTGCCCGGAAGATCGATCTTATTGCGCAGGAGTCGCATGAACGCGTCGAGTGTATTTTCTTCAATCTCCCGGTCAAAGCCCCACACGGCCTCGATCAGAGAACGACGGTTCACGACTTTTCCGGCCCGGTACATCAATCTTTCCAGGAGGTTGTATTCGGTCCGGGTGAGAGATATGCGGTCTTCGCCGCGCAGCACTTCCCTGCTCGCTGGATCAAGAACCAGGTCCGCCACACGGAGACTTGGATCCTGCGCATCAGAGGAACGTCGTCTGACGGCTCGCAAACGAGCCACCAGCTCGTCGAATGAAAACGGCTTGGTCATGTAGTCGTCGGCGCCCGTATCCAGGCCGCGGACAATGTCCGGTACCGCATCACGGGCTGTCAGCATCAAAATCGGAGTCCTTATCTTCTCGGCGCGCAGACGCTTCGCGACGTCGTATCCGCTTAGCTTCGGCATCATTACATCGAGCAGAATGACGTCGAACTCATACTCTTTGGCCAGGTCAAATCCTTCGGCGCCGTTCTGCGCGCATGTCACCGTGTGTCCCTCTTCCGATAATCCTTTCCGCAGAAGGTCAGCCATTCGAGATTCGTCTTCAACGATCAGAAGCTTCATAGGACCGAACGGAACATCATTCATATGATCCAACTTCTGACTTCGCGACGCTAGTCTCGGCACTGGAGCAGACAGCTTCTGGCATCCAGCATCTGCCCGGAACCTGTAATCCACCTGAAACCCGCCGAGGAGGCACGGTGAACTGCCCATGTAAGCGCGAAGTGCCAACCCTGGCACCGGCAAACAAAAACGCACTCGAGATCATCGTCCGATCAACCACCGACGAGAACTGAGAGCCGCGCCCAATTAGGCGTGCGGCTCTGTATGACAGCGTGCCTCTTCATTTTGAGCCAGCACACGCCAGGAGAGTGCAGGATCAAGCCATCAGGAAACGTGAGTTTCTTGTCGTCGAGAACGATGCCATATACATATTGAACAATCGGATCACCGGTGAGGCACATTTCTCATGGTGAGGAATGCCACCGCAATGGTCGCATGGTGCCTGCGCTGTAGTCTGATTTCCGTGATACCAACTGGCTGCGGGATTTACAAACGTACGAGGCCCCGCCGCCTCCTGTCGGGGGAACTCACGGAGGAACGCGATTGAGATTTCAGACCCGAATCTCCTAACCTTAACGTCGATCTCGTATGGCTTCGCTAGAAAGCTTCCAATTTGGGCGTTATAGCTCGGATCGTTTATTCTCAAAGGTTACCTGACGCAGTCTGAAGCACTCTGACGAGCGCTATCCTCAAATATCTCAGAGCAAAAGCTAGGAGTGAGCAGCCCAGAGGCCGCCTTTATGAAAACCGGCATTATCGGCTTACCGCAGGTAGGGAAGACATCGCTTTTTCAGATCCTGACAAAAGCTCATGTGTCAGGGCAAGCCCACTCGAATCCGCGTGAAGCGCACGTAGGAGTGGCGAAGGTTCCCGACGATCGACTCGATCGCCTGGCGGACCTATACCACCCCAAGAAACTGACGCACACCTCGGTCGAATACGTTGACGTAGGCGCGATTGGGCAAGACGCTCTCAAGGAGAGCGCCTACATCGGGCACTTGCGCCAGGTAGATGCACTAGCGCACGTGCTTCGTGCGTTTGATGATCCGGCCATTCCGCACGTCGGTGCGATCGATCCCTTACGTGACATCAAGAACGTGGAATTCGATCTCATGGTCAGCGATCTGGGACAAATCGAGAAACGTTTGGAACGTCTCGAGAAAGACCTCAAAAAGATGAAGACCCCGGAACTTGAAAAAGAATTCGAGTTGTTGAAGCGGGCTAACGCTCATCTGGGCGCAGAAAAGCCTCTGCGCGAAATGGAGATGACTCCCGAAGACAAGAAGCGAATCCGTGGCTTCATGTTCCTGAGTGAGAAACCGATCCTGTACGTTCTCAACATCGGCGAATCCCCGGTATTGGGAAAGGAACTCGAAGAGGCGATCGGCAAATACAAGCTGACGGAAGTGGCGGCGAGGCCCAACGCCGGGGGAACGGCTATCTGCGGCAAAGTGGAAGCCGAACTTGCGGAGATGAGCGATGCCGACGCAGCCGAATTTCTAGCCAGCTATGGCCTGCAAGAGAGTGGTCTGACTCGACTCATTCGCACCACGTACAAGCTGCTGGGGCTGATCTCTTTCTTCACCGCCGGTGAAGACGAGTGCCGCGCCTGGCAGATTCCGGCTCATACGCGTGCCCAGGAAGCGGCCGGAGCCATTCACTCCGATCTGGAAAAGCATTTCATTCGTGCTGAAACCATTCGCTGGGATCAACTACTGGAAGCGGGCTCGGAAGCAAATGCACGTGCGAAAGGCACACTGCGCCTGGAAGGCAAAGATTACATCGTTCAGGACGGCGATGTGATGCATATCCGGCATTCGGGATAGGCGCCAGTTGCAGGTACCGGGAACCGGAACTTTGCGGTAATCTGATCTGCCCATGGCCCAACACGGCAGAAAAACTCGGTCCCAAGCTTGTACTCGGCCCTGACAGAAAATGCACCCGATCACGACCAGTATCCTGCTGGGCCTTACCGCCGCCGCGGCGAACATTTTTGGTGGCGCGATCATCGTACAGCGCCATTGGGAGCGCCGGTACCTTCGCTATTTCGTAGCCCTTGGGGCTGGTTTCATGCTGGCCACTGCCCTGGTGGAGATGGTTCCAGAAAGCATCGAACTGCAGGGGAGAGAAGCGCCGCTGCTGGTATTACTGGGCTATCTCATCATTCACTTCTTTGAGCACACGGTCACGCCGCATTTCCACTTTGGCGAAGAAACGCACCACGATGAATTCTTTCATTCGCACGCCGGTTATTCCGTTCTTCTCGGATTGATCATTCACACTTTTTTTGACGGGATCGCGATCGCGTCCGGATTCCTGGTTTCCAACTGGTTGGGATGGCTGATATTTCTAGCTATCTTCCTGCACAAGATTCCGGAAGGCTTCACGGTGAGTTCCGTCATGCTGGCCAGCGGTCGCAGTCGAGGCACTGCATGGGGCGCCTCCATCGTATTAGGAGGATCGACTCTGGCCGGCGTTCTGACGATGGCACTTTTTCGGCACCATGTCGGAGCCGGGTTGCCGCTCGCAGCAGGAGTCACCATCTATGTGGCCGCGTCCGACCTGGTCCCAGAAGTGAACAAAGAACCTGCGATGAAAATGGCTCTGCTGGTCTTCGTGGGCGCAGCGTTATTCCTCGCTCTCGATCACATGCTGCACGTGCGCTGACGCAGATTGGACAATCTAATCGACGGTATGCTTGGCGGTGTAGCCTTCCCTCGCGACCACATCGATTTTCACGTCTTTGCCCTTCTGATCTTTAATCTTGAGCGGACCGCCGTCAGGCGCGACCACCTGCACTTTCAGCTTGCGGTAAGTGCCATCCAGCTTGGTATTGGTTGGCGAATAGGAAATCGTGTACTGATTGCGAATATCGCTCGAGATATCCTGAAACAGTTCGGGCAGTTCGCCTTCAAAGCGGGGGAAATAAGCGCGGCCGCCGGTCATCGCTGCGAAGGTGCGCATCTCATTGTCGCCTTGCAGGTAGTCCATGCGTCCTACGGGAATTCCCATTCCATGCGTATACCCGCACTGGTGGACCTCACAATATTCGCGAACTATGAACCCCACGCTGACGGGAAAGATGGTTACATCTTTCGTATCCCGGATCTTCTTCATGATCTTGTCCAGAGTGAGTTTGCTGAAAGTGTCGATACCGGTGGTCACCAGGACGATATACTTTTTCCCTTCCACGCGATCCAGACGATCGAGAGTGTCATACAAGGCGTCAAAAAGATTGGTTTCGGCAAATCCGGGCATGCGTAACTGGTTAATCGCCCCATAGACTGCTCGCTTGTCCTGAGTGAAATCCACAAGGATGTGGGGCTGCATATCGTAGTACGCAACAGCCACCCAGTCGTCTTTCTTCAGGCTATTAGCGAAAGCGTAGGAGGCCTGCAATGCCTGAATCATGAAAACGTAGTTGGTTGACGCGAATTCAACCAGCAGCACTGCCGTAATCGGAGCCTGGGAAACCGAAAAGTGACTTACCTGTTGCGGAACGCCATCTTCTAGAACCCTGAAATTGTCCTGCTTCAGTCCGGGCACGAACTGCCCGTTCTTGGTCAATACCGAAACATCCACATTGACCAGCGGGACGTTAACCTTCAATGAATAATCGGGTAGATCTGCGACCTTTTTCGGCGGTGGCGGGGGCGGCGGAGGCGCATCTTCGGGCCTTTTCTTTGGAATGGCGTAGGGCCCGACATTGTCCGTGGGACCGCCGGCCGCGGCTGGGACCTCCTGCTTCGGCTTGCCAGTTTCAGGACTCTGCGAAGGCGACTGCTGTGATTGGCTCGACGGCGTCTGAGTGGTCTGGTCCTGAGCCGCGGCCAGCACGGACACGGAGAGCATGAGCAGGCAAACAGACCGTCCGAAAGCGTACAGAAATAAGCCGTGCAGGGGGGCTAAACTCTTGCCCTTCTGGTGATTAAACATGGTGATACCCGAAATCCTCTATGCTAGTATAGACGCAAGGATTCGCAATTGGGATGTTTTGCCAAGCTCCCAGGAGTCACTCCTCTTTGGCAACGTGATCACAGTTGGTCTGGATCTAAGTTTTTGGACTCTTTGGCGGGTCCTCTCGGGGCTTTAAATGAGAAAAGTGGCTCTTCCGCTCCTCGTCCTAGGTGTATCTCTATTCAGTTCAGTCCTCCTGGCGCAAACTTCGCAGCCCACTATCCCTGTGAGTGACATTCACGCGGGCATGCGGGGGGTCGCGTACACCGTATTCCAGGGAGTCAAGCCGGAACCGATGGACGTGGAAGTCTTGGGCGTTTTGCATGGCATGAACGGGCCAAAGAGCAACATCATTTTGGTCCGTCTTCATGGGCAGAAGGTCGAGTACACGGGAGTAGTTGCTGGCATGAGCGGCAGCCCTGTGTACCTGGATGGCAAACTCGCCGGAGCGCTGGCATTTCGGATTGGGGAATTCTCCAAAGAGCCGATCGCGGGAGTGACTCCGATTGCCGACATGCTCGAAATTAATGCGTTCGACAAGTCGCCAGCCGAAGAAGCTTCGGCAGCTAAGCCAGCCGTGGCCAATGCGCCGGGAAAAACCGCAGCCCCGGGTGAAGCGACCGCTCTTGCAGGAGCAACGCAGAATTTCGCGCAGTATCTCAAGCCAATCGATACTCCTCTGGTTTTCAATGGCTTTTCAGAGGACTCCGTCCGTCAATTCGCCCCACAATTCGGAGCCGCCGGGATCGTTCCGGTCATGGGCGCTGGTTCGGTATCCGAGGAGAAACAGCCCGAACCGCTGGAGCCGGGATCGGCGGTCAGCGCGATTCTGGTTCGCGGCGACATGGATATCGCGGCGACTTGTACCGTTACTTACATTGACCCTCAGCGTCTGCTGGCCTGCGGCCATCCCTTGCTCCAGTTCGGTTCGGTTGACCTGCCCATGAATAAAGCGCAGGTGCTCGCCACCCTGCCTTCGCCGTTGAACGCCTTTAAGATCGTCAACACGACAGAGCGCGCTGGAGTCTTCGTGCAAGACCGGCACACTGGCATCTTGGGGGTTTTTGGCAAACAACCCGACATGATTCCGGTGACGCTGACCATTCACGGTGGCAGCAGTGCCAAGGAATTCCACTACGAAGTGCTGAACAATCCGCGCCTTAGTCCGGTGGCCATGATGGCGACGGTATTCAACGCGCTCCATGGCGTGAATGAATTTGGTGAAGAGATCACATACCGGCTGAACGGCACGATCGATGTGAAGGGTTTCCCAGAAGTCGGGCTACGTAATATGTTCGCTCCCGCCGATAACGGGCAGCCGGCTGCCATGGCAGCGGCTCTATCGCTGGGCGAGCGTTTTGGCCGGATATATGACAACCCTTATAACGCTCCAGCGGTCAAGAGCGTGAAGCTCGACTTCGATCTGGTCCGCGAACGGCGCTGGGCACGTCTCGAGAGCGCCCGCACGGATGTGACTGAAGCCAGGCCCGGCGATCAGATCACGGTGGAAACTGTGCTGGCTCCGTACCGTGGCGAGCGCGTGGTCCGGCAGATTGCGGTGAAGATACCGACCTCGACGAGCAAGGGGAACCTCCGCATCCTGGTTAGCGACGGCGATACTCTGGATCGAGTTAACCGTACAAATCCGGCGTTCGGACGCAAGCTCGATCTGGCATCGACCATCGCTCTGCTGAATAAAGAGCACTCGAACAACCGGCTCTACGTTTCTCTGCTGGAGGCCGATCCGGAGGCGCGAGTCGCCGACAAAGTGATGCCCACTCTTCCCATCAGCGTCATGAACGTAATGGAAGGGATGCGTGGAAACCAGGAGATGATCGTCAGCGGCGAGTCGAATGTGGATGAAACTGCCACCCCTTCTCTCGATTACGTTGTCAGCGGTGCGCAGTTACTCACGATCACTATCAAGTAGCGGATTCCTAAAAGTGCGGGGACGCTAAGTTTCTTGCTCGGTCAACGCGCGATCCAGGCTCTGCAGCAGCATCGCACGCGTGAATGGCTTCTCGAGCAGACGAAAACCATTCCCTCGCTGGTTCGTGACTAGCTCTCCCGTATAGCCGGACATGTAGATGACCTTTATGTTCGGATGGGATTCCATCAGCTTCAGAACCAGATCAGGACCGGTCATCCCTTTCATGACGACGTCAGTGAGTAGGAGGTCAACTTTCGTGTTGGCGGAAGAAATCATCTTCATGGCCGCATTTCCGTCCTCGGCCTCAAGGACGCGATAGCCGTGTTCCTCAAGCATTTTGCGCGTCAGGCGCCGCATGACTGCATCGTCTTCGACTAACAGGACCGTGACACCATCGCGCCGAGGCGGGAGAACGTCCTCTGCTTCTTGGATTCCTGGAACCAGCTTCTTCTCGGCGCTGGGCAAATAGATCTTGAAGGTGGTGCCATGTCCCACTTCGCTGTAAACCCAGATGTGGCCTCCACTCTGCTGCACGATGCCGTAAACCGTGGCTAGGCCAAGTCCTGTTCCCTTGCCTATCTCTTTGGTTGTGAAAAATGGCTCGAAGATCATGCTGCGGGTGGCCTCGTCCATGCCAACCCCATTGTCACTGATCGCCAGCATCACGTAGCGGCCCGCCTCCATGCCGGGATGCTCACGAACAAAACGTGCATCGAAATCGAACACACCCGTTTCAATGATGAGTTTGCCGCCCCGGGGCATGGCATCGCGCGCATTCACCGCCAGATTCAAAATGATCTGGTCGATTTGTCCCGGATCTGCCTCAACGATTGCGGTCGTTGATCTCGGGAGGTCAACAAGCTCTACATCGTCGCCCATGAGAGGACTGAGCAGTTTTCGTACTTCCTTGAGGCGCTGGTTCAAGTCCAGCAACCGCCGTTGAACTGGCTGTCGACGGCTGAAAGCAAGTAATTGCCGCGTCAAGGCGGCACCACGTTTGGCTGCCTCCCAAATATTGTCAAGGTACTCGGTATTCTCTGGCCCCGAAATCCGGCTGCGAAGCAGTTCGGAGCACGCGGTCACGATTCCGAGCAGGTTATTAAAGTCGTGCGCCAAGCCTCCCGCCAGCCGTCCAATCGCTTCCATTTTCTGCGACTGCCGGAGCTGCTCCTCAGTTTTCTTTTGCGCTGTGATGTTACGGGCGATGGTTGACGCTCCTACCACTTTTCCCAGCTCATCGTAGATGGGGGAGACGGAGATGGACATGTTGAGTTTCCGCCGATCCTTGGTAACCCGAACCGATTCGAAATATCCGACGCGCTCCCCCTTGCGAATGCGCCGCAATATTTCGTCAATTTCGTGAACCCGATCTTCGGGAGCCAGCATGGACACATGGTGCCCAATCATCTCTTGCGCGGTGTAGCCGTAAATCTCTTCCGCACCCTTGTTCCAGTGGGTCACAATTCCATCAAGACTCTTTCCGATGATTGCATCCTGGGAAGAATCCACGATAAGAGCAAGACGGTTTTGCGAATCGCGCAACTCGCGGCTCTTTCGCTTATCCAGCTCTTCGTTGGCGCGACGCAGCTCTGCTTCGATTCGCTTCCGGTCCGAAATATCTCGAATTGCACTGAGTACGATCAGCCCATTCCCGGTTTGAACCGGGCTGAGGCTGATTTCTACCGGGAATTCCGAGCCGTCCCGACGCCGGCCATTGAGATCCAAACCGGATCCCATGCGCCGGATTCTAGGTTCTGAATGGAAGCGCTCTCGATGGCTATCGTGCTGTTTGCGCTGGCGCTCGGGGATCAGGATTTCGATGCTTTGTCCGATCAATTCATCCCGGGTGTAGCCGAACATGGCTTCGGTTTGCGCGTTGACCTGAACAATGATGCCTTGCTGGTTGACTGCAGCAACGGCATCGGGAACCGCCTCCAAAATGGACGGTGACAACAATACCGCTGCTATCTGTTGCTGATTAGACAACAGTTCCTTTCCTCAGACGAAGGACCCCAAAATTCCAGAATTTCATCCCAGTTTGGCTAAATATACTTGAAAAGAGCCACTAGCTGGCAAACGTACTGAAAATCTTGTGAAATCCGGAACTAGTGCCGGAAGAGCGCAGCCGCTGCTTTTGGCATATGGGTGAATCCCCGAGTGGCCACCAACGCGATGAGCATCTCAGTCCCGTTGTAGGCAACATGTACAAGAAAGCTTGCGCCCACCGAATTGGTCACGGCCCGCACGCTTCCGCACACGATACCCACAATCAAAACCACCAGGAATGCGACCCAAGCATAGCCATATTGCTGCAGGTGCAACAGGGCAAACGGCAACGCCGATAGCAAGACTCCCCAAGCCATGCCCCAGCGCCGGGCAAGCACTGGATACAGCAGACCTCGAAAAAACAACTCTTCGAGCAGCGGCCCCAGCGTGACCGCGATAAAGCCAATCAGATATGCATCCCGGGGCCGCTCCAACAGATGCTCGAAAGGAGTGTCCTTCGGCGCAGGAAGCACGTTCTCCAGAACAGTGAGGACGAGAAGCAATGCCACGCCCAGAGCTACCATCTTCCAGATCGAGCGCGGCCAATTCCAGGAAACTGCCTGCCAAAAAGATGTCTGATACTTTCCTTCGATCAGTGCAATCATACTGAGAGCGACCGGTAGATACAGAACACATTGCGAGATGATCAACACAATGGGTTTCTGAAAGGTCTCGCGCCAGGTGTCATGGGGAAACCAGAACCTGTGCGCGATGGTCGTCACGCCGAATTGCGACACAATCATGCTCAAAAACGTCAAAGCTGCAATGAGGAGAACGTCCCAGCCGTTCCATTTGGGATTTTCAACGGGCGCTGGGTGTGTCGGGGCAATTGCAGCCGGCGCCTCTTCCGAGTTCGCCAGCATCGCGCGCGGCTCCCGGTTAGTTGCTGGCTGAAGCTCTGGTTGCGGATTGTCGGAAGAAGCCAAAAAAGTATGATTTCCTTAACTGAAAACCGGCGTCTGGGAAGCACGAACTGGCTTTGCGAAATAGGCAGCGAGCGCCTGACCGGTGTACGATTTTTTCACTCCCGCCACTTGCTCCGGCGTGCCCTGAGCGACCATGCGGCCACCATTGTCGCCGCCCTCCGGACCCAGATCGAGTATCCAATCCGCATTTCGTATGACATCCAGATTGTGTTCGATGATGATAATCGAGTTGCCCAAGTCGGTTAGACGATGCAAGACATGGAGAAGCTTCTTAACGTCGTCGAAGTGCAGCCCCGTAGTCGGCTCGTCCAGTAAGTACAGAGTCTTCCCGGTTTGGCGCTTGCTAAGTTCCCTCGCCAGCTTAATGCGTTGCGCTTCGCCCCCCGAAAGTGTGACTGCTGATTGTCCCAGGTGGATGTAGCCCAAGCCAACATCCACGAGCGTTTGCAGCTTCTGTTTCACCTGCGGAATATTTTCCAGAATCGGCAGCGCATCCGAGACCGGCATTTCCAGCAGATCGGCGATCGAGTAGCCATTGTATTTGACGGCCAATGTTTCGGAGTTATATCGCCGCCCGCCGCAAACTTCGCATAGCACGTACACATCAGGCAGAAAATTCATCTCAATTCGGCGCTGCCCTTCGCCCTGACATGCCTCGCAGCGGCCACCAGACACGTTGAATGAGAATCGACCCGCTTTGTACCCTCGTTCGCGGGACTCGGGCAGCATGGCATACAGGTCGCGAATGGCTGTAAATACACCGGTGTAGGTTGCGGGGTTGGAGCGAGGCGTGCGCCCGATCGGCGACTGATCGATACGGATGACCTTGTCGATGTTTTCCGCGCCGGAGATTGCCTTGTGCTCGCCGGCTTTCTCTCGCGAGCGATACAGTTGCCTGGCCAGTGCGCGATAAAGGATGTCGTTCACCAGGGTTGACTTGCCGGAGCCCGAGACTCCCGTCACCACCGTCATTACTCCCAAGGGAAAGGTGACATCGAGATTCTTGAGATTATTTTCCCTGGCCCCCAGAATGGTGAGCGCTGCGCCATTTTTCTGCCGACGCTCCGGGCGCATGTCAATCGACGTACGGCCTGAGATGTAAGCGCCGGTAAGCGAATTCGGCTCCTGCATGATCTCTTCCGGTGTGCCGTGGGCTACAAGGCTGCCACCGTGCCGCCCCGCTCCTGGCCCGAGGTCCACTACGTAGTCCGCACGAAGAATTGTTTCCTCGTCGTGCTCGACGACGAGAACCGTGTTCCCCAGATCACGCAAATTTTCGAGCGCGTTGAGCAAACGGCCATTATCGCGATGATGCAATCCGATGGAAGGTTCGTCGAGCACATACAGAACCCCACGCAGTTTGGATCCAATTTGCGTGGCCAGGCGGATACGCTGTCCCTCGCCGCCCGACAAAGTCGCCGCCGAACGATCCAGCGAAATATAACCCAGACCAACGGCATTCAGGAACTGCAAGCGCTCGACAACTTCATGCATTACCCGACCGGCAATCGCCGCCTCGCGGCCGGCCAGATGGATGCCCTGCGCTACTTCCAGGGCCTGCGAGATGGGCAAGGCGGTAAAATCCGCGATCGACATCCCGTTCACCTTCACGGCCAGGCTCTCCGGCCGTAGCCGTCTCCCCTGGCACGCCGGACATTCCGTCGCCGACATGTGATCCATCAACCAGTCGCGATAGCCCTCTGAGGTTGACTCCTCAAGATTCTGTTTGAGATATCCGAAAATGCCGTGAAATCCAGTGCGCCCTCCACGTCCCTGCTCGCCGTTCAGCAAAAAGTCCTGCGTTTTCTCCGGAAGTTTTTCGAATGGCGTACTTAAGTTGATTCCGCAGGCCGCCGCCACGATCTGCAACTGATGAATCAGATTCTGCGATGCCGATCCCGGTCCCAATCCCCCCTCGAGCAGAGGTTTGGACCAGTCCGCGATCACCTTGGCCGGATCAAAATCATACTTGCTGCCCAGGCCGTGGCATTCCGGACATGCGCCATAGAGGCTGTTGAACGAAAATGACCGGGGCTCAAGTTGTGGAACGTTGATGCCGCAGTCCGGGCAAGCCAACTTCTCTGAATATAGCTGCTCTTCACCCCCGATCACCGCGACCAACACCAATCCACCCGCCAATTTCATAGATTGCCTGACAGACTGTTCCAGTCGATGCTCAATGCCTGCTCTGACCAGCAACCGATCAATGACCACCTCGATCGTATGGTTCTTGCGCTTGTCGAGCGCGATCTCATCGTCAAGATTGACCAACTCGCCATCGATGCGCGCCCGCGTGAATCCGTGCTGGAGAAGTGTCTCCATTTCTTTCTTGAATTCACCTTTTCGCCCGCGGACAATTGGCGCCATCACCATGACCCGGTCCTCGGGCGTCAGCGCCATCACCCGTTGCACAATCTGATCGGCTGACTGTCGGCTGATAGCCCGCCCGCACTTAGGACAATGGGGCGCCCCAATCGAGGCGAACAAAAGACGAAGATAGTCGTAGATTTCGGTGATCGTTCCCACCGTGGACCGGGGACTCCGGCTTGTGGTCTTTTGCTCGATCGATATGGACGGACTAAGTCCATCGATGCCATCTACATCCGGGCGCTCCATCTGATCGAGGAATTGCCGGGCATAGGCTGAGAGGGTCTCCACGTAACGCCGCTGGCCCTCCGCGTAAATCGTGTCGAATGCCAGCGAAGACTTTCCCGACCCACTCAGGCCGGTAACCACGGTCAGGGTATTCCGTGGGATTTCAACGTTTATGTTCTTGAGATTGTGCTGCCGGGCGCCCCGGACAGAGATTTTGGTAATCGCCATTATTCGCCTAGGCGCTGGCCCTTCCGTAACGTCGACAGAGCCCCAGAATTGTTCGAAAGTAGGAATGCACAGCTCTACTCCGTATCTTAGTCGTCAACAGCGGGGAGCGTCAACGCGGGTAGATTGAAAGAGTTACGCGCCGCTGCGGAAAAGACTGGGTATACGGTTTGCTAAGCGCTGCATCAGATAACAGCTTCGAGGTGGTCGGTCGTGAATTCGTTGATGATGCCCGTGATCCTTTGTTTCACCGTGCTGGCCTCAGTTAGCGTAGGCGTTCTTGCCGCCTACGCAGTCGTCTTTTCAATCCTATCCACGTTCCGGCATCCGGCTTCGCCAGAACCGGCCCGGCCACGACTGGTGCTGGTCGCCACGCAAAATCACGCCAGCGGGGATTGAGCGAGCCTGCAATACCCGACCTTACGCAATTGCGATTTGCTTTACTTCACTGCCTCCACAAAAACTGCGGTTCCATACGCCAGCACTTCTGTAACGCCCTGCATGATTTCAGTAGCGTCGTAACGAGCTCCCACCACGGCGTTTGCGCCGAGTTCAGCAGCATGCTGCAGCATCAGATCGAATGCCTCCTGCCGCGTCTTCTCGCACAAATTCGTCAGCAAAGTAATGTTTCCACCCACCAGCGTCTGCAAACCGGCGCCAATTGTTCCGAAGATGGAGCGCGAGCGCACCACGATTCCGCGCACTACACCCAACGTGCGAATCACCCGGAAACCGTCAAGTTCGAATTGGGTGGTCACCATATTGTGAGCCACCATCCTGCCAGCGGAATAACCAGTAGCCATCAACGCCCCCTTTGGAAAATAGAGTTTTGCCACGCGTAATAAAATATCGCGCGCTGGCATGTACTCGAGCTCTATTCCAATTCCGAGCTAATCAAGAATTCACCGGCGCTGGCATCATACTCGATACGCAAAACGTTAGGTTTGCAGCATACCTGGCAATCTTCCACATAGGTTTGGCGACGGCCTGCTGATTCGTCGACTGAGGTCAAATTCCATTCTCCACAGGCGGCGCACTGGAAACCTGATTCCATAATGATCAACCCATAGCGTACAGCACGCCCCTATAATGTCCGCACTAACTCTCTTTCTCTTCGGAGGCCGAATGATCTCGCGGCGCAGATTTCTGGAGGCAGGCAGCATCGCTGCAGTTGCGGCGGCGTCCACCGCGCAACTGCCAGCGGAGGCAGAAGAATGCGCAGGAGACAAATTACCGCCCTCAATCGCAGCCCTGAAGTCGCGCAAAGAAGAAGCGAAGCCGATCACGCGTGAAGAACGGGCTCAGCGCTGGGAACGCGCCCGGCAGCTCATGGCCGAGAACGCTCTCGATGCCATTCTCTTAATGGAAGGCACATCACTGAAGTACTTCACCGGTATCCGTTGGTGGGGCGGGGAGCGAACTTTCGCCTTAGTTCTTCCCCAGAAGGGATCGCCCTTTTACGTTTGCCCCGCCTTCGAAGAAGGACGTGCTCGTGAACAGATTGCCAATGCTCCCGAAGGAACAGAGCCGGATGTGCGCATCTGGAACGAGGATCAGAGCCCATATGAACGCATCGCGCAGGGATTGAGAGACCGAAGCATCGCGACCGGCAAAATTGGCATCGAGGAGACCGTTCGGTTCGTCTTCGCAGACGCCATTGCCAAAGCAGCGTCACAAGCCACCATCACCAGTGCCACCCCGGTCACGGCTGGGTGCCGCATGATCAAAAGCCCTCACGAAATCGTCTTGATGCGATTAGCCGCGCAGGTGACGCTCGCCGCCTACGAAGCTGCCTACCGGGCGCTGAAAGACGGCATGACTCAGCCGCAAGTGGAAGAATCCGTTCGCAAGGCACATGAGCAACTCGGATTCACCGGCGGCGCCGACGTGCAGGTCGGTGAATTTTCCGCTTTTCCACATGGCTCGGTAACTCCTCAGGTAGTCCACGAAGGGACCATCGTTCTCATGGATGGTGGATGCGCGATGGAAGGCTATGCCTCCGATATCACACGCACATACGTGCTCGGCAAAGCCAGCGACAAAATGAAGAGCGTGTTTGATATTGTGCATCGCGCACAGTCGGCGGCGCTGGCTGCGGCGCGGCCCGGGGTCGAATGCGGTGCCATCGATGCTGCGGCGCGCAAAGTGGTCACGGATGGCGGGTACGGTCCCGACTACAAGTACTTTACGCATCGTCTTGGACACGGCATGGGTATGGACGGCCACGAATGGCCGTACCTGGTTCGCGGCAATAAGACGAAGTTGCAGTCGAACATGACTACCAGCGACGAGCCGGGCATTTATATTCGCGGCGAGTTCGGCATCCGGCTGGAAGACGACATGCATATCACCGATCACGGCGCCGAATTGTTTACGCCCCAGAGTCCATCACTCGAAGATCCGTTCGGAAAAAGCTGAACCAGGCAGGTGATCTGTTCAGCCGGATCATCGGATCGTTCTATCCAACGCTCCCGGTCATCAAAGGCGATGAATTTCTGGTTCGCTTCGCCAGCCTGTAAACGAGAATTTGTACACATATCCCTTGCGCACGTTGGTTACCAGCACGGGCCGAAAACACGCAAGGCAAGTTCCGCCGCGCCGTCGAGCGCTGGGATAAACGATCCCGCCGGAACCAAGCTCGAGCAACTGCGCCGCCAGCGCCTGGGAGGCAGCATAGCTCGTGGGAGAGAGACACTCACCGTGCTCCGTGGAATCCCGCAAATCATGAAAGTCTGCTCGGAAGTCCGCGAGGTAGTCTAAATAGTCCGAGTCATCCTCCTCGTCCCAGGCGGTTTCCTGCAGCCACATCCTCCTATGGTAAGAGACCTCAGCCTGTGACGTCCGCAATTCGAAGGATGCGTACCAAGCTCCCCGATCGGCAGAATTGAAGCGTGACCCTCCTGGCGATGGATGGCAGTAGGCGGCATTGATGATGCGGTAGGAAGGAATGCCAAAAACCAGTTCCCTTTCATCGATACCTGGCAACAGACGCGATTCCGCAAGCAGCCGGTCGTTGGTAGCGTTATCGAGTTCGAAGATGCCTTCGAGCGTGTCGGAATCATCCGTCAGACGGGACAGTACGGATACACCGCCATCAGCAAATTGGGCGGGAATGAGCCGGTGCGTACCACGCTGATCAATGGGAGTAACAGGAAGCACATCAACCTTCTGGGTTCGTTGCTGTGAGGAACTATCTTCCACCGCGACGGCTGTCGAGCAAGCGGCGAACGCCCATCATTGCTGGAACTCCACCGCGTGTTAAATAGTGCATAGGCGGGGCACCGTTGAACATGGGATTTGAATTCGGCCGCGAAGTCCACTGATTCGCCAGGCGCCGTCCAAACAAGATATTCAGCGCTTTGAAAATGCCTATTAGCAGCGAAATGCGCGTGAGTTCATCCTGCGAAAGCACGCCTTTGCGATTCTTCTTCAATTCAAAATAGCGCCCGTGCGACGCGCCACCCAGCAGGGCCATCCCGTCTTCATTTCTCAACTGCCATTTATCCAATATGGCAAAAAAGGCAGCAATAGCCGCCGGGCTCAAGCGGGACCGAGTGGCCGCATCAGCCAGGTCCGGAAGCTTACGCAGATCAAGTCCAAGATCGGGAACTGCCGCTAGCGCATTCACCCGACGTTCTCCATATCTGGATACTATTATATCCTTTTCTGGAGTCATGGCAACACGAGAAAGTCGTCTGTTTTGTGAAGCTTGTAGCCGTTTCATGCGCCGGGAACCGGAGGACAGCCAGGAAACTCGCTCACAAAAGTATTTCCCACATAGCCGAGATAGTTGATGCCAATCTCACTGGTAAAGAAACCGTCCGCGGTCAGTTTGCGGAGGAAACTGAAGAACTCGATTCCCGGTCCCAGGCTCGGGTCTTTTTTCGCGTTCTTGCGAAACGCGATCAAATCCAGGATCTCTTTCTGCTGCTCGGGCGCGCAATCGAGAAAGATCCTTTCGTAACGATCGATGCAGGTGTTATCCAACCACATCACGCCCCCGCCGAGTGAGACCTGATAGTCCTTGTTCTCGCTGGTAATCAGGTCGATAAACTCCGGCGCTCCCGCCTCGATCGCTCCTTTGGCCTCATCGTCGGAGGGAATAATCGTCTGGCAAAGATTCTGCAGCGTCTTATACGCGGGGGGAGAGAAGAACTTGGGAGTGTATGTGTTGCTCTGCGCCGCCTTCTCCGTTTTCACCATGTGATGGGCGTATTCCGCGGCCTCGAGAGGGATGACTCGCAGCACCGAGCCAGTGACCGCGGTCATGGTGAGCGATTTGAGAATGTCCCGCCGCGAGATGGACACTACAATTTCCCTTTCTTTGCCTGATCGAGCAGGTAGTCCGAGGCGCGCCACGTCAGCGCCATAATCGTGAGTGTGGGATTCTTATCAGCATTGGTCACAAAGCTTGCACCATCTGTCACGAAAAGATTCTTCACATCGTGAGCCTGGCAATACCCATTCAACGCCGAGGTTGCGGGGCGTTCGCCCATCCGCACAGTGCCGACTTCGTGGATGATGACACCGCCGTCCGCAATTCCATAAGGATGGTCGGGGCCTAACTGCGTAGGGGGCATGTACACTCCGCCGGCAGTCTCCACGATCTCGCGATAGGTCTCTTGCATATCCTTGGCCATCTTCAGCTCGTTGTCGCTCCACTTCCAGTGAAAACGCAGCACCGGGATTCCCCACTGGTCCACCATGTCGGGATCAATTTCGCAATAGCAATTTTCATTGGGGATCATCTCGCCGCGCCCGGCGAATCCGATGTAAGTGCCGTATTTCTTCTTGCACTCGCGCTTCAGCGAAAGCCCGTAGCCTTCAACCGAGTCACAAAGTTCGTCATAGTCGCCGACGCCGGGCATGCCTCGTCCGCCGCCGAACTCGGTGTGGTAGCCGCGCAGAAATTCGTTCTTGCGATCGAATTTCCACCAGGGAAGATACATGTGCATACCGCCGACGCCATCGTGGTTATGCGCCGGCATCCTTTCCAACTGTGGAAAGTATCCGCCGCCGTCGCTGCCGACGGTATCCATCAAATTGCGGCCAACCACTCCAGAGGAATTCGCCAAACCATCCGGAAACAGGGCGGATCTGGAATTCAGCAGAAGTCTGGCGGACTCGCAGGCGCTGGCCGCGACGATAAACGCTCGCGCGTGGACGCGTCGTTCTTCGCGCGTCGCCTTATCGATGTACGATACGGCTGCAACTTTGCCATCCTTGCCAACAATCAATTCCCGCGCCATGGCGCCGGTAATCAGCGTAAAGCGGCCTGTTTTCTCCGCCGGAGGAATCATCACCTGGCTGGAACTGAAATTGGATGCGGTAATGCAGCCGCGCCCGCACTGCGCGCAGTAGTGGCACGCCGGTCTGCCGTTCAGCGGCTTAGTCAGAATTGCCAGCCGCGAAGGAATGCACAAGATGCTCAGCTTATCGCAAGCCTTCTTGATGATGGTTTCCGTGCAGCGCGGCTTCGGAGGCGGCAGGAAAACTCCATCGGGGGCACTCGGGATGTTTTCCTTCGTCCCGAACACTCCGATATAGGCTTCGACCTTATCGTAGTAGGGCGCCACATCCTCGTAGCTGATCGGCCAGTCATCACCCATGCCATCCCGCGACCGCACTTTGAAATCCACAGGCGCCATACGCAATGCGATGCGTCCCCAGTGATTCGTTCGCCCACCGACGATCCGCGAACGAAACCACCGGAACTTGGATCCGGCAGCCGAGACGTACGGCTCGCCCTCAATCTCCCATGCGCCATTCGGAGCGAGGAACTCATCATCGAGTCCCTCCCGTGCCCGCCCGCCCACTCCAGCCCCGCGGTGGGGCAGGTCGTAAGGCCAGACGTGCTCCTTGTAGTCGCGCGCCGGAACCAGCGGAGGTCCCGCCTCAAGCAGGGCAACACTTAATCCGCCTTCCGTAAGCACCTTGGCGGCAGTGCCTCCTGAAGCCCCGGAGCCGATTATGCAAACATCATAAGTTTTTGGAGTGCGACGAACCTGCATGAACCCCGATCTTCCCCCAGAAAAATTGCCGCCGCCGGAGCGGCGGCACCGTTCTCAACAATTTACCAGCGCAAGTTCGACAAATACTGGTAACTCTTCGTGATGCTCTCGATGGGCTGCTTCGGATGGTCGTGCTCGACGATGTAGTGTTTGATTCCGGCTTGCTGCGAATGCGCGAAGATCTTTTTCCAATCGATGATGCCGCTGCCCACTTCGGTCAAGTCGACGGTATCGCCATAATTCTGCGCTCCGCCGCTGGTCACATTCGGTTTCGTTTTCAAATCTTTGACGTGGACGAGCGGGAAACGTCCCGGATACTTCTCGAAGTACTTCACCGGCTCGCCGCCGGCGGCAATGATCCAGCAAAGGTCCATCTCCATCTTCACCAGGCTGGCGTCGCAGTCTTTGAGCAGTTCGTCGTAAGGCAGTTTGCCGTCGGTTGGAAGGAATTCAAACCAGTGGTTGTGATAGCCAAACTGCATGCCTGCCTTTTTGGTCTGCTCGCCGCATTTGTTGAATTTTTCGGAGGCCCGTTTCCATATGTCAGGAGACTTGCGTAGCTCTTCCGGAATCCACGGGCAAATGATGTAGCTCATGCCTACAGTCTTGGAGAATTCGATCACCGACGGGAACTTCTCATCGAGCTCGTCATATTGGACATGTGTGGAGGGAGCAGTTAAACCGTTTTTCGTCAGGACGTCTTTGACCTGCTGAGCAGTGTGGCCGAAGTACCCTGCGAATTCCACTTCCTTGTACCCGATTTGCGCAACTTTGGCGATCGTGCCTTCGAAGTCGTCCTTCATCAGGTCGCGAACCGTGTAGAGCTGAACGGCGACCTTGTTGATCTTGTGCTCGCCGGCTGCCCATCCCAAGCGACTGCTGAACAGGGTGGCGGTCGTAATAGTCGCTGCGGTTTCCAGAAAGGTGCGGCGATTCATGGCATGAAAACTCATGATTGCGTTCCTCCAAGGGGCTCCGTTGGAGCGGAAATTAAATCCGCGAGCATTATACGCGTTGCGCGAAATCCGCGTACTAAAACGTTATTGCAAGGCTCGGAAAGATGGACTGGCAAAAAATAAAAAGGGACGCCGAAGCGTCCCACCAGACCCCGATTGCGCTACGGCTTCTCCACTCTGAGATTATTGGTGACCTGAAATATGCCCGGCACCGAATTGGCTCTGATGCCTGCGACGTTCTTGTCAGATTCGCTGTCAACTACGCCTTCTAGTGTTACGCGGCCGCTCTTCACGATGATGCGAATCGGTTTCTGAACTCCCAACGCATACTTTTGCATGGAAGGATATTGGTAAATCGCACGAAACAGTTCGATGCGGAGTGCGTCATCCTGGGAAGAGGGTGGCAAGACCTCGATCTGATTGTCCACGCGCTCAACGCCTTCAATGCGTTTTATCGAATTCTCTGCGTCAGATTTGAGAGAGGGCCGTACCACCTGACCCAGTAGCGTCACGGTTCCGCCGTTTACCTTGAAGGCTATATTGTCGAATACGCCGAAGTAAGGCAGCATCAACAATTCGTGGCGAACCTCTCGAGTAATCCGGTCTTCCGATTTCGCGGACATGGCGTTCTGCCCAAGAGCACTCCACGACAACAGGAAGAGCATGACACTTATGACCAGCAGCTTGGGTTTCATTTTTGGATTCTCCTTACAGTCCCTTTCGGAACCTATAGTGGATGCAACTGCCCTCGAAGTAGTTGGAAGAAAGCCCTGATTCTCGGGGGCAGTACCTGCCAGTACTCAGAGTATCTGGTGAGAATTCCCCAACGGTAAGGTGATAACAGCAGGATTAGCACTCTCAGTCCGCGTTCAACCCTAGCGTTAATCCCTTGTCTTGGCCTAGCAAGCGGATGTCCGCACAAGAGCTCAGAACCCAATCGGCCCCCGCCTGCCGCAGACTAACCGCTTCCACCGTCGTCGTGAACCCAATCACCTTTGCACCAGCCATTTTTCCCGCCCGCACCCCTGCCGGAACATCCTCCACCACTACGCATTCGGAGGCACGAAATCCCAACTTCGAGGCACCCTTCAGGTAAGGGTCCGGATGAGGTTTTCCGTTCGTGATGTCGTTGGAGGTGATCAGTGTTTTTGGTACGGGGAGCCCTGCTGCGCGGATGCGCACTTCCGCCAAGGAACGGGTGCATGAGGTCACGATTGTCCAGCGATCCAGGGGAAGGCTGGCCAGCAACTCCAAGGCGCCCGGCAGTGGAACCACGCCTTCCAGGTCTTCAATCTCGCGCCGTTCCACGTCCCGGTTTTCCACCTCATGGTTGGCGTCAGGAAGATACTCTTTGATGGTTGTCAGACTTGGCCGGCCGTGAGCGCGCTCGACGACTTCCTCAGGATTAAATCCGCGTTCGATAGCCCAGCGCCTCCACACCCGTGCGACTGCCGGGGTGGAGTTAATGAGAACTCCATCCATATCGAACAGCAGGGCTTCACATTGAATCTGGCTCATGCCGGACTAACGAGTCCTCCGGTGCACCAGCGGATTATGACGCACGTCGCCCGGTGCTCACCATGCAATATAAAAGGAAATTCGTTCGCCGTCAGGACCAGAGGTGCCCGTGAAGGGTGGTTGAGACAGCTTTAGAGCTGTCCCAACCCGGCTCAGGACTGCACAATTTTTTCCAAAGCAAGTCGATTTCGAATCAGCAGTGTCGACCCTTTCAGCTGCAGCAACTGCCTTTTCTTGAATTCGGAAAACAACCGGCTAACGGTTTCGCGTGTGGTCCCGATGATCTCCGCAATTTCTTCGTGCGTGAGCGTGAGCTTCACTTGGGAAGAACCGTCCCCTTGCGTCGTCTTCGTTGACCACGACAATAAGAGCTTGGCAAATTTTTCTGAAGGCGAGGTGGCCAGACCCAACGTGCGGATCTCTTCATAGGCCGTGTAATAGTTGCGGCTCAACTGTTCAGCGACCCGCAACGCCACTTCCCCGTGGTCCTTTAGAAACTGCACCAAAGACTCGCGAGGAATGAAATTCGCCTGCCCCGGCTCCATCATCTCCGCCGAAACTTCGTACGGCCGGTTGGAGACCACCGAGTTCAGACCTAGCACATCGCCCGCATCGGAAAGCTTCGTGATGATGGTCTTGCCTTCCCGAGACGAGGTTGAGAGTTTGGCCTTCCCGGCGCAGAGCACAAAAACTCCGCGCGGTTGCTGTCCCTCAATGAAGAGCATGGCACCCTTGGGATAGACCGCAGTAGATTTGATTTCATTGAGACGCTGTCCGGCGTGCACCGAAAGGTTACAGAAAATGTGTTCTTCACGAACCGGACAGGTGAGGCAATTATCAAGAATATTAAGACCGTAAGGGGCGCGCATGGCAGCAGCACCTCCCTTTCATTCAAATTGTACATCGCAAAATCGCCCTGTGATCGGTATCACCAGTGCACGTGATCATGGTCATAGTGTGATCACAGACACACGCGCGAAACTCTGTAATGATGGGGGCTGTGTATTGCACGCGATTCTTTGAATTGATGCCGTCTGTTTGTGAAAAAATGACGGCGTCGCGTTTTCCGGGAGATTGGTGTGAGCCAGTTGTCGAGTGCCTCAGCTAAACCATTGTCAGCATTGCTTGGAAAGAAGGCGACTCCGCGTCCCGGCTTGGAAGCTCTTTTCCTTCCTCGCACCATCGCGATCATCGGTGCAACCGACCGGCCTGGCACGGTTGGGCATGCCGTTACAGCTAATCTTCTGGAAAGTAAGTTTCCAAAAAAAATATTTCTGGTAAACCCTGGGCACACGGAAGTGCTCGGGATTAAGACTCAGAAGCACATCGCCGAAATCACCGACGCGCTGGACCTCGTCCTGGTGATGACGCCCGCACCCACCGTGCCGCAAATCATCAGCGATTGTGTTGACGCCGAGGTAAAGTCGGCCGTCGTGATTTCAGCAGGATTTCGCGAGCAAGGTGCAGCGGGCGCCATCCTGGAAGAACAGATCAGGAATCATTTGCGCCGGGGTTCGTTGCGGCTGTTAGGGCCCAACTGCATGGGATTCATGAATCCCAGCGTGGGACTGAACGCAACCTTTGCCAAGTCCGTCTCCACCGAAGGCAGCGTTGCCTTCCTCAGCCAGAGCGGTGCACTGCAGACGGCAATTCTCGACTGGAGCGCAAAAGAGCAAGTGGGATTTAGTGCAATCGTTTCCACCGGCTCGATGCTCGATATTGGCTGGGGCGATCTCATTTACCACTTCGGGGATGACCCGCACACCAAAAGCATCCTGATCTACATGGAGTCGGTGGGCGACGCGCGGTCGTTTCTTTCGGCGGCGCGCGAGATCGCGCTCGCCAAACCCATCATCGTCATCAAGGCTGGCCGCTCGGAAGCAGCCTCCCGCGCCGCGGCCTCGCACACCGGCGCACTCACTGGAAGCGATGACGTTCTCGAGGCTGCCTTCCGCCGGTGTGGTGTCTTGCGGGTGCAGAATCTCGCGGACCTTTTCTACATGGCCGAAGCATTAAGCAAACAGCCTCGGCCCCGCGGTCCACATTTGAGCATCGTGACCAACGCTGGCGGACCCGGTGTTCTTGCAACCGACGCGCTCATGGCCACAGGTGGCGAGCTGACCGTGCTCTCGCCCGACACAATTCACGGGTTAGACGATCTGCTTTCGCCCAACTGGAGTCGCAGCAATCCCGTCGATGTGCTCGCGGATGCCGATGCGAACCGCTATGCCAAGACCATTGAGCTTGTCTCCAAAGATCCTGGCGGTGACGGACTGCTGGCCATCATCGCGCCCCAGGGACTTGCTGATCCCACCCAAGTGGCCCTGCAAATCAGCCAGTACGCCCATAGCACTACGAAACCGGTGATTGCCAGTTGGATGGGTGGAGAAGGTGTTGCTAAAGGGACGGCAATTCTGAATGCGGCCGGTATCCCCACATTCTCCTATCCCGACACTGCCGCTCGAGCCTTCACTTACATGTGGCGCTACACCTACAACCTGCGTGGGTTGTACGAAACACCCGCCCTGCTCCAGGGACCTGACCTATCCGATGACGGCCGCCAGCAGGCAGCGGACATTGTTCATCGGATTCGCCAGTCGGGCCGCACCATGCTGAATGAGTTTGAATCGAAGCAGCTGTTGGCCGCTTACGGAATTCCCGTAGTCGAAACACGCATGGCTGAAACCGAAAATGAAGCCGCCTCATGCGCTCAAAGAATCGGATACCCCGCAGTCCTGAAGCTTCTCTCCAACACGATCGCTCATAAGACCGATGTAGACGGTGTGCACCTTGGACTGCAAAATGCGGACCAGGTAAGAAGCGCCTTTCGCTCAATCCGCGCCACGGTGACCGAAAAAGCGGGAGCAGAACATTTCGTCGGCGTAACCGTACAGCCGATGATCCGCCGCGACGGATACGAACTCATCCTCGGCAGTAGCGTCGATGCCCAGTTTGGCCCGGTGATTTTGTTCGGCTCAGGCGGAGTGATGGTTGAGGTTTATCGTGATCATGCTCTGGCTTTGCCTCCGCTGAACACGACCCTGGCGCAGCGCATGATGGAGCAGACCCGGATATTTTCTGCCCTGCAAGGCGTCCGCGGACGTAAGCCAGTTAACCTGCCCGCTCTCGAACAACTGCTGGTTCGTTTCAGTCAGCTAGTCCTGCAATTGCCCTGGATCAGAGAGATCGATATCAACCCGTTGCTCGCGACACCGGAGTGCTTGCTCGCGCTGGATGCACGCATTGTCGTATACGATGCCGCTGTTCGGCCGGAACAGTTGCCGCGTCCCTCCATTCGCCCGTATCCAGCCCAGTACGTACATCAATGCCAACTCAAGGACGGAACCCCGATAACGATCCGCCCCATTCGCCCAGAGGACGAACCGCTGATGGTGCGATTTCACACCACGCTTTCAGAACGCAGCGTTTATCTGCGCTATTTCTGCTCGCTGAGTCTGAGCACGCGCGTAGAACACGAGCGCTTAGTGCGCATCTGTTTTGCAAGCTATGATCGCGGATTCGCCCTGGTGGCGGAGCGCAAGAATCCTGATACGAGCCAACCGGAGGTCTTAGGTGTGGGCCGTTTCAGCTCGGTCACTCCGCTCGAAGCTGAGGCTGCCGTACTCGTCTCGGATCAGTGGCAGGGGCGAGGACTTGGCACGGAACTGCTGGCGAGCGTGGCCCGGGTAGCGCGCGCGGAGAAATTCAAGAAGCTCTGCGGAGAAATCCTTCGCGACAATCTCGCCACCCAGGCCATCTTCAAGAAGGCAGGGTTTAAACTCCAGGTGATGGACGACCCTTCGTCCGTTTCCGCCACACTGGACCTGTAATCCAGTCAGGCGATCGAGACCGGCCGGGTGACTTCCAGTTGCGGCTCGAATTTCAACGTGGTTCCCATGGCTCGTGAAACCAGGCAAAGTTTCTCTGCCCGCTTCAGAAGTTCCAACGCTTTGTCCCGCTCCTCCGAAGAAGCAATTTTGAGATTCGGACGCACCGTGATCTGCGTGAAGCTGTAACCTGACTCCACTTTCCTCACGGTCCCACTCGCCTCCACCTGCAGGTCCGTAAAATCAAACTGCGCTCCGCCCGCAATGGCGCGCACCGTGGTCGTATAGCATCCGGCAATGGCCGCCAGCAGAAGTTCCTCGGGCGTCCACCGTCCTTCTAAACCGCCAAATTCGGTTGGTGCGGTGAAGTGGATTGCGTTCGGCGCGGAATCTGATTTCGCCAGGCCCGTTCGCCCGGACGTCCACCATGCTGCTACTCGATATGCGTGTTCGTCACTCATAGTCCCTCACATCTCCATGGAAGTTTTTCTATTTGCACCGCGCGATGATGGTGAACCGCCATCATTTCTTCTCACCGCATGCAAAACTGCTCCTAAGCCGCGCCTTCACTGCCACAAATGCCACGTTCCCGTTCAATCCTCGCGATCTGGGCGCGCAGCCAGCCGGCCAATGCCTGCTCGATCTCTACTTGATTGCCGGTGCGATACAAGTCTTCCACTGTCTGTCCATCATTGGTAAGCGGCACAAACCGGCAGGGAACCGCGTCGCTTCGTTGGTCCTGGGGAACGAACTGCGCCAGCAGGCAGCTCTCGCACGGATGGGCGTGTGTCGCATCGCAAAAATTCGGGCAAATCGGAGAGTCCTCGAAAATCGCAGGTGCCCGCCAGGGCGACTTGGGAGAACGACCGTAACCCCCATCCAACAGGAAATTCAACTCGAATTTAAGAACTTCCAGAATGTCGCGACCGTCTTGCGCCATAGGTCACCTCGATGGATGGCAGAATGCCAGAAATCTGCCGGCCACTCCGTGTACTTCATCACCTGGGAGAGTGATCCTGATCACACCAGAGCAGCCCCGATCCCGCAGTCACACTTGTAAGTGCCCTAGTCCTGAGAAGTTTCCCAAACCAGCCATGTGAGTGAAGTCACTCGAGACTGTGAGTGCAGTTACCAAGCCTTGGTTTAGAAGCGCAACAGGCCCTCGCAACGGACCAGATTGCCACGCCTGGAACGCGGGTGATCACAGGTCCCAGTGATCAAACACACATTATCTCGATGCGACTGAGACACCGGATGCGCGCCTGTCCCTTGAGGAAGCCATGTAGCCACGGACGCCCTCGTCGGGGTTGCGCACATAGCGCCCAATGACAGATGGCTGATACACAGATCACTGATCCGCACCGTGTTGCGGTAATGCACGCTGACGAGACGTCCGCCCGCGCACCAGCGTCGCCGTCTTCCGCCGCGGCGCCTGGGCGTCGCTTGAATGGCTTCTAGCGCATCTCTCTGGAATGCGAAGCGCCCACTCCAGTTCGGAAGCGATGCTTGATGCCAAAGATAGCTACACTTCATAGGCACAGGTGGGTTCTGCGGCGAACAAGTCGCCGGTGATGGCGTACGCGCGAGCGCGCGATCCACCACAAATGCCCTGCACCGGGCAGCCGCAGCACTTCCCTTTCAGGCGCGATCCGTCCCTCAAGCAGCTGAATAATGATGAGTTGTCGTACAAATTCGAGAGCGCCTGCTCGGTGACGTTGCCGGCGGAAAGCGGTAAGAATCGGCTCGGATACACTTCGCCGGTAGAGTCCACAAAAACAAACCCTCGGCTGTCGTTCACGCCTTGCGGAGCGTACCGCACCGCATCCAATTCCAGAAAACGATTCTTCGATTCACGTGCAAGTTGCTGCAGAATATAGCGCTGATAATGTGGCGCTTCAGTCGTCTTAACCTGGAAGTGCACTCTGCTGGAACCGCGGTAGAGCGAGCCGAAAGCCTGCTCCGTCTGCTGGGCCGTCAGCATCTCACCTCGCTGATCCGCACTCATCGGGACAAAGAAGAAAACGTTCCATGCCGCCACATCCAATCGCGTCAGCACGTCAAGCATGGGGTCAATGTCCTGCGTATTGTTCCGCGCGATAGTAGTATTGACGTGCACGGGAAGCTGCACTTCGTGGCATCTCTCGATGATCTCCAGCGTCCGCCGGAAAGAGCCGTCAATCTTCGAGTGGCGGTCATGCAGCGCCGCTGTCGAACCGTGCAACCATACCCCGATGCGCATCAGCCCCAGTTCTTTCAGTGCGGTGATCGCGTCATCATCGGCTTTGGGCGTTGGCAGCAACGTCAACGACATTCGCACCGAACGCCTGCACGCGAACTCTATCACCGGAAACAGGTCGGAACGGCAAAGCGGGTCGCCGCCAGTCAGAGCCAGTAACGGGACGTGCATCGCGGCAACCTGGTCGATCAGGTGAAACGCCTCGGCCGTGGATAACTCCCTGCGCGTGCGACGAGTACGACGCACAGCCTTGGGCGACACCGGCTTCCACTCGCAATCCTGCGTCATCTGCCACGTGACCTGCAAAGGACGCAGCCTGAAATCACTTCCCCTCAGTGGCAAGCTGCTCTCTGAGGGTGCCGCTGATCGCCGGGGTTTACCATTCTCGACAGGTAGCGCAGGACCGCTCAGCAGATCCTCGATTACAGACATAGGCTGATGCTAGGTTTCGGCATGGTTCACTACAGTGCGGCTCCGCACGCGCGTCCGTGATAACCCTCACAATCCAGTGGAGAAAGGCCTGTGATCTGGATCACAGGGCCGGGTGACGTATGACATAGGGCCTCTGCGTTACGCATGCGAACCTACCCGTGCGAGTGAGTTCTCAGGAGTGCACGACAAAAGCACGGTCCGATGCAGTCCTGATTCGCGGGATTGTGGCAAGCAGTCGGAGGCCAATCCCTGCTCTGTGATATCGTGCGAAGCGAATTTCTTCCTCAGGAGGAAGCAACAAATGAATCGTTCTTTTCGTAGGGGACTGGTCGTTCTACTGGCATGCGGACTGATCGCAGTATGCGCCTCTCCGGCCATCGCGCAAGACGCAGCCGCCACTTACAAAGCCAAGTGCGCCATGTGCCACGGCCCGGATGGTAAGGGCGGCAAGATGGGCACCAGGGATTTCGCCGCACCCGAAGTTCAGAAGGAAAGTGATGCGGATCTGGCCGCCGTCATCGCTAACGGCAAAGGCAAAATGCCGAAATATGCCGAAAAGCTGAAAGAAGGCGAAATCAAGGATTTAGTCACTTATATCCGCGGTCTCGCGAAGAAGTAACTGAGCTTTGAACCGGGCCGAACTGCGGCCATGGAGAGCCAAATTCAAAGGAATTGGCAGGTGAGGGCATGTCCATGCGAACCTTACGGAATCTTTTTGCGCCTGGAGTTGCCCTCACCCTTTTTCTAACCGCAGCCTCCCTGTGGGCTGCCGGGAAAAAGGCCCCCCCCCAACCCACCGCCGATGCGTGCTTCGCCTGTCACAGCGACGCCACGCTCAGCCACGAGGTCAATGGCAAGCCGGTTAGCCTGCATGTCGATCCGGAAGCCTTCAAGAATTCCATCCACGGCAGCATGTTCACCTGCGTGGATTGCCATGCCGACGTAAAGAGCGCCGCCCACGAAACCACTCCCAAAAAGATCAGTTGCGCCACATGTCACGCCGATCAGCAAGCCGCCTATGATCGCAGTCATCACGCCAAAGCGCTTCAGGGCGGGAACGCGAACGCCGCCACCTGCGTCGACTGCCACGGCGGCCCACACGAACTGCTTCCGGCGGCAGATCCGAAGTCCCGCGTGAGTCACGTCAACATTCCTGCTACCTGCGGCGCATGCCACGGCCAGAAGTTTGTAATGGCCGACGGCGGCCAGAGCGCACAAATGGTCGCTTCTTATCAGCAGAGCGTACACGGGCACGCCGTGGCCAGCGGTTCGGAAAAGGCTGCCGTCTGCACTGATTGCCATGGCGCTCACGAAATTCTTGACGCCAAAGATTCCAAGTCTCCCATCTTCAAATTCAATGTCCCGTTCACATGCGGCAAGTGCCACGACAACATCTCCAGGGAATTCCAGCAAAGCATTCACGGAACCGCTGTGGCCCAGGGGAATTGGCAAGCTCCGGTGTGCACCGACTGTCACGGCATACACTCCATCAGGGCACACAGCGATCCAAACTCCCCGGTCTCGGCGCAAAATGTAGCGCAGGCCACATGTGCTCGCTGTCATGAGGGAGTACGGCTTTCACAGGAGTTCGGTGTGGCCGGACGCCGCGAGACGACTTACCTGGCCAGCTATCACGGTCTGGCTTCAAAACTGGGCTCGCAGGTGGTCGCCAATTGCGCCAGTTGTCACGGGACCCACAGCATCTTTCCCTCGACCGATCCTCGCTCCACGATTCACGCCAGCCATTTGGCGCAAACTTGCGGCCAGTGCCATCCGGGCGTTACCGACAAATTTGCCGCCAGTAAGGTCCACGTAGATGCTCCTCTCTCGGCAGACATCGGCAGCAAAGCGGTTCGTTGGATTCGCAAGTTTTACCTCGGCATGATCTTCGCAGTGATTGGCGGCATGCTGCTGCACAACTTTATCCTCTGGCGCTCCAAGGTTATTGCCCTTCGTAAGCTGCAAACCACATTCGTCACGCGCATGCCGCTCCGTTTCCGCATCCAGCATGCGGCGCTGCTGACCAGTTTCTTTCTGCTGGTTCTTACCGGGTTCGCGCTTAAGTTCCCTGACTCTTGGTTCGCCTCCATGCTCACTCTCGGCGAGCACATGCGTGGCTTGCTGCACCGCATCGCGGCCGTTGTTCTGATCGCCGTAAGCGTCTATCACATGTTCGATATCGTAATCACGCGCGAAGGACGCCGTCTGGCGCGCGATCTTTTCCCCACGCTGGACGATATCCGAGGTGCGTGGCGGAATCTCTCCTACTATCTCGGCCTCACGTCCCAGAAGCCGGAATTTGCGCGCTTCAACTACGCCGAGAAAGCCGAATACTGGGCTCTCGTCTGGGGAATGTTCGTGATGGCCGGCACCGGCATCATGCTGTGGGCCAAGGTTGTTGTGGGAAATCATTTACCGCGTTGGTGGCTTGATATCGCTACCGCCATTCATTTTTACGAAGCCGTGCTGGCCACTCTCGCGATTGTGGTTTGGCACTTTTACCAGGTGTTCTTTGACCCAGACGTCTACCCCATGAATTGGGCCTGGTGGGATGGCAAAATGACGCTGCACCACTATCGCGAAGAGCACGGGCTGGATGAAACTCCGGTCCTGGAGATCTCTAGGTCAGCGCCTGATACAAGCCAACCCAACGTTGACGAAGCGGAACCCGAGACGACTGAGGTCAAGCATGGACAGTGAGCAAGTCTCGCCCTCTGAACCCGAACCGAGACATGGGTTGCGCATGTTGCTGCGCAACCCCGTCAGTCTGGCTGGCATTGCGTTATCCATTGTCAGCCTGGCCAATATTTTCCTGTTCGTACTAATTGATCTCATTGCTGCCAAGCCCGGCCCCTATATAGGCATCCTGGCCTACATGGTCTCGCCGGCGTTCTTTGTTCTCGGGTTGCTGCTCGTGCTGGCTGGCCTCCTGCTCGAACGTCGCAAGAAGGTCACCCCAACGGAGTTCTACCCGGTCATCGATTTGAACGACCGCACGCAACGCAGCGCCGTTATCTCGTTCTCCACCTTCTTGATTGTGTTCGTCATCGTAAGCTCGGCGGGCAGCTACAAAGCTTACGAGTTCACTGAATCCGTGGCGTTCTGCGGACAGTTATGCCACACCGTCATGAACCCCGAGTTCACCGCGTATTCCCTCTCGCCTCATGCCCGCGTCGGCTGCGTCGAGTGCCACGTCGGACAGGGCGCCACCTGGTTTGTAAAGTCAAAGCTTTCCGGCACCCGCCAGGTCTTTGCCGCCGCCTTCAATACGTTCCCGCGACCCATCCCCACGCCTGTACACAACTTGCGCCCTGCGCAGGATACTTGCGAGCAATGCCACTGGCCGAAAAAGTTCTATGGCGGACAGCTTAAGGTCTTCACCCACTATGCCAGCGATGAGAAAAGCACCATGCGCCAGGTTCGCATGCTGATTAAAACCGGCGGAGGCGATCCCGCGACCGGTGCTCCTGAGGGCATTCATTGGCACATGAACATCGGCAACAAAATTGAGTACGTCGCTGGCGATGAGAAACGCCAGGTAATTCCCTACGTTCATGTGCAGGACCTGCAAGGCCGCGTGACCGAGTACTTCGCAAAGGACTCCACACTGACCAAAGATCAGATCGCCAAAGCCCCGCGCCACCACATGGATTGCGTCGACTGCCACAACCGCCCCACTCATATTTACGTTCCGCCTGATCAATCAGTGGATCAGGCCTTGGCGGCACGCCGCCTCGACACCTCGCTGCCATTCATCAAGCAGGAAGCGGTGACGGTTTTAACCGGGACCTACGCGACTACCGACGCTGCCCTTCAGGGCATCGCAAAGGGTATCGACAATTTCTACGAAAGCAAATATCCCGGCATCGCGAAAACCAAGCAGTTGGAAATCCGTAACGCCGTCGCCGAACTCCAGCAGATTTTCCAGCACACCACTTTCCCGGAGATGAAACTCAATTGGCAGACCCATCCCAACAATCTCGGCCATTATTATTTCAATGGCTGCTTCCGCTGCCACGACGGCCAGCATGTGAGCAGCGACGGCAGGGTCATCGGCAAGGATTGCAACCAGTGCCACACGGTCATGGCAGACTCGCAAAGCACGCCGGCAGTTGCCGGCACTCCCATGTTCCAGCACCCTGTCGATATCGGAGACCTGACCCAGGTCAACTGCGCCGACTGCCACACCGGCGGCGTCGGGCCCTAGCGAGCAGCTTTTCGCGTTCTTAAAAAATGCCGCTCCCGTCCTTGTCGAGCGAAGCTCCTTCGCGAAACTCTGGCAACAACCACTCCCGACGTCTAGTCGCGGCCGGGTGCTCTTTTATGCGTAACGATCCATCTGAGACCACGCACGTTATTGACCCGTTGAAGGAAGAGATACGTCAATTGAGTGAGAAGCAATCACAAGCTGTTGAAGCGCTAAATACATCGGCCTCTCGCGTGAAGAGGAAGAAGAAGAAGAAGATAAGGAAGAAGAAGTACGATGAGCGGCTGGAACACATCGGAAATCTCCAGGAGCGAGCTGTCGATATTGAAAACTCAAAGCAAGGCACTGTCTCGCATTGTATGGAAGTCGAAATGACCCGTAAGCTCCCGCAACAGAATTGGCGTGCTAAGGAAAGGAATCGTAATGAACGGACCCAAACAGGCCGTCGGTGGCGCTATTTGGCGCATCCGGTGTTTGCCCTACGTGTTATCCTGTAGCCAAGTAGAGGCAAGGCGAACGCTACAAAGCCGAGGTCCCAGCCGTGGCGAACCATTTCTCACTTCACATTCCCGTCGTTATCCCTCCACTACCCGACCCCCGACCTTCCTGCCCGATTTGCGACCTTCCGATCTCGCTTGAGAGCGCGAACACGGACGAAAGAGGCAGAGCTATTCACGAAGATTGCTACGTCATGAAGCTGGCGTTGATGCGGGCGACTGCTCCCTGACCGTATTTCGTTACAAGCGAGCCGGCGTGACCCACTCTACTCGCGCGTGCGCGAGAGGGTGGATTTGACTTCCCTTGCAAGCTGCACAAAGCCGGTCCGCCACACGTGAATATTCCATGCGCCTGCAAAAAATAGGGAGCTGAAACAGGCTGAAAACACAGGGCTTCCTTTGATCATGTGATTGTAATCACACCCCCCTGTGAACCCACGTCCCGACATCCACCTACCTCCATCCTTATTCTGAATTCATCGTCGGGCCACTCCAGTGGCACCGTCGAGATCTCGAATGGGGGACTACATGAAGCGCAAGTTCAAGACCATGGACGCCAACGAGGCGGTCGCGCACGTTGCCTATCGCGTCAACGAAGTCATCGCCATCTACCCCATCACTCCTTCATCGGCGATGGGCGAGTGGGCGGACCAGTGGGCCTCCGAGAATGTTGCCAACATTTGGGGAAGCGTCCCCCACGTGGTCGAGATGCAGAGCGAAGGCGGCGCTGCGGGTGCCGTACACGGTGCTTTACAGACTGGTTCGCTCTCCACCACATTCACCGCCTCGCAAGGCTTACTCCTGATGATCCCGAACATGAATAAGATTGCCGGTGAACTGACGCCCGCTGCTTTCCATGTCTCGGCGCGCACGCTGGCCACTCATGCGCTCTCTATTTTCGGAGATCACTCGGATGTGATGTCCTGCCGCAGTACCGGATGGGCCATGCTCTGCTCCAACTCCGTGCAGGAAGCCATGGACCTGGCCTTGATCGCGCATGCGGCCTCGCTCGAGACGCGCATTCCCTTCCTGCATTTCTTCGACGGTTTCCGCACATCGCACGAAGTAAACAAGATCGAGATGCTCAACGACGATGACATGCGAGCCCTCATCAACATGGATCGCGTGATCGAGCATCGCCAGCGCGCCCTGTCTCCCGATCACCCTGTCTTGCGCGGCACAGCCCAGAATCCTGACGTCTTCTTCCAGATCCGCGAGACCGCAAATTCCTTCTACGCTGCTGCGCCTGCCAAAGTGCAGGCGGTAATGGACAAGTTCTCCGAAGTCGTCGGACGCAGTTACCGCTTGTTCGATTATGTTGGCGCACCCGATTCGGAGCGCGTCATCGTGATCATGGGATCGGGCGCCGAGGTTGCGGATGAAACCGTCGCGCACCTGAATGCCCGCGGCGAAAAGGTTGGCCTGCTGAAAGTCCGGCTCTACCGACCGTTCTCCGTGAAGTCATTCATCGAAGCCCTTCCCAAGACAGTTCGCCAGATCGCAGTCCTGGATCGCACCAAGGAATCGGGAGCGATTGCCGAGCCACTCTACCTGGATGTAGTAAATGCCCTGCACGAAGCGAAACAGGCAGTTCCGGACGCTCTCGTCCGGGGCGCGGATTCAGTCCGCGTGGTAGGCGGCCGCTATGGTCTCTCTTCCAAAGAATTTACCCCGGCAATGGTCAAAGCCGTTTACGACAACCTGAAGAGTCCCGAGCCAAAAGATCATTTCACGGTGGGCATCAACGACGACGTGACCCACACCAGTCTCGACTGCGATGCCTCCTTCTCAACCGAGCCGGATAGCGTGGTTCGTGCCATGTTCTACGGCTTGGGTGCAGACGGCACTGTCGGAGCCAACAAGAACTCCATCAAGATCATCGGTGAGAACACGGACAACTACGCCCAGGGATACTTCGTCTACGACTCAAAGAAATCCGGGGCAATGACGGTCTCGCACCTACGATTCGGGCCGCAGCCCATCAAGTCCAGCTATCTGGTTACCAAGGCGAATTTCGTGGCCTGTCACCAGTGGATATTTCTCGAACGCTACGACATGCTTAGCGCGCTGGTGGACGGCGGAGTCTTTCTGGTGAACAGTCCCTTCGGTCCGGATGAAGTTTGGGAGCACCTCCCCCGCGAAGTACAAACCCAGCTCATCGCAAAGCGAGCCAAGTTTTACGTCATCGATGCCTACCAGGTCGCACGCGATACCGGCATGGGCTCGCGCATGAACACCATCATGCAAGTCTGCTTCTTCGCGATCTCGAAAGTCCTGCCCCGCGAGGAAGCCATTGAGGCCATTCGCGAATCAATCCGTTATACCTACGGGCGCAAAGGTGAAGACGTTGTCCAGAAGAATATGAAGGCTGTGGACGAGACGCTCGCCCATCTGCACGAGGTAACCATTCCGCAGAGCGCAACCAGCAAGGGTGAAATCCCCGCGGCATTTCCCGGTGCTCCGAAATTCGAGCACGACGTGCTGGGCGCCATCTACGCTGGAAAGGGCGATGAACTTCCCGTGAGCGCGTTCTCTTGCGACGGCACCTTCCCCACGGGCACCGCGAAATGGGAAAAGCGCAATCTGGCTCTTGAGATTCCCGCGTGGGATTCCAAGATCTGCATCCAGTGCGGCAAATGCGCCATGGTCTGCCCGCACGCCGTGATCCGCATCAAGGTTTACGACAGCAAGGAACTGCAAACCGCACCCAAAACTTTCAAGTCCTGTGATGCGCGCGATAAGGAATGGGCCGGCATGAAGTACACGATCCAGGTCGCGCCCGAAGACTGCACCGGCTGTGGCGTTTGCGTCGATATCTGCCCGGTCAAGAACAAACAGGAAACTCGGCTGAAGGCCATCAACATGGTTCCGCAGCCTCCGCTGCGCGCGCCCGAGAGCGAGAACTGGGACTTCTTCCTGAAGATTCCGGAACTCGATCGCAGAAAGATCAAGGTCGGCACGATCCGCCAGCAACAAGTGCAGGAACCTCTGTTTGAGTTCTCCGGCGCATGCTCAGGTTGCGGCGAGACTCCCTATCTGAAGCTCGTCTCGCAACTCTTCGGAGACCGCGCAGTGGTTGCCAACGCAACCGGTTGCTCTTCTATTTACGGCGGCAACTTGCCTACCACACCGTGGACCAAGAACACTGATGGCCGCGGGCCAGCCTGGTCCAACTCGCTGTTCGAAGACAATGCGGAATTCGGGCTGGGTTTCCGCGTCTCGATCGATAAGCAAACGGAATTCGCCCGCGAACTGCTGCTGCGTTTGGCAAAGAACGTTGGCCAAGATCTTGCCGCAGCTATCGTCGACGCGAAACAAAAGGATGAAGCCGACATCTATGAGCAGCGGCAACGCGTGGACATTCTCAAAGAGAAACTGCGCGGAATGACTTCAGCAGAAGCCAAGCAACTCCTCTCTCTGGCTGACATGCTGGTGAAAAAGAGCGTGTGGATTGTGGGTGGCGATGGCTGGGCGTACGACATCGGGTACGGCGGCCTGGATCATGTGTTGGCCAGCGGCCGTAACGTCAACATCCTCGTGCTCGATACCGAGGTTTACTCCAACACTGGCGGCCAGGCTTCGAAATCAACGCCCCGCGCGGCAGTCGCGAAGTTTGCAGCGGGCGGCAAGCCCGGCCCCAAGAAGGATCTCGGGCTGATGGCGATGACGTACGGCAACGTGTACGTCGCTAGCGTCGCCATGGGTGCGAAGGATGAGCACACGCTGAAAGCATTCCTGGAAGCCGAAGCGTACGACGGGCCCAGCATCATCATTGCCTATTCGCACTGCATTGCTCACGGCATCGATATGACGACGGCCATGAGCGATCAGAAAGTTGCGGTGGACTCCGGACAGTGGCTCCTGTATCGCTATCACCCCGAACGTTCCGCCTTGGGCGAGAACCCGCTGGCTCTTGATTCCCGAGCTCCGACGCGGAAAGTTCAGGATTTTCTGCTGCAGCAGACCCGTTTCAAAATGCTGACCAAGAGCAAGCCGGAAGAAGCCGACCGTCTGTGGAAGCTGGCGCAGAAAGACGTAGAAAACCGCTTTCGCATGTACGAATACCTGGCCGGCCGAAAGATAGAAGCCGAGCCTTGTACGAAAGAAGCGGCCGGAGCCCCCGCCGCAAAGCAGAAAGAAACTCTAGCAACATCGAAGTAATAGGGTGCCCACCCTTGTCGCATTTTAAGCGAGCGGGCGGGAATGTTGACTTGGCTTAGCAGGTAAGAGGAGAACGCAATGATCGATCTCAACACGACATACTTAGGCCTAAAGCTGGCTACCCCGCTGGTCGCCTCAGCGTCGCCATTATCCCGCGACGTGGATGGCATCCGCCGACTCGAAGATGCCGGGGCTTCTGCGGTGGTGCTCTACTCTTTGTTCGAAGAGCAGTTGCGCCAGGAGGAGATGGACCTTGACTACCATCTCAACGCCGGCACTGAAAGCTTCGCCGAATCCATCACCTACTTCCCACAGGCCAGCGAATTCCATACCGGCCCTGAGGGTTACCTGAAGCACATCCGCAAAGCAAAAGCTTCGGTAAAAATACCGATCATCGCGAGCCTCAACGGCGCCACGCTGGGCGGCTGGACGAAGTTCGCGGGAGAGATAGAGAGTGCTGGCGCGGATGCGATCGAGTGCAACATCTATTCGATCCCGACGGACGCGAGCCTGACCGCAGCCGACATCGAGAAGAACTATCTCGAAATCGTGGAGGCTGTAAGAGAAACGGTCCGCATCCCTGTGGCAGTCAAGCTCAGCCCGTTCTTCAGCAATCTGGCGAATATGGCGCAGCGGCTGGATCGGGCAGGTGCGGACGCCCTCGTGCTCTTCAACCGCTTCTATCAACCGGACATCAATCTGGAAGAACTTGAAATTCAGCCCAACGTGTTATTGAGCACCCCACAATCGCTGCGCTTGCCGCTGACCTGGATTGGCATTCTCTTCGGCAAGCTGAAATCGAACCTGGCGGCCACCGGGGGCGTGCACAGCGCCGAAGATGTGGTGAAATTGCTGATGGTAGGCGCCGATGTGACGATGCTCTGCTCCTCGCTGATGCGCCATGGCGTAAATCATCTGCGCCACGTGGAACGCGAACTGCGGGAGTGGATGGAAGAGCACGAATACGACTCAGTCAAGCAGATGCAAGGCAGCATGAGCCAACAACGCTGCCCCGATCCGGGCGCCTTTGAACGCGCGCAATACATGCGCGCGGTGAAGGGTATGCAACACATTCACATGGCCGGATGGCGATAATGTTGACCAAGACCCAGGCGCAAGCAGAGACCCAGTGCACAGAGCCGCGTTCGGATGTCCCGGCCAAGCCACATGGTTTAGACGCAGCGCACGCCGCGGCGGTGGAGAAAGCACGCCGCGAACGCAATCGCGCGCTAATCGTACCCCGGGAGCACGGCGCCTGGGGACTGTTGCTGGTGCCGATGGCGACGGCGGCCGGCGTTGCGCTTCGCCAGGGCGGAAACGTGTTCCCGTTTGTCTTGTTGCTCACCGCGGCTCTGGCGTTGTTCTGGCTGAGAACTCCCCTGGAGAGCCTGCTGGGAATCTCGGCCATACGCGCCGAAACGAAAGAAGAACGCAGTTCAGTGACGTTTGTAGTCGCTTATCTGGCGATTGTTGCCGCGCTGGCGTTGAGCATGCTGTTGTGGGCTGGGCAGAATCCGCTGCTCTGGCCCATCGGAGTTGCGGCTGCGATCGCTTTCGTCGGGCAGGCGTTGCTCAGGAAAATGGGACGCCGCACGCGCATGCTGTCTGAAATCGTGGGCACGATCGGACTGACATCGTCGGCGCCTGCGGTCTACTACGTCATCACCGGAGAATTCGGCGTCACTGCGTGGATGCTCTGGCTGGCCAACTTGATTTTTGCCGGAAATCAAATTCATTACGTTCAGATCAGAATTCACAGCGCCAAACTGGTGGGAGTGCGCGCGAAACTGGCGCGTGGCTGGGCTTTCGCGGCAGGACAATTCGTGATGGCAGCTATACTTGCGGCCACTTGCCTGCTGGGCTGGATGCCTTGGGTTGCCCTGATGGCTTTTGCGCCGTTGCTCTTCCGGGGCCTGTACTACTTCGTCCAGAAGCCCGTGCCGCTGCAGGTCCGACGACTGGGTTGGAATGAACTCGCGCAAGCCGTCATTTTTTGCCTGATATTCATCACAACCTTCACTTTGACCCTTTAGTTGTGTACAGGCCCCGTGCACCGCGGGTAAGTCCTTTCAATTCAGCAGCGCTTCTGTCAAGAGTGTTCCTGCAGGAACATTTATATGTACAGTTGTGTACGTACATGAGGACGATTTCTGAATCCCAGGACGGATGAGGCGTCGCCCTAAACAAACTAACGAGATTCAGGGCACCAGGATGGCCGCACCGTCCACTGCATCGTTCTTTAGCGCCACAAGCGCATCGTTGGCCTGGTCCAGCGAAAACACGGTTACCTTGGGTCGTAACCCGATTTCCGCAGCCAGCGCCAGAAAATCGCGGGCATCGGCTCGGGTCATATTGGCGACGCTGCGGATCTGGCGCTCTCCCCACAACAGGCGGTCGTAATCGAATTCAGGGATGCGATCCAGATGAATGGCATTGATCGCCACTACGCCACCTTTGCGCAAGCTTGCCAACGCGGCGATGACGACATCTCCGCTCGGGGCAAAGGTCAACGCCCGATCCAGTTCGACTGGCGGCTTATCGGTTTCGGACCCAACCCAGTTAGCGCCCAGCGATTCCGCCAGGGCACGATGGGATTTGCCTCGGGTAGAGACGTACACCTCGCACTTCCACGCCTGCAACACAGAGATGGCGAGGTGCGCTGACGCTCCGAAACCAAACAAGCCCACGCGCTCGCCCGGTTCAACACCGGCCACGCGCAAGCTGCGGAATCCGATAATGCCGGCGCAGAGCAAGGGGGCGGCATGTAAATCATCAAGCGCAGACGGAAGCGGAAAGATGAAATCGTTGCGGGCGAAGGCGTATTCTGCGTAACCCCCTGCCACGGTGTAGCCGGTGAATGTGGGTGAATCGCAAAGATTCTCGAGACCGCGCTGGCAATAGGAACAAGTTCCGTCCGTGCCGCCCAGCCAGGAGACGCCCACGCGTGAGCCCAGCGGAATCTGATCGATTGCCCCATCAATTACCTCCCCAACTATCTGGTGGCCGGGTATCAGGCGCAGCTGCTTTGTCGGCAGTTCTCCTTCAACAATGTGAAGATCAGTCCGGCAGACGCCGCAGGCGCGGACGCGCAGCAAAACGTGCCCAGACCTCAGGCGTGGGTTTGCGACCTCAACGATGCGCAGCGGACGTTCGGAAACAGCTTGCGGACACGACAGAAGGGCAGCTTTCATGGGGAGTTCTTAGCGCGGGTATGATGCCAGAGATCTTACGTGTGTTTCCAACCTCATTGGTATGCAACCCCGACTGGAAAGAAGAAACAAGAGACGAGGCATAACATCGCCAGCGACGGGGCAAAAAAGGACTCTCGACGCCTCTGCAACCTTTACTTCTGCTGCGATTTGACTTGACTTCGGGCATAAACGAAAGTAATAGTGTTGACTCGTAATGATATGAAAGTAAGGGAGGCTGCTATGCGTGTCAATCAGCGCCGCTCACCCGTGTGGGCGTTACTGTTCATCTTCATTTTATCTCTAGGCGCAATTCCTGCCCCGGGGCAAGCCAGCTACACCGCCCAAATACGAGGAGTCGTGAAGGACGCCAGCGGAGCCATGGTGCCGAAGGCGAATATCAGCATTACCAATGACGCGACCGGGATTTCGACTACGGCCCACACGGACGACAACGGGCTCTACATCCTGACGGGCCTTCGTCCAGCGGTGTACACGATTCGAGCCGACGCTCCAGGTTTTCGCGCGTCGGAGCAGAAGAACGTGGTGCTGCAAGTGGATCAACAGACATCGATCGACTTCACGCTGCACCCACTGGGAGTGATCACGACGGTGGAGGTCTCGGAAGCGGCTCCCCTGCTGGACACAGAGAGCGCCGCGATCGGCACCAATGTGACCAACCAATATGTGCGCGACATTCCACTATACGGCCGCAACCCGTTTGGGCTGGTATTTCTCGCGGGTGGCGTGACGGAGACGACGGGTTCCGATCTCGGTTATCCCGCCGGCACCAACTTTGTCTCCAACGGCCAGCGTAACGCCACGGCCCAGATTACGCTCGATGGCAGCCCTCTCAGTGCGCCGGAGCAGGGCGAAGGCGGCAACTCCAACGTCTACTACCAGCCCTCGGTAGAAATCGTGCAGGAGTTCAAGGTCCAGAACAACAGCTTTTCCGCGGAGTTCGGGAACAACGGCGGCACCATAGTAAACATGGTGCTCAAGCAGGGTTCCAATAATTTCCATGGAAGCGGCTGGTGGTACGGGCAGAGAGCGAACTTCGATGCCCGCGATTTCTTCAATACCGGCGAAAGACCCGACCACGTCCGAGATCAGTATGGCTTCGCCGTCGGGGGGCCAATCATCAAGAACAAAACATTCTTCTTCGTGGATTTTGAGAAGGTTCGTCAGCAGGATCCGGGCAACCTGGAGGGGATCGTTCCTACAGATTTGGAACGCGCAGGCGACTTTTCTCAGAGCCCGGCCAACCTGTCAGATGATCCTACGAATCCTGACATGGCTCAAGCTGGGATTTATGACCCGTGTGCCGGAAACCAACTAGATCCCAACCCTTGTTCGCACACTCAATTTCCAAACAACGTAATTCCACCAGACAAGATCGATGCCATCGGCCAGGCGATTCTGAATTTGTATCCCCACGCGAACATACCCGGCGCCGTCTATCCGAATCCCAACTGGCGCCAGGTCATCGTTGGAACCGCTCCGGCGTGGCAATTCGACGTCAAGTTAGATCATCAGTTCACAACCAATCACAGAATCGGCGGACGCTACAGCCGCCATCACGACGAGTCCATCGCACCCACCGTTGTTGGGAACGACGGGGATGGCGCTATCTACATAACGAACGTGCAGAACGGTGGCTTGGAGTACAACTGGTCGATCACGCCAACTGCACTCTGGACCAACCGCTTCAGCGTGGACCGCGTGCACGCCCCCGGCATCAGCAATCATTATCCAACGCTGAGTGACGTGGGGCTGTCGGGTGACCTGGCAGCCAACGGGCTCACCCGCATGCCGACGATCGAAGTCGATGACCCGTTTCTGCAACTGTTTAACCAATGCTGCGTGGATACTCATTTCGCGCACACGCTGGTCAGCTACTCTTCAGGTCTGCAATGGGTAAAAGGGAGACATTCCATTAAGTTCGGTGGCGAGCAGCGCGTGTTCTTCAATTACTTCTGGCAGCCCGACAATCCCACCGGCATCTTCAACTTCTCGCGCGACGTCACGACCTCGGAGCCGAACAACGGCCTGGGAGACGACGATCACAGACAGGGAAATCCTTTCGCCTCGATTTTGTTGGGGTATGCCCAAGATGCCTCGTTGCACCTGGTGCCCGCAGTGGCGGACAAGTCGGCAGAGACTGCTTTTTACGTGCAGGATGACTGGAAGGTAACGCCCCGGCTCACGGTGAATATCGGCTTGCGCTATGAGTGGAGCACACCTTACAGCGAACGCTACAACCGTCTTCAGTTCAACGATTTCAGTGCTGATGCCGGAATCAGCATTCCTGTGGATCGCGATCAGCAGGGATTGTTTCCTCAGTTTGGGCAGATTGGGGAACTGAGGGGGATCTCGCGATTTCCAACGTCTGGCCATCGCAACTCACCCGTCGACCGAAACAACTTTGCTCCACGTCTCGGCTTTGCCTATCAACTGACCTCCAATACCGTGCTGCGTGGCGGCGCGGGTGTCTTCTACGGAATGAATGTGGCGACCAACTTCCAGTACGCCGGGCCCGCATTCGCAAAGACAGCGAACATCTTCTTCAGTAAGGACAATTTCGAACACCAATTTGCCTGCCTGGGGCCTTCGAATATTCAAACGAATTGCAGCAGTCCATTCCCCGCCGGTCTGGCTCCTCCGCAAGGAACAAAGTACGGTAAGTTGGCGCAGTGGGGCTTTGGAAACTCCAGCGACTTGGACACGGGGACCGCGCGCAATGCGGAGATCTATCAATGGAATCTGGGAATCCAGCACCTTTTGCCAGGACAAATCGTTATCGGCGTGGACTACTCCGCCAATCACAGCACGCATTTACCGTGGGCTGGCGCGGGCGGTATTTCCACCCGCAATCGCAATTTCCTGCCTTCATCCATCCGCAATGCGTTAGTAGCAACTCTTAATCCGACGCACGACCCCGGCAGCACGGCCGTCTCCGATTACCTGAACGCGGAAGTGCCTAATCCGTTCCAGTGCTTCTTCACTACTGGCGCGACGCTGACTGGATCCTGGTGTCCGGCAAGCCCGATTTTCAGCGCGGTCGACGTTGCCGATTCACGCTACGTGGATCCCACCATCCCGCAACAGCTGCTGCTCGAACCCTACCCGCAATTCGATGGCGGGTTTGAGGGGCTGCCGACTCTCAACGCAAACTCCTGGTACCATTCGTTGCAAATTCGCTTCCAGAAGCGAGCCAGCCACTACATTAGCTTCGAGGGCAACTACACCTTCTCTAAATCGACGGATGATTCGTCTGCAGGGCGAAACGCCTGGCTGGGTAACCTTCAGTACGACAACCCGCAACTGCTCGACGATCTGAAAGCGGAGCATTCCATTAGTTCCAATGACACGCCGCATCGCCTGACGGCTGCCATCATTTTCGATCTTCCGTTCGGAAGAGACCGCTGGATTGGGCGTGGGATGAACCCGGTGCTGGATGCGTTTGTCGGTGGCTGGGCGCTGAACAATGTCCTGACCTTGCAATCCGGGCAGCCGCTGACTGTCTACAATTCCGCCGGGCTGTTGGTGGACGGCAATCAGCGACCGAACGTACTCTGCCCCCAAATTTCCACGGGGCTGAGCTACCGCGATGCGGCTAAGTCTGGAGGAAGCGTGATCAACCAGGATTGTTTTGGCGATCCTGGCGATAACATTGCGGGCAACTCCCCCCGCTACTTCTCCAATTTACGCGGCGACGGCATTCACAACCTGGATACGTCGCTCTCCAAAGAATTCAAGATCCGCGAAAACAAGCTGCTCCAGGTGCGGGCAGAGATGTTCAATGCCTTCAATCATCAACGCTTTGCCTTCCCGGATTTGGGATCGGGAGACGGAGCTTTGGGTACTGTGACGTCGACGACCAACAACTTCCGCAGAATGCAGTTCGGAGCGCGTTTCCAGTTCTGAGAACAAACAGCGGGGCGGCCCTATTGGTCTGCCCCGCCAAAAGCAAGTGGCAAAGACATCCGGAGCTACAAGGCCGGATGCTGTGGCAGGGGTGTCTCAATGACGGCAGTTTGATGCTGCGTTGATGGGTGGTCTTCCAATCACCTCATAAATGCATTCTTCAGAAAACTGATCGAGAGGTGCCATGAAACGAAACGTCGTTTTTGGATTATTCCTTCTTCTGCTATTCGCCTGCTGTCTTGCCGCTGCTCCCGAACCTCATAAACAGGATTGGACCAACTATGTTCGCATCGGTGCCTACGGGCTTAAGGGTGGCGATGCCCAGCAAATTGTGCGGCAGGCGCAGGCCAGTGGCGTGTTCGGAATTGAGGTGGATAACGATATTCCCGGGCGTTACGAGAGCTTCCTGCATCCCGAGGCGAAGCTGAAAGCGATTCGAGATGTGGCCGAGGCGGCGCACAAGGCCGGGAATCACGCGTTTGTCTACATCGCCGGAACCGAGTGCATCACGGCAAATGGCGATCAAACGCCCCACACCATGGCTAAAGACCATCCTGACTGGTTGCAGCGCAAAATCACTGGAGAACCGGCAATTTTCGGAGGGGGCACGGCATTCTGGATCCGGAAAGGCGATGAAGATGTGTGGATCAGCCCATACGCATCCGAGTGGCGCAAGATCTACATGGAGCGTGTGCGGCAGATCGCGCAGACTGGGATTGACGGGATCTATATCGATATTCCCTACTGGATGACGCATTTCGAAGGTTGGGAAAAATCGTGGGCCAGTTTTGACGACTACACGGTCGCGGCGTTCAAGCAGCAGAGTGGATTGGACGCGAAACACGATTTGAAGCTGGGGGACTTTTCCGATCCAGGATTCCGCAAATGGGTGGAGTTTCGGCTTCAGACCTTCACCGATTTTCTGCACGAGATTGATCAAACGGCAAAGGCTGTGAACCCGGAGATCAAGACAATCCCTGAAATTTATCCCGGCATTGAAGAGGAAGCGGTGCGGGTTGGCACTGATGTTTACAGCATCTATGCCGTGGTTGACGCGATTGCGCATGAATATGAATTCGGCAGTGGGGATCACATGGCATCGGGTCGCAAGCCGCTCGATTGGTTCCAATACCAGGTAGGCATGCATTCCTTCCGCGCCTTCGCGGAAGGCAAACCCACGTGGATTCTGAATTACTCCTGGGATGGCGACAAGAAAGTGGACAAGCGAGAGGCGATGAAGAATCTCGCAATGTCGCAAGTAATGGCTGGAGCTAACTTCTGGGACGCGCCCGGTCATTCCATGGCTGGGTCAAACGATCTTGCTACCCGCAAGGTTATCTTTGACTGGATTCGTCAGCATGAGAAGACGTTTTATCTGCCGCGGAGCCCGATCGATCCCATTGGAGTTTATTTTTCGCCGGAGACGCGAAATTACTATGCTGATGAATTCATTGCCGGATATCGAGGGATTCTGATCCTGCTGATGCAGAAGCATCTCGAGTTTCAGATTGTTACTCCACGGACCTTAGCGGAGTTTCAGGGCCGCACTATAGTCCTGCCGGATGTACGCATACTGAGCGAAAGCGAGAAGAAAACCTTGCAGGATTTTGCGCATGCAGGCCGCAAAGTCGTGCTTACAGGGCCAAACGCGATTGATTTGCCGGAGTCAGAGAATCTTATCCGTATCCCGGAATCTCCGGGAAAGTCCTACATCGCCGCACTCGAGAAAGACTTCGACAGTGCGTCGCCGGACCGTGAAAAGGGCTTTCTCGACAAACTGGCGGGCGGTGATTCGGTGAAGATCAAGGCCGGAACGCATATCGCGACATCGATTGCGCGAACCTCCGATGGGCATACGAATGCTTACTTTGCCAATTTTGCAGGATTGCGCGGTGGATCAAATCCGGTACAGACGCCGCAAACGGGAGCGGAGGTCAGTGTCACGTCCAATTCGGAAGGCAGGGGATTCTTTCTGCCGTTTCTTGGAGAAGCGCAGCCGATCAAAGGAGTGCGGAGCGGAAACGCGATCACCTTCCCATTGCCCGCAATCACGAAAGGGGCGGTGTTCTGGTACGAACCGTAGGAGAAGTTCAGAGCCCTGCTTTTTGCTGATCGTTTCGGCCGCCGTCAGGCGCCGGACTGCCAACCTTTAGAACGAGAGACGGCCTCATCCCAGCGCGCGCGCAGGGTCTGCGCTTGCGACGCAGGCATTTGCGGCTCGAAGCGGCGATCAATTTTTCCGGCATCGTTCTGCCCATCTGGCCAGAACCCGACGGCACGTCCTGCTAGCAAGGCGGCTCCTAACGCGGTCGTCTCGGTCACGGAGGGGCGAACTACCGGAACCCGCAGGATGTCGGCTTGAAATTGCATAAGACTGTCATTCACGGTCGCACCGCCATCCACTCGGAGTTCCTGGACGGAGTCGCCGGAATCGCGCTGCATGGCATCGAGCAAATCGGCAACCTGGTAAGCGATACTCTCAATAGCGGCGCGGGCAATGTGTCCTGCGGTGGAACCGCGAGTGAGACCGAAGATCGAGCCACGAGCATAGGAGTCCCAGTGCGGCGCTCCCAAGCCTACGAATGCGGGCACGAAATAAACGCCGCCGTTATCGGGCACCGCTTTTGCGAGCGCTTCCACTTCTTCCGACTTGTGAATGAGGCCTAGACCATCGCGCAGCCACTGCACCACGGCCCCGCCAATGAAGACGCTGCCTTCGAGCGCGTATTCGGTTGTGTCTCCCAGTTTCCATGCGACGGTTGTTACCAGGCGATTGGAGGACGGTGCCGCGCGCCTGCCCGTGTTCTGCAGCATGAAGCATCCAGTGCCGTAGGTGTTCTTCGTCATTCCGGGCTTCAAGCAGCGCTGGCCGAACAGGGCCGCTTGCTGGTCGCCGGCGATCCCGGCAATCGGAATGCCATCCAGTCCCTTCACACCATTCAATTCACCATAGATCTCGCTGGAGGAGCGAACCTCCGGCAACATGGAGATGGGCACGCCGAAAATTCTGCAGAGCTCTTCGTCCCATTCGCGAGTGTGGATATTGAAGAGCATGGTTCGCGAGGCATTGCTGATATCCGTCGCATGGATTCGGCCTTGGCTGAGCTTGTATAGGAGCCAGGTATCGACCGTCCCAAACATCAGCTTCCCGTCATCGGCCAGCTTTCGGGCGGCGGGAACATTCTGGAGTATCCAGGAAACTTTGCTGGCTGAGAAATAGGAATCGATGAGAAGGCCGGTGCGCTGCTGAATGGGTCCGCTGTGGCCTTGCCTAACCAACTGCTCACAGTGATCGGCTGTGCGACGATCCTGCCAGACAATGGCGTTGTGAACCGGCTTACCGGTATCCCGATTCCATACGACGGCCGTCTCCCGCTGATTAGCAATGCCGATGGCAGTCACATCGGCTGCTTTGATCTCAGCTGCCTGCAGAGCTTGCAAAGCTACCGCGATCTGGGAGGATACGATCTGTTCAGGATCGTGCTCGACCCAGCCTGGCTGAGGAAAGATTTGATCGAACTCCCGTTGCGCAACGGCGCGGACAGCGCCCGTTTCGTCGAACAATAGGGCCCGAGAGCTCGTTGTGCCCTGATCCAGTGCCAAAATGTATTTCACGAATCCCTCGTTTCGTTGCGATGTCGGCAGAGACGTTGCAAGCAACGTCTAAGACTTTAAATAACGGCGAATACCGAAATCGTAGAGCCCGGCTCCGGCTAGGCCACCAAATAAGGGTGCGAGCACGGGAATCCACCAGACGCGAGTGCCATCGGTGATGCCATTGTTCCGAAAGCCCGCCATCACCGCGAACAGCCGGGGGCCGAAGTCGCGCGCCGGATTGATCGCATACCCGTGCATGCCCCCGAAGCTCATGCCAATGGCTACCACCACCAAACCGATCATAAGTGGCGCCAGATTCGCGCCCGGTGGAACATTGAATTCATCGACGATGGCGAAGATCAGGAGCACCAGCAGACCAGTGCCGATGAATTGATCCAGAAACCCAGCTTGCGGAAGGCCCGGAAATGCGGGAAAGGTGGTAAACACTCCGGCGGTGCGCTCGAGATTCGGATCGACCTGCAGAAAGGCCGGATGATAGTTCCAGAACACGACAGCAGCCGCGGCAAACGCTCCCCCAGTCTGGGCCAACGAGTACGGAATGACTTTCGCCCAGGGAAAGTTCCGAAATATCGCCAATGCCAATGTCACCGCGGGATTCAGATGCGCTCCTGAAATCTTGCCGGCAACGTAAATGCCCATGGTGACGCCAAGTCCCCAGCCCAGTGTGATGTTGGTAAAGCCGCCATGAATGGTCTCGCCCGCGTTGTGCGTGGGAAACAACACCACCATAGCGACGACTCCGGTACCGAAAAGAATGAGAACGAATGTGCCAAGGAATTCTGCGATGAGTTGTGCGGCCAGAGTTGGTTTCGAGTTCATCCCTTCTCCCGTATGCGTCGGCGAGAGACGTTGCACGCAACGTCTCTACGAAGCTACATGTGACTCTGCAACCGGGAAGTAGTCTACCAAGCCATCTGCCGAAGGGTCGTACTTTTCAGCCCATCACGGCTGTCGGTGGAGTTTGAAAAGTTAAGTAAACGCCGGCCTTTCGGCTTGACATTTCCGAAAGGCTCCGTAAGATAGAAAAATATTTATTCACTTTTGTGAATATTTATTCATTATGAATAAAAGCTTGCGCCAGCGCGCGGTTCTCGACGTTTTGAAGCACGGGTCGGTCGCCAGCCAGGAAGACCTGCAGCGCCATTTACGCCGGCGGGGCTTCAAGGTGGGACAGGCCACGCTCTCGCGCGATATCCACGATCTGAATCTCAGCAAAACGCCGCAGGGCTATACCCTCCCCCAAGGGGAAAATGGCGCAGGCGTCGCGCTCCCCCCGGTTTCGCGGCTGGTGCGGGAATTCGTACTCGACGTCCGTTCGGCGCAGAACCTGCTCGTTGTGAAGACCATTGTGGGTAGCGCGCAGCCGGTGGCGGCCGCGCTCGATGAGGCGGACTGGTCAGAAATGGTGGGCACAATTGCGGGAGACGACACAATCCTGATTGTGTGCCCCGATAAAGAGCAGGCGCGCACGTTGGCGGGACGCATCGAGGAAATGCTGGGGTAATGGCGGGCAAACTTAAAACTGCAGTACTGGGAGCCACGGGATATTCCGGCCTGGAATTGACCCGCATTCTCCTGCGCCATCCGCGCACGGAGAAACCGATCCTGTTGCGGCGCCCGGGCGACAATGGCGGGCCGGGAGATCTGGCAGACATATTCCCTGCTCTCTCCGGAAATGGGGGATATCCGCTGCACTCGCTTTCCTGGTCAAGCCTGCAACAACAGGGAGTCGGACTGATATTCCTGGCAACACCTCATGAAGTATCGCGATCGCTGGTGCCGCAGGCGATCGCTCACGGGCTGCGAGTAGTCGATCTGAGCGGCGCCTGGCGGCTCAAAAAGGAAGATCACCGAGCTATTTACGGATTTCAGGATGCGGACGGAGGTGTGGCGGCAGAACTCACGGACCGAGCCGTCTATGGATTGCCCGAACTCAATGCCGATCGCATTGCGAGCGCCGCGCTGGTCGCTAACCCGGGATGTTATGCGACGTCGGTCATCCTTGCGCTCGCACCGCTGATCAAGGCAGGAGTCGTCGATCGGAAGCGCGGCATTATCGCGGATTCGAAATCCGGAGTTTCCGGAGCGGGCAAAGAGCCCACTGCGAAGACGCATTTTGTCTCTGTAGCCGACAATTTTTCGGCCTATTCGGTTTTCAATCACCGGCACCTGGGCGAGATTCTCGAGCAATTGCAGCTTGAAGGGCAGGAACTGGTTTTCACGCCGCACTTGCTGCCGATTCCACGCGGAATCCTCTCCACGGTTTACGTTCAGCTCAACCGTACGATGAGCCCGCTCGAAGTGGAGTCCTGCTTCCGCAATTTTTATTCCGGAAAACGATGGGTGCGGATCTTTCAGACGCCCAAACTGCCGCAGGTGCAGTTCTCAGTGCATACCAACTATTGCGATTTGGGATTCTGCCTCGCAGATGACGGCCAGCGGCTGGTTCTGATTTGTTGCATTGACAACTTGCTGAAAGGCGCGGCCGGGCAGGCGGTGCAGAACATGAATTTGATGTATGGCTGGAGCGAGGAGGAGGGACTGCAGTGACGATTGTGATCAAAATCGGCGGCGCGGCGCTTGACGATACAGTCACGTTGCGCAAGTGCGCACGGGCCATCGCAGAACTGGCCCAGGACGGTCACCGTGTGGCCGTGGTCCATGGCGGCGGCAACGCGTTGACGCGGGTTCTGAAACAACTCGGCAAGCAGAGCGAGTTTGTCAGCGGGCTGCGCGTGACTGATGCCGAGATCCGCGACGTCGCGCTGATGGTCCTAGGCGGCATGGTGAACAAGAAACTGGTCGCCGCCATTCAGGCAGCGGGCATGCCGGCGGTTGGATTCTGCGGCGGAGACGGCATGAGCTTTCGCGCCCGCCGCAAACACGTTGCGGGAAACGATCTGGGATATGTTGGTGAAATCTGCTTTGCCGAGCCTTGTTGGATAGAAGCGCTCTGGCACCAGGGCGGCATCCCAGTTCTCGCCTCATTGGCCCTGGGCGCAGATGGCGAGTATTACAACGTGAATGCAGACGAAATGGCGGCGGCATGCGCGGCTGTCTGCCATGCAAATGCCCTGATCTTTCTCACCGACGTTCCCGGCGTCAAAGATGCCTCCGGGGCAGTAATTCCCTGGCTGAGCACAAGAGAAGCACAGGATCTTGCAGCCGGCTCGGTCATCAGCGGAGGCATGTTGCCGAAATTGGCCGCGTGTACACAAGCTTTGAAGCAGGGAGTGGGACGGGTGAGGATACTGCCGGCCGCTGAAGCAGGGGCCCTCCCGCAGTTTTACCTGACAAAGCTCAATTGCGGAACAGAAGTGACGTGCGCGTAATTTTGCCGATTGCTTCGAATACAACAGGCGTTACGAGAGAGGAATCACGTTGAACACTCAATTGCAAAACAGAGCACCGGTTCCGCCGCAGACAGTTCCCGGCGTGTTCTGGTGCTCAGATCTGATTTCAACCCGTGATCTTGGACCGGAAGGAGTGGAAGCCGTCTTACACCTGGCGGAGCTGATGAAGGCGCGGCCATCCGTGTTTCAGCGGGCACTGGCTGGAAAACAGATGGTGATGTTCTTTGAGAAGCCCTCGCTCAGGACGCGTTTGACATTCGAATCGGGCATGGTGAGCCTTGGCGGCACAGCCGTGTTTGTGGATCAATCGCGGAGCCGCCTGGACGCGCGGGAAAAACTCAGCGACATCGCGCAGAATCTGGAACGCTGGATCGACGTGATTGTATTGCGGACTTTTGCCCACGAAACCATTGAAGGTATGGCGCGTCACGCTTCGGTCCCCGTGATCAATGCGTTAAGCGATGTCGAGCACCCCTGCCAGGCGTTGGCCGATTATCTTACCTTGCGGGAGCGGTTTGGAGACTTCAAAAACATCACGCTGGCGTATGTCGGCGATGGGAACAACGTGGCGCATTCTCTGCTGTTGACCTGCGCCTGCCTGGGGTCTTCGATGCGCATCGCAACGCCCAAGGGGTACGGGTGCAGTCCTCAGATTGTGGCGGACGCAAAGAAGATCGCGAAGCAGACGGGAGCGCAGCTCGAGTTCCTCACCGATCCACGTGTTGCGGTGAACGGGGTCGATGCGGTGTACACGGATGCCTGGGCCAGCATGGGGCAGGAGGACGAGGCCGCGCAGCGGGCGGAACTTTTCCAGCCATACCAGGTGAACCGGAAATTGATGGCCGAGGCCGCACCGCACGCGGTGTTCATGCACTGCCTTCCAGCCCACCGTGGCCAGGAAGTCACGGACGAGGTCATGGATTCGGAGAATTCCGTGATCTTCGACCAGGCGGAAAATCGGCTGCATGTTCAAAAATCCATTCTTTATTTACTGCTGGGAGGCGCGGTTCGCCTCCCCGCGAGGAGCGCTCATGCCTGAGAAAGTTGTTCTTGCGTATTCCGGTGGACTCGACACCTCGATCATCATTCCTTGGCTGAAGGAAAACTATTCGTATGAAGTAATCGCCATGGTCGGGGATGTGGGACAGGGCGACGACATCGAGGCGGTGGTCGATAAAGCCTATGCGACCGGAGCCAGCAAAGTGATCGTGGAAGATCTGCGCGAAGAGTTTCTGACGGGATACGTGTTTCCTGCGCTGAAAGCGGGCGCTGTTTACGAACACAAATACTTGCTGGGAACGTCACTCGCCCGACCCGTCATTGCCAAGCACCAGGTTCAAGTGGCTTTAAAGGAAGGCGCCACTGCGGTGGCTCACGGATGCACGGGAAAAGGCAACGATCAGGTGCGTTTCGAGTTGACCTACCAGGCACTGGCGCCGGAGTTAAAGATTATTGCGCCGTGGCGCGAGTGGAAGCTGAAGTCGCGCGAAGACTGCCTGGATTACGCGGAGCAGCATGGGATTCCCGTCGCCGCGAGCCGTGAAAAGATTCACAGCCGAGATCGGAATTTATGGCACATCAGCCACGAGGGCGGAGAACTGGAGGATGCGGGCAATGCGCCATTGGCAACGACCTGGCAAATCACTCGTTCTCCCCAAGATGCGCCTGACCAGGACGAGCAGGTGGAGATCGGATTCGCGCAGGGGATTCCGGTTTCAGTGAATGGCATGGAAATGGATCCCGTGTCGCTGGTGGAACTGCTGAACGAGATCGGCGCACGCAACGCGGTAGGACGCATCGATCTGGTGGAGAACCGCTTCGTCGGCATCAAATCTCGTGGATGCTACGAGACTCCCGGCGGCACGCTGCTGATCACGGCTCACCGTGAATTGGAGGCTCTGTGCCTGGAGCGCGACGTCGCGCATTTCAAGCAGCACATTGCCCTGAAATATGCCGAGCTTGTGTATTTCGGACTGTGGTTCACGCCTTTGCGCGAAGCCCTGGATGCATTCGTCAACCAGACGCAAACCGAGATGACAGGCAACGTGATGTTGTCGCTGTACAAGGGAAATGTTTCAGTCATAAGCCGGCACTCGGAGCACTCGCTCTATCGAACCGATCTCTCGTCATTCACGATGGACGAAAGCTACGACCAGAAAGACGCAGCAGGGTTCATCCGCATTCTCGGACTGCCCTCGCGATCGAGGGCCCGCGCCAGAGTGGAGGTCACGCGATGAAGATGTGGTCGGGGAGATTCCGGCAGCCGCTGGACCCTGATTTCGAGCGTTGGCAAAGGTCGTTCGATTTCGACCGACGGTTGCTTCGCTATGAAATCGCGGCAAGCGAAGCACACGCCCGCGCGTTGCAGGATGCCGAGATCTTGTCCGCCGATGAACTGATCAGCATCTTGCAAGGGTTACAGCAGATTGGCGAGCGAGCTTCCGCGTCGCCCGAGTTCCTGGAGGACAGCGAAGCTGAAGACGTGCACCATTTTGTCGAAAAGCAACTGGTCGCGTCGATCGGCGACGCCGGATACAAACTGCACAGCAGCCGCAGCCGCAACGAGCAAATCGCAACCGACTTGCGGCTGTATACAAGGGCTGCGATTGATCAACTGCGCGCCGAACTCGCCGAACTATGTGCAGCTTTCGTCGCGCGCGCCGAGGATGCCGGGGAGACGGCCGTACCGGCTTATACACACCTGCAGCGAGCCGAGCCGGTGCTGGTCGCCCATTGGCTTTTGGCTTACGTGCAGATGTTTCTGCGGGATGCGGATCGACTGGCGGACTGCCGCAAGCGGCTGAACGTCTGTCCGCTAGGGTCGGGAGCGGTCGCGGGTGCAACTTTGCTGCTCAATCGTTCGATGATGAGTGAACAACTCGGATTCGACGCTCCTACGGCCAATAGCATTGACGCGACGAGTGATCGGGATTTCATCCTCGAGTTCGTCAACTTTTTGTCGCTACTTGCGTTGCATCTGAGCCGATGGGCCGAGGAGATGATTCTCTTCTCTACCCAGGAATACGGATTCATTACATTGCCCGAGGCCTACTCCACCGGGAGCAGCGCCATGCCGCAGAAGAAGAATCCCGACCTGCTGGAGCTTGTGCGGGGTAAAACGGGACGGGTGTCAGGTCATGCCATTGCGCTGATGGTCTCGATCAAGGGATTGCCGCTTGCGTACAACAAGGATTTGCAGGAAACGCAGGAGCCGCTGTTCCACAGCGTGGACACGGTCATGCAGTTGCTCCCGCTCGTGACTGGCTGGATGAAAGCTGTGGAGTTCAATTACGAGCGAATGCAGCAAGCGGCGCAGTCGGGATTCATGAATGCGTGGGCCGCGGCAACTTACCTGGTAAAGCGCGGGGTGCCCAGCCGTCTGGCGCATGAACGGGTTGGGAAGGCAGTGCAAATGTGTCTCGACCGGCGGTGCGAGTTGCGGGATCTGACGCTTGGGGAACTAGGGTCGCTCAGTCCAGCGTTCGGGGAGGACTTCTATGAAGCCCTGTCACTTCCCTCCGTGTTGGCGATGCACGACGTACAGGGAGGCACCGCTCCGGCTCAAGTGAGGCAGGCAATTGGCGCAGCCAGAAAATCCATCGAGTCTCTTCGCGAGGAGGTCCATGCACACGCGTAAAGCGATTCTTCCCGACGCAAAGCAGATTCACCAACTCATCGCTGCTTACTCAGGGGATGGCACTCTGCTTCCGCGAACCCTGCCCGAGATTTGTGAGAACGTAAGAGACTTCGTTGTTCTCGAAGAGGATGGGCAGATTATGGGTTGCGGAGCGCTGCACCTTTACGGGACTCACCTGGCAGAGATTCGGTCCATCACCGTGGCTCCCTGGGCTCAGGGCAAAGGCGGAGGTGGACGCCTGGTGAAAGCCTTGCTGGCCGAAGCAAAGAGGCACAAGGTAGATTGCATCTGCTTGTTCACGCGCAAGCCGGACTTCTTTGCCGGGCAAGGATTCTCCGTGGCACAACGGGAGGATCTGCCGGACAAGATATATAAGGATTGTCACGCGTGTCCGCGATTCCATTGCTGCGATGAGGTAGCCATGGTCCGCGGTGAACTGCCCAAGTTCGCGATTCTTCCCGAGCCGGAGAATTGGCTCGTGAAATTGCAGGGATGGGCACCCAACAACGACCAGGCTAGTTCAAGCTGATCTCTTGTGCTCCGTTTTCGGCGCGGCAGGGATAGATTTGCGGATTGATACCAGTAAGTTTCTGGTAGCGTTCGGCAATCTGGGCGGTGAACGCTGGGGCGCTTTCCTCACGCACAAGATTCACCGTGCAGCCTCCGAATCCGCCGCCGGTCATGCGTCCTCCGATGAAGCCCGGTAATCCTTGGGCCGCATCCACCATAGCGTCCAATTCCCGGCAACTGACCTCGTAGAGATCGCGCAGGCTGTCGTGGGATTCGCGCATGAGCGTGCCTACGCGCGGAAGGTCGCCGTCCACCAGAGCCCGCGCTGCATCCAGAGTCCGCTGATTCTCCTGGATCACGTGCGTGCAGCGTTTCCGAATAGTGGCAGGAAGCTGACCGCCGGTCTGCTGAAGCAATTCGGGAGATACATCTCTCAACGCGCGGATGGAAGGGTCGGTTTGGGCAAAAAAACGAACTGCCTGCTCACATTCTTCGCGCCGCTGGTTGTAAGCACCGGTCGCGAGATCGTGCTTGACCATCGTGTTGCAGACCACGAGCTCAATCCCCCGGGGGAGTGGAGCGAACTTGAATTCGAGAGAACGGCAATCCAGCAGCAGCGCGTGCCCGGCCTTGCCCATACAAGATACGAACTGATCCATAATGCCGACCCGCGCCCCCACAAATTCGTTCTCGGCCTGGCGGCAAAGTTTGGCGACCTGCGGCAGGGGCAACTTCTTGCTATCCAGACTCATGAAGGCAAGAGCCGACGCGACCTCAATCGCAGCCGATGAACTCAAGCCCGCACCGATGGGTACATCTCCGTGGATAAGCAGGTTCGCTGCCTGTAACTTACCGCCGTGCTGGCGGAAAACCGAAGCAACACCCAAAACGTAGTCGCACCAGGAATTAGTGCGGCGGTCCGGAAACCTATCGAGATCAAATTCGAAGTTCCCCGGAAGTTCATCTGATTGAACTACGAGTTTGCGGTCGTGACGCGGCGACACCGCCACAAAAGTGGAAAACTCGACTGCGGCCGGCATGACGAATCCGTCATTGTAGTCGGTGTGCTCGCCGATCAAGTTCACGCGCCCGGGCGCGCGGAAAATCCTTGGCCTGTTTCCGAAACGTGCCTCAAAATTCTGCGCCAGATCGCGCGAGTTCATCGATTCGGCTTTCCTTTTGTGAGCTGTGACATCATTGATACGCGGCCCTGCAATTTCACGAGCGAATCCCCCAGCAAAAGGGATCTTTGGGATCCAGCACCAGTTCGGACTCCGCGTTCACGAATGCTGCTCCTTTGATACTGGGATACACCTTACCGTCGCGAACTGAAATCCTGCCTTCGAAAACGCTGCCGACAATGCTTTCCTGTCTCCAGACCTGGCCTTCGTGAATCTTGCCGTTCGCATAAAGGCATGCCAGTTTGGCGCTGGTCCCAGTACCGCAGGGAGAGCGATCATAGGCTTTACCCGGACACAGCACGAAATTCCTGCTGTCGGTTCCTGCTACCTCAGACGGCCCAAATAGTTCAATGTGATCGATCTCCTGATTGTTCTCTCCGGTAATTCCCTGCTCGCGAAGGGCCAAGCGGATCGCCCAGGTAAAAGCTGTGAGTTCGTCGACATTTTTCAATGACAGGCCCACGGGGTGCTCGTGTACCAGGAAGAACCAATTCCCTCCCCAGGCGACGTCTCCGTGCACCGTCCCGTACCTCGGAACGTTAACGGGAATGTTGTGCTTCAGCCTATAGCTGGGCACATTGTTCACCGTTACTTGACCGTCAGTATCAAGAATAGCGGTTACTTCGCCGACCGGCGTTTCAATACGGTGCTCGCCAGCCGCGATCCGTCCCATGAAATGAAGAGTAGCGATTAAGCCAATGGTCCCGTGCCCACACATTCCCAGATAGCCGACATTATTGAAGTAGATCACGCCCGCAGCGCACGCTCTGTTCACCGGTTCGCACAACAGCGCACCAACAATAACGTCAGAGCCGCGAGGTTCGTTCACAACCGCCGAGCGAAAGGCATCGTGCTGGTTGCGAAATCGGCACAACCGTTCGGATAAACTGCCGTTCCCAAGATCAGGGGCGCCGGCAATCACAAGGCGGGTGGGCTCGCCTCCTGTGTGCGAGTCGATCACGCGCACTCGCCGAACTGGAATGGTGTTCACCGATGGGGTTCCCCTGAACAAGAGAATGCTTATTGTACGAATTTTGATCCGCTCTGTGGCGTAACCGGCAAGGATTTTCTTAAGATAAGGCCCGGCGCAGGGATCCCCGGAAGTGATGCGGCAGAACGGACCTTTTGTTGGCTACGGAAGGATTTCGCCGCTCGAATCAAACCGAACGCCGGCGATGGATTCGCCAGAGGCCAAGATTTCGCGAACTCGGGCGCGGTTGGGGCCGGCCCTTTCTAAAGCTGCCGACAGGCAATCCAGTGCCTGATTCAGCGTGATCTTGTCGGGCAAGCGGAAAATCCAGGGAATGTTGGTACTGGTTAGAGCGCGATCCGATGAAATGGCAATCACTGGGATGAAGGACTTGACCGCGATCTGCTCGGCAAGATGACTCGACGCCCGGTCGAGAGCGACCAGAGCTACGACATGTTCCTCATAAACGGCTCTGACCAGATCACTGGAAGCCTTGCCCCACGATGTGCCCGACTCGATCGGAATTAGTGAGTATTGCTGGCCTTTGGCCTTGCGGGAACTATGCTCTCCAAGCGCTCGCACTAACTCGCTCGCGTGCGGACCGAAGACTCCGATTCTAAAGTTCTCTACGTCGTTGGTGGGAGGACCTGAATATTGCACACCACCCTCTCCGACTCGGGCATATGGCTTTTCCATCGTGATGCGCCGGTATTCAATCTCGCCATTGTGTACGCGAGCCAGGAATAGGGGCGCGATGTTCTTGCAGTTTGGGTCAAAAGTCATCTGCTGCGTAACGCCTCTGTAGCTGGTCAGAGCTGTCAGCGCATCTCGAATGCGCCCTTTGTTGAGTCCTGCGCGGCATATGGCATCAAGGAGAATTCGCATCTGATCGTAAGCCAGCGCCGCAAAGTGGTCGGGCTTTTCATGATAGTGGGCTTCGTATCTTGCGATGAAGTCACGCCATTGCGCATCCTTGCGGCTGGGATCGTAAGGGTAGACCGCCTCGAAGCTTTCTGCGGCGGTTCCCGCAAGCCTAATTAGTTCGTCGCCAATGGTGCGATGACTCCCGAATACTCGCTGCTTCATTCCCAGTTCCTGCATTTCCTGCAAGATCATGGCGGTCTGGGGAATATCAGTCCACAGGACGATCGCATCCACCCGGGAATCTTCGATCACCTGCAACTGACGTCGAAAGTCTGTATCGCCGCGCAGGAATTTCTGCTCGATGACCACCGGATGCCCGAGGCGCCGCGAGGCATCACGAAACTTGATCACGCCAAATCGACCGTAGCGATCGTTGACGCGCAACAGAGCAACTCGTTTCAGGCCCAGTTCGGTGTAGATGTGGCGAGCCAGCGTATACCCCTGCGCACGATCGTCTTGAATATCGGTGAAGTACCAGGGAATGATAGTTTCGGGAATCGTAGGGTCAGTGGAGGCACTGTTCACCAATGGAGTTTCGGCCTTCAGCGCCAGTCGAAGTGCGATGTGGGTTGACTCCGAACTGATGGACCCAAACATGGCCCATACCTTGTCGTCATAAATCATCCGCACTGCATCGTTCGATGCCGCCCCCCAAATCGCGGAATCTCTGGATACGCCCGTCACGGGCGAACTGCTGTTCTGCCAGTTGTCGTAGTCGTTGTGGGTGATGAGATGGAATGGCTTGCCTCCATATCCTCCGGCAGCATTGGCCTCGTCGATGGCCATTTGTGCGCCGTTCAGCATGCGGGCGCCGCGCACCTGGTCGGGATGGTCATAGAGCGGAGCAAGAAATCCGATGCGAACCTCACTCAAGTCCTTCGGGTCCGGATCAGGAGTCTCGCGCGCCGCGCCGTTATATTCGATAAGGTCCTGATAGTACTCATAATACGGAGTTGTGAATTTTGAGAACGGACGCAGGTCATCAGGCGCGGCGGTGTATGGCTTCAGGGATCGAGGTGCCGGGGGGCCAGGAGCGTTCTTGCCACAAGCGCAGGGTGTAGCGGTCTGAGTCCAGGCCACGCACACCAAGGTGGCCGCGATCACAGCAACAGGGACGAACCGCATGGAAGCACTCCTTATTACTCCGTTGATGATTCATGCCGGAACATGGCGATCGCCTCGATTTCAACCAGAAGGTCGGGGCGGCACAGAATCGCTTGAATGCCGGTGGAAGCCGGCAGAGGATCAAGCCCCTCGGCTTTGAAGAACGCGGTGCGCTCCTCATTGAACGCCTGATAATCGCGCTCGATATCGCGCAAGTAGCAGGTGGTGCGAACAATGTCGTGCCAGGTCGCGCCTTCGGAATCCAACAGCCGGGTGATGTTTTCGTAAGTGCGGCGAAGTTGTGCGCGGAAGTCGCCGGCGTGAACCGTACGACCCTTCTCGTCAATGCTGGCGGTTCCCGAGATCAACAAGATGGTGAGTCCATTGAGATCGATCCGCAAGCCGCGAGAAAACGCGCTGCCGTAATCGTAGGCCTCATTCAATGTGGCGTGATTGGTCATAGCTCGTTTTACGACCGGTGCTGTTGCTACCTCTCCGAGCAGTTCTTGAAAATTCATATGGATGCCCCCTGAGATTACGGTTTTCTTACTTTCGCCTGATCGGACTTCACAACGCTTAAGTTCACGACTGAATTTTCTTCCCGAATGCCATGGCTGAGCCCATGAGCGGTAGCGACCCAGATGTCTTCTCCCTGGAAATCAACTGCGAGAATGTAGCTATGCGATGGGGCACTGCGCACGGAAATATTTCTGACATTCCCATCAGCATCGCGGACGACCATCTCCGGCTTATGGGTGTCCAAGGCCGGCCGATACACGGCCCAGTTGGTGCCGTCGTAATAGGCCAGACCTTTATCGGTCGAGAACCAGGCGCGATTGGCATCGACTGCCTTGATCTGGCTTAAGAAGTTGCTGGGCAAACCGCTGTCCTTCTGCAGGAAGTTGTGCCAATAGCGCCCGTCGTAGCGACTGGCACCGAAGTACGTCGCAACCCAGAGGATCTTGTCCACATAGCTGACCGACGTCGTGATCTCGTGAATAAGTCCTTGATCTTTCATCACGACCATCTCGGTCTCGCCGTCGGGATCGTTGTAGTCTTTCCAGCGTTCGGTTTTCTGGTCGTACTCGAGCACGCCGCCGCCCCAGACGGCATAGTAGACCTTGTCCTCCGCCGGACTCACTGCATAGGTCCAGATTTCGAACATGGGAGTGTTTCGCTCATTGAATAGCGCCCATTCCCCCGTGCGGAGATTTAACCGGCTTGCGCCTGCCGCGGTCGCGGTCCATACGAAATCACCTTGCACGCCCACTCCGTATACGACGTCATTGCTCAGCCCGGAACTGAGTTGGGTAAACGTGTCGATGCGGCCCGCTGAGATCCGGTTGAGACCACCCATGGTGCCAACCCAGAGGTCGCCTGTGTGCTTATCGAGCGCCAGGGAGAGCACCGCCTGATGAGCCAATCCGTCAGCGCGACGAAAGACTTTCCAGGAACCGTTCTCGTATAGACCCAAGCCGTTATCTGTGCCTGCCCAGATGCGCTTACCATCCACGAGAACGCAATAGACATGGTCATCCGGGAGACCATTTGCCGTGGTGAAGTTTTCCCAACGAAACATCGGCAAAGTCTGCGCTGACACAGCTGATGTAATCACCAGCATTGCAATCTGCGCGAGCCATAGCTTGTTTTTCATAGCGTCTTCAGGTACTCGATCAGATCATTCAACTCGTCTTTGGTTAAGTCATTGCTGACGCCGTGAGTATCTTTGGGGTTGAACACGGTCCAGATTTCTTCCAGGGAGCGCGCGGACCCATCGTGTAAATAGGGGGCGGAATAGGCAATGTTGGAGAGTTGCGGTACGTCAACGACCGGGGAACGGTCGGTTGTCTTTCCCGAACCGATATCGAGCTGTTTTTGGTTCGTGTATTTCGGTCCGCTGTGGCAGTGAGTACACTGATTTGCTTCTGCAATGGCGGCGCCGTCTTTTGATTTCGTTCGCTCGAAGATGGCTTTCCCGCGTTCCTGAGCCGGAGTTAACCCTCCCGCGGCCATTCGGTAGCGGTTTGGACGGTAAGGAAGCGAAAGGACAAAGGTGACCAGGTCCGTGAGCTGCTGCTGATTGAAACTCTGCGAGCGGAAAAAGAATTTTTCGGTCCGGGGCCCGCACTCGGTGGGCATGTCCGGATTCCCGCCGTTCCACTTGAACGGTTCGGTTCCCGCCAGATTCTCGAGCGAGCGGTTATCAACGATGTCCTTGCCGAAACCATCCGGCTCGAGATCCCATTGCAGTCCATCGATCGTGGAGTCGATGTGGCAGTTGGAGCAGCCAAATCCACCCTGGAAGGCAAACTCCGCAGTGTAGAAAAGCCGTTCGCCCCGGCGCAGGGCGTCGATGTTTTTGGGACCTCCCAAATCCAGGGTGGCGACAACATCTTCATCTGCAGTATCAATCACCGAAATGGTGTCATCCAGACGATTGGCTACGTACAAATGCTTGCCATCGGGGGAGAAGGCGACGCCGCGCGGGTTGTGCCCTACTGCAATTCTGGACGAAACGTATTCCGCCGAGGCGGAGAGGTCATTGACGAACGGCCGGCGGTGCGTGCGAACGCTTTTCAGTAAACGTGCTACATCGAGCACCGTGACGCTTTGCGATCCTGCGGTGGTGAGAAAAATTTTTGACTTATCGGGAGCAATCGCTATGCCCCAGGGAAGGGCGTAATAACGGTCGAGTTCATCGAGAGGAATCTGAACTAATCCACCTACATTCGATCCAAACAGCGTCAGGGCGTCACCGAACGCCCAGCCGTGCTCCACATGCGCCAGGGGAAGCAGATTCTTCGGCCTGAGTTGAGCGACAACGCCGAGTTCGCCGTCCTTCGAAACGGCGGTGTGGAACACTCCCGCGACGTTGTTCAACCTCTTGCGTTCGACGACGGTCTGGGTGTTTGTGTCGATGACGGTGATCTCCGATTTGGGTGCATCGCGGAATGGCCCCGGCTCGGGATAGACATGCGTGCAGTAGATCAATTTGCCGTCGGGAGATGACGTCAAATAACTCGCGCCCCGCCCTGCCACAAGGCGCTTTGTCTCTTGCCCCGTGTTGAGGTCGATGACCGAAACGTCGTTGCTGAGCCGGTTGGCCACGTACAGCGTCCTCTCGGCGACGTCGAGCGCAGCACCACTCGGCTCAAATCCAGCGGGCAACGTCTTCGTCACCTCAAGATTCCTTGCGTCGATGACTGAGACGTTATCCGACCAGGCATTTGTGACGTATAGAGTGTCTCCCCGCCGTGTGATCACGATTCCTCGTGGCACACGGCCCACGGGAACGCTTTTGACCACCTTGCCCGACGCCTCTTCGATTACCCTTAGCTCATCGCTGTCCTGGCACAAGACGTAGAGCAAGCGCCCATCAGGCGACACAGCGATTTCAACCGGAGATAAATATCGTTCTCTGAGCAGGGCTGAAGGTTGTTTCGCAGCAGGCTGCGCTGCGATCGCCAGCAATGCGACCGCGAACACGCCGGCAAGCCGAACCGTGATTGGAACGCTCGATTGATTCGCGCGAGCTCCCATCTAGGGCTCCTCCACCGTGAGCACCCGGTCGGCCGCAACGTTGTCGAGGACCTGCTCCTGGCCACTGGGCCAGCGAATGGTGAGTTTCTCGATTTTGTTTGCTGAGCCCAGCCCGAAGTGAACGCGCCCGTCATCCTGCGACAGGTATCCGGACCCGGCAAAGCGCTCTGCCACGAGCTTGCGTCCCCCGGCGAATACTTCGAGGTGCGCCCCAATGCCGTCCCGATTGCTCTTCTTCCCCATCAACCTCACTGAGAGCCAATGGTTGTTGTTCTGTGTTGTGTTGTGGAGCACAGTGGCGGGCGCTCCGAGGTTTACCAGGAATGCATCAGTCTTGCCATCATTGTCATAGTCGGCGAAGCAAGCGCCGCGCGAGACGGTCTTCACATCAAGTACTGCGCCGGCTTCGCCCGAAACATCAGCGAACTTGCCATTACCGAGCCCGCGAAATAATGACTGTTCTTGCGGCACAAGGTGAACCAGGCCGCCGTGAAAGACCATGATGTCGAGAGCACCATCGTTATCGAAATCGTAGACACCACTTCCCCAACTGGTGTATTGAGCATTGGCCTGCGAGATGCCGGAGGCCGGGCCGATGTCTTCGAATCCGTTCGCGCCCGCGTTCCGCATCAGACGGTTGTACTTGGAGTCCGTCACCCAGAGATCGACGCTGCCATCGCCATCTACGTCGGCCAACACGGGCCCCATTGCGGAAGTACTCTCACCGTTCTGCCCGTAGGCGACTCCAAGATCGCCTGCGACCTCCTCGAATGTCCCGTCGCGTTTGTTGTGAAACAAAAAGTTCTCGGTCTTATCATTCGCGACGTAAATGTCAGGAAATGCATCTCCGTCGTAATCCGCAGCCGTTACGCCCATGGTGCGCCCTTTGTAAGCGCCAATTGCGGCCTTGACGCTCGCATCCGTGAATGTGCCGTCGCAGTTGTTGTGGTAGAGGCGATTCGTATCTGCCGCATAGTCGAGAGGCCCGGGATAGTTGTCGGCGGCGTAGAAATTGCGATACTTGGGATCGAACTTCACATAGCGGCCGACAAACAAGTCCACGCAGCCATCGCGATCGTAATCGAGCCATGCGGAACTGATGGACCAACCCTCGACCTGTATGCCCGATTTGGCGCTGACATCCGTAAACGTGCCGTTGCCGGTGTTGTGATACAGAATCGCCCTGCCATAGCTCGTGACGAATAGATCGAGGAATCCATCGTTGTCGTAGTCCGCCGCGATCGCGGCGGTGCCGAAGACATTCGCCGCCACTCCGGCACGATCGGTAACATCCGTAAATGTTCCGTCCCCTTTGTTGAGATAGAGGTGATTGTGAGAAGGCGTAGCAGGGGCTTGTTTCAGGGGATACGGATGCATCCCCTCCTCCAGCGGCTTCCCGCTGGCGACATAGAGATCAGGGTATCCATCGTTGTTGAAATCGAACCAGACACATCCGGAGCCTGTGCTTTCCAGCAGCGATCCGAGTTTTTGTGCCCCGAAACTGTGAGTGAAAGCGATTCCTGACTTGGCAGTTGCGTCTTCAAATCGAATGGTGCTCACAGGTGCGGCTTGCGGCGTCTGCGCCCACATCGTGGAGGCCAGCAATATCGGACTGAGAAAAAATGCCTTCACGCTAATGTCCTCCCGATGCGTTTTGCGCATTGACACTAGTCAGGTCAGCCGGAGCAGTGCTTTTCAGCAGAATGAGTGGCACCGCATTTTCGGGCGAAGTTTCCGGTCCTGCGTGACATCCAACACACCCGCGCTGCTCGCCGCGACGCATCCAGAAAAATCCAGCCTCTCGTTTCAGGGTCTTGCCGGCCGCGTCCAACAACTCGATCTGCAGCGGCCGGTCAGCGGGAACTTGTACGAAAAACGATCCGTCCCGCTCGACCGAAGCGCTACCCAGCAATTTGGGACTGCCCTCGAAGTCGCGGGTATACAGCCGGACACTGTGAATGGATCCCGCTGGAAAAGGGTATTTTGATGTGTAGGCGTTCAAGCACAGCAGGTTGGCATTGGCCCAATCATGCAATCCCGACGGATGCCGGTTCGGCATGCGTCGCGGAATAACCAGAGCCGGCTGAATAATATTGACTCCTGCCTTGATGACTGCCGGCTGCAGTGCTGCACTGGCCTGCTCCCACTGCATCAATCGAAACGTCGCATTGGCCCGTGGACGCCACGACAGCAACCATTCGCTTGCGCCCGTCTCTGCGAAGTCGCCGCCGTATTCCCCCGCGGGAACGGAAAAACGCTGCTCCTGTGCCCGCGCCGATATGAAGCGTGCCAAAGTCGTCCCGGACGCGAAGAGGAGGTCTCCGGAACTGCCTTGCGTTGCGGAGTAACGCGCATGGCCGTGATCGCAGCGGTACGACTCGACCCCGCTGCCGTCGGCGTAAACGGTGTAGATCTCAGGGGCAGTTCCGGTCCCGAGCGGATATGCGGCGCTAAATAGAATTCGACCGTCCTGAAGAATGCCTGTAGGGAGCGCACTGCCCGGCATATACGTAATCGCCAGCGGCTTCCCTTCTGCGTCCTTCAGCTCTATGACGAAGCGACCCGCAATCTTGCACGCATACACGATGCGATCATCCGGCAAATAAAAAGGACGGATACAGTCTTCCGGACCAACTGTGATCTGCCGGGGCGCTCCACCCGCCAGCAACATCTCCCAGATCTGCCAACCGTCTGTGGCGTGAGTTTTGCCGGCAAACAACACGCGCTTTCCGTCGAAGGAGACCACCGGATCGGCTGAAGCCCCGAAATCTGGCAGCAATGTGCGCTCTTCATTCGCGTTCTTAAGAAAAATGGCCGCGCCCGATGGGAAACGATCCTCTCCCCGCATCCAAGCCAAAGGTTCATAGGATTTTGCAGCCGTGTACAAAAAGACTGGAAGCTGCCCACGGGCGCTATGATCCGTGGCCGGACGGGCAGGCCCGGTCGCGAGGAGAAGCAAACAGAAAAGAAGGATGCATCGCGCCGGCACTAATCGGCTCCTCGGGTTGCAAGGAGTTGGGGCCGAGCATTCCGCGTTCGTTGCTGAAGATCCAGGTACGGCTGCAGATCAAGCATCATTCTGCGAAACTCTCGAAAGCTCAGCGACTGGTTCCCATCGCTGAGGGCTTGTTCTGGGCACGGATGCACTTCCACCAGCAGGCCGTCGGATCCAACCACAGTCGCGGCTCGCGCCAGCGCAGGAACCAGGCTGCGCACACCCGCGGCATGACTCGGATCGACGATGACTGGCAGGTGTGACACCGTCTTCAGTACTGGCACAGCGGCGATGTCGAGGGTGTTGCGCGTGGCGGTTTCGAAGGTGCGAATGCCGCGTTCACACAGGATGATGTCAGCGTTGCCTGCATCCGCGAGCACTTGAGCAGAGCGCATGAGTTCCTCAATGGTTGCCGTCATGCCCCGCTTCAGTAGAACCGGTCGCCCACACTCTCCCAGTTCCTCCAGCAGCGAAAAATTCTCCATGCTGCGTGTGCCGACTTGCATGATGTCGGCGTATTCGGCAATGACCTCGACATCTTCTTCACTCATTACTTCCGTGACGATTGCCAAACCTGTCTCCTCGCGAGCCTTGCGCAGCAATTTAAGGCCTTCCACGCCCAAACCCTGAAAGGCGTACGGCGAGGATCGGGGCTTGTATGCTCCCCCACGCAAGATGCGCGCACCAGAGCCGGCAACGGCTTCCGCGGTTTGCAATATTTGAGCCTCTGACTCAACTGCGCATGGACCTGCCATGACCACAAAGTCCCCACCGCCAATTTCGATATCCCGTACTCGCACGACCGTGCGCGAACACACATCGGTTTTGGCTACCCGATCGAAACAAGAGAACTGCCCATTCCACTTGGGGTCCATGCTCGCGGCCATTCTAGTAATCGGTTCGCATGCAATCACTAGTCGGAATCTGCTAGCGCCCTTAGAAGCAGCATCCAATCGGAGCTCCAAATTCCATAAGTTCTTTCTAACCAGCTACAAGGAGCTTGTGTGTGATCTGAATCACGTCTGTACGAGAGGGTACGCACAACTGCCGCGGAAACTGTGCAGGCGTGTTGGCATTGCCTACGATCACCGTAGGGAATCCCAACATTCCACCCGTCAAATCTCGCGCAAGCTATTGAATCCACTTGATGGCTGCTGAAGTGCATTCCCACGTTCAGCCGACGTCTGGATCGGCGAGGAGGTCACCTTCTTATGGCTGGCGAGAATTGGACTATGTGGCTCAACATTACGAATTTTGCTCTGGGGATTGTGACTCTGATCGCGCTGCTGGTGGTCTTCTTCGCGGTTGGGTGGGACCTGTTGGTTCGCAAAATCGCACGAACGCCCGAGGTGGATCTACGCAGCATGGATGCCGACCTGAAAGCGCTACTGCACGGAGGGTCGCACAGTTTTTCTGTTCCAGAACTTGGATTGACGATGGCCGACGGCGGCGAGCGCATCGGGCCCCCGAACAAGAAGACCGGCGACAAAAAGAAGGAGTAGGCCATGTCTTGCCCTTTTCTTCGCGAAGGCCGTGCACGTTATTGTCACTCTGCCCCGGTGCGAAAACTGATTCTCGACGGCCCGGGCGCAACGGACGGCGGACGCTGCGCCTCGGCTCGATATGTCGATTGCGAACTCGCCCTCAACAGCGAGAGCCCGCGCGAACGCTGCCCGCATCTGGAAGAAATCCGGGTGCAATATTGCGGTGTTTCTCCCATTCCCAAGCTTGTACCGTTCAGCGATTCGGAATTATCAAGTTGCACCAGCAACACCTATCGATATTGCGATTCCTATCTGCATCTTGCCCAGCCACACGTCTCCACTCCCGCGTCCAGTCTGCTGTACAGCCAAAACCATTTCTGGCTCGATGCCGAGCATTCAGGTCTTTGCCACATCGGCATCGACGCATTCTTGGCCGAAGTCGCCGGCACCGTGGATGGCATCACCTTCGTTTCGTCGCGCGGCACTCATTGTCCCGCTGTGGCTCTCAAAGTCCATGGGGTGGAATGGCCGATGAACTTCCCAAATCCCGTGATGGTGCAGAAGGTAAATGGGCGTCTGCGCAGCGATCCCGCCCGGCTCACGGCCGATCCTTATGGAGCAGGCTGGCTTTTTGAGGGCTGGGAGGTTCCAGGACGCACGCGGGCCGGCCTCATTTCCGGTCCACAGGCAACCGCTTGGCAGAGCAACGAAGCGGAGCGCCTTTCACGCGAGATTCATGAGGCTCACGCGCCGGACGGCGATGGTGGCACGCCGGTTCGCGGGGTTGCGCAATTGTTATCACGAGAAGATCTCGTGCGCCTCTTTCAACATTTCTTCTGTAAGACAGATTGGAGCGTCGGGCTATGAGGCGCTGGCGTAATCCCCTCGTCTTCGCTTTCGGTGTGGCCGTGGCCCTGTTCATCGGTTGGGTGGCATTCCCGCGCGTGCTCTATTCGCAAAAACCTCAGCCGCTTGATTTCCTTCACAAGACGCACGCCGAAAAATCTGGCCTCACGGACTGTGCCGAGTGCCATGTGATTCGCCAGGACGGCATCTTCGCCGGACTGCCTGCAACGGAAAAGTGTGCCGGATGTCATTCCGAGCGTATCGGCGAAAGCAAGGCCGAAGCCATCCTGGTGGACAGATATATCAAACCGGCCCAGGAAACACCGTGGCTGGTCTATTCGCGGCAACCTGCGAATGTGTGGTTCTCACACGCGATTCACGTGAAGCGGGCAAACCTGCCATGTGCCGAATGCCACTCTACATATGGAGAACAGGATTCAGTTCGCATGTATGAGGTCAACCGGATCAGCGGTTACAGCCGTGATCTTTGGGGACACTCGATATCACGTCTGCGCAATCAGCCGCACGAAGGTATGAAGATGAGCGACTGCGAGAAATGTCACCGGCAACGCAAGGTGGAAGTTGGCTGTCTCGGTTGTCACCAATGAGAGGCGAGCAATGAAGCTGAGTCGGCGAGATCTGCTGGTGTGGAGCGCGGGAGCCGCGGCAGGTCTTCTAGCCACTCCGGTCCCGTGGAAGACTCTGGATGATACTTCGATCTGGTCCCAGAACTGGCCCTGGATTCCGCAGCCGCCGCGTTGCCCGGTCGAGACCAGGCAATCCGTTTGCACTCTCTGCCCCAAAGGATGCGGGCTGCGCGTCCGCATGGCGGCAGGATCGGCCGTTGGTGTTGCAGGGTTGAGCACGCATCCACTCACTAGGGGAGCCCTCTGCCCATTGGCATATGCGGCACATCAACTGAACCGGCATCCGCAGCGACTTCGCGTTGTGCAGCACGGGACAGCTCCATCCTCATGGGAGGAAGCGCGAGCAGCGTTTGCAAAAGCCAGCATGGAAGGGCCAGTCGTCATCATCGATGGTTATCCGGGCCGCGCTGCATCGGCGTTGTTCCAGACCTACACCGAGGTTCAAGATGGCCGCTACTGCGTGGTTCCCAGTCCAGAGATTCAGGCCCTGACTCCTTATGAGTCCTGGACCGGAGTTCCCGCTCATTGTCTCGGGTACGACCTTGAAAACACGCGCACGATTGTCAGCTTCGGCGCTCCTCTGCTCGATGGATGGGGCACTCCCGGACGCTTCACGCGAATCTGGGCCGACCGCGCCGCGGGAAGATCCGATCCAGAACTTCGGCTGATCCAAATCGATTCCTCTCTGTCTCGGACCGCCGCGCGAGCATGGCGATGGATGAGGATTCGAGAAGGTACGGAGGCCGCTTTGGCCTCGGGACTGGCTCGTGCGCTGCTGCAACAGAACCTGGTTCCAGCGCACGGGCCAATTCCCGCGACAACACTCGCCGAGAGCGCCGTTCAATGCGACATCAGCATGGAAGCAATTCTGGAACTGGCGCGGAGCCTGGTCGCGAAATCACCCACATTGGTGATTGCCCGCGATAACTCCCCGGCAATTGCCGCCCTGAACATTCTGCTGGGCTCGGTGGGAGCGCGCGCCGGAGTCGTGCGTCATTCGCAGCACTCAAATCTGCGCAGCTACACAGGCTCTGAGGTGCAGAATGCGCGCGCGGTGCTGATCGATTCCTCGGTGTCCTGGAACTTCGTGCCGCAAACGGATGCCGAAGTATTCCGCTTCGCCGCCTGGCATCCCGGTTCCACGAAGGCAGACTGGCTGCTTCCCGCCCCGGGTTTTCTCGAAGAGTTGACCGATGTACCCACGCCTCCAGCGTCATGCCTAGAGAGCTACACTGTGGCGCCAGCACTCGTGAAGAGCGCCACTGAAGTGCACAGTGCAGCACAGTTCCTCAGCAGTATCGATGCCAGTTTGACCCCAACAGAAAAGATCATTCATACCCGATGCGAGGATCTCTTCCGCCGGCGAGCAGGAACCGTACACGCTCAGAACGCCATACCAATCTCTGAGTTCCCCTCTGTTCAAAAGCTGGAAGAGCAACTCTGGCAAGGAGGAGTGTGGGTAGGAGAACCGTCGCCGCCAGGCAAGTTGCCATGCCTGCTACAAGAATGGCCTTCTGCCATTCCTTCAGGCCCCGATGATGATTGGATAACTGATTGGATCCCTCCAGTAATCCCGGCGCTAGCTTCCAAGCTCTACGTTGAGTCCACATTGCGAGAAGTTCCCGAGAGGAGGAAGGCATGAGCGCGCGCTACGGCATAGTAATCGACCTCGACCGCTGCACCGGTTGCGGCTCGTGCATGATCGCTTGCGCATCCGAAAACAACGTTCCGGCACTTCCGCAGGCAAGCCCTCGCACCGGACTGACGCCCCTTCTCGTCCGCAAAGTATCCAATGGCCAGAGCGGCGACGCACGCCGCGAAACGTTCATTCCGATCATGTGCATGCATTGCGAGCTCGATACACCGTGCGTGAAAGTCTGCCCGCAACAAGCCGTAGAAGTCGACAAGGCCACGGGGATTGTCATGCAGATGCCGCAACGTTGCCTGGGTTGTCGCTACTGCATGACGGCTTGTCCGTATCACGCCCGGTACTTCAACTGGTGGGATCCATCGTGGCCGCAAGGGATCGAAAAGAGTCTCAACCCCGGAGTCGCTGTGCGCATGCGCGGAGTAGTCGAGAAATGCAACCTGTGTCATGCGCGGCTGCATTCGGCCAATGAAAAAGCAGCTGCCGCAGGAAAGCGGGAAATCGACCCCGCCGATTACGTTCCGGCCTGTGTTGAAGCGTGCCCGACGAACGCAATCCATTTCGGCAACCTCGCGGACCCGAACGATCCGGCAAGCAAAGAAGCTCGTTCGTCGCAGGCTTTCCGTCTGCTGGCGCGACTCGGCACCGAGCCAAAGGTCTACTACAAATCGACGGAGGAATGGGTGAGAAATCTTGCAGAGCCGAACTCGCCGCAGACTTCGGAGGTGCAGCATGGCTAGCACGGCCCTCAGCGATGCGCCCTGGATCGACCGCGGTGAACAACGCACTCCCCTGCGGCGATTCCTATTGTGGCTGAGTCCCTGGGCGCTGCTGCTGGCGGTGGGAGTGTATGCCTCTGGACTGTGCCTTTACTACGGCCTGAACCAGACCAACATGGACAACCGCTTCGCATTTGGCCTGTGGATTTTTCTGGATCTCGGCATCATCGCGCTGGGTGCGGGAGCATTCTTCACCGGATTTCTGGTTTACATCTTGAAGCGAGCCGAGTTGAAGCCAATCCTGAATACGGCGGTAGTGGTCGGTCTTATCTGTTACAGCGGTGCAGTAGCGATCCTGATGATCGACGTCGGCCAGCCGCTGCGCGCATGGTTCACCTTCTGGCATCCGAATACCCACTCGATGCTGACCGAGGTCACGTTCTGCATCTCGTGCTACCTGCTCGTCCTAAGCCTGGAATACATCCCTATCCTGCTGCGTAACCGCCAATTGCGAAGCATCCCATCTTTCCTGGTATTCGAGCATCAGCTGCACAAAGGTGTTCCGGTTCTCGCGGCCGTCGGAACCCTGCTCTCCTTCTTCCACCAGGGATCGTTGGGCGGACTCTACGGAGTTCTGCGCGGACGTCCTTTCGCATTCCGTAGCGGAGTTCTGATCTGGCCCTCCACTTTCTTCCTTTTCATTCTGTCGGCGATTGCATCTGGACCAAGCTTTCTTATCCTCATAACCGCCATCGTCGAGAAAGTAACCAGCCGCAAACTGGTGGCCGTGGAAGTATTCCGCCGACTGGGATTTATCTCTGGCGTACTGCTTGCTATTTATGTTGCAGCGAAGTCGATCGATACATTGATCTGGCTGAACTACACCTCGCCAGCAGCCGGGTTCGCGCCGTGGCAGTATTACCAGCACAAGCCGTTTGGGACGCCCATCCTGTTTGCCGAGATCGTGCTTCTCGGCCTAGTTCCCGCGCTCCTGCTAACCTTCCGCAAGACCGCATCCAGCCGCGGGTGGCTTCTGACCGCCGCCGCGATGGCCTGCTTAGGCGTGCTACTGAATCGCTTCGTGTTGACTGTTCAGACTCTGGCCCTTCCAACACTGCCCTTTGATGAGTTTCTGCATTACACCCCGAGTTTGCAGGAAGTCGCGAGCTTTGCTGCAGTGATCGCGTACGGCGTCATCCTCTACTCCTTGTCATATCGTTACCTGCCCCTGTTTCCACCTCATCAAGGAAAGGACTCACATGTTTCCGGGAATTGATGGTTTTCACTGGAGCTTCGGACACGTTCTCTTCCTGTCATTATTTTTCGCGGTGGCGCTGACGATCCTGGTGACAGTCGCATCCTCGGCATGGCGCGCTACACAGGACTTTCGCAATCATCGTGCAATCGACCTCTGGTGGCGGTCCCAGTTCGCGGAATTACCCTTGACTGATCGCCGATGCCGGCATGAACTTGCGGGAAGAGTTATTTCCCGGACGTGCGACAATGCCTTCGATTGCCGCCATTGCGAAAAGTACTCGCAATTCGCGGTGCTGCCAGCCACGGGCAATGTGAGTTCCACAGGGCTTGAGTACTCGCGCGATCGTTACTACCATCGCGGACACACATGGGTAGAGCCGGCGCAAGATGGAACTGTCACGGTCGGATTGGATGAGCTCGCTATCCACCTGGTCGGAACTCCCGATTCCATTGCCATGCCCGAAGTAGGTGAGGAGATCGAACTGAATCAAACAGCGTGGCGCATGAAGAAGAACGGTCGCGAGATTCAGGTCCGCGCGCCGATCGAGGGTACCGTGATGGCAATCGGTGGCGCGCAAGAAGGCTGGTACCTCAAGATGCATCCCCGGTTGGATCTGCGTGAGCCTGGCACCTTGCGCCATTTGCTACGGGGTCCGGAAGTCCACGGCTGGCTCACCCGCGAACTGGAGCGGCTGCAACTCCAATTGCGTGCCCCCAATACCCCTGCGGCCTTGGCGGACGGTGGCGTGCTTCTGCCAGAACTGATGAATGTTCTACCGGAAGCAGATTGGGAAACCGTCCTCGCCGACACCTTCCTGCAAGCCTGAATCCACACTCTTAGTGCGAGATCTCGTAGCGCTTCAGCTTGTCGTACAGCGTAGAGCGGTCAATGCCCAAGGCAGTCGAGGCTTCCTTCACATTGCCATGCTTTCGCTCCAAAGCAGCAACAATGGCTCGCCGCTCTAATTCCCCGAGAGGAACGTCAGGCACTTCCCAATTTCTGGACTGCCCGCCCGAGCTTTCCAACCATGAGAAATCCACTTCTTCGAGACTGCCATTGCGGCACGTCACGATGGCACGCTCGATCACATTCTCGAGTTCGCGGACGTTACCCGGCCAGTCGTAAGCAATGAGCACTTTCAATGCTTCGGACGAGATGCCGCTCACATCCTTTCCTAACTCGGACGAGATGCGCTGCACAAAGTGCTCGGCCAGCAAAGGAATGTCTTCGCGTCGTTGGCGCAAGGGCGGAAGCTTGATTTCAATCACGTTCAGCCGATAGTACAGATCCTCGCGGAATCTTCCCTGCTGCACTTCCTCGGCAAGGTTCTTATTGGTGGCTGCAATGATGCGCACATCCACCTCGACTTCCTGGGTACCACCCACGCGGTAGAAGCGGCGTTCCTGCAGAACCCTGAGTAAATCCGCCTGCAACTTTGGCGAGATGTCACCAATCTCGTCCAGAAAGATGGTCCCGGCATCGGCCAGTTCGAACTTTCCTTTCGCCTGCCCGGTTGCACCGGTGAAAGCCCCTTTTTCATAGCCGAACAATTCGCTCTCGAGGAGCGTTTCCGTGAGCGCCGCACAACTCACGGCGATGAAAGGCTTCTCCGCGCGATTCCCGGAAAAATGCACGGCTCTCGCCACCAACTCTTTGCCCGTACCGCTCTCGCCCCGGATCAGCACCGTACTGCGCAAGCTGGCTATGTCCTGCGTCAACTCCAGAATGTCTTGCATCCGTGGATTCTTCGTAATGATGTCGTGATGCTTGTACTGCCGCGTCAGCTTCTTGCGGAGGATCGCGTTCTCGCTTTGCAACTTCTTCAGTTTCAGGATGCGGGATACGAGCATGGAAATCTCTTGCGGATTGCAGGGCTTTACGATGTACTCCTGCGCGCCTTCTTTCATAGCCTGGATCGCGGTATCGACGGTGGCGTAGGCAGTGATAATGATGATCGAGGCTTCCGGCCGAACGCGGTGAATCTCCATCATCGTCTCGATGCCATCCATGCCCCCGGGCATCTTCAGATCGACGAAGCAGATCGCATAATCCGTGGCACGCGCCTGTTCCACCGCCTTTTGACCGTTGGGCGCAGTATCGACATGGTATCCATCTTCGCGGAGCCATGCTGCCATCGACTCGCACATGACCTCTTCGTCGTCCACCACCAGAATAGGCCAATGTTTTTTCATGTTCCTCCGTTTCGCGTGAATCTCTGAACCAACTGGGTTCCACATCGCGCGCAGTATCTTTCGCTCTTGGAGTCAACCAGTTCGATATGCGTTGCCAGGCTCATCGCACAATTCGGAGCGGAACAGTGAACCAATCCGAAGGTGTGTCCCAACTCGTGCAAGGTTTCCTTCACCGTGCGCTCCCGCAGCAATTTCTCCTGTGCCGGCAGGCCATAAAATTCCTGGTGCAATCTGCACAGCGACACAATGGCGACCGGACCATCAAACTGCGCTTGCCCGAACAGAAAGCTCAGCATCGGAATTGCTAGGTCCACGTCCGTGACTCCGAGGATTCGAGATGCATCGCGCGGCGCGGAGCGAGCCACCAGTTTCATAATTTCGACCGACTGATACTGCTGCCGCTTCGCATCGTAAGCACCTTCCGGCACCGCAAGAGCTGGCAGCCGCCGGATGGGCAACGGAAACCACTCTGCCGCCGCATTCTCGATCCACTCCATAACGTTTGGAGGAACGCCGCCAATGGGCACCAGGCAAAGATCGTTCACACACCTTGTACCTGCACTTCCCTCGCTTCTGCGTGTTTGGCGCTCGACTTCAGGGGGAGCGTGATCGTGAATGTCGTGCCTTCACTACGCTGGCTCGCCACTTCAACTTCTCCTTCATGCGCTTTTACGATGCCATACAAAACTGCAAGCCCCAGTCCGACACCTTTGCCCTCCGCTTTCGTCGTAAAAAATGGGTCAAAGATCTTCGATATATTCTCGGGAGCAATTCCTTCGCCAGTATCCTGCACGATGAGCTCCACGCTTTGCTCTTGAGGGATCAGCCGCGTGCGAACGGTCAGTTTCCCTCCCCCTCGCGGCTGCATGGCCTGTGCGCCGTTCAGCACCAGGTTCAGGATTACTTGCTGCATCTGGGATGAATCGCACTCGACCAGCGGCAGGTTCTCCTGCAAATCCAAAACAATTTCGGCACTGATGAGCTTGAGCTTGTGATCCGCCAGCCCCATGGTTGTGCGCACGAGCTTATTCAGGTCAGCGGGAGCACGCTGAGGCTTGGAGCGGCGTGAGAATGCCAACAGATCGGAGACGATGCGCCCGACACGCGCCGTCTCGGTCGAAATCATGCTCAGGTATTTTCGAAAGTCCGCTTCGCGCCCTGGAGGAAATGATCCATTCACCATTAGCCGCTCCAGCAGCATGGACAAATTCAGCACGCCGGACACAGGGTTATTGATCTCGTGCGCCACGCTGGCCGCAAGCTGTCCCAGGGTCGCCAGCCGGTCTGATTGCACCAACTTTTTCTGCGTGGCCTTGAGCTGCTGCGTGCGTTCCTCCACTTTGCTCTCGAGCGTCGCCTGCATCTCATTCAGTTCGGCAACTGCAACCTTCAGGCGCTCCCGCATTCGATTAAACGAATCGACCAATTCATCCACTTCCTGGCTGCGGCGCGCCGTGCCGATCGTGATGGGGTGATCGAGTTCCATCTCGCTGACCGCTTTCGTGCCTGCAATCAATTCTCGAATCGGGGTCGCGACGAAGCGTTTGGTAAACAAAATGACGAACGCAGCGCCAATCATTACTTCCGCGAACGTCCAGCCGATAGTCTGCAGAGTGATCGCGCGCGTCTGCCTTTGCACTGGATCTAAGCGCAAACCTACATCCACAACACCCAGCACTTTCGTGGACGCGCGATGCGCGTGGCACGTCGCGTTGCTGCACGATGGCTCGTTATAAATCGGCGCCACAATGTTGATGGTCTTCACGCCATCGGGAGATTTGGCATAGCGCACCCGGGCATCTTCGGTGGGGCTATCCCGTATGGCATCTTTATTGTGGCAGCTGGCGCAAACCTCGTTGCTCGAGTTCGCGACCGTATGCTGTTCGCGCGGATCCGTCGAAAACACCATGTGCCCTTCGCGGTTGTACATCCGTATGCGGTCTACACCCTGTTTATCCGCAATGACCTGCATGATCTGGTAGGCGGCCCTGCGGTCGTCATCGAGCATGGCGTGCCAGGTCGCGCTGGTAATGCTTCGCGAGAGCTGGTCCGCCCCCAGGATCATGGTTTCGACCAACTGCTTTTTCTGAGTGCGAAGATTCAGATATCCGCTGATGCCGCTGATCGCGACAATCAGGATCGTGAGCGAAAGAATCAGCTTCGGGCCGAGTTTTCGGGGCATTCGAGGGCCGTTCACAGGCTGCCTGCCATCGTGACACTCCGGCCAAAAGCCGATCTCAGGCCGGAAGCTCCTCATTTAGCGTATCTGGCGGACTTAGAGGGACTCCGTGATTTGCAACGCCCCCACCCGTGATTTGGATCACGCTTGAAGATCCTTGTGATGTGGGCATTTAGAGTGGGGTGGGGGCAAGCGACAGCCCCGCAGAACCTCCTGTCAGGACGGCATTCCCGCCGCGTTCGATTCTTCCTCGATGAACCAGCGAAGGCTGAATCACTGAATTTTCGTTGATCAGTTCAGTAAGATTCGCCGTAAAATCATCTGCTTCATGCAACTCCCATTTCGGAGGATACGTGTGAAAACCCCGCCTCATTCGACTCATACGTCGGCGGCCGTCTCTCGCCGCGATTTCATGGCTAAGACCGCGACGGCAGCGGTTGGATTTTCCATTGTGCCTCGGCATGTTCTGGGCGGCCCTGGTTACGTTCCTCCCAGCGATAAGGTCAACATCGCATTCGTCGGCGTAGGAGCACAGGGTCTTCGAGTCATGCTTCGCTTTTTGCGCGAGAAAGATGTTCAGGGAGTGGCCGTTTGCGACGTCGCCAAAACAGGGGACCAGTACCCTCAGTGGAATGACAGCGAATTTTGCAAGTCTGTTCGTAAGTTGCTGGGCGTAGACTCCGGTTGGGAATGGCTCAGTCCCGACAAGCCGTTGCAGCTGAGTCACACTCTGAAGGTCACCAGCGGGGTTGCCGGTCGCGAACCCGCTCAGCAGATCGTGAATGCACTGTACGCGTCTCAGCAGCGTTCCGGCCAGTATCACGGATGTGCCGCGTACTCCGATTTCCGCGAGCTTTTGGAAAAAGACCACAATGCGGATGCAGTCGTGGTCTGCACCACGGACCACCTGCACGCCGTAGTCTCGGCTGCAGCCATGAAGAAGCACAAACACGTCTTCTGCCAGAAGCCGCTGACACATACCATCTATGAAGCTCGCCGTATCGCCGAAATCGCGCGAGAGACCGGGGTTGCTACTCAGATCGCAGTGGCGAACCAGGCCTCGGAAGACACTCGCCTGCTATGCGAGTGGATTTGGGCGGGCGCGATTGGGCCCGTGCGCCAAGTCATGAATTGGTCGAGCCGCCCGTTCTGGCCCCAGGGCCTGGAGCGCCCCAAAGACACTGACCCTGTTCCTGGCGGTCTCGATTGGGATTTATGGCTCGGGCCAGCTCCAGAGCGCCCCTTCAACCATGCCTATCTCCCCTTCGTATGGCGGGGATGGGGCGATTTCGGCTGCGGCGCCTTAGGCGACATGGGTTCTTATAGTTTCGACACCATCTTCCGCGTACTGAAGCTCGAGGCTCCGGTGAGCGTGGAAGCCAGCACCACAGACCGCTATGACGAGACCTATCCGCAGGCGTCCATCATCCATTACGATTTCGCGGCACGCGGAGATATGCCCCCCGTCAAGTTCACATGGTACGACGGTGGACTCAAACCTCCTCGCCCGGACGAACTGGAGCCGGACCGCCCGTTCAAAATCCCGGAGGAAGAGGAGGAAGAGGGCCTTCTGTTCGTCGGAGACCGCGGCAAGATACTCTGCGGATTCAATGGATCTCATCCCCGGCTCATTCCCCAATCGCGCATGGATGCCTACCAGCAACCGCCCAAGACTCTCCCTCGTTCGCCCGGAAACGAACGCGAATGGCTCGACGCCTGCAAAGGCGGAAATGTGAAGACGGGTGGAAATTTCGAATTCGAAGGCATGGTGACCGAAACCCTGCTACTGGGGAATGTTGCGATTCGCACAGGCCAGCGATTCACTTGGGATCGCGGTTCCATGAAGGCCAACAACTCGGATTTCGCACAGAACTACGTCCACCCTGAACGCCGTAAGGGATGGGAACTCTAATAGACCGAACAAATCATCAATGATCGAGGAGGCATTCATGTCTTCATTCTCCAGACGGGAATTTTGCAAAATTGCAGGCACACAAGCTGCGGCGTTAGGCTTGCTCACTACGGGGGCGCTGAAACTTCGGGCCAACCCGCTCGGCATGCCCATTGGCTGCCAGACCTGGCCCGTCCGCGACATGATCGCGAAAGACTTTCCCGGAACTCTAAAGCAGTTGGCGGCTGCCGGGTTCAAGAGCATTGAACTATGTTCGCCGGTGGGATACTCCGATAACGGCTTCGGCGGTCTCACTAAATACAAGGGATCGGAACTCAAGCAGATGATCTCCGATGCCGGCCTCTCGTGCGTGAGTTCGCATTTTGGTATCGATGAGCTCAGAAAAAATCAGCAAGACCGCATCGCATGGGCGAAGGACGTCGGCCTCACGCAAATGCTTGTACCCAGCTTGGATGGTCCCAAGCCTCCCACGATGGATGACGTCAAACGAGCAGCTGACGAGTACAACAAGATGGGAGAACGCGCCGCCCAAGCCGGCATCCAGCAGGGCCTGCATAACGAAGAGTTCGAGCTTTCCAAGGTCGATGGTAAGCGAACCTACGATGTACTGCTCGAACTTCTCGATCCGAAGCTGGTGAAGTTTCAGTTTCAGGTATCCACGATCAGCGAGGGCTACGACGCGGCAGAGTATTTCACCAAGTATCCGGGACGATTCGTCTCGATGCACGTGCAAGGCTGGGACGCATCCACCACAAAGATTGTGGCAGTCGGAAAAGGCACTCTCGACTGGCACAAGATCTTCAGCGCAGCCAAGACCGGAGGCATTAAAAACTACTTCGTCGAAATGAACCTCGACATGATGAAAGCCAGTGTGCCGTACCTTCGCAATCTGAAGGTTTAAGCTTTCTGATGACTCGCGACCGTTGGAAGACTCGTCCCGAACGCATCACCGTGTCAACGCTATCCCAAACTCCGTAGAGACGTTGCTTTGCAACGCCTCTTCTTATCGCACGGCAAAGTTTCCGGCCTCTGGCGCATCCTAGCGTAGGCTTCCAAACATGCACGAGGGGAGATATGCGACTTGGCCACCCAGATCCGCACTACTTCGGCGCGCATAACGCTTCTGGATCAAAGTAGATCTCCGAAATTTGTCTCCAAAACCCACCTGCTCACTGCGATTGTTGTCTTCACAAATGTAGCGGGAAACATCTGCCTGAGTCACGGCATGCAGCAAGTGGGCACAATTGTTTCCGCTTCTCCGGCAGACTACTTTCGAGCTCTCCTCAATCCCTGGGTTCTTGCTGGCACCTGCACGCTTGCAGTCTGGATGATCAGCGATCTGGCCCTGTTAAGCCGGGCGGATCTCACGTTCGTCCTGCCGGTTACCGCAAGCGCCTACGTGTTTATCGCCATCGCGGGGCATTTCTTGCTCGGAGATCAAATTTCCTGGCAGCGATGGCTCGGCATTGTTGTGATCAGCCTGGGAGTAATTCTGGCTGAAGAGACGCCATCGCTTACTTCCGCCGCCGAGTACCGGGAGGCCTCGCGATGAAATGGCTCCTGGTGGCAATCATCGCCCTTTCCAACACTGCGGGAGATCTGCTGAACACCGCCGGCATGAAGCGCCTCGGCCCGGTGGAAGATCTGAGTCTTCGCTCGTACCTGCTCTTATGCCTTGCCATCGTGCGTAGCCCCATGGTTTTGTCCGGCATAGCAGCGTTAGCGATCGGCTTCTTTGCAATCATGTCGCTGCTTTCGATTGCGACTGTTAGTTTTGCGATTCCGGCCACCGCCAGCAGCTACCTGGTCGAAACCTTGTTGGCGAAATACCTGCTAAAAGAAGATGTGCGCTGGCGCCGCTGGGCGGCTGCCGGACTCGTCGTCATCGGCGTGATCTTATTACGCTGGTAACTGATCACACCTGTCCCATCCTTCTTTTGGCGCTGTCTGTTGACGGCAACCACCTGACAACTCAAGCCATCTCAACTTTGCGCCTGCTTTGCAGGAAAAGCACGAAAATGAATGCCGCTAAAAAGGCACCCGGTGCAATTCGCTTTAGGAGTGTGTGATGACAGTAGCAGATATGATCGTTGAGCGGCTCATCGACTGGGGAGTCGAAGTCATCTTCGGATTACCCGGAGACGGTGTGGATGGAATGTTCGAGGCGCTTCGAACCCATCGCGACAAATTGAAGTTCATTCAGGTTCGGCACGAAGAAGCCGCGGCATTTGCCGCCTGCGGCTACGCAAAATACACCGGCCGCTTGGGAGTTTGCATCGCCACATCCGGCCCCGGAGGCATTCACCTCCTCAACGGCTTGTACGACGCCAAGTGTGACGGCCAGCCTGTGCTGGCGATTACAGGTCACACCTTCCACGATCTCATTGGAACCAACTTCCAGCAGGATGTCGATCTAGATAAGTTGTACATGGATGTCGCTGCCTACAACCAGCGCATCATGGGCCCGGCTCACGTTGATAATGTGATCGACGAGGCCATTCGCACCGCGCTGGCGCGTCGAACAGTCTCCCACGTCACGATCCCTAAAGACATCCAGGAATGGAAATCTTCCGATGCGCAACGCTCCGAGATGAATGTGAAGGAGCATAGCAGGAATATTTACGTTGCTTCGCATCCCCATCCGCCGCAGCAACTGCTGCAACGAGCAGCTGACATTCTGAATGACGGCTCAAAAGTCGCGATCCTCGTAGGACGTGGTGCGCTAGGCTGCGCGAAAGAAATTACAGAAGTTGCCGATCTCATTGCAGCACCAGTGATCAAGGCCTTGCTGGGAAAGGCTGTTCTGCCCGACGATAGCCCGTTCACTACCGGCGGCATCGGACTGCTCGGAACGGCTCCTTCTCAGGACGCTATGCAGGAGTGCGACACCCTCTTGATCGTTGGCAGCAGCTTCCCTTATCTCGATTTTTATCCCAAGCCGCACAAAGCCCGCTGCGTGCAGATCGATCTCGACAGCACGCGCATCGGATTGCGATACCCGGCTGACGTGGGTCTGGTCGGAGGCTCGCAGGCAGTGCTCACGGAACTCATTCCGCTCCTCAAGCGAAAACAGAAACGAAATTTCCTCGAGACTGCGCAGAAACGCATGGAAAAATGGCGCCAGTTAATGAGCGAGCGTGGCACCCGCATGGATATGCCCATGAAACCCCAGGTGGTGACCTACCAGTTGAACCGCTTGCTCGATGACAACGCGATCATCTCTTCCGATAGCGGCACCATTGCGACCTGGGCGGCGCGATACATCGACATCCGCGGCGATATGAAGTTTTCTCTCTCCGGCACCCTCGCCACCATGGCGAATGGACTGCCTTACAGCATCGGAGCTGCCGTCGCGTACCCGGGACGCCAGGTGGTTTGCATCGTTGGAGATGGTGGATTCACGATGTTGATGGGGGAAATGGCAACTCTGGTGAAATACAAGTTGCCGGTGAAGGTCGTCATCATCAAGAACAACGCTCTCGGCCAGATCAAATGGGAACAGATGGTGCTGGATGCCAACCCCGAGTTCGGCGTTGACCTCGAGCCAATAGACTTCGCGAAATACGCGGAGGCCGCAGGTGCGGCGGGCTTCACTATTCGCGATCCAAAAGAGGCGGAGAGAGTTCTTCGACAGGCCCTTCAGCACAATGGTCCTGCAGTCGTCGAAGCCGTTGTAGACAAGAATGAACCACCACTGCCTGGGCAGATAAAACTTGAACAAGCAGTCCACTTTGCCGAAGCACTGATACGAGGGCAAAAAGACGCGAGCAAGATCGTGCAGACAATCATTGAGGACAAGATTCGCGAAGTAATCTGAAGCCAATGATTTTCTCAGTGGAGTGTTGGTTCTAACGATTCGCAGTGAAAACACTCTCGGCGGCAGTTCCCTCGGCGTCTTCGAACAGCCGAACCATACCAGGGTCGTTTGATGGAGCCCCGTCTTCGCGCAGATCTTCGCTTTGCGGACGGGATCTGCCACTCTCGCATGGCATACTAGTACTGCGTCTTCCTGTTCACAACTGAACTGACATGAAGTTGGATCGCCCGCTCCTTCAGTCTCTGCCGAAAGTCCTCTTGCATGAGCATCTGGATGGCGTGCTGAGGACTCCAACCATCGTTGAACTGGCGAAGGACGCCGGCTATACGGAGCTTCCGACCTCCGATCCAGCGCAACTGGCGCAGTGGTTTCATCAAGGCGCGAATCAGGGAAGCCTGGCAAAATACCTGGAAGGTTTTAAGCACACAATTGCGGTGATGCAGACCGAGGAGGCTTTGGAACGCATCGCCTATGAGCAGGCTGAGGACCTTAGCCGGGACGGGGTGGTTTACTACGAGACTCGCTTTGCACCGCTGTTCCACACCGCAAGGGGATTGACGCACCAGCAGGTTGTCACAGCGGTGATGAAGGGAATGGCCCGAGGCAAGCAAGATTTTGGCGTACAGTCCGGTTTGATCATTTGCGCCATGCGCAGTATGAACGTGTCGCTGGAAATGGCTGAACTGGCGGTTGATTTTCGCGCACGCGGCGTGGTCGGATTCGATCTGGCGGGCGAAGAAGGCGGATTCCCTCCCAAGAAGCACGTCGATGCCTTTCATTACATTCAGCGCGAGAACTTTAACATTACGATTCACGCGGGCGAAGGATTCGGAAAAGAGTCGATCTGGCAAGCTATTCAGTATTGTGGCGCGCACCGCATCGGCCACGGAACAAGGTTGATCGAAGACATAGCGGTGGCGGATGGTAGGGCGGTGAAGTTGGGAGATCTCGCTCAGTATGTGCTCGACAAACGGATTCCGCTGGAAATTTGCCTGATTAGCAACGTTCACACGGGGGCAACGCCCAGCCTGGAGCAGCATCCTTTCAAGATCCTCTATCAGGAAAAATTTCGGGTTACTTTAAACACGGATAATCGCCTGATGAGTGACACGAGCATGACGAGGGAGTTCGAAGCTGCGGCACGAACTTTCGGTCTGACACTCGAAGATTTCGAGAAAATCACCATCAATGCGATGAAGAGTGCATTCCTGCCATATGCCAGCCGGTGTGACCTGATTTACAACACCATCAAACCAGGATATGCGCGCATTCGGCAGGCCGTGAGTCAATGAGCCAGGAAGCCAAAAACACGCCGAATCGTTTTATGGCGCGCGCGATCCAACTCTCGCTCCAAAACGTTCTCGGAGGGCAGGGCGGACCCTTTGGCGCGGTTATCGTCAGAGATGGAGAGATCATTGCGGAAGGCGTGAATCGGGTGATCGCCAACAATGATCCCACCGCGCACGCCGAAGTAAATGCGATTCGAGAAGCATGCGCAAAATCGCGTGTCGTTGCCCTTCCCGATTGCGATATCTATACGTCGTGCGAGCCCTGTCCCATGTGCCTCGCTGCAATCTATTGGGCGCGATTGCCTCGCGTTTACTTTGGCAATCTCGCAGCCGACGCTACCAGGATCGGCTTCGACGATTCATTTATCTATCGAGAAATTGCCAAGGCACTCCCTCATCGTTCTATCGCTATGATTCCCCTGATGCGCGAACAGGCATTGGAAGCATTTCGCGCGTGGGAACAGAAGCCCGACAAGATTATGTATTGAGCAAGTTGCCCCTACTCTTTCCTCTGTCGTTCCTCGGCTTCACCCAGCCATCCTCGTCGCAATTTTTCGGGTGGGACATTCGACAAATACGGCTTGAGATCAAGAATTGGCGTTCCGTCGAGCATGTCCACTCCACGAACATGGAGATGGGCGCCTTCTCGTCGCAACAGTTCGACAATGCTAAGGCCAATGGGATTCGGACGGCGAGGCGAGCGAGTCGCGAACACTCCGTGCGAGCGGTTGTCAGATGGAGGGTTTGCAAGCAAGTCAAAGCCCTCGATCCGATCAAATACCCAAAGCACAATGATGTGGGAGAACCCCTCGATATCGGCAAGTCCCGCTTCGAATTGCGGCAGAATTTCAAGAATCCCTTCCGCTTCGTGCTTTGCGCCCAGGCCTTTAGGCACCTGCTGACTGTCGATGTACGGGCTGCGAACGTATCCGATGGCTTGTGGAGAGAACATGATTGAAGTTTATCTGCAAGCGGCATCCGTGTGGAAACACGATCTGCAAAACTTGAAAAACTTTCCGGAGCGGGCCTGATATGCGATTCACAAAGGTATTTCTCTACGTGCGGAGTACCGAGGCCTGGTGTACAGAACGCCTGATTTCGGATCTGGCGCGCTGACGACGAATGCGGTAACGCACACCGCAGTTCCGTCCGTGGGACTGTCTTTTCGGTTCTGATTGACATGCGGGAGAGCATTTCCTGTCTCGCATCTCAACGAAGAAGTTGCAACGTGGAATTCGCGTCGGAGCGCGCGAATACCAGGCGGTCGTTATTCGTGAGTCAAGTCCTTCTTGTCGGATTTCTGAGCCACGGGTTCTCTCCGTTTCTCATCCGACTCGACTGAATACAGCATGAAATGATCAAAGCTGTGCCGGCGGTAGTAATGGTGCTTGCGGAAATCGAAATAGATCTCCGCGGTTTTAGGCAGCCATAGCGTCGTGTTCTTCTTTGGGAACGGGACGGGGCCGTACTCAACTACCTGATGCTCGCTGATCAGTTGAATCTCTGGCATGGGCCGAAGTATTTCGGCCTCGATGCGCACGATTTGAAACTTATCAGCGGTGATCCACGCTCTTCCCTTCAAGGGCACCACATGGATCTGATTCCCAACTTTGTAGGCATGCATATGGTTGGGGCGGTTTTCGCGCTGCTGAAAATGTACCAGCCACGTGGCTTGACCGTGCCAATCACCCTGCCCTTCGCACAACATCTCGAACTCCTCCCGCCTGTGAGGATGGAAAACGAGCGCGAGCGCCGCGAACCCCTGGCTCGCAATCTGGTCGGGATAACCCTCGAGCGAAAGCTTTTCGGCTCGATATTCGTCAACATTCAAAATGCCAGGGCTCGGCTCCGAAATGGACGCAACATAGTTATATTTGCGCATCTCCGTGCGAATCGGGATGCCGTAATCATCCAGTCGCTGATGGAACAAATTCTCGACCGCGGCGAAGCGCTCGATGTCGCTCATCAGTTCCTGAACCCGCTTGCCAGATTCCTCAATCACTTGCTCAGAGGGGCACGTTATCCCGGGCGCCGTGGAGAGTTTCAGTTCATCAATCCCAGGTGGCTGCCACGCCTTCGCAGGTAGTCCCGGCTCAGGAAGCGCTCCGATCGGATCGATGGCCGAAATCTTGAGCCCCGAGTTAGCTGGCGCCCCGGCCGCTGCGCTCGCGGGGCGATCCTTCAAGTCGGCGATCAGCTTCCGAACATCGTTAGCCATCGGATGGCGCGGCGATCGCTCGAGAAATGAATTCAAAACTTGCGCAGCTTCCTGCTCGCGGCGGAGTCCGATCAGCGATTCTCCCAGAACAAGCTGCATCGAACCCGCGGCATCCTTTCCTTTCTTGAGTGCGATTTCCGCTTCTTCCCGCGCTTTACCGTAATCTCGCTGGTGCAGATAAGTCTCCGCAAGCAACCCGTGTGGCAGCCAACTCTCTGCATCGGCCATCACGGCTTCCTCCAATGCTGAGCGCGCTGCCGGATAATCTTGCCGCTCGAGTTTCGTTCGTCCGAGGAGAGCGAGTGTTTGAGGGTTATGCGGATTTAATTTTGCTGCCGTGTCCAGGTATACGCCCGCTTGCGCCAGATCTTTTTTCTGGTAATACAAATATCCGAGAAGGAAATTCAAGTCTGGACTGCCGGGAGCCAACTTGTACGCCTCATCCAACTGCTTCTGCGCTTTGGGCAGATTGCGTGATTTCAGCAGCGAAATTGCGCGCTTGGCTTGTTTTCGCGCCTTCGGAGACATGATGGCATCCGAGACATCCAGATTGATCGCAGATGGATCTCGCTGAAGAACAATCTCGATCTCCGACGGCCGGAGTGTATCCATTACTGCCAGTTCTTTATGTGCGGTCAAATAACCGACGGCGCTTACCTCAACCTGGTAACTTCCCAAACGAACATTGGTGAGAACGCCTTTCGCATTGTCCTCGGTTGTCGTCCACGTGGACGATTGGTCGGCAAGGTTGACCAGGGTAAGCAATGCTTGCCGATCGAGCCGGGAACGTGCTTTCTCTCCGAAAACATTAAAGACGAGAATGGCTGTACCAGGGTCGGTCCGGTATGTCGTCACGGTCTCGACGATCTTGCCTGGCTCAGCCGTAGGATCCGGTGTCCTTTGTGCAAAGGCCGAGGCGACCAGAGAAAAGACAAGCAAAAACACACCGCAAAATCGCTGTCCTGAGCGGTGGGTCGTCAGGCATCGGATCATAACCAGGTCCGTCGAGCAGTGTGGCACAGCCCGTGCCGGTGGTCAATCACGGCACTGGCTGAAACTAGTGTCCGGTGTTAGGTTTCTCGGATTCAGGAATGGAAGTCGCAGACTCTGACTCTGATTCAGGCTTTGTCGCCGACTCATCACCATCAAAGCTTTTAACGATGTATTGCACGATCAGTGAAATGCGCCGATTTGCGGGATCCAGCGGAGCTTTCTCCTTGCGCAAACGCTGGTCGGCGAACCCGCGAACCTGAATAATCTGGTCCGCGCGGATCCCGCGAGCTTGCATGACCCGACGAGCGGCATTGGCGCGAGCGGCATTGGCGCGAGCGGCCGAGAGTTCCCAATTGCCGTACGCCGCCGATGGCGCATACGGCTGCGAGTCGGTATGGCCCTCGATCGACAGTTTATTCGGCAAGCTTCCTAATTCTTTAGCCAATGTGCTCAGCAGTTCGGCCCCGTCGGGCTTAAGTTTGGCGCTTCCTGTATCAAAGAATGTTCCGCTGGCGGATTCAGAAAGTTCAATTCGCAGCCCTTCGCTGGTCACCGTCATCTCGATATGACTCTTGAGCTTTTCGAAATCTGACATCTGCCGCATTGCTGTTTGCAGCTGCTCTTTCAGTTTCGGCATGTTGTCGCGGGTGAGTGTGAAGTTTTCTCCAGAGCCCTCCATATTCGAACCAACTTTTTTTGACGTGCCCGTCGGATCTTTGAAATAACCGCCCACCGCCTCCTGAACTTGCTTGCTGCTGTTCATTAGCCAGAGAACGATGAACAATGCCATCATTGCAGTCAACGAAATCGGCATAGGCAACTTTCCACGCGCCCCCATGATGGCCGCCCTGGGCAGCAGTTTTTTTGACGATAATGAAAGGACGCTTCTCGTCCATACCGTTCGCCGGCAGGGTTATGAAGCTGCAGCTGCCGCGGCCGCAGCCGGCGCGCCTCCACCGCGGCAGGCCCGCTCCAATTCGGTGAATGACGGGCGCACGTGACCTGGGACCGCCCGTCGTGCTACTTCCACCGCCATAATGGGCGCCGTTCCTTTCAGGAAAGAAACCATGAGCACGCGCATGACATAGAGAAAAGCGTGCTCTTCTTCGGCGGCCTTTGTCATGTTGGCTGCCAGCGGCCCGACCAGGCCGTAGCACAGCAGTATGCCCAGAAAAGTTCCGACCAGCGCAGCCCCCACCTTTTGTCCAATCTCTTCTGGAGGCCCGCCCAGTGCTCCCATCGTGATCACGACTCCGAGAACCGCAGCGACAATACCCAGCCCGGGAAGCTAATCGGCCATGCTGCTGAGGGCGGCGGTAGGTTGAGCGGCGTCGTGATGCTGCACTTCCAGATCGAGATCCAGCATTTGATCCAGATCGAAGGCATCAACTCCGGTGATTGCCATGCGCAACGAGTCGCATACAAACGCGCGAACGTGGTGGTTCTTGAGAAATACCGGATTCTTGGAAAAAATGGGACTTTTTTCCGGTTCCTCCACATCGCTTTCCAGCGCCATCAGGCCGTCTTTTCGGGCTTTGTTGAGCAATTCATACATCGTCTTGAGTGCGTCGATGTACGTTTGCTTGACGAACTTGGATCCGACGAAGACCCCACCTACCCCGGCTGCGATCTGCTTGATGATATGCAGCGGATTGGCGACTAGTACCGTGCCCACGGCGGCGCCGCCAATAATGATCAACTCCGCTGGCTGAATCAGCACTCGAATGTTGCCGTGCTCCATCAGGTAGCCCGCCAGAATGCAGCCGAACACCACAACGATGCCGATAATTGCAAACATTCCTTATTCCCCGGCATAGCAGCCGGCACGCATTACTCTCTGCAGACCCGAAAACGCCGTTCGAAGCAAAATTCCGCGCCTGCGGCTCTGACTTGACATCGGCGGAAATCCCTGATTCCTTCACATACCCGGCGACAGCGTCGCTTCGCCATCTCGAGCCATCTGCTTACATTGCAATTACATGCATGCTGCCACTTTGGGCTTGAGAACTGCGCGGGCGCCCGCCATTCGAAGAATCCGGGGCGCACTTACTTGGGAAACGTTTGAAGGGGGCAAATCAGAGACAAATCAGTTGGTCGAAATGGTGAAGTTGACCGTAATCTTCGCCTGGGTTTCAACCGGCTCGGCGCCCAGCAAGTGCGGTTTGAAATGCCACTGCTTCACCGCTTCCCGGGCCGCACCTGCCAGAATCGGCGGGCCACTCACCACCTGTAACGCTTGAATCTGCCCGTCGCGGCCGATCACCGCCTGCAGAATGACTGACCCCTGAACTCTCATCTGCCGGGCAAGCGTCGGATACGCCGGCGTTACCGAATGAGTGACCAGACGCGCTGCGTCGGACGAAATCTCAACTCGTTCTGACGCCGCACTGGTTACCTTTGCCGCTGTCGGTACTGGGTCCGCGGCAATGCTGGGTGTTGCCCGCGATGGCGACCCGCGCTCCAAATCCACTTGCACCGTGTTGCTTGGAGGTCGCAGCTTGTGATGTGTGTCCCCCGCTATGACTTCCACCTCCAGGGGTGGCAACACCGTTCGCGTGGTCGTAACACCCGGCGGCGCGTCTTTCTGCACCTCCGAATGGGCGACCGTGGGCGATCCAGACTTGTCTTTGCTCTTACTTTGAGTACTCTTGCTTTGAGGCTTCTCAGATGTCTCTCGGGGCTGAACCGCCGTCGCAGCAGCCATGGTAGAAGAGTCCGGCTGCGGCTGGGCTTGCTGTTGCTGCTGCCCTTGCTCTTGCGCTTGCATTTGCCGCTCGTCAGGAAACCAGAAATCTCGCTCACGATAGAGAATCGCGACGAGGGTAACCACCAGCAGAATCAAGGCAGCCGCCATCAAGTGCTGCTGTTTTCGAGCGTTCGCGACAGGCGTTCTCGTCACCTTCAGTACGCGGCGGTTGTCATGCGGAATCGGCTTGGTCTCTAGCATGGTGTGCGAGTGCGGCCTGATACAAACCTGGCAGAAATTATGCCCTCATCTGACCACAAAAACCAGCAAAAAGCCAGAGTTTGTGCCCCTTTTCACCGAATGCCTCTTACAGCCGAATTTCGTGCTATGGTTTCGTAACTTCCCACTGCAATGTGAATCACATAACCGATACCTTCCCGGAGGCACGCAGAAATGGATCCCAAAGAGGCCATGACAGGATCGAGGGAACGAGTTGAAAGCAAGGCACTTTCCCACGAGTCTAAGCGCGAGCTTGAGGCCTCAGAGCAGTCGTCGAAACCGCAAATTATTGCAGCACCGAAGCTGGATGTGCAGAGCTTCACGCGCCTGTCACGCCGTGAACTCCTGAAAGTCGCGCCCGTTCTGGCCTTGGGCCTCTTTGCCTTTCCGACGGTCCAGGACTTTCTCCTTAAGAAGGGCCTGGGATTCAGCGATTGGGCTTCTGCTCTTCTGTTTCGGCGAGGCCACTCTGCGCCTGTTTTCGCCAATGCCGAACTCACTCCCTTTGAAATCTTTCCGATCAACGACTATGACGTGGATGACCCCGGCATCATTTTCGAGAATTGGACTCTGAGCGTGAGCGGCGCGGTGCAAAAACCCGGAGAATACAAACTGGAACAGATTCAGGCCTTGCGCCCCTACCGGCAGAATACGCGCCACGTCTGTGTCGAAGGATGGGACGTGATTGGCAGATTCGGCGGCGCACGTTTATCGGATTTCCTGACCATGATTGGCGCGGACACTTCCGCGCAATACATCACCGTGCGCTGCGCAGATGACTACTACGAATCCCTCGATATGCGAACCGCGCTCCACCCGCAAACGCTGCTTTGCTACGAGATGTACGACCGGCCGCTTACGCGCGAGCATGGGGCACCGCTGCGGCTGAACGTGCCCACCAAGATCGGTTACAAGCAGGCGAAGTATTTGACGGAACTGAATGTCACTAATGTTTTGCAGAAAGTTGGCTACTGGGAGGACCAGGGATATTCGTCTTTTTACGGGTTGTGAAAGCGTTGGGCGTGCAAAATAGAAGCCTCGGTTCAGGCGTTTTCAGTAAGAATGATCAAGAAATTCGAGCATGAACACCACAGTCGTTGAAATCGTGCGTACGAACGGCGAGCAAACCGAGTCCGCAGGCCGCGCTGCCTACGAACATCCGCTTGTCGTGCGCTGGTGCCACTGGGTCAATGCCATTTCGCTCTTCGTCCTGGTAGGCAGCGGCCTGCAGATCTTTCGTGCCTTCCCCAGTTTTGGCGACAAGATCCCGCAGAAAGATCTGCTGAACTGGCCAGAGGCATTCGCCATCGGGGGATGGCTGGGCGGCGCGTTGCAGTGGCATCTCACGTTCATGTGGATCTATCTGGCGAGCGGACTGATCTATGTCGGATATCAGATCTTCACCGGCAACTACCGCCAGGTGTTGTTCACGCATCGTGATATTGCCGGCGTGTGGCCAATGGTCAAACACTACTTCTTCTTCGGTATAAAGCCAGAGAGGAAAGGGGCCTACAACCCGCTGCAGAAGAGCGCATACACAACCGCGATCGGGCTCGGTTTACTTTCCGTGCTAACAGGACTGGCAATCTGGAAGCCGGTGCAATTCTCCGCGCTCGCTTGGCTGATGGGCGGATTTCACTGGGCTCGTTTGTGGCACTTCGTCGTGATGTGGGCCATGCTGGCGTTTGTGTTCGCACATCTGGTTATGGTGGTTCTGCACGGTTGGAACAATTTTGTTTCCATGCTGACGGGTTGGAAGAAACATCCAGAGTACTGACCGGCGGGGGAGATGGCGGAAGCCAATGTGGTCTTGAACAACCCGATGCAGCCGGCTAGCCGGGAGCAAGAGTTGATCGGCCGCGTGCAGCGCGGCGAGAACGAATTGTTCTATGAACTCGTCAAGCCCTACGAGCGGCGTGTGTACGCCGCGGCGCTCGCCATCCTGCGCAATGACGCTGATGCGGAAGACGTCGCACAGGAAGCGATGCTGAAGGCGCTCCGCGGTATCCGCCAATTTCGCGCCGAGGCGCGTTTTAGCACCTGGCTCATTCAGATCACCGTAAACGAGGCCCTGATGCGGCGGCGCAGAGAGCGAAACGGAATGATGGAGGGCATCGATGATCAGCGCGACGAGGATGGCGAATACACTCCCCGTGACTTCGCTGATTGGCGCGAAATTCCATCTGAAGCGCTGGAGCGTCAGGAGGTCCGGCAGAAGCTGGCGCAGGCTTTGGCGTCCCTTGACCGCAAATACCGCGAAGTATTTGTGCTCAGAGATGTGGAACAACTGAACATCCAGGAAACAGCGGAGGCCCTGGGGATCTCGATTGCAGCGGTGAAAACGCGTCTGTTGCGGGCCCGCCTGATGTTACGCGACTTGCTCGCGGGAGGCTGGGAGCAAGGCTGGTTCAGCCGCCTGCCTTTTGCGAAGGGGACCAAACCATGGTGAATGACAAACCCGTGAACTGCGATCTGGTGTGGCGCGAGATTTCGAATTATCTGGAGGGCGATATTGATGCCACCTTGCGTTTGGCCATGGATGGGCATTTCCGCACTTGCTCGCGATGCAGGTCGGTACTCGAAGGAACGCGAAATGTGATCCAGTTGTTTGCTGACGAGCGCATGATTGAAGTTCCGTCCGGATACTCGCGGCGATTGGAACGCAGGCTGACTCAGAGTGTGGGCCTCCCGGGCGGGAGTTGGTCGCCATGGTCGGTCTGGCTGGTGCCCGTGGCCGCTCTGCTCTTAATTACTGGTGGAGTCAGAATCGCCAGTTCTCGAACCGTTGCTCATCCGTTGCTCTCCGAGCATGCACAGCCGGCACATGGAATCCCTTCCGATATGGTCGTCGTCGTGTCAGCCGGTGCCAAAGAATTTCATGCACGGGGCTGCGAATTCATTCACAACAAGGATAAAGAAAGGACTCTGACCGCCAAAGAAGCTGTACAGCAGGGATATGTTCCGTGTGTGCGATGCATGCGGAAATACTTACAGACCGCGAATGCCGGGCGCACTGCTCTGGAATTGGAAGCTGACTCGCAAATCGATAGCCAGGAACCGAGGTCGGGCGGCGGCGGGTAAGAGTTAGCAGGCTTGATTCTGGGAGTCGAAATCCCACCCTCCCGCCTAAAAACGCGGGAAGAGTGGGACATCCTGTCGCTTCGCTGTCCCTCAGTTGTTCTTCATTTCATCTCTCTTGCTGTCATCTTTCTTCATGTCGTCCTGCTTCATTTCGTCCTGCTTCATCTCATCTTTTTTCATCGCATCTTTCTTGGCCGCCTTCTTGCTTTTCTTATCCTTCTTCATCTGATCGTTCTTCATGCTGTCGTGCTGAGGATCGTTCTTCTTCATCTCATCTTGTTTCATCTGATCCTGAGCAAAGCTGGCCATGGAAAGCGCAAGAACACACCCCAGCGCCTAACTGCTGAAAACCTTCTTCATAGTTTCTCCTTAATTGAGTCGCAATCTGCGGCAGGTCTCTACCTGCAGGCGGATATGGGATGAGCCATGGAGAGGAAAGTTACAAGTCGGGGAACCGCCGGACTAGCAGGCCAACTGATCACGGCTCAGTTTCAGGCCGTTGAGATTCCCCAACGCGGTTACTGCGACCGATTCGGTCTTGAAAAACTCATTCGCCAGGCTGGTCAGGTCTTCAATGGTGACCGCTTCGATTCTGGCAATCAACTCGTCGAGATCATAGAAGCGATCGAAATACATTTCCTGACGCGCGAGATTCGACATGCGCGATGTGCTCGACTCCAGGGACAGCATCAGGCTGCCCTTCAGTTGAGCCTTGCACCGGCGCAGTTCCTCTTCCGGCACCGGTTCGTTCTTCAACTTGCGGAATTCGCTGACCACCGATTGCACCACCTTCGAAGCCGACGCCAGCGATGTTCCAACATAGACAGCCAGGCAACCTGTGTCGCGATACGGGTTCAGATCGCTATAAATCGAGTAAGCCAATCCCTGGCGCTCGCGAATGTTCTGAAACAGCCGGGAACTCATTCCACCGCCCAGCAGAGTATTCAGAATGTATCCCGCATGGCGCTTCTCGTGAGCAATAGGATGCGCCGGAACGCCGATACATAATTGCACCTGCTCCAACGCTTTCTTGTTGCGCAGTGTGATGCGGGAGACGATCTTCGGTGCCGAGGAATGGAAGCCATTGTTCATGGGCTTCATGTGCTCGAAGTGTTTGGTCACGAGTTCCACGAACTGGTCGTGATCCAGATTGCCAGCCGCCGAAACGATAATATTGCCCGGCGCAAAACGGTGTGCATAAGCGTCGAACACCGCCTCCCGCTCAAACCGCTTCACCGTTTCCTTGGTGCCCAGGATTGGCTTGCCCAATGGATGGTCTTTCCAGAAATTCTGCGTAAAGATCTCGTGAACGAGGTAGTCGGGATTATCTTCATCCATCTTGATTTCTTCGATGATGACCCCACGCTCACGGGCAATGTCGCTGGCATCGAACACCGGGTTCAGAACCAGGTCGCTGAGGATGTCCAAAGCGGTCGGGACGTGCTCGTCCAGGACCTTTACGTTGAAGCAAATGCATTCCTTAGCGGTGAAGGCATCCATGTTGCCGCCGATGGAGTCGACCTGGCGGGCGATTTCCTCGGCCGTTCGGTGTTTGGTCCCCTTGAAAACCATGTGCTCGATGAAGTGTGATATCCCATTCCATTGTGCGTCTTCGTCCCGGGAACCGGTCTGCAGCCACACCCCGATCGAGGCCGACCGCAGGTGCTGCATCTGCTCGGTGATGATCGTCAGTCCATTGGGCAGCTTTTGACGACGAATGTTGCGCACTTCCTGAGCCATGATTGAGGATCCCACCATCCAAACTAATTGGGTAAACTCCGATGAACACGCTGCGCAGAGCCTGATCTATTCTGACATAGCATGGGAGCGCGTGCGAGAATAGTTAATGCGCCTGGAATCAGAAACTTACGGTTTGGCGCAAGGTACCAATCCAGCCGCGGGGATGCCGTTCTCGGGCACGTACCCTCAGAAAAAAGCATGAAATCATGACAAACGGTCCGGAAATCACGCTCCTGGGGATGGATCGAGCCGAACTGACTTCCCTTGTAGACGGCTTGGGAGAACCGGCTTACCGCACGAGCCAACTTCTGGATGCGGTTTACCGGCAGCGGGTCGACTCCATCGAGAACATCTCAACCCTCCCCCTTCTGTTACGGTCAAAACTGGTTGGAAGCGGACTGTCCGTGGGCCTGCCCCGGATCGAAAGCCGGTTTTTATCGCTGGATGGGACGGTGCGCTACCTCATCGCCTGTGCCGACGGCCAGACCGTGGAGACGGTCTGGATGCCGGAGGGAGATGGCGGCGAATCGGAGGACGCAACCGAGACTAGCGCCATACCAGAGGGCGGGCGCGGGTGGAATCGGGCGACCATCTGTGTCTCCAGTCAAGTGGGGTGTGCAGTCGATTGCCAGTTTTGTTTGACTGCATTGCTGGGCATAAAACGCAACCTGAGCGCGGGTGAAATTACTGGCCAGGTTTTGGCGGTGCTCAATGATCAAAAAGCTTCGCCCCAACACGACCGGGTCAATCTCGTATTCATGGGAATGGGCGAGCCCTTCCTGAACTACGACAACTTCATGAAAGCGGTCAGGTTGCTGGTGCAGGAAGTTGGCCTTGCCGAATCGCGTATGACGGTTTCAACCGCAGGGATCGTCCCCCGAATCTCCGATTTCGGACGAGAACCTATTCGTCCCCGACTTGCTATTTCTCTGAATGCCTCTAGCGACGATCTTCGGACCCGGTTGATGCCCCTTAACAAGAAATGGAATCTGGAGATGCTAATGCAGGCGGCGCGTGACTTTCCGCTGCGCACTCGCGAGCGTGTCACCTTTGAATACGTGCTGCTGGACGGCGTCAATGACTCGCGGGAAGACGCCAGGCAAGTAGTCGAATTGCTGCGCGGAATCCGGGCACGAGTGAATCTGATTGCGCTCAATCCCGGCCCGGGGATTGCCTTTCGGACTCCCGCGGATGAGAGTGTAGCGGTATTCCAGCAAGTTCTAAGGGCTGCCGCCATTCTGACCTTTGTGCGGCGGCCGCGTGGACGGGACATCTTCGCGGCCTGCGGTCAACTCAAGCGTACGGTCGAGATTGCCACAGCACCGGCACCGTAGCATCTTTCGGCTTCGGCGGAGTAGACTCTGCAGCCGGCAATTCCACCAGCAACTGGACGGACCCGTTTGGCCCAGTTTCCAGACAAATCTGGCCTCGGTGTTCTTGCAGAATTCCATGGCAAGCGCTCAAAGCGAGCGCGTTCTCCGGCAGGCCCACGGTTTCGGGCAGCGACTCGGTGGCAATTCGCAGCATGCATACCGCGTCGCGACGCTCGGTACTGATGGTAACGATCCGTCCGCCTCGCTCAGTCAATACATGCAGGCAATTTGCCAGCGATTGGAGGCAGACCTGGAGCAGCTGATTGGAGTCTCCCAAAACTTTGGGCAACTCCGGATCAAGTTGAGTCCGCACCTCAACCTGCAGCCCCGCCCATTGCGGCTGAGTCAGTTTCACCGCGGTACGCGCGAGTGTATTCAAATCCACGGGAGCCTTCGGCAGCGGCCCTTGCCGGGAAAAGCTGATCAAACTCGCCACCAGTGACCTGGTACGCCGGACATGCTGCCCGATCTTTGCCGCCAGTGGGCGCTGTTCACTAGTCAGGGGAGTATTCAACAACAAATCGGAATATCCCAGCATGGCGGTGATGGGATTGTTAAGTTCGTGTGCCGCACCCCCAACCAGTTGGCCTATCGAGGCCAGCTTTTCCGATTGCAGTATCTGTGCTTGCAGCCGTTTCAGGTTGTCGAATGAATGTCGTGAATGGCTCAGCAGGCTCACCAATTCACGGTCGAGTAATTGTTGGCGCACAAAAACCATGACTCCGAGAAAGAACGCGGCTACCAGGGTCAGCACCAAACGAAAGATGCGGATTTTAGCCGGCATGTCCGCAGCCGTCATCGACCATGTGGCGAATAGGGGCAGCGAGAAGACGGCAATCATACTGCAGCGCGCGACCCACACTCCGTAAGCAGTAAGCGCCTGCGGCACATCGGTCTCGGAACTGTCCGCCTTTGTTTGTAAGCCAATCCAAGTGAGACTCGCCATGGCGGCGAATAGCGGAATGTCGTAGAAGCTGCCGGTGTAATACGTTCTGCGGGCAATCGCCCAGTTCGCAAGAGTGGATGCCGCCGAATAGCACAGGGTTACGCCGAACAGGCTGGCGTAGAGCTGTCGCCACGCCCGCTTGCTGGTGGCGCAGCACACTAGCAGGGCGGCCAATACCACCAACTTCTCGGCATTGTAAACGCCATTCAGATTGCGGTTGTACGCCGCGATATCAGGCACAGCGTATTGCCACGGCATGACGATCAGGACATACAAATAGAACCACCATACGAACAGGAGAGCGAAATCAAGCCTGCCAACGCGCGCAGCATAGTCATCTCGCGCAACATGGGGCCGCAGGGCAATCGCTGCCATCAGTGGTACGAAATGCAGGAACAGGACGGCATCCCACGCGCACAAATCGGGCACCTCCCGCCGCAGCAAGACTTCGTAGTAGGTCCAGAAAACCTGGTAGCAAAACCAGAGTGCCGCTCCACCGCTGATCAGCACCCAGAACAGCCTCAGCCGCCCCTGAGAACGCCGGGCCGCAGGAAGAAATGCCAGAGTGCCGGAAAGCAATAAAATGCACTGAACAATATCGCCCAACGCCGTCAGGGAAAATGAACGAGGCATCAGCAGGGCGCAACCGATAGCTGTCGCCAGGATGAAGGCGATTGCGGCCAGCCACAGCTTGAACCTCTTGTCCACAGGACACTCCTTGGCCACTCATTCTAGATTGAAATGCGGTACCCGAATGGTTACCCAAGTAACCTGACGACGAGCTATGATGAGACCTCGCTTCAGACCAATGAAATGTGCTCAGGTTGGCTACTTGCCTCTGATGCATTGCTTTCAATACTATGCAAACTAACCGCCATCCCCGCGGAGAGCGGAATCATTGAATTTTCACTTACAACGCTACCGACAATCCTGGAGATCGAGAGTCCCTCCTGATCCGGGCGAGATACGTCGCATCGAGCGCTGGCTTGCCACCGCGCGCGTGTTCCTCGCCGTTTCTACACTGGTTGCCATCCGCATGGACCCGACGGAGTTGGGACACTCCTGGGCGGCATACGGCCTTTTCGTCTTCTACATGGCGAATGGCATTTTGATCATGATGCTGCTGCGGCGACGGCAGCAATCCACCGCAGCATTCCGCTTCCTGGTGCACGCCGGCGATATCGTTTGGCCTGCCCTCATTTCCGTTTTTGCGGAAGGCCCGCGCACTCCATTCTTTTTGTTCTTCTTCTTTGTGTTAGCTGCCGCCGCGTATCGCTGGGGCTTATGGGAGACGTTAGCCACTGCTGCGGCTGAGGCGGCCTTACTTTGGATCGAAAGTTTCGTCCTTTTGCACATCTGGCCGTCCGGTTCGGCTCCTTTGCGGGCTTTGACTGGCCTGCAAATCAATGTCACTGAATTCCAGCCGCAACGCCTGTTCATGCTGTCGGTTTACCTGATCGTGATGGGGCTGCTGCTGGGCTACCTGGCAAAACAACAGAAGCAGTTGCGCGCAGAAAAGGCGCTGCTCACAGGAATCCTGTCCCGAGTGCGGGTTGAGGCTGGGCTCACCGGAACCATGGAACAGATCTTCCAGGAAGTCCTGTCCATGTATGGTGCGTCGCGGCTGATCGTCGCGTCACAAGAAATTCATAGCAAACGCATGTTCCTCGGCGAGTTGGAGCGTGCGCCCGAAAACGGCCATTCCGAGTTCCACTGGCTTGAGTCCGGACTGCGGGACTTTAAGACCTACCTCGATGATTATCCCGGGCAGGTCTGTTACGCGAGGTTCGAAAAAGATCACTGGACGACATTGGCGTTGGATTACTCCGGGCACGCGGTGGACGTCCCAAACTTGGCCGCACTTTCCCAGTTGCGACAATTGCAACCGTTCGAGTCGCTTGTGACCGTCTCTTTTCTTCTCTCTGGAACAGACTGGCGCGGTCGGGTATTCATTTTCAACCCCTCGTGGAGTGGCGAAAAGAATGAGCAACTCCGCTTTCTCCTCGACCTTGTGCGCCAGGTGGGTCCCGCTGTCTACAACGTGTATCTCTTGCATCGCCTGAGGCGTCGCGCTTATGCCGCGGAGCGGGCGCGTGTCGCGCGCGAATTGCACGACGGTGCGGTGCAATCCCTGATCGCTGTCGAAATGCAGGTGGATGTCTTGCGGCGGCAGGCCGAGGCGAATCGGCCGATTGATAAAGAGCTGGAAAGAATCCAGGGCTTGCTGCGCGAAGAGGTTCTGAAATTGCGCGAACTCATGCAGCAGATGAAAGCCATTGATGTCGACTCCCAGAGGCTGCTCCCGGTGCTGAGAGATGCGGTGGAGAGGTTCCAGCGAGAGACCGGCATCAACGCGCGTTTCGTCACCGATATCCAGCAGCCCGATATGCCGCAACGTGTGTGCCGCGAGTTTCTCAGGATTGCGCAGGAGGGACTGGTGAACGTCCGCAAACACAGTGGTGCGCGACAAGCGCTGATCCGCATGGCCTCCGATGCTGATAAATGGAGTCTCACGGTGGAAGATGATGGCAAAGGCTTTTCTTTTGCGGGTCGCTACAATGAACGGCAAATGCAAGAAGCGGGAGTTGGGCCGATGATTATCCGGGAACGTGTACGATTGATCGCGGGTGAACTCACGGTAGAATCAAATCCGGGACAGGGAACGCGGCTCGAGGTCATTGTGCCTAGGAACGGGGAAGCACCGCATGAACTTTAGAGAAGGTCACCAAGTTCGTTTGGTAATCGCTGACGACCATCCCATTTTCCGCGATGGCTTGCGGCGCCTTTTGGAAGCGGAGGCACACTTCAAAGTACTCGGAGAGGCATCCGACGGGGCAGAAGCCGTGAAGCTGGTCCGGCAACTCAAGCCCGACATCCTCCTGCTCGACCTTGCTATGCCCAAACACCCGGGCTTGGAGGCGCTCCGTGATTTGACCGCCCCGGGCAATGTCACGCCAGTGCGAGTGATTCTACTGACCGCCGCGGCGGAGAAGAGCCAGATCGTCGAAGCCCTGCAGCTCGGGGCCCGCGGAGTGGTGCTGAAAGACTCCGCTACCCAATTGCTCTTAAAGGCCATTCAAACGGTAATGGCTGGCGAATACTGGGTCGGGCGGGAGAGCGTCTCGAATCTCGTTCAATACCTGCGTACCCTCATGCAGTCCTCGCATGACGAAGCCCGGCAGAAGAAGTTTGGATTGACGCCGCGTGAACTCGAAATCGTTTCTGCCGTTGTAGCTGGCTATTCCAATAAAGAGATTGCCGAGTATTTCAAGATCAGCGAAGACACCGTGAAACATCATTTGAGCAATATTTTCGACAAACTCGGCGTTTCTACGCGTCTGGAATTGGCCCTGTTTGCTGTAAATCAATCACTCCCATTAAAGAGTATTGCCTAACGTTAAGAAAACAATCAATGAAAACCAATTTCTCAGGGGTGGCACTTCCGTGCCATTGGCCCCACCACACCGGAGGACTAGACTCGAGATACGTAAAGGCCTTTGGATCGTGTTGGGTACATACCACGCGTCCTTTTTTGACAGGCTACAATCCATGGATTTAAGCAAAGGGGAACCCTGTGGGAAACCTTGTACAACGACTCTGGAATGACGAGCACGGCCAGGACATCGCGGAATACGCGGTTATGTTGGCCGTAATTCTTGTCATTGTCGTCGGCACGATCCGTCTGATCGGATCGAACGCGAACAACGTCTTTTCGCAAGTTGGCAGCGCGATTCAGTAACCGACGACTTTAACAGCCGAACTCCGCCCTTCACCTAGGCCCAACACTCGTTGAGACCTTGGACCCTCCGTGCTCCCGCCACCAATCACTCGTGAATGGAAACTACTTAGGCTGACTCTCCGCCGCTGCGGGTGCGGTCTGCGCCATCTTCTCGTTATTGCCAGTGGAAAGGCGTGTAAGGTATGGAAAGAACGGCGTAATCTCGAATTCCAGCTTTTCCCGCGCTGACGTGAGTGCCACTGGTTTGGCCTTGGAAAGCTCGACTTGATCGCTCCAGGGATCCACCTTGACGCGTCCCCCTAGAGGCAAGGCCGCGATCTGGTCTAGCCGCTTGGGGTCCAAAGTGGGGGCTGATGCTATCAGATTTGCCAGGCGGTTGTTGCCCCCAAGACTATTGCCCAGATGAGGGC
>JBKOUZ010000174.1:0-19563 GCA_046723715.1 Acidobacteriota bacterium | reverse complement strand
ATGCGGGAAATCTGCCAGTCCGGGTTCGATGAGCGGGAAGAGGAAACAGAACTATGTCAAACCGGACTGAGGCGGCGTGGCGAAAGCCCCGCCACTTGCCACCGGAAGGCTACCGTCACTGCGCCTCTTCTCGACTCTACTTGTCATCTCACTAAGACAGCCACTAGCCACCCGCCCGCCGGCGCCGCGATCGCCTCCTTTTCTCGTCCTGGTGCTTGTTTTTCCTCTGCCGTCAACTGATTACACCGTGAATTCCACAACTTTTCCGCACCACTATCCCTCGTCTCCATTCCCAACCACCCCTCCTCTCCTTGACAATGGGAGTCTCCATCCATGGCGAACCCCGGCGACTTCGCGTACACCCTGAAGCAGCAGGCGGACATCGTCCGCATCATCGGCGACTACATCAAACTAAAAAAATCCGGCGCTCAAAACTACACAGGCCTTTGCCCCTTTCACGGCGAGAAGACGCCATCATTCTCCGTTCACAGTACCCGCCAGTACTACTACTGCTTCGGCTGCCATGAAAAAGGAGACGTATTCACCTTCATCCAAAAAATCGAGAACATCACCTTCCCCGAGTCAGTTCGACTAATAGCCCAGAAACTCGGAGTCCCGCTGCCAAAAGCCACTTACGCCACCGAAGGCGAGGCCAAAGAAGCCCGTCTTCGCGGCCAATTGCTCGATGTCCACGAGCGCGCCGTAGCGTTCTTCCAGGAATGTCTGCGTCGTCCAGAAGGCGCCCGAGCCCGCGAATACCTCGCCGGACGCGGCCTTAACGAGGAGATGATCCAGAAGTTCCGAATAGGCTACGCCCCAGACTCCGGATTCCTGCTGCGCGATCGGCTGAAGAACGAATTCAGCGAAGAAGTCCTGCGCGAAAGCGGCCTCTTCTCCTGGAAACAAGAAGACACACGAAACGGGGGTGCCCCGCCCTTATCCGTCCGAACTGTGGAGGGACACGGTGGGGAAGGTGACTTGCCGTCAGGTCAAGAAGAAACCGGACCTCGGAGGCGCAACCCCGAATCCGCCGCAATGTACGCGAAATTCCGAAATCGCGTAATGTTTCCGATATCCACCGAAGCGGCAAAAGTAATCGCCTTCACAGGACGCACCCTCTCCACCGACGAGAAATCCGGCCCCAAATATCTGAACTCCCCCGAAACTCCGATCTATTCCAAAAGCCGGGTCCTGTTCAATCTCGACCTCGCAAAAGAATGGATCAAGAAATTCGACTATGCCATCCTCGTCGAAGGCCAAATGGACTGCATCTCGGTCTATGCCGCCGGGTTCCACAACGTCATCGCTAGCAGCGGCACCGCCTTCACCGAATCCCAAGCCAAGCTGTTAGGCCGCTTCAGCAAAAACGCAGTCGTAAATTTCGATCCCGACACCGCCGGAGCCAAAGCAACCGAGCGCACCTTGGGACTGCTAGTCGAAGAAGAATTCCAGATCAAAGTCTTAACGCTCGAACAAGGATTCGACCCCGACCTCTACATCCGGCGCAAAGGCAAAGATTCCTACGGAGAAGCTCTCCGTCACTCGCAAAAATATTTCGACTACCTCATCGAGCGCGCCCGCGCGCAGTTCCCCATCCGCAGCTCTGAAGGTAAAGTCAAAGCCGTAAACTACCTTCTTCCTCACATCCAGCGTATCCCCAGCCGCATCGTCCGAGACGAGTTGGCCCACGAGATCTCGCAGAAGCTGCAAATTGATTCTTCAGTTCTCCGTCAGGAACTTCGCCATGCCGCGAGCAGCCGCTCCACCGCGGCAGTCAAGGCCCCGCCGCAATCACAGGCCACCGACGCCGAAAAAGTTCTGATCCGCGCCCTCGCCTCAGCTCGCCAGATCCAACCTAACGAAGATCACGTCTCTGCACGCGATGGCGCCGAAGAAGAATTCGATCCCGCCCGTCAAGCCGCATTCGTTCTTCAAAATGAAGCCCTGCATCGCGGACTCTCCACCGAACTGCTGGTTGAAGCACTGCTGAATGCCGGCCCCGACGTTCCGAATGTCCTGCAGGTTCCGGCTACAGAAACCGACCGCCGCCTATTGGCCACAATCCTGATGAACGAAGACGAAGAATTAACCCCGGAAATCCTGGAAGCCGCAGTCCGCGCCCTCCGCCGCATTCACCTGAAACGCGAGCAGGAGCGTGTACAACAAGAGATCAAGAAGCCCGGAGTCTCGGGAAACAGGGATCTCCTGAAACAGTTGCTCTCGGAACTGGAGCGAATCAGCCGTGCCCTCCGCGATCCCAGCGGCGAAGCCGCATAGCGAGAGACCACGTAGGACACCCCTGGGGCTGTCCGCCCGGGCAGAGTCAGATAGATGGGGGCATGGCTGGCCCGGTAAAAACCCGAAAAGGAGTGAAACAAAACGGCGGTCGAAGCCATCTAAGTATTAAGGAAATCTGCAGTTAGGCGGGCTGCGGGAAGAGTCAGGCGGGCAACCGATAGACGGGTAAGCACTTCCGTGCTAAACTCAATAGGTTTGTGCTAGGCGCACAATCCCGCTAAACCCACATCCCCACCTTTTTAGAAAATTTACCACACGCTCCTCTGGAGCGGAGTTGACAGTTTAAGGACACCTCTTGGCTCTTGACGACAAGTTCGACGACATCAAAAAGCTGATCGACACAGGAAAAGAAAAGGGATATCTCACGTATGACCAGGTCAATGACCTCATACCGCATGACGTGCACAGTCCCGAAGACCTTGACGATCTGCTGACTACCATCGGTACGCAGGGTATCGATGTCTTGGAAGGCCCCAAGCTGCCTTCCGCCGGACTCGATAAAAAAGGTTTCGAAGATGTAGAAGAAGGGGAGGACGTCGAACTCGACCTCACCCCCGGCGCTCTGGAAAAAACCAATGATCCTGTCCGCATGTACCTGCGCGAGATGGGAACCGTGCCGCTGCTCACGCGCGAAGGCGAGGTGGAAATCGCCAAGCGCATCGAGCGCGGGCAGATCCGCGTCTTGAAAGCGCTTTCGCGTTCGCCCATCGTGATTCGCGAACTGCTCAATCTGGGCGAAGATCTCAAGAAAAACGTTCGCTCGATCAAGGAAGTGGTCACGTTCGATGAAGAAGAAATCACCGACGAGATCCTGCAGAACCGCCTCAATGAGTTCACCGGGAAAATCGATGACATGGCCAAGCTGTACAAGAAGGCGCAGGTCCTCGAAGAAAAGTTCAAAGAAGTTTCCGAAAAGAAAAAGCCCAAAGACCACCGCCGGGCCCGCCGCAAGCTGGCTCGCGCGATAATCGCCGTCTCCATCGCGCTTCGCAAACTCGGCTTCACCAACACCGAGCGCAAGCGGCTGATCGAGCGGCTCAACAAGACTGTCGATGGCATGCGCTCTCTGGACCGCCAGGCCAACAACCTGGAGCGCAAGGCCGACGCCACTCGCAGCGAAGAGCAGAAGAAGGAATACCGCCGGCAGGCGCGCGCCATCCGCGGCGAAGTCGAGAAACTGGAACTCGAAACCGGAGTGTCGTTCCCGGAACTCAAGCGCACGCAGCGCGAGATCATCCAGGGCGACATGGACGCGGAGCAGGCCAAGCGCGAACTGATCGAGGCTAACCTGCGTCTCGTAGTTTCGATTGCCAAGAAGTACACCAACCGCGGGCTGCAGTTCCTCGACCTGATTCAGGAAGGTAACATCGGCCTGATGAAAGCCGTGGACAAATTCGAATACCGCCGTGGCTACAAGTTTTCGACGTATGCCACGTGGTGGATTCGTCAGGCTATCACCCGCGCGATTGCCGACCAGGCCCGCACGATTCGTATTCCAGTGCACATGATCGAAACCATCAACAAGCTGATCCGGACGTCTCGTCAGCTGGTGCAGGAACTGGGACGCGAGCCCACGTCGGAAGAGATTGCCAAGCGCATGGACATTCCTGTCGCCAAAGTGCGCAAGGTGCTCAAGATCGCGCAGGAGCCGATCTCGTTGGAAACCCCAATCGGCGAAGAGGAAGATTCGCACCTGGGCGACTTCATCGAAGACCGCGCGGTAGTTTCTCCCGCGGAAGCGGTGATCAACGTAAACCTGAAGGACCAGACAGGACAGGTCCTGCGCACGCTGACCCCGCGCGAGGAGAAAGTAATCAAAATGCGTTTCGGCCTGGAAGACGGCAGCGAGCACACTCTGGAAGAGGTCGGGCAGAGCTTCGCGGTAACCCGCGAACGCATCCGCCAGATCGAAGCCAAAGCCTTGCGGAAGCTGCGTCATCCCAGCCGCTCGCGCAAACTCCGCGCCTTTATGGATGGAGTGCGCGACTAAGGTCATAGCCACCGATTCACGCAGATCAACACGGATAATTGTTGGGCACGGCCTTCGGCCGTGCCTTTTTCTTGCATCGCCCTTTGTCATTCTGAGGGCCGCGCCTTAGGCAGACAGAATGATCTGTGGAGTTGTTCGGAGTCTCGGCTCTGGCGGCGGAGGGCACAGTTCCCGTCGCCAAATCACGGTGCCTCAGGATGACAGTGTTCGGGGATAACACAGAACTGTGGCGGGCGGCAGTCAGCGCAAGCTGAAATTCACGCAGCTCAAACCGATAATGTTGGGCACAGTTACGACTGGACCTTTTTGTTTGTTCCAAATTGGGACGAGGCCCGCGATCCTCCCCAATTCGTTCCAAAGCTGCCTGAGTGGCACTCTTGGATTTGCACTGGCCTCGCCAATTGCCGCCAAATTGAAAGGGAATTCTGGGATTGATACTGATCGTCTAGACGGACAACTCGACCACCTTCTGAGTCGCACTAGAATGAGAAATGCAGGCGGCTGTTAGTACCCATGCTCAAACCCTGAGTGACTCTCGGGCTATGGCTTTCTTGCAGATCTGTAGAGACGTGGCTTGCAACGTCTGCTGTCCCCGGGACACTTTCACAAGTCCATCCCCGGAGGTATCCTAGCTGCGCTCACACCAAGTCTTGGGAGGAGCATGGAATGACCTTTCCACGACGGCAACTACTTCACATTTTGTCCTATGCTTTCGGGTCCAGCTTGATTCTGCCCCGGATTGAAATACCCATGTCGGCACAGAATCCCACACGGCGAGCGAGCCCTGCTCCGCCTGCGAGCGCAGCTGCTAAACATGAATCAGGAGGAACGGAAATGGAAAAAGTAGCCGGAATTGGGGGGGTCTTCTTCCGCGCTCATGATCCCAAAGCGTTGGCGAACTGGTACCTGCAACATTTAGGCATCGCACTCACACCCACGAGCGATGGTGGAACCGTTTGGCAACAAGAGGCCGGACCAACTGCGTTCAGTCCCTTTCCCCAGACCTCCAAATATTTTGGAGATCCTGACAAGGTGTGGATGGTGAACTTTCGCGTGCACGATCTCGGCAAAATGGTAGCCCAGCTACGAACGGCAGGAATTGAGGTTAAAGACCCGGAATCTTATCCCAACATTGGGCGCTTCACTCGTCTTCGTGACCCTGAGGGAAATCCCATCGAATTGTGGCAACCTGCATAATACGGCGGTTCAAGCGCTGCTCGCGTTTATGGATGGGGCAACAGACAGCTTGTGTAGGAGCCGACGCCTCGTCCGCCCTCCAGCATCCAGCCCCGAGCGGCACCGCAGATTACTTCAGCAATTGGGGACCAAGCAGGTAAGCCACACTTCCCATCAGCGCGAGCAGCGCAAATGGACGAAGCATCGATCGGAACAGCCCTCGCGACTCCGGCTTCGCACGCGCCAGCGCAGCCCTATACTTCGCGACCCAGGCATCCTGAACCGTTTCCGTCGAGGACTGAACGACCTCGCGCAACCGGCGCTGGTGACCTTCTTCGATGGCAAGAAATTGAAACGGCTGCCCAGTCGTAGAAATGGGAGGGAGCATTTCCACCGAGGCCAACACCGGCCCGGTGCGGGTCACAAACAACACTTTAAGGCGCGAACCCGGATCCAGGACAGAAGGCAGATTGAGCAAGCCGCCAGTCAGCGACAAGGCGTCCAGTTGTCCCCGATGCTGCCGCCCGTCAGCCAGACGCAGAATGGCGGGCGTCGTACTGCCCATCCGCACGCGAGGACTCCGCCATTGGGGGTATGGACCATTCATAGATCTAAAGGAGTATGTTCCACCTCCGCAAACGACAGAAGATTACGGAAGGTCCAAAAAAAGGGCGATTACCTCAACAATATCTGGAGCACGTGTTCAAATGGTCACCGAGAACGGTCCGGCGCCGAATCTCAATCCTCGCTCTGCCCCTATCGAAATCATCGAGAGCATCGTCTTGCATTTGGAAGTGCAACGGTGGTCAGGCAAGTTGGCTGGCACGAACGCGCGAGCCTCGGACATATTCACTTCGCTGAAGCGGAATGGCGAGTGGACGATAATACATAAGCTCTTCCATTGGCACGACCAATAGCACTGCAGGCAGAACCCATTGCTCATTGCTCGCGCGCTGATTTTTGGCTTTTCTTTGGTCATGCTTCGTTACTCTCGTCTCGAATCCTCGTAAGTTTCCATCACCAGGCAAGGTTAGGCACTCTGCGGCGACGTTTCTGGAGACGAAATCCAGGTGAGAAGACGCTTTACGGAGTGGATTCTCGACAGCCAACCCCTGCCGAGGAAGCCCGCAAGCGTCGGCCCTGCCGGTAAATAACCCAAAATTTACAAACAGGAGATAATTCCAATGAGTACTCCGCAAATTCCTACGAAATTCAGTCACCTCGCGACCCGGCTGCACTTTTCAGCGCTCGCGCTTGTGTTTATGAGCATTTGCCCGTTACATGCGCCGGCGCAAACGGGTCATTCGCACAGCGAGATTACCGCGGACCAGAGGAGGCAGCGTGGTGCCCTGGTCCGGGCTGTGCGCGAAGCGACCGCGCGCTTTCAGGACGTGAGAGTTGCTGAAAACGCTGGATACAGGCTGGAATTCGGCTGCGTCAGCGGAGACGATTTCGGGGCCATGGGGCTCCATTATGTGAACGACACGTTGGTGGGGAACGGCATCATCGACGTCAGCCGTCCGCAGATTGTACTCTACGAGGCTCAGCCCGATGGCAGCGTGAAGCTGACTGGTGCCGACTACCTGGTGATCGCCAGCAGTTGGGACGCAGCGCATCCGGGCGTTCCCCCCCAGCTCATGGGTCAGATCTTTCATTACTTCGAGGCGCCCAATCGCTTCGGACTGCCGGCGTTTTACACCCTGCATGTCTGGGCGTGGAAGGACAATCCCGATGGTGCATTCGTAAATTGGCACCCCAACGTTTCATGCCAGTCTTTCGTGGGAGAGACTACACCGTAGTACTTAGCGAAGTTGCCCTATCTTGCTCGGACTGAGCTAAAGAGAGTTGGTTGTGAAAGGAGATTCAAAAGCCCCACTCTCTCGCACAAACGCGAGAAGGGTGGGGCACCGTCATGGAATCAGTCGAGCTACTCGTAGCGCAGCGCCACGATGGGATCGACCTTGGTCGCGCGCCTTGCAGGGATGTAACAGGCCAGCAACGCGGCGGCGATCAGCAACGCGATCACTGCAGCGAAGGTCAGCGGGTCCGTTTCCGTGACCTCGAACAGTAACGATGTCATTGTCCGAGTGAGCGCCAGCGATCCGGCCAGACCGATCAGCAAGCCAATGAGAATGGTGCGCAATCCTTGGCTGAGAATCATCTTCAGGACGTCGCGGGAGCGCGCGCCCAGCGCAACGCGGACGCCGATCTCGCGCGTACGGCGGCTGACCGAGTATGCCATCACGCCAAATACGCCTGCAGTGGCGAGCACTAACGCGACTACTCCGAAGAAGGCAATCAGGATCAGGTTGAAGCGCCTTGATCCCAGCGAGGCGGAATAGACCTGCTGGAGAGTGCGGAAGTTCGCGGGAATTTCCGGATTCAGTTCCTGCAGAATCCCGCGTGCGGCAGTCGTGATCATCTGCGTGTTGGCATCGCTCAGCATCGTCACCGAGATGGCGGGGCGCGGACGCTGAAACAAGTCCACGTAAACGGTGGGCCGCGGCGGCGCGTCGAGGCCATTCTCGTGAATGTCAGAAACGATGCCGACGATGGTCAGCAGGCGCATGTCGCCATCCATGCCGCCAAACTCGATGGTACGTCCGATGGGATCCTGACCGGGCCAGCGGCTGCGCGCCAGCGATTCGCTAATGAGGGCGACATGCGGGGCGTCAGCAGTGTCGCGGTCGTCGAACATTCGTCCGCGAATCAGCGGGATCTCGAGAGCCTGGAAATATCCGGCGGTGGCGATACAGTACTCTGCTTCACCGAGTCGCTGCTTCTGCTGGAAGAGAAGATCGAACTCCCGCCCGAGCTCATCAACGTTGTTCGGAGTCTTGGGTAGTTCGTCCTGGGTCATCACTAAGAAGAGGCCGTTGGGCAGGCCACCATCCATGGGCAGGCCGTTCGTTGCACCGACATGACGGACGCCGGGAATCTGTTTGAGGCGTGCAATGAGATTGGAAAAGAAGTTCACCTCTGCCGCTTTTGCCTTGTCATCGGTCCATCCCGGCCACGGAAGCGTGACATCCATGGTGACGATCTTGTCGAGGCGGAAGCCCGGGTTGACTTCGAGGATTTTCATCAGGCTGCGGCCGAGGAGTCCCGCGCCGATGACGAGGACGAGCGTGATTGCAATTTGCGCAGCGACTATGCCGCGGCCCAGGCGCTGGCTCGCCAGTGAGCCGGCCTGCGAGCGTCCGCCTTCGCCGAGAGCTTCTCGGACGTTGCCCGAAGTGGCGCGGATGGCGGTGAAAGCGCCAAGGCCAATGGCAACCGCACTCGAAAGCAGCAGCGCGAAGAGGAGCACCGGGGGGTTGATCGAGATGCTGTCGAGGCGGGGAAGACTTGCCGGAGCGAGCGCGAGCAAGCCGGATACACCGAGGTATGCGCCAAGGGTGCCCAGCGCGCCCGAGACCAGCGCGAGCAGGGACGCTTCCGTGAGGAACTGGCGGATGAGGCGTCCGCGGGCTGCACCCAGGGCGCTGCGGACGGCGAGTTCACGCTCTCGGACTGAAGCCTGCGCGAGCAGCAGGTTCGCGACGTTGGCGCAGGCGACGAGCAGCAGAAATCCGACTGCGCCGAGAAGGATTAACAGGGCTGAACGAGTCGGGCGCGTCATGGAATCGTGCAAGGCAACGACCTCCGCATCTTTCAAAAGAAAGTCGTTCTGATCACTGGCACTGTCATGAATGCGTCGGGCGATGGTGCTGATCTCGGCATGCGCTTGCTGCACAGTTATCCCATCCCGAAGCCGTCCGACGGCGCTGTAGTTGTGCGAAGTGCGGCTGGGATTTTCGCCCTCGAGATCGGCGGGGACCCAAACGCCAGTATCGCCGGGAAATTGGAAGTTTTCGGGAAGAACGCCAATGAGCGAGTAGATCGCGTTGTCGACTTTCAGATGCGACTGGGAGAGATTCGAGGGCGAGCCCAGATACTGTTTCCAGTATCCGTAGCTGACCAGAGCAACCGGTGCTGCGCCCTTCTTTGCATCCGAGGGCAGAAAGTCGCGGCCGATCATTGGTTGGACGCGGAAGATTTTCAAAAACTGCGGCGTCACGCTGGCCATCATCGTGCGCGTGGGCTGCGAACCGCCTGAAATGGAAACGACGTAGTTCGAGTACTTGGCAATACTCTGGAAGGTATGGTTCTGGTCGCGGAAGTCGTCGAAGTTGGGATCGGCGAGACGCGACCATGTGCCCCGTGTGCTGACCTCAAAGATCGCCATGATGCGGTCCGGGTTGCTGTACGGCAGCGGCCGCAGCAGGACTCCGAAGACGACGCTGAAGATGGCCGTAGTAGCTCCGATCGCGAGGGCCAGCGTGAGCACTGAAACCGAGGTGAATCCCGCACTGCGGCGCAGAATACGGAAAGCGTGGCGCAAATCTTGAATTATATTTCCCATACGTGAACCTCGCGGTGGTTCCCTTACGTCAGGACAGGTTGGCAATTTGTGGCACAGCACATTCCATACCACATGCCGAAATGTGTAAACAATTGGGACGAAACGGCCAGCGAGATTCCTAACGCCCTCTCGAAGCGATTTCTTGACCGGTGACGGACTGGAGTGTGCGAAATCGGACAGAGCTATCGATCAGCGAGTACCTTGAGGACTTCCCTCCGGTATTGCTCGGATTTCGCGGATGCGGGTTCGAGTGACAGGCGCACGGTCAACGCCTGCAGCAGGTAGCTGTGGTTTTGATAGCGAGCCAAGGACGCGAAGCTGGTCTGCGTCCACACATCGCGGTCTTCATTCTGCAGCGCGGCGAGCCAAGGCTCAAACGCAGCGACGTCAAAATCTTTCCTGCGAATCACGGACACCACGGCCGCAGCCAAACGATCTTGCTCTCCCTGGGTATAGACCTCCGGAGCCGTCGAAACCCTGGCAGCGATGGCTCGGAGGATGCTTGAGGCCTCGTCGTTCGTCAGCATGGGACTATCAGCCAAGGCACCCAGCAGGTCGGCTGTGTGCGCGGTTGCGTGGATCCAGTGCAGGTCGGCATCGTACCCGCGCAGATCGCGCTCCGCTTGCAGATAGGCGATCGCTTCCGACATGAGGTTGTGATATCGCTGCGATCCCATGAAGGCCGCTTTGGCTTCGCGTTTCGCCGCCTCTGAGAGACACAGAGCCGAAAACGAGCGCTTCAAAACAGAATTCGTCCCGCGCTCGCCGATTCCGCTCGTCAGGTTCGTACGCCATTCATCGGTCAGAGAGAGCAGGGTATTGTGTGACACCAGATTGCGATGGATCCAGGTGCCCAGTATGGAGTAGGCAAGATCATCGCGCAGTTCGGGATCTGGAGATCCCAACAGCGTGCTTAATTCGCGGGCGAGCGCGTCCGCTGATTCATTCTCGGGAATGGAATATTTATGCTGAACGATCTCGCGCCAATACTCGCGGTCATGCTCCTGGGCCTGCGACCGTGGCACGAACGATAAATGCACCAGCAGGGCAGCGCATGCACAGAAAATTGCGTGTCTGGTCATCAGTTGGCGCGGCCTGCGGGGCGGTGCCCGAGAGTCACTGCCCGTCGTCGATAAAGAGACGAAATACCGGAGAAGAAGTCAACCGTGCTACGGGTTGAAGGCAGTTTTGACCGTTGGACTATTGAGTGATTTCGAAAAGTGGTGCAGCTTTTCGTCTTCTGCCACAGCATCGTTCAGCCTTTAGGGCGGCGGGCCTTGTCGTACGCCTCCCAGCACTCGACATGGATCTCATCGCCGTTCGCCAATTGGACAGACGGACGCTGCTCTGCAGTGATCGGACGCTTGCAGACGATACAAATCTTCGTTGATTGAGTCTCTTCCCGCACGTGAAGGGACTCCAACGTTCTTGGCGGACACCTTACAGGAATGAGAAATGCACTGTCCATGATTTTGTTATGTTTGCGAGGATATTGTGGCGAGCACTGTAGCATGCGCAATGTTTCCTGTCGGTAGGAGAAGCAACACTCTCCTTCGGAAAATGAAACGCCGCGCTAGCATGCATTCTAGGAAAGGTGAAGACAAAATATTCAGCTCAACGCCCGCTCCCGGGTATGAAGCGTTGGACGAATTGGGCGGCAACCGGTTTACATTGAACACAGGAATGCACCCCTCCGACAAGATTAATCCTTAGTTTTCCTCGTTGTTCCACAGGGAAGTGTTATGGTCCACAGCTTCTTCACAAGCGACGGAGCCTTTTGTATTGCCGCCCAGAACGAAGTGGACGACAGTGGGTGCAGCGAAACGTGAGAGTTCTTGAGCTTGCTGGATGATTGCGGCAGGCCAGCGGCAGCCGGTGATTCTCGAAAGCGAATTACCGGAGGGGAAGACTTCCAGAAGGTGCGAGAGCGCAAACTGGTTGCCCGGGCGTTGCGGCCTCCTCCCCCAATGCTTTACGAAGCAGGAAGGCCGCTGGCTACCCCGCAGCCGTGCTGGTCGTGATCGCAAGAGCACGGACCGGCACTTGTCTTTCGCTATGCGCTCCTTGGAGCGCTGGCCGAAGCAGTCACAGCGCCGCTTCCGCGGTGACTCAGGCAGAGCGCAGGAACCACGTCAGATGCGGTCCGGGGTGGCTGGCCCTGGACCGCATTCTAGCTTTTAGCTCCTAGCTGTTAGCGCCAGCTTTGGCTCATGGCACTCAGGTTAGAGGGGTAGTGGTATTCGCTACCTGATGTTTACTGCCGGAATCGTTTAAACCATTTCCTGGGTAATTGGCTTTCCATTCTGGACATCAGCCTCGACCGAACGCCTGCCGCTTGATATTCGCATTTTCTTCGCCTACACTGAGAGCGGCCTAAAGGTCAATTAAAAAAAATTGCATTTGGCTGACTTTTCCTAGCATGGTGCACTCGCATTCACAACGTGGTCGCGAGTATGTTCGGGTCTCCGCAAGCAAAACTTTTTGAGAGAAGATTCCTTGGCCACTTCCGATTACACAGTCAGCACGCTGCCCGCCAATGTGGAAGCGGAGCGCTCAATTCTAGGCGCCATCCTGCTCGACAACTTTGCTTACAACCAGGCAGCTGAGCATCTTCGTATCGAGGATTTCTCTCTCGACTCGCACCGGCGGATTTATTCGCGAATGGTGGATTTGGCGGAGTCCTCTCGTCCGATCGACATGATCACGCTCATTGAGGAACTCGAGCGGCGCAAGGATTTGCAGCCGATTGGCGATGTGGCGTATGTGTCGAGCCTGGTCGAGGGCGTGCCCGAGCGGCCCAGCATCGACCACTACGTCAAGATTGTCCGCGACAAGGCCCTGCTGCGCGGAGTGATTTCAGCCGCCAGCACTGCCATCGCGAGAGCGAGCGATCAATCCGACTCTGCCGAGGACGTGCTCAGCGACACCGAAGCTGCCATCTTTCAGCTCTCGGAAAAGCGCATTGGGCGCGGTTTCATGGGCGTGCAGGATATCGTGCGCGAGACCTTCGGGTCAGTGGATGCGCTGCTGCAGCGGGGTCAAAGGATCACCGGCCTGGCCACGCATTACACTGATCTCGACGAGATGACTTCCGGATTGCAGAGGTCGGACCTGGTAATCATTGCGGCGCGGCCCTCCATGGGCAAGACGGCGTTCGTAATGAATATTGCGGAGAATGCTTCCATCGAAGATCAGCAGGTGGTGGGAGTCTTCTCGCTGGAAATGTCACGCGAGGCACTATTGATGCGCTTGCTGTGTTCGCAGGCGCGAGTGGACGCCCATAAAATGCGCACCGGGTCCTTGTGGCAGGACGATACCAAAAAGGTGGTTCGGGCTATGGAGCAGTTGGCGCATGCTCCGATTTTTATCGATGACACGCCGGGCATTTCCCTCAGCGAGATGCGCGCGAAGGCACGCCGCCTGAAGCAGGCGCAGGGCCGGCTGGATCTGATCATCGTCGACTACTTGCAACTGATGTCCGGCGGCGGCAAGCGCTTTGAGAATCGCACCCAGGAAGTCTCAGCAATTTCCCGCGGGCTCAAGGCATTGGCAAAAGAGTTAAGTGTCCCGGTGATCGCGCTGTCGCAGTTGAGCCGCGCTCCGGAGAGCCGGGGCGGAGATCACCGTCCGCAACTCGCCGACCTGCGCGAATCCGGATCCATCGAACAGGACGCCGACCTAGTAATGTTTATTTTCCGCGAAGAAGTCTACAAGCAGGACGATCCGGAATTGCAGGGTCGCGCAGAGATCATCATCGCCAAACAGCGCAATGGCCCCATCGGCCGAGTGAAGATGGCATTCCTGAAGCACTGCACTAGGTTCGAGTCACTTGCCGAAGGCGGGGTCGCTCCTGACGAATAATGACTAGCTAAGGTCTTTCCTGTAGAGTTCTTCCCCGGTAAGTACTGTAGGAAGTTAGGCTTGCGAGATTTGTCGCGGGACACCAAGCTCCTGTGGAAAACTTTGTGGATTCGAAAGCTCCCCTTTAAGAAGCGCGCACCAGAGACCGAGCGGTCGGTTCTATCAATTGCGATTTCCAGCCGTTAAAGCCCTGAATAGTAATCACTTATATAATTCATCTGCTGTTAATACACTTGTGTACGGAAGATGACGTCATCATCGTGCAATTTGAGATTTGCACATTTCGAGGGTCTAGCACTTTCGTTTTTCGCAGCGATTTCAGCGAGTATTGACGGACTTGTAAGTCATTGCCCCGAGCGTAATAGTTATGCGACAAATCGAAATTACAGATTTGCTTACGCGCTGGGGAGCGTTATCGAGACCCTCAGGCATACGCCAGCTATACATCAACTGCCCTCGCCGACTTTGAGTACTGCCAGAAAGGCCTCCTGGGGGATGTCCACGCGGCCGATACGCTTCATGCGTTTCTTTCCCTCTTTTTGCTTTTCGAGCAACTTGCGCTTGCGGCTGATGTCGCCGCCATAACACTTAGCCAAAACGTTCTTGCGCATGGCTGCAACCGTCTCGCGGGCGATGATCTTCGCGCCGATTGAAGCCTGGATCGGCACTTCGAACATCTGGCGAGGTATTAACTGACGCATCTTTGACACCAACGCTTTTCCGCGTTCGTAGGCGAAGTCGCGGTGCACGATAATGGAGAGCGCATCCACTGGCTCGCCTGCAACCAGAATGTCGAGCTTGACCATTGGCGAATCCCAATAGCCGGCCAGGTGGTAGTCCAGCGAGGCGTATCCGCGTGAAACGGACTTCAGCCGATCGTAGAAATCCAGCACGATCTCGTTCAGCGGTAACTCATAGTGCAGCATCACCCGGGTGGACGAGACGTACTCGAAAGTCTTCTGCTTGCCGCGTTTTTCTTCCACCAGTGCGAGAATTCCGCCGACATATTCTTCCCCGGTAAGGATCGTCGCGAGGATCACCGGCTCCTCGACTTTGGCGATCTCACTAGGATTCAGCCATCGTGATGGATTGTCGATCTCAACGACTTCTCCGTCGGTCTTTGTGATCTTGTAGCGCACGCCAGGGGCGGTAGTGATGAGATCGAGATTGAATTCGCGCTCGAGCCGCTCCTGGATGATTTCCATGTGAAGCAGTCCGAGGAAGCCGCAACGAAATCCGAACCCAAGCGCAACCGAACTTTCGGGTTCGAAGAAGAACGAGGAATCATTGAGCCGCAATTTCTCGAGAGCCTCGCGAAGTTGCGTGTGCTCATGGGCATCGACCGTGTAGAGTCCCGCGAAGACCATGGGCTTGATCTCTTCGAAGCCCGGCAGCGGCTCGATCGCGGGATTGGCGTCGTCGGTGATCGTGTCGCCGATCTTGGTATCGGCGACGTTTTTGATATTGGCAATGAGGAACCCAACTTCTCCGGCCTGCAGTTGCTCAATCTCTACGGGCTTCGGGGTGAGGACGCCGAGGGTTTCCGCGTCAAAGGTCGTGCCATTCCACATCAGACGGATTCTCTGCCCCTTACGCAGCGTTCCCTGAAATACGCGGGCGAGAACGATGACGCCGCGGTAGGCGTCGAACCAGGAGTCGAAAACCAGTGCCTGCAGGTTATTGTCGGGCGAGCCTTTCGGCGGCGGAACGCGCTTTACGATCGCTTCCAGCACCTCGGGAACGCCCTGGCCGGTCTTGGCGCTGATGAGCACGGCGTCGGTGGCGTCCAGCCCGACGGCACTCTCGATCATTTCCTTGGTGCGCGGAATGTCGGCGCTCTGCAGGTCGATTTTGTTGATCACCGGGATGATCTCGAGTCCGTGATTAATCGCCAGGTAAGAGTTGGCCAGGGTTTGCGCCTCGACCCCTTGCGAGGCATCCACGACCAGTAAGGCTCCTTCGCAAGAGGCCAGGGAGCGCGAGACCTCGTAAGAGAAATCCACGTGCCCCGGGGTATCGATCAGATTCAGCTGGTAAGTCTCGCCATCGTGCGCGGTGTACGCCATGCGCACGGCATGCGCCTTGATTGTAATGCCGCGCTCGCGCTCCAGGTCCATAGAATCAAGCACCTGCGCCTGCATCTCGCGCGCGGTGAGCGATCCGGTAAGCTCCAGCAGGCGGTCGGCCAGCGTGGACTTTCCGTGATCGATGTGCGCGATAATCGCGAAATTGCGGATCTTGGCGGCGTCCATGAGGTGCGGCTTAATTTTCGATTCTAACAGGGCAGCCCGGGTGGGGCTTCAGCGCTGAATGATCACGACCATGCCATTTGAAGCGGAATCATTTGCGAGCCGGTAGCTCTTGAGTTAATTTGGTTCACCGGGGAGGGACCATGTCTCGAAAATTCGTGATTAACAGCATCTTGACCGTGGCTGTCGCAGTGGCGCTCTGGGCCACGATTCACAGGTTTCCCCCGACTTCGTGGAGCGCGATGCAGTTGCTCGGATTGGTTCTGCTCTCGGTAGGATTTGTCTTGTGGAGCGTGGCACGGTTTCACCTGGGGACTGCTATCACCGTCTCCGCGCAGGCCACCAAGCTCGTCAGTCACGGGATCTATTCGAGAATTCGTAACCCTATTTATCTGTTCGGATCGTGCACGCTGGCGGGGTTGGCTCTGACGCTGGGGCGTCCGGTGTGGCTGCTGGGTTTTGTGGTGGTGATTCCGCTGCAGATTTGGCGCGCAGAGAAGGAAGCAGCTGTGCTGGAATCGACGTTTGGAGATGATTACCGGCGATACCGCGCAGGCACTTGGTTCTGAAGATGTGCATTTCTTGGGTTTACGCGCTAGGTTGGGATTTCGAAATTAGGCAACCGAGATGCAAAAACGATCGCTTTCCGAAGTACACATGCAAACAGTCCTGACGTTCTTACTGATGGTTGGCTGTGCGGCGGGACAAACGCTTTCACCTGAAGTACGGAGCTTTGTGAAGGTCGATGCGCCCGTCGTCGCTCTGACTCATGTGAGGGTAATCGACGGAACCGGCGCCGCCCCGCTCGAGGATCAGGCAATCGTTCTCCGCAAAGGGAAAATCGACTCTTTGGGCGCAGCTTCCTCGGCCAAAATTCCCAGTGACGCGCAGGTGCTCGACCTGCACGACTGCACCGTGATTCCCGGACTTGTGGGGATGCATGACCACATGTTCTATCCCATGGGCAACGTGATCTTCGGCGAAATGGGATACAGCTTTCCGCGGCTATACCTGGCAGCGGGGGTTACCACGATTCGCACCACCGGTTCCATTGAGCCCTATACGGATCTCGAGCTGAAAAAGAGAATCGATTCCGGCCTCATGCCAGGGCCCAAGATGCACGTGACCGGGCCTTATCTCGAAGGAGCGGGATCTTGGGCCCCACAGCTGCACCAGCTGAGCGGTCCAGACGAAGCCGTGAAGACCGTGAACTTCTGGCTGGATCAGGGTGTAGATAATTTCAAAGCCTACATGTTCATCACGCGGGCCGAATTGGGGGCGGCGATTCAGGCTGCGCACAAGCGGGGAGCCAAAGTCACCGGGCACCTTTGCGCGGTGAATTTTCGCGAAGCAGCCGATCTGGGCATTGATGATCTGGAACACGGGCTCTTCGTCGATACCGAGTTTTTGCCGGGTAAGAAGCCGGATGTGTGTCCAGACGAGCCAGAAGACCCGGCTGGGATGGCAAAGCTGGATGTGAAATCTGGGCCGCTGCACGATACCATTGCGTACCTGGTGCAGCATCATGTGGCAGTCACCTCGACCTTACCGGTGTTTGAGATGGGAAGTTTCACGGGGCGGCCTACGATGCAGAAGCGGATCCTGGATGCCCTATCGCCGGATGCGCGCAGTGCGGTGCTGGCGAATCGCGTACGCTCGAGCGACTCCGGTTTCCTGCGGAAGAATTACGGCAGCGATGAATCGCCTTTGCCCGCAGCGTTCAAGAAAGAATTGGAATTTGAGTATGCCTTCTCGAAGGCTGGCGGACTGCTACTGGCTGGGCTGGATCCGACTGGCATGGGCGGGGTGATAGCCGGCTTCGGAGACCAACGCGAGGTGGAACTGCTAGTGGAGGCAGGGTTCACGCCAGTGGAGGCGATTCACGTCGCGACATACAACGGAGCGCAGTATCTCGGGGAACTGGACCGCATCGGCACAATCGCGCCCGGCAAACAGGCGGATCTGGTGGTGATTAAGGGCGATCCTTCCAGGAAAATTGAGGACATCGAGAATGTCGAGATCGTATTTAAGGACGGCGTCGGCTACGATTCCGACAAACTGATTCAGTCGGTACGGGGGATCGTCGGCTCCAGGTAGGGCATGCTTTCGAAGACGGCTCAAACCGGTCACGTGTGCTTCCCTTCAGCACCAAAGATTAATTGGCGAATCTCCTTTCAACGTTCATTTCACCTCCCAGAGGCTATCCACCTGGATCCCGTCAACTGACGCATTAGTTGATGTGCGCAAATCGGACCTTTGTTGTCATGAGCTTACGCGCTGACCATTAGTTGATCTCGACTTGATGCTCTGTGCCTTGCTCCGGGCCCGCGAATTGGAGAAATTGCTCATACGGCAAAACGCGGCAGGTAGATGCGCACGGAGGCGAGCATGGCAATTTCCGGGTCCCAGAACTTGACAGAATTTTGCGAGCAGGTTAACCCGGCTGTACTGCTTGAAATCCGACGTATGAGGCCGATAGCAGTGACGAAGAGAGTGCAGGAGAGTTGGGTGGCTTCGGGCGAAAAGCGCCTGTTAGTGTGGCTGGCTGGGAGGACGCCGCAGCAAATCGGGCCGGATCACCTGACGCTATTGGGTTTTTTCGCACAAGTGGGGGCTGGCCTGTTCTATGCGCTGGCCCTGGGGAATCGCTTCTGGCTGGTTGCCGTTATCGCTTGCCTGGCGCTGAACTGGTTGGGAGACTCCTTGGATGGGACTGTGGCCCGGGTGCGGCAGAGTCTGCGTCCACGTTACGGGTTCTATGTGGATCACATGGTGGATAGCTTTGGAGCCGTGGCTCTGATGGGCGGCCTCGCGCTGTCGGGCTACATGCATCCCTTTCTTGCGGCCGGTTTGCTGGTTGCGTTCTTGATGCTCTCAATTCAGTCGTACCTGGCCACCCATACGTTGGGTGAGTTTCGCCTGTCGTTCTGGCGATTCGGGCCTACAGAGTTGCGGATTCTGCTAGCTGTCGGGAATGTGGCGTTATTCTGGAAACCTCGGGTGCATTTTCTCGGGGGACAGTACCGGCTGTTTGATGTTGGCGGGATGATCGGCTTACTCGGAATGTCGATCATGGTTATTTTCTTTACCGTCCAGAACACGCTTCGGCTTTACCGCGAAGAAAGGATTTCCCGATGAGGCCGGCTGCAGCGAGACACGGGGCGGTATCCCGATTTGTGCGCTGGTGCAAGTTCAACCTGGTGGGAGGAGCCGGGATTGCAGTGCAGTTCACCGCGTTGTTCCTGATCAAAAGTGTGCTGCAGTTTGATTATCTGCTGGCGACCGCGATTGCAGTTCAGGCGGCTGTGGTACACAACTTTGTTTGGCATGAGCAGTTCACCTGGGCTGATCGGATCGAGGTGTCCGCACGAAGATCCTTTGCCAGATTCCTGCGCTTCAATCTCACTGCGGGCCTTGTGTCCATTGTTGGGAATCTCGCGCTGATGAAGGTGATGGTGGGATTCGGAGGAATGAATTATCTCGTCGCCAATGCCATCGCGATTGCGCTGTGCTCGGTGGCCAACTTTGTGGTCAGTGATTCTTGGGTGTTCGAGTCGTCTTAGTTCTTGGAACCTGGGACGCAC
>JBKOUZ010000064.1:0-11580 GCA_046723715.1 Acidobacteriota bacterium | reverse complement strand
CGCAAACACTATGGAAAACAACAATCCCGTAACAAAAAAGGGAAGAGCCGCCGCAAGATAAAGCGCTGTAAGACGAAGAAAATTTCCTGCCCCCACGTTGAGCGCAACGGGGATATGCAATACAAGCTCAAGCACGGCGACGAGCAAAACCGAATTCAGCATGCACAACCGCGATGCCAATTTGCGCGTATCAATTTTCGAAAGTCGGTCCTTCAACAAGTGGGCGAAAACGCCTCCCGCTCCAAGTCCGAGCAGAGCAATGGAAATCGCCAAGAACGCGAAGTGATAAAAAAGGACGACCGAGAATAGCCGCGTCAGGGCCAACTCCAGCAATAGAGCCGCGAAACTGGTGAGTCCTAAACCGGCTAGTAATGTGGTTTCCGGAATTTCAGTCCTGCTATGGACCGACACCGCGGGGGCTTCGATTGCCTGCATATAGATTTAGAGTGGGCCAGTCTAGCAGATGAACCCAGCAGAGTTTTTTTGAGTCCGCCGGCAATTCAGCCTTCGAGGATGACCTGGGCAAAAGCCTGTTCCTTGGTATGGGTGATCGACAAAGCGGCGTACTTGACGCCCAGCCTCGCGGCAAACTCCTGCGCCTTGCCGTGAAACTGGATGGTTGGACGCCCTCCGGGCAGGCGCACGACCTCGCAATCGCGCCAGCGCACGCCGTGGTTCCAGCCGGTTCCAAGCGCCTTCATGGCCGCTTCCTTCGCGGCAAAGCGTGCCGCATAGCGCTCTGCTCGATTAGCTTTGGAATCGCAGTACCGCATCTCCCCTGCCGTATAAACGCGTGCAAGGAAACGCTGCCCAAAGCGCTCTATTGATTGCTGAATCCGCGGGACCTCTGCTATATCAATTCCCGTGCCGACGATCATCCTGGATTTGAATCTTACAGCAAACGATCACCGCGATAGATCAATTGCCCATCAATCATGCGGCCTTCCCCCAGCGGTTTGTGCGGCTTCACCGGCCCGGTATCATCGATGTGGAGTACCTCGTGCCCGTGAGCTACCAGCCAGTCCGAAACCAGCATTCGATGACACCGGAAATAGACCCGCTCGGCGCACATGTAACAAACGCGAGACTCGTCCGCTAATTTGGTCAGTTCACCCGCGGCCTGCTCGAATTCCGGCGTGAGCATGTAATCGGCATAGTTGCGGAAGCTTTGATTGCGCAGCGCGATATGAGGCGACTCGGCTAGCACTCGTTTGCGATACCCTCCCAGTGCTTTCATCCAGATATATCGAATTCCGACGGTCGGCAAATTTTGCTCCAGAGCGTCGCGGTTAAATTGCGGCAAGCGGCGTGACATTGGGAATGCGCGAATGTCGACAAGCGTCTCTATCATGTGAGCCTGAAGCGCGGCGACCAATTCATCCAAAGTGCGCGTCGAGTGTCCAATGGTGTAAAGGGTTGCCAATACGGGTTCGATTCTGCAGGAACGCTAAGCGATGCTCCGCAAGGCTTCGGCCAGGATCTGATCCTGTTGCGGAAAGACCGTGCGCAGGTCCAGGAGCACGCGCTCGTCTTCCACCCTGGCGATAATGGGCGGATCCGAGTTGCGCAAGCGAGTAGATATTTCGTGGGCGTTGAAATCGGGCCGGCTCAATGCCAGAACTCGCGTAGGAAGAACGGAAGATGGAGCTGCCCCACCGCCAATCACAGATTCGCCGTCAACCACATCGACGTTCCATTTAGATCCGTCAAAAACCAGCTTTTCTGCAACCAATTCGGCACGCCTGCCGATCTCGCCGTTACTCAGGCGCATCATTCGCAGGACTGGAATGGCATCGTAATCGCGCTTGACATAAGCCAGAAGTGTTCCCTCCAGCGCGGCATAGATCAACTTATCAACGCGTAAAGCGCGGAACAGGGAGTTCTTTCGCATCCTCGAAATCAGATCGGGGCGGCCAGTCAGCAATCCCGTCTGGGGACCACCCAGCAGTTTGTCGCCGCTGTAAGTCACGACGTCCACTCCAGCACGCAGACTATCGATAACACCTTCCTCTCCTCTAACGCCAAAGTTGTGCAGATCGACGAGGGCGCCACTGCCCAGGTCTTCCACGAGGGGAATGCCCTTCTTTCGGGCAAGCTCCACGAGGTCGTTGATGGCCGGCCGCTCCGTGAACCCCTTCATCTCGAAGTTGGAGCGATGAACTCGCAACAGCACTCGCGTCCGGTCGCCGATCACAATCTCGTAGTCACTGAGGCGCGTCCGGTTTGTAGTCCCCACCTCACGCAGAACGGCGCCGGATTTCGTCATCACGTCAGGAATGCGAAACGAGCCTCCGATTTCCACCAGTTCCCCGCGAGAGACAATGACCTCGCCTCCGTCGGCCAGCGTATTCAGCGCCAGCAGCACAGCGGCAGCGTTGTTGTTCACCACAATCGTGGAGACCGCTTGTGCAGGATCCCGAGACATCGGGGACGATCCCGCATCCAAGTCCACCAGCAGCTTTCGAAAGAGCCGGTCCACATGAACGTCTCGCTTTCCGCGTTCGCCGGCTTCAACGTCGAATTCGAGATTGGAGTATCCAGCCGCCGTTTCCGCAACATGACTTAGCGCCGCTTGCGCCAAGGGAGCTCTCCCCAGATTCGTATGCAGAATCACTCCGGTCGCGTTAATCACCGATCGAAGTGAATAAGAGAGTGATCGCACAACTTGCTTTTGAATCGCGCCACTTAGGTCTTCCAGCGCGAGTTGAAGCGCAGCGCGATCCAGCAAACCAGAACTAATTTCGTTGCGGATCCTTGAAAGCACCAGGCGGGCAGCCTCCGTGATTGCACTCTGACCGTGCCCGGCTATGAGTCCTGTGAGCGCGGGATATCGGACCACCTCGTCCACCGAGGGCAGCTCTCGAAATAGCTCCGTTTTCGCGACGGTTTTCATAGTGTATGCAGATATGCAAGCAAGTCCTGCAACTCCTGCGCGCTCAGTTTCTGGCTGTATCCGGGCATCTCGTTACGGCCGAGCCGGATGATATCCGACACTCGGTCATCGTTCGCCGGCAATCCGCTCAACGAAAGAAACTTTCGCTGAAATATCCCTTTGAGGCCGGGACCCTTCTTGCCGCGCGTGGAGTATGGCTCATGGCAGCGAGAGCACTCGGCATCATAGATTTTTCGGCCAGCCGCTTGTTGAGGGTTCAACCCGAGTTCCGCATCCGACTTTCGCCGCTCGACCTCGCATGCGGTAGTCGCGACGAGAGTAATAATCGCCAGCGAGAATACAAAAAGACCCGTAAGCCCTCCTGTCGAAGCAACGCGCCATCTAGCTCTCAATCGCATCAGCCATCCTCGTGTATGGGCACTCAAGCCGCTTTACAATGATAGAGCAGGAATTGGGGACCTTATGGCAGTAGTGATCAAAAGAGTTTACGAAGCTCCCTCTCGCGATGATGGAACCCGTGTTCTCGTGGACCGTCTTTGGCCGCGTGGCCTCACCAAGGCCGGAGCGGCAATAGATGAATGGCTGCGCGACGTCGCACCTTCGAACGAACTGCGTCGCTGGTATCACGCCCAGCCCAATCAATGGCAAGCGTTCCGTAAGAAGTACCTCAACGAACTGGCCCTGCCGGAATATCAGGGCGCCTTGCACAGCCTGTTTGAACTGGCTCACGGGCGCCCACGACTGACCCTGCTCTTTGCGTCCAAGAATGAGACGCTGAATAATGCCGCAGTATTAAAAGAGCTCCTGGAAGGAGCGCGAAAACCTCCGCGAGGAACGGGCGCAGGTGCAGTACATGCCTCGCGAAAACGCGCGGCGATGCGCAAGAAATAGGCCTCAAGCGTGCTTTGAAGCGCCGCGAGCATGCTGCCGTGGCGACTGATTTAGAATCGTCGCGCATGCGGCCCACCTTCCAATGGCATCTCGGTTCGCGCTCGCTTGAACTCGGCAAGCGCACGCTGATCATGGGAGTCGTCAATGTCACACCCGACTCCTTCTCCGATGGTGGACATTTTCTCGAGGTCGGCAAGGCGGTCGAACATGCTTCGCGATTGCTGGACGAAGGCGCCGATATCATCGACATAGGTGGCGAATCCACGCGTCCTGGCGCTCGCGTCGATACAGCAGTCTCCGCCAGTTCACAGCAGGCGAGAACGATGCCCGCTGTCTCAGCCGAGGAAGAACTCAAACGCGTAATTCCTGTCATTCTCGCCCTGAAGCGGACACATCCTGCGGCTGTGATCTCGGTGGACACCTACAAAGCAGCCACTGCCCGGGCCGCGGTTGGCGCGGGGGCGGAGATTGTGAATGACGTCAGCGGGTTCCGCTGGGACCCCCAGATGCTCAGCACTGTAAGGGATCTCCAATGCGGCGCTGTCCTCATGCATATGAGGGGGCGTCCCGAGCAATGGCACAGCTTACCGCCACTGACAGATGTCGTTGGCCTGGTAAAACAAGAGCTTACGGAACTGGTCGAGAATGTCATCGCACAAGGAGTAGGGCGCGAACGGATTGTGCTCGATCCGGGCTTCGGTTTCGGCAAGAGCTTCGACCAGAACTATCCACTTATTGCGCATCTGGACGCACTACAGGAAATTGGCTTTCCCTTGCTTGCAGGTGCCTCTCGGAAATCGTTCATAGGTCGCACCCTGGGAGGTGAAAAGAGTATCTTTCCAGCGGAGCGTCTGTTTGGGACGATCGCTGCCGAAACCGCACTGATCCTCAACGGGGCGCATATCCTACGAACCCATTCGGTGCGAGCCTCAGCCGAAGCCGCACGAGTTGCCGACGCAACCCTGAAGGCCACTTAAGGTCCTGATTTTCTTCCCGAGAAAATAATCAAGACTGATTTTCACCTGGCGCTCGCCTCTTGCGCTTTCCCATCATCCAGCGACATCCGACGAGTGCGCCTTTCATCAAAATGTAAGGTCTCCGTTTTCTGGCTTTTCAATATTCTTCCATGGACCAACTGAGCAAACATGGCACCAATCCTCGAGTCACCGTGCGGCGCGGTGGATCCCCAAACCCCGATGGCACCTGCGTGGTTTACTGGATGCAGCGCGCACAGCGGGGCATCGACAATCCCGCCCTCGATGTAGCCGTGCAGGCTGCCAATGCTCTGCGCATACCTGTCTTTGTATTTTTCGCGCCGGTGCCGTTCTATCCTCATGCCAATCTCCGTCATTACACCTTTCTGAATCAAGGCATACCCGACATAGCGCTGGCTCTCTCCCGTCGAAGAATTGGGTTCGTCCTGCGGCGTTATCCCGCACACAGTCTGCTGCAGTTCTGCGGGGAAGTAAATCCAGCACTGGTCGTCGGTGATGAAAATCCTATGCGCGAGCCGGAAAGCTGGCGCCGAAGCGTAGCAAAGAAATTAAGGGTTCCTTTTTGGACGGTTGATGCCGATGTCGTCGTCCCCTCCAGGCTGCTGGAAAAATTTCAATATGCCGCGCGCACGATTCGACCCCGTTTGCAAGCACATCTTCCTGTTTACCTGGTACCTTCAAGCAATCCCATTGCACACGTCCCCTGCACCAGGCTTCCCGATTCGCTCGATCCGCAATGTGACATCACCCGAGGCTGGCCGCTGGATCGCTCGGTCCGGGCAGTCTCAGGCTGGACGGGCGGAACCTCGGAAGGCCTGCGCCTGCTTCAGCTTTTTGTCAGCGAAAAATTGGCGGGCTATAGTACGCGGCGCAATCGACCGGAGATCGATCACACCAGTCATCTCTCGCCCTATCTCCACTTCGGACACATCAGTCCGATCAACGTGGCCATTGCCGTCCAGAATGCCGATGCTCCACCCGCCGACAAGGACGCCTTTCTCAGCCAGATCATCACATGGCGTGAGCTGTCTATAAATTTTGTCCGCTCCAGTCCGAATTACGACAACTTTGAATGCGCCGAGCCTTGGGCTCACCGCACGCTAGCCGCACACTGCAAAGATCGACGGCCGGTGCTCTACAGCCTGAAGCAACTGGAGGATGCCACGACGCACGACGCGCTATGGAATGCCGCCCAGATGCAGATGGTCACGCAGGGCTGGATGCACAACTACATCCGCATGTATTGGGCGAAGAAGATTTTGGAATGGACACGCACGCCCGGCGAAGCGTACCAGATCGCGGTGAACCTGAATGACAAGTACGAACTAGACGGACGCGATCCGAACGGCTACGCAGGCATCGCCTGGGCGATTGTGGGCAAGTTCGATCGGCCTTGGTTCGAGCGTCCTATTTTTGGACTGATCCGCTACATGTCCGCGGCGAGCTCCGGCAGGAAATTCGACAGCAGAGCGTACATACGCCAGAATCTGTCAGCTTCGTTGTTCGGCACACGATGAATGCGATTTGGAAGACATCGATCAGGTCTTGTCCTCAATGCGGGATATCTAAAAAGATTTTCGCGAATCTAACAGAATCGTCACTGGGCCCTCATTGATCAATTCCACCTGCATCATCTCCTGAAAGCGCCCGGTTTCGCACGGCAGCCCAGCCGCACGGATGCGCTCGACAAAAAAATCATACAGTCGGCGCGCGGACTCCGGCGGTGCGGCATCGTCAAAGGAAGGCCTCTTGCCCCGGCGCACGTCTCCATAAAGCGTAAACTGCGAAACCGCGAGGACGCTGCCGGCCACATCGCGCACGCTCCGGTTCATCTTTCCGTCTTCGTCTTCGAAAATGCGAAGTCCGGAAATCTTTTCGGCGAGATAATTCGCGTCCTGCTCTGTATCGCCATGTCCCACGCCCAGCAGCACCAGCAGTCCGCGCCCGATTTCGCCGCTTGTCCATGCGCCAATCAGCACTCTGGCGCGGCTCACCCTCTGCACCACAGCCCGCATACTCGTCCTGGATTGAACCTCGGCCTCGTTTGACCGCGACGATGGCCAACCGTTAGGATTTCAACGTGCAATCCCAACTTAACCACGGTTTTGCCGCAAACGACAGAACCCTTTCTTTACACTAATTCATCTGGACAATTAAACTACACACTCGCCTTTTTTCGTACTGCAGTGCGTATATGCTGGCAATGACATTGAGGCAGAGAAAGTCAAACAGAGCGGCGCTAATGCGCCAGCGAAGCATCAGAATTCAAATCTAATCGAGCCTAGCGAGGAGAACATGGCAGCCGTTGACGAGAAAGTAAAGCAGATCATCGTGGAGCAGTTGGGAGTGGATGAAGGCGAAGTCACCTCGAGCGCCTCTTTTGTGGACGATCTCGGCGCCGATTCGCTCGATACCGTCGAACTGGTGATGGCTTTCGAAGAAGCCTTCGATATCGAGATTCCGGACGAGGACGCGGAAAAGATTCGCACCGTGCAGGATGCGGTTGATTACATTGGCAAGCACGCCAAGGCAGGGAAGTAATTTGGGCCGACGGGTCGTGGTGACAGGCCTGGGCATGATTTGCGACGTGGGGAATTCCTCTGAAGAAGTATGGAAGTCCTTGCTCGCAGGGCGCAGTGGTGTCGCTCGCATTACCGGTTTCGACGCCAGCAACTTCGCCTGCCAGATCGCCGCCGAGGTCAAGAACTTCGACCCGCTAAATTACGTCGAAAAAAAAGAAGTGAAAAAGATGGCAAGGTTCATTCACCTCGCCATCGCTGCCTCGGACGAGGCGTTCAAAGCTTCCGGGCTGAAGATTACTCCCGAAAATGCCGAACGCGTCGGCGTGCACATCGGCTCCGGGATTGGCGGATTCGACATCATCGAGCGCGAGCACTCTGCCTTGATTGAGGGCGGCCCGCGGAAGATTTCACCGTTCTTCATTCCGTCTGCTATCGTCAACCTGGCGGCGGGACAAGTCTCGATGCGTTTTGGAGCCAAGGGCCCCAACGAGGCTACAGCCACCGCCTGCACAACCAGCGCACATTCCATCGGAGATTCGTTCCGCATCATCCAGCATGGGGATGCCGACGTGATGATTGCCGGCGGCTCCGAGGCTGCAGTGACCCCCATGGGGGTTGGCGGATTTGCCGCCATGCGCGCACTTTCCACGCGCAACGACGATCCGGAGAAAGCCAGCCGGCCTTGGGACCAGGGCCGGGACGGGTTCGTCATCGCCGAAGGCTCTGGCATCGTGATTCTCGAAGAGCTCGAGCACGCCCGCAAACGCGGCGCTCCCATTCTGGCGGAGATAGTCGGCTACGGCATGTCGGCGGACGCCTATCACATCACCCAACCTGCCCCGGAGCATGAGGGCGGCTTCCGCGTCATGCGCAATGCTGTTCGCGACGCCGGAGTCACTCCCAACGTCGTCGGGTACGTGAATGCCCACGGTACTTCGACTCCAATCGGCGACACGCTCGAGGCTCATGCTATCCGGAATTTCTTCGGCGAGCACAAGGTACCTGTAAGCTCCACCAAATCCATGACGGGACACTTGCTGGGCGGTGCTGGAGGATTGGAGGCGGCCATCACCGTGCTCGCACTTCGCGACCAGATTCTGCCGCCTACCATCAATCTGGAAAATCCCGATCCCGATACTGCCGGCATGGACTTGATCCCCAACCAGGCGCGTAAAGCTGAAGTCGAATACGCCATGTCGAACTCTTTCGGTTTCGGCGGCACCAACGGCGCGCTTCTGTTCCGCCGCTGGACCGAATAAGCGTCCTCAAATCCCGCTCAGGACGGTCCCGCCTCTATCGCCTTCTTACGAGAGGGTAAAGATCTGACTGTTGGTGGCGTCCCAGCGAACGCGTCGACGATCAGCAATCCACAAATGCTCTGTTTACCGTAGCTTCGGTTCGTAATGTCCTATCTCGCGACCGGCAAGACAGAATAGTGGCCCTTTGGCACGCACCTCCATGGTCCTTTGGCACTTTGCAGTTTGTCTTGCCGGACTCAAAATGGCTGTCGAAAGTTGAGTCTTCCCGAATCATGGATAAAGCTTTCGCCGCCACTCTCGACCGCATCCCGATCTTTCCCCGAAAAGCTGCAGCCCGCGCCGCATTGGTCGGGCTAAGCGAAACTTATCGGACCATGCTGGCGGAGAATTTCCGCCAGTTCAACATCGAAGCTGTCTCAGTGACTTCCAATGCGGCTGAGCGCCTGCAGAAGGAAAAATTTGAGGCCTGCGTCCTTGCGCTCGGCGATGGTGCCGACGCAGTGATGGAATCGGTGCGCAGTTCGCCTTCGAACAGCCGCTGTATTATCTACGGCGTCGGGGGGAGCGCCCAGGTGGCGATGCGGTACTCGAAGTACGGAATCAATGCCATGTTCAATGAGCCGCTGGAACGCCCGGCTGCGCTGAAGCTGATTCGCGCCACCCGCATGCTCGTACTGCACGAGTTTCGCCGCTACGTGCGGATCCCGGTAATGACGGAGGTCTGCATCATTGGGGACGGCCGCAAAGTCGTGGGCAGCAGCATCGAGATGAGTTCAGGCGGCATGTCCGTGAAAAGCTCTGAAGATTTCTCCAACGGTACGAGTGTCGAAGTGTCGTTCGCCCTCATGACCCTGCCTCGAGTGAACCTGCGCGGTGCGATCTGTTGGCGCAAACCCAAATCTATCGGCGTCCGTTTCGACTCTACTGACGAGCGCCGTCTCAGAGTGAAGAGCTGGATCGATTCCTATCTCGAGAACTAAATCTTTCGCTGGGTCTTTGGCCTGTTTTGTGACCAGCCTTCGTCGGAATCAACCTGTGTTGAGCAGGGCTTTACAATGAACGCGTGAGCAGCGCCTCCGCATCCCAGGACGTCGGCACCCACCCGGCCTCAGGTCCACGCCGATGGACACTTCGGCAACGCGTCGTTCTAAGCATCATTGTTTGGGCCGGCTACTGGTTCATTCGCCTGCTTGGGCCGACCCTGCGCGTCAGTGTCTCCTATGAAGAAGGCGCGCAAGAAACGCTGGATGAACGGCCGCTGGTCGCTTCGTTTTGGCATTCATGCATGATTCCCGCGACTTACATCTTTCGCAACATGGGCATTCGAGTGATGAGCAGCTTCAGTTATGACGGCGAATATATGGGGCGCATCATCAAGCGTTTCGGATTCGTGGCGGTAAAAGGCTCCAGCAGCCGCAATCCGGTTCGCGCGCTGCTCGGCTTGCGACGCGCTCTCGATGAAGGTTGGACGGTTGCGTTCACCCTCGACGGGCCGCGTGGACCCCGTCACAAAGTAAAACCAGGACCGGTAGGACTCGGAAAATCCTCTGGTCTTCCGCTGACCACGTTTCACGCCGCGGTCGAAAGGGCCTGGGTCCTGAATAGCTGGGACCGCATGATAATCCCCCATCCCTTCTCGCGCGTGCTCGTGCGCGTAGGCAAGTTGATTCATGTACCCAAGGATGCAAATGAGCAAGAGGTGGAGAGCTACACCGCCGAATTGCAAGCGAGTTTAGATCGCGTATGTGAGTTTTCCGAAGCTAACGTCGGCAAGGTGGGAAGCAGTGAATTTCCGTACTACAAACCAAAATGAGAAGTGTGGAACTTACGTCTAAGCGCTCCTACTCCATCGTGGCGCCCAGTTGCACGTAGCGGTATTTCTTTCCGTCCCAATACACCACGGAAGATGTGCTCTCTCCCGCACCCTGTTCTTCCATGTAGATCCCCAGCACGGTTTTCTTTTTGACTGAATACCGCTTCACGCTCAAAGTTCTGAATGGCAGATTGATCAGAAGAAATTTTGCTTTTGGCTTCTCGGCTTGCCAGCCGTCCTTCTCTGCTCCATGAACAATGAGCAAAGCCATGCCTCGTCGCTCGGGAACGTCTGAAGCAAAAGTTGACGTCACCTTGACATCCCCAAACCCCATGAAAGTGTCGAAGGGATCGGCAACCACAAAGCCGTACTCGTCCCGGTCGGCCATGGGATTCGTGCATCTCGCCGCAACCATGAGATCGTCGACCCCGTCGCCGTCCAGATCTCCCACCAGCTGCGCAAATCCCGGCAGCACAGTGCAGCTTTCGCCAAATTGCTTCTGAATGAACGTATTGCTAAGAGCTGGTGTTACGAACTTCGCAGGTGCAGGTGGCGGCAACTGCTTCTTGTCGGCACCGAATGCGGCCAGACTTAGCAGCAGGAGGGTAAAGAGATAGAGGCTGGAGCGGTAGAAAAATTTGCGGGGCGACATGCCTAAACTCTAGACCGGATTCCACCCCGAAGATAGACGGCGACTGGTAACTAAGGTAATGTGCGGTCGCGGGATGAAGGCGGCCAAAAGCCGGAAAGGTGCCGAGATCCTCGCTGCGCTTTAGGGAGGGAGAAAGTCATGCCGAGGGGAGCGAAGGATGACAGGAAATGGTGAACATGGATCGTATCCTGTCTTAGCTCTCGAAGTGTTCCCAGCCGCGCGGTTTCAATTCACAGCTGCTACCACTATCGTCGAGCAGCCTCATTTTTCGTCCGTTAACGATTCGCCCGATTTCCGTCAATGAAACTCCAGCCAACTGCTGAGGCACCGTCTTGCTCGGAGCGACGGTGAAGAGGAGCTCATAATCCTCGCCGCCATGCAATGCCAAGTCGAACGGGACTTCTCGGGCCGGGATCCCTATGCGCGCCCGAGGAATGCGTGCAGCGTCGATCTGCGCCCCAACTCTGCTCTCTTCGCAGATATGACTCAGATCGGTGGAGAGTCCATCGCTGGTGTCGATCATCGCGGTGGCAATGCGCCTTTCTCGCAGAATGC
>JBKOUZ010000178.1:0-6700 GCA_046723715.1 Acidobacteriota bacterium | reverse complement strand
CGGCAAGTTATTCTAGAATTAGAATCAGATCAAGCATTTGTATAATTTCGGCTCACGCGTAACCTGAGCGGCGAAACTTCCAAGAATCGACCTGCCACTGAATGCCGCCTTGAGGCTGTCTCGGAATTAGGGAGTAGTTGGTGTGAAGTCAAAGGCGATGTCGTTTTGCTTGACCGTATTCGGATTGCTCTGCCACCATGATCCTCTCCACAAGTCTCGCCCGAGTTTATATGTAGGTTGCTCCATTTTAGAGAGCGTACAATTTCAGAGGAACGCACAGAGAATTTCACTCTTGGATCCCGAAATCAAAAACTACGCGAGCTCGCTATACGAAAAGGCTCTGAGGGATTCTGTGAAGCAGTTCCACCAAGAGAGGTCTGAATATCTGGCCCGAGGTGCGAGAAGTTCCTCTGTCTCTCTGCTCAGCGGCCAACCCCACGGCGAAAAGTCACTACGGATAGCGGGTTGCTGTAAATATCGCAACGCGAGAAGTGACATATTATGTTGAACACCATCCCAAACCAATAGATTCCTACCAAAATCATAAACATCAGAGGAAGGACCACCGCGGCTTCGACAATCTCTGCCGCCTCATCATCGCAATTCAGACTTTTAAGTTCGATGTTCATAAATTAACAACTCCACAACCGCTTCCAGTCCGGATCGACAGTAATTCGATGACGATTGCGATGCAATTGCGGAGATTCACCGGGAACGAAGGCTTCGGGTAGAATTGGGTTTCGCAACCCGTTATCGCGCTTATCGGCGATGATGCCCACAATCTGCAGCCACGAGTCAGAACTGGGCTAGGATCTTGTCATGAAAATACTGGGTCACTCTGGTGTAGTGCGCCTGGAGTGGTCTGCGTAGCGGGTAAGCCGGGGGAAAAATGGCGTCACTTCCAGCGGCATCTTTTCGCGGGCCGAGCTCATAGTCTCGGGTGTCATCTTGATCAATTCCACGCGATCGTCCCAGGCATTGAGTTTGACACGTCCGCCTAGCGGCAGGGCTGCGATCTGATCCAATTTGTTGGGTTCGAGAGCCGGAGCAGAATTCATTAGCGCGACTAGATGGTCCACCATTCCCTTATGGTCGGTGAGACCAGTGCCCAAATGGGGAGTCATTAGCGCTTGCAGCGCCGGACCCCGCGCCGCCACTTCGCGGAGGAACAGTCCTGGTGTACTCAGTTTCTGGGCATAGGGTGAATTCTTCAGCAGCTCGAGAGCTTTCTCGTCCGCCGCAGCTTCCTCCTCGGGAGCATGCCGGAAACCGAGGTTCTTGTAGGTAGATTCATCCGAGAACAAAAGGCGATCGGAGAAGGCGTACTTGCTGGTCAAGTTATGTCCCAGGATGATGTGGGCCAGTTCGCGAGAAAGCACCATCGCGAGGCTGGCTTCATCCGGAAGCACGTCCACCAAGCCGCGGCTCACGACGATTGTGTTGCCTGCGCTGAATGCTTCCAGTGGCAAAGTCAGCATCACACGGGAGCGCACCGGGCGCGGCAGTTCAATGTTGTTGGTGGTCAGCAAATTGTTGATCACGGTCTCCAGCACCTTGTCCACATCACCCCGGGGAGCGAGCAGGCCAGCAGTCTGTAGCCGCTCGATCACGTTGTCCGCCGCTTGCTGCTGCCATTGCCGCTGCGCTTCCAGCGGAGAAGCATCCTGCGCCGCTGGGCTTTGGTCTTTTACTGTGGAGTCGACCTGCACCTCGGTGAATTCGCCCTCCCCGGCGCTCTTCTGCAGGTCATAACCCCACAGCCTGGTCTGGGCCTTGAAGGCCGTTTTGTCTTTCGAATCTTTGGAACCGTAGCTGAAATCGCCTTCCTCGCTGTAGATGTATGCCGGAACCCAGTAACCCGGGATCAAGTTCAAGCGCCAGCTATCCATGTGGAAGAAGTATGCATTGCGTGGCCGCCGTTCGTAGGTGCCATTGAGACGCACAATGTTGTAGTCCTGATCTTCCACCCAGATGCGGCCTACGAAGCGGCCCTTGCCTGAGTTTTTCTTGGGAGTGACGACGAATATCAGACAGCGCACGTCGCCCAAAAATTCGCGGTGCGCGTAGCGGAAGTTGTAATGCTCGCGGTCAAAGTCGGTTCGATCCGCATAGATCATCCAGGAGAAGCCCAGGGGCTGGTACTGTAGCTTGTAGAGCTTTTGGAAGCCGCCCATGAGGCGGCTCTGCATGCTCTTTCCCTCGTCCTTCAAATAGTCTCTGCGCTCGACAGTCTCACCCATATCCATACGGCCGAGAAAGTAATGGTCTTGCACGGGCGCCGGGCCTAGTTGCGGAACGAGTTTCAGGTTTTGGAGATAGGTCTCAACAATGGGCGTGCGGGTCTTCAGCATTTTCATCAGAGCGTGCTCACGCTCAACCGCTCGGTCCACCACTTCGTCCATCGTAGGAGACGGTGCCGAGCTGGGCACAGCGTTGCTAAGGGTCGTGATAAGCCAGCACAACAACACAAAAACCACTGCACCTAGATGCTTATTCATGCTTGCTCCCAGCACCGCGTCGCTGGTGAAGCCCAACCGTAGTCTTCACGATGGCTTACGGTTCGCCTTCGTTTTCCAATGGATCTGGGGACGCCGAAAAACCGCATCCTTTGTGTTTGCCTAAAGTGTCGAAAAGTGGCGACGTGGGATAGCCGATATATACATCTAATGCTGCTATCGTTCGTCCCGCTCTGGATTCCCCGCAATCAAAGTACAGGTGAGATGCTGAAGGAGGACGCGGTGTTACCGCGTATTTCCGACCAAAATTTGCCGTGTAGTGGGTGACCAAGCAGCAGCCAAGGCAACTCCCGCAGCACAGTTGAGATGGGTTTCCATAAGAGCTCAGCTTGTGAAGGAGAACCAAGCCAAAAAGGACGCCGAGCGTCATGACGCGCTCGAAAGCGCTAACAAGCGGCTGCAGGAAAGTATCGCGGAATTTGAAAGGACGCAACAAAACATCCAGAACGAACTAAGGAACAAAGATCGCGATCTGGTTGCAGCCAGGAACGAGAATGGTGAGATGGCCGCGAAATTGAAAGAGATGAGTAACGAACGCGCTAAACAGGTAGGCGAGCTGACCAACAATGTGCGCACCACTCAGAGGAAGGCTGAAGGGCTACTTGCTCTTGTTAGATGTGTGTGTTTGCAGATGGAGCAGTATTCCGAAGGTCGACGCATCCAGTACGCCGCTCGATTGATGCAGTTCAGCGACCAAGCGCTTAAGAAGGCTCAGCAATTAGCAGTGTTAGTGAATGATCCCGAAGCACATCGTAAAGCATACGCTGACATATGCTGGAACGCGGCATCAGGCCCGATAGGGCAAAGTCTTACCTCCGTTCGCTCAGGTCAAGAGAATGCAGGAGGAGATGCTTGAACGATCTATACAGGCGGATCGGGAGAAATTAGCGTTCGAGTTTTCAAACATCGTTCCCGAGGAGGTGATGAATCAAGCTTTCAAACTGTTCTCGGTTACCCGTGAACAAGTTGTTAAACAATTGGAGACGGAACGGCAAGAAGGTAAGTCTGAGCCTACAGGCATTCCTACCCGCTAAGGCGAGCTCGGAAGAGTATCTGGCTACTTTAAAACCGAAATGCGGTGAGGATGTCTGCCGGGTGATCCGCTCTATGATTCCTTCGCGTTCCAGCTTGCGAAGGCAATTGTGAGCACCTTCGCTGAGACTCCCGCAATGTCATGTTGAAGCTCGGTGAAGCAGCGTTCACCTTCCCGCAGGAACCAGATCACATCCACCGTCGACGCACCCGCAAGCAAATGCATGCATTGACTGAGAGGACAGTCGGATGGGGGCGGCGGCACCTTGCTCTTGCGTCTCGGGCAACCGACTCGTCGGTGGCCGCCAGTATGATCAATGCGAGGGCTGGGACGGCGAGCACTAAGCCCGTGTTTTGCGATGCACTGAAATCCCGCAGGTGCCTGATCCCCGCACACGGCTTTTACGAGTGGGCGCGAACGGGAAAAGCCAAACAGCCGTACTGTTTCGAGGTTGGTGAAGGCGAGTTGTTCGCCTTCGCGGGGATTTGGGATCGCTGGGAAGCCCCCACTGGAAACTGGGTGAAAACCTGCTGAGTGGATTGGAACAGGGTGCAAAGTTGCGGAATGAGACAAGTTTTCAGCCGTCGCAATCTCAACGACGAGCCTTTAGAAGAACATCTTTATTATTTTACGACACTCCGAGGCGCCGCCTCGTTTCATTGACTTCCCGCATCTGGACACAATAACATTCAACGTCAATGATCGGCGAAAACATCTCTCATTACCGCGTTCTCGAGAAACTTGGTGTTGGCGGCATGGGTGTGGTTTACAAGGCTGAGGATACGCAACTCGGGCGGTTTGTTGCACTCAAATTCCTGACCGATGAGCTGCCGCGCGATTTGCAGGCGCTGGAAAGCTTTCGACGCGAAGCACGGGCTGCCTCAGCCTTGAACCACCCCAACATCTGCACCATTTATGAAGTTGGTACACACGGCGAGCACTCTTTCATAGCGATGGAGTTCCTTGAAGGGCGACGCTGAAACAGCGTCTCGCATCTCGCCCTATGGAGCTGAACCTGTTGCTCAGCCTTAGCACTGAGATCGCCGATGCGCTTGAAGCCGCTCACGCCAAGGGCATTGTGCATCGCGAAATCAAGCCGGCCAATATTTTCGTGACAGACCGCAAGCGCGCAAAGATCCTCGATTTCGGATTGGCAAAGGTCACACAGGAGCGCAGCTCCGGGGGACTATCCGCCGTCACCGAGGCCACCGCAAGCGGGAAAGTCGTAGATCTGACTTCGCCCGGAGCAGCATTGGGTACAGTCGCGTACATGAGCCCAGAACAAGCGTTGGGCGAAGAACTCGATGTCCGCACCGACGTTTTCTCCTTCGGAGTTGTTCTGTACGAGATGTGCACCGGGCGCATGCCGTTTGAAGGGAACAACGCGAAACAACCAGCGAAAAAGCTCGGAGGAGTGACCGGCCGAGGGTTTTTGCCCGGGCAGTCAGGAAATCCGAAGGGACGGCCTCGGACCAAGGGATTAGTTGCCGCGCTGAAATCGGCAGTTGCGGAGGTGACCGCGGATGGCCGCACGGTCGAACAGGCGATTGTCGATGAACTGATCAGCCAAGCCCTGCGAGGCCCGAAAAGGCTACAGGCCATCGCGGAGATCCTCGACCGATTAGAAGGCAAACCGCGTCAGGCACTTGATTTCAATGATATTACCAAGCAGTTGCAAGGCCGAACACAGGAAGAACTCCTGGCTTACGCTGAGACGGGGAGATGGCCCGAGGGGAACCAACAATGAAGCTAAACCAAGTACATTCGGTGGAAGCGCGGGCACTAGCGAGGCAACTGGCGGATGGTGCAGACGGTTCGGCAGCCGCGGGGCGTATGTGGAAGGGGCTTATTAGGGACTTGAGCGCTGCGGCGCAGGCGGAACGCGAGGAAGCCAGCCGCGTATGGTTTGCCGCGGACCCAGACAAGCGTCGATTTCTGCCGAAAGATTGTGGCCCCTGCTCGATCGCATTTCGGCAGTTGGGCGAAGCCATTTGCGGGGCTCTCCCGGTATTCTCAGATTCCCAAACTAGAAATCGAGGAATTCGAGAAGGCCAAATGGCGGGTCGTCTACGCGTGTCCGACGAACGCACCACCCCGCCCTGCGTTTGACGGGGAGAGCTATTGGGCACGGGAAAATTCCTACACCCCGCCCTCAAACCACGGAACAAGCTTTTGACTTTGGGGCCGGGGGCCCGCCCGCGCGTGGCGCGAGAAAGGCGAGAGGAACTGCGGGAAGAAGCGAACGAAGGGTAGGAACCGTTCAACAGACCAAAGTCTGAGGGGGGCGTACCTCGTAAACTTGGCTCCTGGTTTAACATTTGCTGATGCCGACTCTGACATCCGAATCGTCGATCTCTGAACAAATCAGAGCCAACCTCAAAACTTTTCCGAAGAGTCGTGAGCTCGCGAGAGAGGAAGAATTACCCATGATCAACGATGACGGGTTGCCTGAAGAGTTAAAAATTGCAGTCGCGCAGTGGTGTGAAAGAAGGACAAAGGAAGGTGCAACTCACGATCAAATCTTGAGCGAGTTGAGCCTCTTCTCTGATGCAGCCGAATTGGATGTGAACATACCGCACTGGTTCTGTAGCGAACTGCGCACCCTCGTCTTCGTTCATCATAGGCTCGCTCTGGAAGGTATTTCTCGCTGGGAGGAACAAGAGCGGAGCAGCGTTAACGAGGATTATGATGATGATGATGAAGGCAATGAGCGTGCACAGTTTCGCATTGATGCTTGTTATGACGAACTTGAAAGAGCAGCACATAACCTTGCATTGGTCGGTCTCGTGACGAGACTTCAGCATTGGATAGCTGCATTCGCAGAGAGACTCGGGAGGAAAGATGCAAGAGATAAAGGCCTGGAGACAAACCTCCGCTTTTTGAACGACAAACTTGGTGAAGGTCCTGTTTCAATCTCGTTTTTCGAAGACCTCGCTACTATACGCAACTCCATAGTACATGCAGATTCAAAAGCTGAATGGTCATACCACAACAAAAAGCTGAGTGTCCCTTGAGCAACGCGTTCTTCCGGGGATTGCACACCACCAGTTTGTCGACGTGAGGGTTCAGCAGATCGTACAGCCAGACCGACCAGGTTCCTTCTTCGAAGGTCACCGATAAAGTTCCGCGCAAGCCGGCAAAAAACTGAAGA
>JBKOUZ010000145.1:0-16146 GCA_046723715.1 Acidobacteriota bacterium | reverse complement strand
AGTCTCGCGTTGCGATCTCAGACTCTCCCTTTGCGAGGGCCGCGCTCGTGATAGCTTCGCCGTCACCGACGCAATCTGCGACTGAATTTGATCAATTTGGCCCGTTACCTTTGTCTGCAATTGAATCAGCCTCTGCTCTTGTGTCGTCGGACCTCCAGCCTGGGTCGTGTCCGCCGCCTTCTGTTGTGTTTTCACCAGAGCAGCCTCAGCCTTGGCAGACTGGAATGCCAGCTTCACCACCTGCGCGCCGAGGTTCTTGGCATTGTCCTGATAAATCGTGTCGCTCGGCAGGCCCACCGACGGCACTCCGGTCGTGGCATGCCGGTACCAGTTGATGACCTGGTTCAGATGATGCACCGGCGCATTGGTATCGAACTGAAGCGGCGCCAAGTGCGACCCTGTCATTCCGGGAGAAGCGAAGGATCCCTGCAACGTTGCTGGCGCCGTGTGTGCAGAAGAGGGAGGTTGCGGCGTTGGCTTCGGCTTAGACGGCTGACCCGCAACACCCAACTGGGCAAAGAGCAAGATGACAATCCAGCGAGCCAATTTTGCGCCTGCTGTGACCTTATATTGACCCAGCAGCGGCCTTCGCTCCAGGCGTCGGATTGCGATTCTCTTGCCAAATTGAACGATCGAACTTGTCATCGAGCTTCAAGACGAATCGTTATCGCGCTAATCGTTTGTCGGGACTGGAAGGAGGACTTGGTCTCTTCGTGCCGTTTCAATGATGTGTAAAGGCGGCGACTTGATCACCCTATAATCCTGATACTCGATCGAGAGCCTGGATTTCCCGCCAAAACGAACCGACGTCTCGGTGTAGTTCTGCGAAGGCAGCCAGAAACCATCCACTTTCGCGTATTCGTGCGCAAAATCCGTCTTGGTGATCCACATCGATGGGTTCCGGTTTGGCTCTCCCTGAATCCGCGCCACCGCGAAATCTTTCGCATCCACCCAGATCTTTCCGCGGTAAAGATATTTGTTGTTGCTCTTGGGCTGCACACTCAGCACGTACTGCGGTCCGGCCGGAGTGCTTTCGTAGCCAACCAGCGCGAAGTTGTAGTTCTCGCGCGAAAGTGCGGTTTGCTTGCGGTGATCTCCCGTCGTCGCTTCCTGTTCCGCCTCCAGCAGTTTTTTGAAGACGTGATCGATCACGAACTTCGATCCGGATTGCGAAACAATGGTGAACTGCTTCAAGTCGGGCGCTATGAAGCGCACTCTCACAACCATCTCCGCATCGCGCTCCCGGAACACACCGTGGTACTGCATGCGATAGATTCGCTTGGCATCGAACTGCTGCAGTTCTGCGGCACGCCGCGCATCATGTTCCTCAAGCCTCCCGAGGACCTGATTCAAACTCAGCGGGCAACTTTCCACCCGGGAAGAGGCCGGTTGCACTTCTTGCGCTCCGGCGAACGAGACGAACAACAACGCAAGCACCTGTGCGGTTGATAGTGCGCCGCCAAAAAGAGAAATCATTCGTCTCATGGCATTCGTTTGGATGCCGACAGCAGGGTACGTGCTGCCGTTGAAAGCCACACCAGAAGGATGAAGCCATGCCACTTTTCGGCTACGGTTCCTGATCCTCAGCCCCTTCTCCTACCTTTGTTCCCGTAGACACAAGCGAATCCTACGGTGTTCGTTGCAAAGCGAGGCCATCCTTTTTGCACAGCCGACGCGTTTCCAGCATCCAAGCGGGTGGTCAAAAGTGCGATTCCGCTGGAAATCGGCGATCGCCTCGAATGATGGCAATGGCCCGCCAAAAGCGACGTACAACGATTCCTACGCTGCGGAACTCTGAGATCGCGGAACTGCTCGCGCTCGCCGCCGATTCAGCCAAAATGCCTTTGCAAAAAGCTCTACGGCGCGCCTCCCGAAAAGCATACTTATGGCCCGAAGAAGTCATTTCGCTATTCGAGCAACGCCGGTCTTTGCTTGAACTGCCTGCCGTTGGACCGCACCTCGCCCGCCTGATTAGCAGTTGGATCGAAAAGCCTCCCGAAGTGCCGCGCCCACCGGAGATCCGCCGGGGCTTTCTAACTCTGCCGGAAGCCCGTGCGGAGTTGGAGAAGAAGCCGGAGTTTGCCTCTACCGTCAAAGGTGATCTCCAGATGCACACGCAATGGAGCGATGGCTCGGGCACCATTGAAGACATGGCGCGAGCCGCAGCCGAACGCCACTACGAATACATCGCGATCACCGACCATTCCAAAGGTTTGAAAATCGCCGGCGGAATCGATGAAGAGCAACTCAAACGGCAAGCGCAGGAGATCGATGCTGTGAACAGCTCTCTGCACGCGGAGGGCATTCGTCTCCAGGTCTTGCGCTCGATCGAACTGAACCTTACTCCATCAGGCGAGGGTGACATGGATCCGCGCTCTCTCCGGAATCTGGATGTAGTGCTCGGCTGCTTCCACTCCTCCCTGAGAAAGAAGGAGGACCAGACCGAACGCTATCTCGCGGCTCTGCGCAATCCCGACATTCAAATCCTCGGCCATCCCCGCGGACGCATTTACAACTTCCGGCTCGGTCTCACTGCCCATTGGGAGCAAGTTTTCGGTCTTGCCGCCGAGCTGGATAAAGCCGTCGAGATTGACGGTTACCCTGATCGTCAGGATCTGAACGTCGACTTGCTCAAGCTTGCCAGAAAAGCCGGCTGCCGAATCTCTTTGGGAACGGACTCCCACGATCCCTTGCAGCTCCGGTTTATGGAATACTCCCTAGCCGCCGCATCGAAGGCCGGAGTACGTCGCGATCGCATCCTGAACTTCATGACCGCCGCCGAACTACGAAGTTGGGTCTCCAGTGTTCGCGGCTCCTGATCCGCCACTCAACGAACGGAGTTTAAGAGCCAATCTTTGCTAGACTGGCTGCCTCATGCGGGTTCCAGGTAAGAAAGTTTACGATGTGTTAGTGATCGGTTCGGGCGCCAGCGGCGGCTGGGTTGCCAAAGAAGTCGCGGAGCGCGGCTTGACGGTCCTCATGCTCGAGGCCGGACCTCCTCGCATTCCGACTCGTGATTTTACCGAGCACGTATGGCCCTACCAGCTCAAATTTCGGGGCTTCGGCGATCAGCGCCGCTTGCTGCAGAACCAGCCGGTTCAGCGCCTCTGCTACGCCTGCGACGAGTACAGCCATCAATTCTTCGTCAATGACCTGGAGAATCCATACACATTCCCGATCGACAAGCCCTTCATGTGGATCCGCGGCCGGCAAATAGGCGGCAAGACTTTCTGCTGGGCTCGCGAAAGCTATCGTTACAGTGACAACGAATTCAAAGCCGCCAGCCGCGATGGCTACGGCGAAGATTGGCCGATCAGCTACAAAGAGCTCCAGCCCTTTTACGACCAGGTTGAAAGCTACATTGGCGTTAGCGGTTCGCGCGAAGGCCTGTCGCAGATGCCCGACGGCCAATTCTTACCGCCCATGGAACTCTCCTGCGGCGGCGCGCTAGCCAAGAAAGTAATCGGAGAGAAGTTCGGCTGGCGCGTGATTCCCGACCGGGTTGCCAATCTCACCACGGAGCACCGTGGCCGGCCTGCCTGCCACTATTGCGATCAATGCCAGCGCGGCTGTTACACCGCTTCCTATTTCAACAGTCCTTCTGTAACACTGCCCGCCGCGGCGCGCACCGGAAAGCTCACGCTGGTCAGCGATGCAGTAGCCAGTGACCTGATTATGGATCACACCGGCAGGGCTGAAGGCGTCCACTACATCGATCGCATCACCCACGAACACCGCGAAGCTTATGCGCGTGCAGTCGTCGTTGCCGCAGGAGCCCTCGAATCGACTCGCATCCTTCTGAATTCCAGGCCGCCCTCCCATCCACAAGGCGTCGGCAACTCCACAGGCGTTCTCGGCAAGTATCTGATGGATCATTTCACCATCGAGGGCGCCGGAGGTTATATGCCAACCCTGCGCTCCTCGAAGCGCGAGCCCGTCGGACGCCCTTGCGGTTTCCTGATTCCCAAATATGTAAATGCTGGAGGGAAGGACGACCGCAACTCAAATTTCGTCCGCGGATATCGCTTCGACGGCGACGGTAGTCAGGAGCTTTACGGCCACGCCTTTCTATTGCCGGAGTTTGGCAACCAATGGCGCGAGCGGGTCAAAAGAGACATCCCTTATTATTTCGCCATTGAGGCCCAGGGCGAGTGCCTTCCCCGGGAGGATAACTTCGTCAAGCTGGATCCAAACAAGAAGGATGCATGGGGAATTCCGGTGCTGCACATCAACGCAAGTTATGGAGACAATGACAAGGCCATGGCGGTGGCAATGCGCAACCACGTTGTCGCAATTCTTGACGAGATGAAATTAGCCGATGTATCCATGCCCAGGAACGAGCTCAGCATTTTCGGCAAGAATATTCACGAATGCGGTACCGCCCGCATGGGCGACAAACCGGACAAGAGCGTCGTAGACCGCAACTGCAAAGTTCATGATGCGCCTAATGTATTTGTAACGGACGGTGCCGTCTTTACCACTCAGGGCTGCTACGAGCCAACCCTCACGATTATGGCGATCTCGGCCCGGGCTGGCGAGCACATCGCCGAGACCTTTCGGCGAGGTGAACTGTGAACAGAACCGATGATCTAGATCTCATCAACCAGATTACTCGCCGCCAGTGGATCCTGCGCGTGGGGGAGACCGTCGCTCTCGCAGGTGTAAGTGGGATTCTCCCGGAAACACCGCTTCGCCTCTTCGCCCCTCAGCAAAACTACGCGGCCTTGCCTCCCGGCCTCTACGAGCCAACGCCCGACGATTTAGTACATGCCCTGAGCAGTCACAAGTCCTTCGTACCTCCGGTTGGCAGTGAAACAGATTATGTGCAGCCCGGAGGGCGCTCTGCCCTGCAATTCTTCTCGTCAGAAGATTTCCGTACCATCACCGCTTTTGTCTCGGTCCTTCTAGGGGATGTAGCCCCCAGGGTCGTTTCGGAAACCGGGCAGTGGGTCGATCTCTGGTTTCACTCCGCAGAGGGCGTGCGCGACGCGATCCGAAAGCTCGATCCACTCCACCGCACACTCGCGGCGGCATACTTCGGAGAGGCATCGGTCAAAGAAATTGAGACTGCGGACCCAGCCGCCGTGGCGCGTGAAGGGCTGGTAGCCTTACACCAACTCTGCGAGCAGAAATATCACGCAGACTTCCCATCCTTAACGCCCACCCAGCAGGAAGAGGTAGTGCGTGGAATCAGCGCGATCCCGTCAGATTCGGCTCTAAAGAAATTTTACGAACTGGTTCGGAACCAGGCGATTCGCGCATATTTCACCTCGGCCGAAGGACTCACAGAACTCGATTACAAGGGAAATGCCTACTACCCGTACTGCCCGGGTTGCGAATCAGCGAAGCGTCCCCAGTAATAAGAAGAGTCCTAACGTTGTATTCGCTGAGTGACCTGATCAAGCCTCTGTAGCATCCTGCCAATTTCAGGATTTGCCATGAAGCTCTTCCACACGAGACCGGTGCGGTAGTTCTCAACCATGACGGTAATCGGCGCCTGGTTCAATCCCATGTAGATGATGGAAACCCAATCCTGTCCAGGGTTGTAGGCGTCGCGCGGGCCGTAGATATCCCAGAGTTGCGCGCCTAAATCACGATAGTAGTGCTTTAGCGCCGCCATGGATGCGTCCGGCGTATAGGGAAACGAAGCCAGCGCGCCTGTGAGCGTCAGAGTTCCTCGATCACTGGCGTCATCGGGCGCATGAGGCACGTATCCCAAAGGTCCGTCACTGGCCGTGAGCCCCCACGCATCTGCGCTGTAGCCCTCGAAGTGCTTTGGATTCGCCGCGCAATATGCGCGATTGATGAGCGCGATGTTGCGATTGTTATCGAAATACGATGAGGTAAAGCGGTCGTGCAAAGCGTGTGGATCGAAACCAAGATAGGAGTAGTGTGTATAAAACAGCGGTCCCCCCGTTCCAACCCCTACATCGAGCTTGATGCCATAATAGGAGTGCCCGTTGCCGTAGTGATCGCCATCCGCTGAGCCGGACCATCCCGCGCGGTATTGAATCGCGCGTTGCGACTGGCTTGCCCATCCTGAGTAATACAGATCTGCGGGAACGCCGTGCGTGGGCGAAGACATTGCCAGCAGATACGTGATCATCACTTCATTAAATCCAATCAGCGGATGCTGGATCTGCCATCCCCACTCCGCGGACCAATGCCAGTAGATGTAATCTCCGGGCTGCGGACCGCGATACCAATCCCACTCCACGGTCTCCCACAACCGGGTGCTCCGTTGATAGAGACCGCGTTCGGCTTCGCTCGCCCCGCGAAAATACTGCCGTGCCGCCAGCAGCCCTTGCATCAGAAACGAGGTCTCCACGAGATCACCGCCATTGTCGAACACGCCAAAGACTGCCATGGTCTTACCCGTGCTTCCGTTCATGAAGTGCGACCACACCCCGTGATACCGGTCAGCGTGCTCCAGGAACTTCACTATCTTGGTGAGCCGCTCGATCCCTTGCGCACGCGTGATGAACCCGCGGTCCACGCCGACGACGAGCGCCGCAATTCCCATGCCGCTGGCGCCGGTAGCGATGATCCTGTCGTCCCCCGGGATATTTTCACGAGCCATGCCTGAATTCGGATCTGCTCCTTCCCAGTAGTAACGGAAACAGGCTTCCTCCAGCATGGTAAGCAGTTCATCGTCACTGAACTCACGGGTGGAGGCACTCACGACGGGACTGAACGAGGAATTTTGGTACTGCCAGTCGGATGCGGCCACTTTGTACCGCGCCGTAATCCCGGATTTGCCAAGAAAATCCGAATAACGCCCAATATCCGCAAGCTGAATTCCGATTGGTTCAAAGTCTTTACCCGCGAGCGATCGGTAAATCACATACCGCGCAACTTCAGGATTCTTCGTCGTATCCCACCGAAGATCCACGTGCTGGTCGTAACCCGTGGCGCGCAGATTCTCAGGCGGACTCAGGGAACGTTTCCCCTCCGCGGCGGCATCCCCCAACCGGATTTCATCCAGAATCAAGACATGCGGAACCCCATCGGCATGCCGCTGATGAAACACAATGCTGCGCACGTATTGCGGATCAAACTCGTAAATGGAACTGGCCTGGAATCTCGACAGCGGAATTCGTACCTGAATCCATTTTCCCGCGGGAATGTCGCCGGTGAGCGTGCCCAGCGGCACGGGCTCCGTGAATGCCCCAGGGAACTCCGCGACTTGCAGCCCTTGCGTCTTGTTCGACAACACGATAGCCGGCAAATCGGCAGCCGCAACTCGTTCCGGCGCGTAACACCAGAAATACAAATTATGTCCCTTGAATTGCGGGAAGCGATTGCGGAATTCGTTGACATGGACCTCGGCTTCCCATCCCCCGTCCGCCTGCGATTGCCAACTCAACCTCAACGCATTCGGTGGCGTCAGAAAGTGTTTCGTCTCTACCGGAAGGTGCCCGTTCTTCAACTGCAGAGAGCTCGATCCATTCGCCAGACCCTGGCTGTAGAAGTACGCGTCGGAGGTCAGACTATTGTCGAAGATAACGTGCCGGTAATACTCGGTGTTCCCCCAGGCAAGGGATGCAAGGGCCGTTACGCCAAGTGTGTAGACAACGAGCTTGACCGCGCTGACTAGACTGCGCGTCCGCAATTTCATCACTGCCAGCTCCAAATATTGTGGACCCCACCAGATTCTTACGGCACAATTTCCGCCTGTACAGGGGTTCCATGCGCGGAATCCGGAGCAATCCATACTGTTACTTTGGAAGGTTCGACGGCAAGCTGATTCCGATCATTCCATGTAGCAAATGAGTCTGCCGGCAATTCAAACTTCACAGTTTTCGTCTGCCCCGCCGCCAGTGACACAGTCTGGAAACCTTTCAGCGCCCGAACCGGCTGCTCGGTACTCGTGCCCTGCACCCGCACATAAAGCTCTACGACCTCGTTGGCCGCCCGCGAACCGGTATTGCTCACGTCCGCCTGCGCGGTCACGACTGGACGGCCACTCCCACCCACATCCTGATTGAGTTCGCGCGCATTCAGATGATCCGCACTGATCTTGGTCGCTCCATAAGAGATGCTCGTGTATGACAATCCGAAACCAAAAGGGAATTGCGGAGCGTTCTGCTCATCGATGTATCGCGATACATATCGTTCTTCAATATTGCGCGGAGCATGGGTCAGATCGGTACTCTCGGGTGGGCGGCCGGTATTGTTGGAGTTGTAGTACAGCGGTTCCTGTCCCACGCTACGCGGCCAGCTGACCACCAGTTTCCCGCTGGGATTCACATCGCCAAAAAGCGTTCGCACTAGCGCCGGTCCCCCGTTGATGCCCGGCAGCCACGCCGCCATCACCGCAGGCACGTGCTCAAACGCCCAGGGTACAGTCAACGGGCGTCCGCTGAAAAGAATCAGGATGATCGGCTTCCCAGTGCGCGCCACCGCTTCCAGTAATTCTTGCTGTCGCCCCGGAAGTCCCAGATGCGCGCGCGAAGCCGCCTCGCCGCTCATCTCCGGGCTTTCTCCTAACGCCACGATAGCAATATCGGCTTTGCGTGCTCCCGCCACCGCATTGGCAATCTCCTGATCGCTGCCATCAAGAATCCCGCAGCCCTTGTAACGTGCCACGTGTTCCTGGCCGACTCGCGCAACCAGCGCGCCCATCAGCGTTGTGCGTGGGCCAGATCCCGGAGGTGCTCCATTGGGATACGAAGAGTCATCGCCCACAGGACCAATTAAGGCGTAATTTCGCGCGCCCTTGGCGAGCGGAAGCAGCGGCTTCCCGTCCGCTCCGTCAGCGTTACGCAGCAACACAAAAGAACGTTCAGCTGCAGTTTGCGCCAGTTCCAGGCTCTCCGGCTGATAGAGCGCCTTCGGAGCCGCCGCCTCATCCACAAAGGGATGTTCAAACAACCCCAGAGCGACTTTCACTCGCAGCACATGCCGCACCGCATCATCCACTTCCGCGGCAGGGACCTGCTTCGAACTCACCAGCGCCTGCAGGTGATCGTGATACAGACTGCTGACCATATCCATGTCAACGCCGGCCAGAAATGCCTTGCGCGCTGCCGTCTGGCCATTGATTGCGACCCCTTTTTGGAGCAGCTCTCCCACCGCATTCCAGTCGCTGACCACCAATCCTTTGAAGCCCCATTCCTTTCTCAGGACTTGCCTCAGCGTGAATGCATTCGCCGATGCCGGCGTCCCATTCAGGGTGTTGAAAGCGCTCATGAGCGACGTCGTGCCAGCCTCCACCGCCGCATGAAAAGGCGGTAAGTAAAACTGCCGCAAAGTATGTTCTGAAATTTCCGTAGTGTTGTAATCTCTTCCACCTTCGGCCGCCCCATAACCGACAAAATGCTTCGCGCAGGATGCAATGCTGTCCGCGGCATTCAGTCGCGAGCCTTGGTATCCCCTCACATAGGCGGCAGCCATCGCCGAGCCGAGAAATGGATCTTCTCCCGCCCCTTCTGCCATCCGCCCCCACCGGGCATCGCGCGCAATATCTACCATCGGGGAAAATGTCCACTTGATTCCATCGGCGGCGGCTTCCATCGCGGCCACGTGCGATGCTTTCTGGATAATTGTCGGATCCCACGTCGAGGCCAATCCCAGCGGAATAGGAAACTCCGTCTTGAATCCGTGGATGACATCAAGCCCAAACAAGATAGGAATATGCAGCCGGGACTTCTCCATGGCAATCCGCTGGTACATGTTGATCTGTTTGGGATCGATCACGTTGAATAACGATCCGATCTGCCCCTTGGCGATCATGTCCTCGTAATCGCTGCGTCCCGTTCCCGGGCCAGTCGGCTGCCCGGCGGAGTATTGCACCAACTGCCCGATCTTTTCTTCCAGCGTCATCTTCTCAAGGATCGCATCCACCCGCGCATCCAGCGCCGGATCATTAATGTCGTCGGCGGCGCTGCGCTGCGCTGCGGGCGCCTGAGAAAAAGACGCAATCGCGAGTACAACGCTAATTCCGAAATAAGCAACCAACGACGTTGCGGTCCTGCGCACCACAGTCGCAGCACCGTCACGAAGAGACGAGCGGCACAGAATGAACCGGGGATATAAGGACGGCACGATACCTCCGTTGTATCCAAGAAGAACACTAAATCGCGTTAGTAGTGCTGTGTATCAAAGACTTTTTTGAACACAATGTCAACACGTGGCAGCTTGCCCGCTTCCGTTCTCAGTCAGACTATGCATAGTTCGCAGCACGTTGCCGGTTGGGGCTCATGATTGTATGGATTTTGTGAGACGTTGAGTCTCGGCCCGCTGCAACAAGGCGCGGGAATTGAAAAGTGGAAACTCTGACAAATCGTTAACTCGGGACAGTCATAAGCGAACCGATTGCGCTTGACTGTCGAAAATACCACGTGCTATAAGCGCAATTAATTGTCTACTAAATCGCTTTTCTTCAGTTATTTGGTAGCCACCACGAAAGTTTGACCGGGATCTCTATGGTCCCCCTCCACGAAAGAGGTCGCCTATGCAACGATCACAAATTCTGGTTTCTCCGGCTGTCTGCGTTATCACCCTATTCCTCCTCACGACCATGGTTCACGCGCAATACCGCGCGTCCATACAGGGAGTCGTAATCGACACGCAGGGCGCTGTAATCCAGGGCGCCACCGTCACTCTGACCGACAAGCAAACAAATCGCACGGTCACTGCGGCCAGCAACGCGAGCGGCATCTACAACTTCAATGCGCTGCCGCCCAGCAACTACACCGTGACGGCCGAGAAGAGTGGTTTCAAGACCAGGACGCTCGACAATTATTCTCCAGTCGCCGAACAGGCGAATGCTCTAAACCTGGAACTCGAAGCCGGTGCACAGACTCAAACTATCACTGTCTCCGCTGAGCAGGTTCCTGCCATCGATACCCAGACCGCAACCCTCAGCGGCACAGTCACCAGCAATCAAATTCAACATATGCCCTCATTTGGGCGCGACGTATTCCAGTTGATTCAGTTGGCCCCCGGCATGTTCGGCAACGGCGCCCAAGGCGCTGGTGGAAAAGGGCAAAATCTGCCTGGTACGCAAGGCCCTGGATCCACGGGCGGGAACGCGGGAATTTTCCAGACCGAAAACGGGCCGCAGGCCCTGGCTCACGGCCAGCAATACGAGAACAACAGCATTTCGATTGATGGAATCAGTACCACCAGCGCTGTCTGGGGCGGAACAACCATCGTCACTCCCACCGAGGACTCCGTCGATAGCGTGAAAGTCGTTTCCAACAGCTACGATGCCGAGCACGGTCGTTTCAGCGGTGCTCAGATTCAGGTCATTTCCAAAAGTGGCACGAACCAGTTTCACGGTAGCGCATTCTTTACTGCGCACCGCCCCGGGTTGAACGCCTACCAGCCTTTCAATGGATTAGGAAACAGTGTTCTCCGGGACGATAACTTTTTCGATCAGTTCGGCGGAAGCGTAGGCGGACCCATCTGGAAGAATAAGATTTTCGCCTTCTTTGCCTATGAGACCGTTCGCAGTCCCAAGGCGCAGACTAATTTCTCCAATGGTTGGTATGACACGCCCGCATTCGATGCCTCGGCTCCTGCGGGAAGCCTCGCTGCAACCTATCTCACCTTCCCCGGTTCCGCTGTCAACAGTACGACAATCAATCCGGCCACTTGTACCGATGCAGGACTCACCGAAGGCGTGAATTGCGCCACCATCCCAGGCCAAGGCTTGGACATTGGTTCGCCGTTGACCAGCGGCTTGGGGACGCAGGATCTCGGCTGGGTGAGCCCCCAAAATCCAGGTGTGGGCAGCGGTTTGGATGGACTTGCCGATATCGCGAACTATCGCACTTCCAGTTCGAGTACCTTTTCCAAAGCTCAGTACAACGGCCGACTGGATGCGAACCTCACGTCGAGAGACCGTATCGCCTTTGCCATCTATTGGGTTCCTCAAAATACAACTTCTCTGAATGGCCCTGCACGTCAGTACAACTTGTTTCATCATGATCAGATCAATGAAGCCTTTTCTGCAATCTGGAACCGCACTATCAGCGCCAGCTTTCTCAATGAAGCTCGCGTGAATGCCGCTGGATGGCATTGGAACGAAGTTGCCTCCAATCCTCAGTCGCCCGTCGGCCTCCCAACCGACAACATCGATCAAGTCGGCAGTCTCAGTTCCTCTTCTGGTAATCAGATCAATTCTTTCGGACCTAGTGTCGGCAGCATCCTGAATCAGTGGACTTACACTTACAAAGATGTGGCCACCAAAATCGAGGGTCGCCATACGATCAAATTCGGCGGTGAATTGACTCGCTTGTTCTATCTGAATAACTGTGCCGCATGCGGCGTGCCCAGTTACAGCTTCTTCAATATCTGGGACTTCCTCAACGACGCTCCTCATAGCGAGTCGTCAGGCTTCGATCCCCACAACGGCACACCATTCACGCTCCGGCAGGATGATCGCGAAAGCATTTGGGGATTTTTTGCTCAGGACGATTTCAAAGTGCGACCAAATCTGACCCTCAATCTCGGGCTGCGCTGGTCGTACTTCAGCCCACTCCGCTCCAAGCAGAACAACATGTACGTGGCGATTCCTGGAACTGGTGCTGATTACTTGACCGGCCTCACAGTCCGAAAGGGAAATTCCTGGAATGCCCAGAAAGATAACTTCGGACCCCAGATCGGTGTTGCTTGGAGCCCGCGAGGATTCAACGACAGGCTCGTCATTCGCGGCGGGTACGGTCTCAGCTATAACCAGGAAGAGATAGCTATTTCGGCCAACATCAACACAAACCCTGGATTGGTTGTGTTTCCCACCTTCAGTATGTCCACTCCAACCTCGCCGAATCCCGGCATTATCTACGCCCCTTCGTCGAACCCGCGCTCACTGACTGGATACCCCGCGAACCCCAACGCCATCGTGAGTTTCGGCCCGAACGGGCTGCCCACGACCGGTACCGTCAATGTCGGCATCTTTCCCCGCACTCTTCCCACAATGCGCACGCATCACTACTCTGTCGATACCCAATACGACTTCGGACATCAGATCGTCGCCAGTCTCGGATATCAGGGTAGTCTGTCGCGCAACATTTTCTTCCACGAGAATCCCAATGCTCTCCCCGCAGCACTCGGTTACCCGCTGAATCCTCAGATCGGTGGTGGAGACTTTTGGGGGGTGAACGGATACGGAAACTACAATGCCCTGCTCGCTGAACTGAAGCATCAGTTCTCGCATCAGTTTATGGCAGATGCTCAATTTACGTGGGCCAAGAGCCTGGATACCAGCTCCGGTCCCTATTTTGAGCAGCCTTATCCATTCAATCTCCGCCTCAATTACGGGCGCTCTGATTACGACGTAAATAAAGCTTTCAAGCTTTTTGGAATGTGGCAGCCAGTCTTTTTCCACGGCAGCAAGACGTGGATTGAGAAAATTGTTGGCGGCTGGTCCGTCAGCGGGATCCTCAACGTTCACTCAGGATTCCCCTGGAGCCCGGTCGTGAGCGTCAATGGCGGCAGCCTCTACTGCGGGACCTGCGGTTACACCACGCTGTTCCCGGCGGCCTACCTGGGTGGCGCCGGTACCAGCACGAGCAATGAACAATTCAAAACAGGGTCGAACTACTCGAAGGGTAGCTTGGCATATTTCGTCGCGCCCACCTACACCGCCTTTGGAAGTTCTGATTTCGGCCCAGCGCTTCCGCAGGCTCCAGGCATCGCGAGAAATTCGCTTCCCGGGCCAGGATATCGGGATTTGGATTTGTCACTGGCCAAGGCCTTTGGGCTTCCCAACACGAGCGTGCTTGGCGAAAGCGCTCGGCTTGAGTTTCGCCTTGATGCCTACAATATCTTTAACACCTTGAATTTTGATCCGGGCAGCATCTCCAACAACATCGGGGACTATGCTTCGGGAACCAGCAACCCGAACTTCGGACGCGCCCAGGCCGCTCTTGCTGGTCGAGTTATCACTCTCTCAGCCAGGTTCAGTTTCTAGCCGGCTAAGAACTTGCGAGCGCTGCCGGATCCAATCTCCGTCGGCGCTTTTCTCTTGCTGTTATATCCGGAGCGCGGCGCAAGCCGCGAAAGAACCTCACACTACGTTGACGGATACGGGCGCGGAGCCCTGGTAAGAATCTTCGGCCGGCTGGCAGCCTCCGAGCTGCGCCAAAGGACACTCAGGCGAAAGATAGCTCAATTTGCGCTGGATGATTTGCGGCGAATACTTCCCCAGATAATGAGAGATGGTCTCAACTCGGATCTTGATTCCTCCCGCCGGCTTTGTGGAGTCAAGATCGCCGAACTTGAAATACAGCGTTCCGGTGGCCTCCACAATTTTCTGCGAAGGCGTGTAAGTGGGCTGGTCCATGCCGCACTCGTAGCTCGAAAGCCGCACCACGCAAGTGATCCATGGACATCGCGCCGCCACCTTCGCCCCCCACATGATTTCGTTCGTGTTGCTGCTGTACGAAGAAGTCCAGACGTCTGCAATATCGAACGGGCTTTTGATGCGTCCCATCTTCAGATCTGCCTCAAAAAGCCAGTTCATCAGGTCCAGATCCGTTGGCAGATATTGCAACCATAAAATGGGATAGCCGCATGCCTGAATCTCCGCTTCGATCTCGTGTCCTATGCCGGTATCCATGTGGTACGGTCGAGCCAGCACCAGAACGCAAGGCTTCTGATTTTCCGCGCACCAGGTGAGAATCTCTCGTCCGCGCGCTCGGATTCGCGCAGTTACATCGTCAAGCGCCGCGAACCCGCCCGCCACGGCGCGCGCCGTTTCCTCCGGATCCAGATCGAACACATCCCTCAGCGAAGTGTAGAGTTGCTCCGTCACCATCTGCCGGTCCCCCAGGCTGACAAACGGAGACGCATATACCACCTCGTTTTCAGCAAAGATGTCCCGCTCCTTGAGAAACCCGGCCTTGATATTCTCCGGCCCGGCCATCACACGAGTGCAGGTTACCGTGTCCACAACATGCCCGTATAGCGGCGAAGGCAGCGAGTGAATCATCGGACTAAGCAGCACATGGATCTTTTTCTTCTGCCCAAAAATCAGCTCGCCGTAGTGTCCGCTGATGCACTTCACCGGATAGCAGCAGTCCACCGTGCCGCGGCCTTTCCCAAACTCGCGTCCTTGCTCTTCTGAAGTATCGGAACTGAAGATGATGTTCTCGGAAGACACGCCGAGTTCTTTCAGGAACCCCACCCAGAACTGGTGAGTCGTCCAGATGTTGAGCACCTTGGGAATGCCCACGCGCAGGGTCGAGCGGTCCTTGCGCTTCGCCCTAGTTTCGGCGGAAGCCTTCTTGCCGAACCATGTCGGCAATGTTGGGAAAAGCATTCTTCGTCTTCTCGATTCCGGCCTTGATGACCTTCATTTCGTTCAAATCTTCAACCAACCCCTTCGGACAAGAATTATTGACAATCACCCGCTCCCAGCCCGTGCCCAGCGGAACCTTGCTCCACGGACGTCCCTTGCCCTCAAGCAGTGCTACATCAATGAAACTGCGCTGGCAGTTGACCGGGCACCAGTGGCAAACCGTGTCCACGGAAGTTGCAGTCTTGTAAGTGAGTTTTTCGATCGCATCGAATCCGCGAAACATGGTGCTGCCGCCGTTCTTCCACCAATCCAGTGCGACCAGTCCGGCTCCGATCGCCCCCGCTTCCCCGGAGTAAGGATGAACCACGACTTCCGCATCAGGAACTTTGTTGAGAATGAAATCCACCTGCGTCTTGACCACCGCGAGATTCCGGTGCGTGCCGCCCTGCAGAATGTATTTCCTGCCCACCTGCTGCAGGTTGTTCATACCACCCGCGTAAATCCACACATTCAGCGGCAGGATGGCGCAGAGCCCGGCGAGAATTTCCTCCGCCTGCCATCCCTTGCGTTGCTGGTTCACGATATCGCTCTGCAAGAACACGCCGCACCCCATCGACAGTTGCGGCATCGCCCGCGCCTGAAACGCCCCATCCGCCATATCGGACATCGGAATGTTGAAGCGCTCCGCGACGCCCTGCAGAAAAGCTCCATTGCCCGACGAGCATTGCGAATTCAGGCGGAAGTCGGTGACCGCGCCGTTATTGAGGATCATGATCTTCACATCGACTCCACCCACATCGCAGATGCAATCGGCGTCCGGGAAAAAGTGAAGCCCTGCTGAAGCATGCGCGATAGTCTCAACCACTGGACAGTCAGCCCCCAGAATGCCTTTGAGC
>JBKOUZ010000082.1:0-13466 GCA_046723715.1 Acidobacteriota bacterium | reverse complement strand
GGACAAACGCCGCTGGAATACGTAACCGAGTGGCGGATGCAGAAGGCGATACAGCTACTTGAACGGCGTGACAAAAAGCTCCCAGAAGTCGCTCGATTGGTCGGTTACGAGTCCGACGCCGCATTCAGTAAGGCGTTCAAGCGAGTTGTCAGGGCTAATCCTGGTGAATACCTCAGACGTGGTTTGAAGGACCCTCGATGTTAGCCATCCCCCGGCGGGTACCACTACGCTGATCGCTTCTCTCGGGATTGTTTCGAAGCCGCGTGAATTCCTCATCATCGAAGTTGCCGTGTTCGTGCTTGTTGCTCAGGCTTTGATCATCAATCGGCTTGCCGGATTGCCTTACCCAATGTGGAACGCCGCAGTTCCATCAACCAAGTGAACGAGGACTGGGATTCAGGTACACATGAGTCCAAGTCTCCCCGTTCTTCTTGAGCAATATTGAGCAGCCAGGCTGATCTTGCGCAGCTATTGTGATTGCATGACAATTGTGCGTCACTACCCGGAAACATTGCCAGAACCAACTGAGAGTTCCTTTCCGGGATACCCGCTTGGCGTTTTCCCTACGATGATCTCGTCCTTTTGCAGAGAAAACGCCACATATGAAACGAGACATGGTGATTGCAGTCTGCCGGGCTGCACCTGCCCATGCCATTCCAGACCAAGATAAGTGCTCAAAATCGCCGACTCCCGGTTCGAATCTTCGATAAGAGGAAGTTGGAAAAATGGCTACTGAACTGTGCCAGAAATGCAAACAAACCCATCCTGGTCGCGTTTGCGATTACGACGAGAAAGGCGAATGCGCTGAGACGACTGACGTTAATGAGGTTGCACGACCGTGTAAGGAGCCGCCGAAAGAAGCACAAAACTGAGGTCCGTTACGAGTGCAGAGGATGGAGTTCTTCTCGCATCATTAAGCAGGAGTGCCTTACAGCCTAAATAGTGATCGCAAAGAATAGTCATCAATATGGCTATCAGGGGCTAACCAATGGACAAACTCTCTGGCGCTGATGTGGTCGGCTTCTGAACCGGGTGTTTTTCAAGGCCAGAGTCAAGATCTGCTTGCCCGTCTTGGCGATCACGGTCGAGGGCGTCATCTTCATCTTCCTTGTCTCGCTTGATGGCGGCAGGGTAACCAGCTGGCATCCGCATCGACATTCAAGTAGAACCGCGAGCCTACCTCATTGTCGTGACGGTCATCAAGAGTATGGCGAGGTTTCAGTTCCGAAACTGTACAAGAGACTGACCAGTTCACAATGGTGAGCATTCCTGAACAGCCTAGCCTTATCCTCTAATCCATAACTGGGCCTGGAGACATCTCTGGATAGCCCGAGCCGTGCTAATTTGGCCGGTCGACTTTTGCCTATCCCCTGCGACTTCTCTGCATTTTCTGCGGTGACAGTCCTCGTTTATTGGCGGCAAATCATTTTAAGACGAAAGCATCAGAACGAATAACGCAGCGACTCGGTTAGCGAGTTGGCATGAAAATAGCGGGGCGCTGTCGGGCCAACGAACGAACCTTCAGCGTACTGGTAGTAATTCCAACCCATGTTGAACGCCCACCTGCGAGCAATATCGACGCTCAGATTGGCCACCGGTTGCTGGTACTTGTACCGCAACGAGCCGAGGGGCTGCAGAATGTTGAACTGCGGCACGTTGCCCTCAACGTTGGTGATGCTGTAGCCAACGTTGGCCAGCACCCGCTTTGCCGGCTTGAACCTGACTGTGGCCATCCCGAAATTGGTGTGGTTGCTGTAGTACGAGTTCGCCATCAAGTTGTTAGACGTATCGTTCCCTGCACAGTCATTGTTAATGGCATTGGCCACGAAAGGAAGGATCACACCAGTTGGCGGCGTGTCGTTGAAGCAGATCAGGGCATTCTGGATTACGCTGTTGAAGTTGTAGGCCAGATCCATTCCGAATCGTTCTCGCGGCGCGAGTGATGCAGTCAGGCCGTAGTTCTGGTTGTGCCCCACGAACCGGGTCTCTGCATCGGCATTGGATCGTTGCAGGATGTTGATCGATCCGGCCAAGGTGGCCCACGAGCGCGGTTTGTAACTCGCCTGGAATCGGTAACGCGATTCCTTGCGTGGCGACATGCGAATGAACACTGCGTTGAAGTTCGTGTGTTCCCAATCGAAGTTCAGTCTCAGAGTGTGCGTGGGCCGTGCCCAAAGGCCGAGGAGAGCTGTTTTCTCCAGGCCAACGAAATGGTCCCGGTCTCCAGTCAGAAGGTCAATGAAGTTGTTGAAATTCCGGTCGCCGTAGCGGTAACCGATGCGGGCACCGGCCTTTTTCGAAAAGTCCCAGGCAAGTTCCGTCTGATTTCTCGTCCAGGTCTGGTTGAAGGACGACAGGGTTACAGTTGGCGTTCCCTCTGGAGGTGTTGGCGTGGTGAGCGCCGTACTCAGCAACGTACACGGTGGCGCTGCACAGCTATAGTCGAACTCATTGAAATTTCCATTCTGCGGAATGCGGTAGGCCCAGAAATAGAATTTATCGATCAGGCGCAAATGCTGGGTCAAGTGCAGTGTCGCTTCGAAATCGACCACGTCGGAAATGCGATTTGCAGCGGCTGTCCCAGTGCCGGTGAAGGCGAGCGTGTTGGTGCGCGTGATCAGGCCGCCGAAAGACTCGTCCAACGGTGTGCTGGAAGTCTCGGAACTATAGGAAAAGGAACCGAGTATCTCTAACATCTTGAAGTAATTGCTGCGCAGGCTGATCCGCTCCGTGGGCGTGGAAGTACGAATCCGCTGATTCCGCAAGTAGCCGGAGTACGCGCTGCATGTCACATTGGTCAGAGTCCCGCTGACAATCAGACTGCTTTGGCCGGTCGGCACGGCGCAGGGTACCCTGTTCACAGTGTCCATGGGCAAACCCAGTGAAACGGAACTTGCGGGCGTCGTCGGGAGGACTGCCTCATTGATTGGATTCAGTTGGTAGTCCGTGTCTCCCTTGTAGTAGTCAAGGAATTGGTCGTAGCTGACGACAGTTCGCGGCGCGATTCTAAAGTCCACTCCCATGCGGTACGAATTCATGGTGGTGTTCCAGTTTTGCAGCAGCGAAGCATCCGTGCCATCGTGAATGCTGCTATACGAAGGCCCGGTCATGTTGTTGTGCGAATATCCCAAACGGAAGCTCACGACGGACTGCGGAAGCAACGTGAGATCGACGTCGGTCATGCGCCGCGTCGTATCGAACAGATGAGGCGAGCTCAGGACCGGAATCGACGGGGTAGAGGTTGAGGGATTCAGCGGATTCGCCAGCAAATCGTAGTTAAAGAAGCTTTGATCGCGACGGAAACTGCCCTGCAGGTTGTACCACTTATTTCTGTCTGCCCGAAGGCGCATGTAGTTGTTGGGATCGCCTCCCCATCCCACGCTGTTGAGGTAGAGATTGTCGAATAGCAGGCCCTGGTGATCGACCGACTGCATCGTAAGCGTCTGGTCCAGTATTCGCGGTCCGGTCCGCAGATTCACCAGCGTGTTGTACATATCGTCGCTGCCAATCACGTCGTTGGAGCGATAGCCGAACTCGATGGAGGAGTGAATCTGATACCCGCCGGCCATCACTCCGTCGGGCTCGGCGGGCTGAGCTGGGATGGGAGTCGTGGGGGCTTGCGCGAGGAGTGCTTCTGGTGATGACGCGATCATCGCGCACAAAAGAACCGCTAGAGCTGTCGCCATTCGACGTTTATCGGAACGACAGGAGACTGCCCAACCGCGCTTCGCTTGCGCCCCGCGGCTTCGCGCAGAGAAGTTCTGCCTCCACGACCATCTCTCTAGTCGCGACGATTGCAGGCCGAGGGCGAGAATTGTGGACGGCTCCATTTGGTGCTCCCTACTTGAAAAACACAGCGCTGAAATTGGAGCCATGAATCTGCGCGTGACACATGGTGCAAGCCTGATACTTCGCCGACTGATTGTGAGCGGGACCGCTTGGCCCCGTGGCCGTCAACTGTGTCGAGAAAGTGTGGCACTGCAGACAGAGCATGTTCACCGGCGTCACATTGAGCAGCCGGGGATTGGTGGAACCGTGGGCTGAGTGGCAACTGTTGCATCCCTCAGTCTTTACCGGCACATGTTCATAGACGAAAGGACCTTGCTTGTCGACGTGGCATTTGTAGCAAATGGCGTCGCCGCTTGGCATGGCCCGCAACTGCCGCACTGTTCCCGTGCCGTGCGGATTGTGGCAGTCATTGCACTGCACCAAGCCCTCGTTAACGCGGTGGTGGTATGGTTTCGCGAAATCCGCCTTGGTGGATGTGTGGCATCCGTAGCACAAGGGGGGTTGGTCCTGGACTAGCAGGAACTCTTTTGCCTTGGCATGATGAGCAGAGTGGCAATCGAGACATCCAACATCGCTACTGGAGTGGGCGGATTGTGCAAAATGCGATTGTTCGTGAGCTTCCCCATGGCAGCTAAGACAGCGAACGCTGGTCTCCTGCCGTGACTTTCCCTCGAAGACGAATATCTTGGTTTTATCTCCGCTACCCGCAACATGGTCGGCTCCTGGACCATGACAGCCCTCGCATCCTTGCTTCGACGGACCGCCCTTTGTATTCAGCGTGGTCTTCCAGTGCGGCGTCTTCTCCCATGCGGTATAAATCTCCTCATGGCAGGTCTTGCAGGTGTCTGCTCCGACATACTTCGACTCTTCGGGGGTGGGTGCTCCGGTCGCAGGCGCGGTGCCAGATTGAACGCTCTTACCTGTGGCTGTCGGAATAGTCTGGGCCGACGCAAAGATGACGAAGAAAAGGAAAATCGACGGAAGCAGTCGAAGAAAAGGGAGACTTGATTGCGTTGGTATGCTCCACAGGTACGTCCGCTTCCTCATGATGCGCGACAGGTGATTTCGAAGACCGAGAAAGTCGTCAGCGAAGGTGGTGGAATGCAACTCACGGTGCCATCCCCGCTTGCCTGTACGATGATGGTTCTCGGCGATCATTGATCCCAGGAAGCGCAAACTTTACAGCGATCCACAATGCTACGGCTGCTCAATATTGCTCACTTCCAAGGATTAAGGGTGTACGGAAACCGAACCCCGTTCTGCCCGAGTCGATTGCAGGAGATATGCTGCCTGGCGTGCCGCCTTTTCTGGCGCTCAAAACGTTCCGCTGATCTTCGGGAATCCGCAACAATACTCGGATCTCGCGAGCAACAACCGTTCCCAGGCGCATTCACCGACTTCTTTTTGGGCGCGTGCGACATGTTCGTATCACATACCCCAGGAGCAGAGACTCTGTGCGGGTAGAAGTTAATGATCGCGCTGCGTCGTAAGGCGGCGCCCAATCATCTCCGAATTCTCTCGAACCGGGTGGACTCGCATGAGCGATTCATTACACCGGTGGTTAATACCTGTGCGCTCGCACGACAAACCGCTTCGGCGCCGAACCGACGAAATAAAATGGATAGCAGGTCACTAGCGTGAGCGTGGTTCCGGATGGCGAAGGCTCGAGGACGGTGATGTCATCGGGATCGACAACCTTGAGCCAATCGACCTCGTAGTGGATAAGCTCCGTTGGCGTCTGCAATTGAATCTCATCATTCTCGCGAACGTCTTTCAGTTCACGAAAGAAGGTGTCGCGGTGGCCGGCGATTCCGCTGTTCCCGATATCCCCTGGAAGCGGCGTGCCCTCGATATGTCCCGCACCCAGCCGCAGCGTTCGCGAACTGGTCCCTTGCAGGACTGCGACGGAAATTCCTAGTCGCGGGATATCCACTCGACCCAGAACGTCGCCCGTTTTGAGCGCTGGTTTCCGCTGTGATTCGTGGTGCTCTTCTTCCCGGTGGATCTGGCCTTCCAGGGACCGTTTCGCAGAAACTTGATGAAGCCTTGCATCGAGCAGAGTGAATCCGACGTAACCGAGCGCAAGAGCGCCAGTGATGAAAAGCAGGCGCTGAGTCCAGCGAAGTAGTCTTCGGATTCGCGTGGGGTGCATCTCGCGTTCAGTTGTGAGCGTCATGATCGGGCGCCTTTGGCGATGCTGATGGAGGTACGGAGGGTGCGAAGTAACCGGCCCGGGTTCGGATCACCAAATGCCCTCGTCCCGGTGCATTGGCCTTCACGAGTATGCTTCGATAAGTTCCGTCCGGCTTTCTATTGGAAGGGATATAGGCGATTGTGTACTGATTGCGAACATCACGAGCGATGCGTTCACAAATAGGAAGAACTTCCTTTAATGACTCCGGCAAGAATGCTTCGCCGCCCGTATCCTTGGCGAGTTGCCTGAGCACGTGAGGGTTTTGGTCGGCATCCTGCTCATCAAAGATACCGATGGTATAGATAATTGCGTCAGGGTGGCCAGCCATGGTCCTGATCTGAGACAGATTGTGTTTGCTGGCATTGTCGCCCCCGTCGCTGATCACGATCAGTACTTTCTTGTCGCGATTACCCTTTTCCAGATGCTCAAGCGCAGCAGCAACCGCGTCGTACAGCGCCGTCTCACCATTTGCAGAGATTCGGGACAGTGCGGTCTCCAGCTGAACGACGTCGTCTGTAAACGACAGGTTGCTCGGAAGGCCGAACGACACCTTCTCGTTGAAAGTGACCACGAACATTTGATCCATCGGGTTGCTGGACCCCACAAAGGCCAAGGCCGCGGCAATCACGTCAGCGCGCTTCGGCCTCATGCTTCCACTGTTGTCGACGACCAACCCGACGGTTACAGGAATGTCCTCGTGACTGAAATGCCTAATTTCTTGAGGCACTCCGTCCTCGTAGACTTGAAACTCTTCTTTGACGAGTCCGGAGACAAGAGTGCCTTTGCGGTTTTGAGCGGTTGCGTGGAGCACCACCTCGTCAACGGTCACGCGAATGGTGTAGTCGTCAATCGGTGGCTGCCGTAACGGAGATGATTCTTGAGGTAGGACGAGGCTGGGTAGAAGGACCAAGGCAACAAGTACGATCAGGCGCGTGTAGGCATGTCCGTGCCTGGTTCGTATTCCAGTGCGGGAGATTTCGTGAGTTTGCCCCCCCGTCCTGCCGTGCGGGCGTGATCGAGATGAGGACAGCTTTGTCATCCGGGCAGTGCTTTCTGGGAGAGAGGGAGGTGGCGCTCGCACACGACCTCCCCCGCAGCTTGACGTCGAGTCTCCCGGTGGCATTCCGGCACGCTTAGTTCAATAGAACTCGCCTCGAGATGAGCATAAGGCCGAGGCCTGCGACCAGCGCTACCAGCCCCATCAATCCAACTAATGGCAATGAACTGGCCGTTTTCGGTAGAGAATTTTCGGCCACAGTTGCCGGTTCTGCAGCCGCCGGCGGTGCCTCAACAACCTGGGCTAGTTCAATTGGTTCGCCTTTCGGATCAACGGCCTCTATTGGTGCCGTCTTCAGAGCCTCGATAGGCGCTGCTGCCAACTCGATAGGCGTCGCGAGAACTGGTTCATTTGTTTCTTTGGCCAGTTCCACGGCCCTCGACTTTGCATAAACAAACTCTTCACCCCATTGGCGCCCGGGATAAAACCATGCTTTGAGGGCCTCCGGTTGTCCGGCTGGCCGCTCCCGGAAACTGATCACGGTTTTGTCTGTAGTTTTCAACCGATAGTTCGGAATTGCAAGGATGGTGGTAAATACATGGGTTTCGTCTTGATTGGATATCTGGACGATATGGCGTTCGGACTGGGAATCGAAAATCTTGAAGACGTAAGTGCCAGCGGGCAAGGTCTGCGCGCCTACACCCGGAACTTCTACTGGTCCGCTGAAGGTGATGACGGTCTTCCTGTTCCAGTCATCGGCTGATGCACTTGGAACCGCAAGCAGGCACAGCACAGTGACTGAGAGTACGGCTGCAAACATCTTGAACAATTTCATATGTGACTCCTGTATTTTCTCCGAAGTAGCTCGTACGACGGGTCGTTAGGAGCTCTTATGTATTCGCGCACAAGAGATTGACAGCCGGGCGTGCGGCTTCTCAAACGTGGAGAGATTTATCCATCGCTAGTGTCAAGGTTCGCGCCTAGCGATTGCTGATCAATATTGACCATCCCTGCTCGCATGACTGCGGGGAATCGGGGGCGTCATCGAATGTTGTTTCGGAGTTGCTGGTTCGGCCTGCAACGGCGCGTCATTTCCAGCTGTAGCACTCCATGCATCCAGCCTTATAGGGACCGTGGCCCCACCAGAGTGCGCCGCCCGGGGCGGTACGACAGATAACGGTAGATTCAAGTCCGGAGCCTACTACTTCTTGTCCTTCTCTTTAGCTTCCTCTCTCGCTTCAGCCTTCCCTTCGGCTACGGCTTGAGCTTTTGCTCCACGAACTTCCGCAAGGAACGGCTCGACTACGGCCGGAGGGGTCACTTTGCCGAGCAGCAAAGCCCGCGTTGTGACCTTGCGTCCATAAATCGCGCGCCGGGAATCATTGTCTTGGCGGATCGATGCGCCTTCCAATGTGAGCCCCGCGAACACGCCCTTGGCACGGGAGTAAGTCAGGATCTCTGTATCCATCTTCCAGTCCGTCCCGGCCTCAGCATGTCGTCCAACCGGACCCGCTGCGGCCGAAGCGTCCGCTCCAACGTGGAAATTACTCTCGAGCAGTTTTTGCATTCCTTTTTCATTCTGAATGATCATGACCAGGTCCACAGCTTGTACGCCGATCTGCAGTCCCCAGCTTCCGCCGGAAATGGTGATGAACGCCGGCGCACTCCAGCCATTCGCAGTGCGGCAGGTGGCTACGCCTTTGCCTCCCTTGCCTCCGAACACAAAGCCGCCTTTGACCATATGCGGCACAACGGCGATGCACTTCGCGTGCTCCAGCACTTCTTCCGGAATTCCCTTGTCAGGCATTCCCATAATTTCGTGTAACACCTGCTTGGAGTTTTCTAGTCGCTCGGTGGCATCTTCCCGCGCTGACGCCGCCCAGCAGAGCGAACCAAGACTTAACATCGCAAGAAATAACATTACCTTTTTCATAGGAATCCTCATTTCTGACACCGATGCGCACTTTCTCTGGCTTCGTGCGGTGTGCCCACTCGCACGAACTCCTAGTGGGATGCGCGCACACCAGGTCAGCTTCGACCGTAGCAAATCAGGATTCAAGAGATCTGAGCAATAGTGCTCACCCTCGCCGCGCTCAATCAGCGACAAACTGTGGTGGAGAAATCTATCCTGCCAGTACCGCGGACATTTCTTTCGACCATCCCCAAGTGGTGGAGAACTACCGCTCTGCGCACGAGATTGCGCTGCGGATTGGGAAAGAGGCAGCAACTGCGGGAGGATCTGAGAACGGCGATGATGCCCCTCCGCTCTCTATTTCCCTATTTGAGGGACTGGTGCAGGCGTGCCCGCGACGGTTGAAAGGAAAGAAGTGGCGTAGTGGCTGAACTTAACAAAATAGAAGATCAGTATCGCAGCGGGAAAGGCCATTTCACGAGTTGAGAATTAGCCGACCACCGTCCGGGTGAATGAGCGCTATGGCGCAGCGGGTGGGGATTCGGAGGACCGGATAGTAAGGCCAGCAAGTGTGTACTGCCCCAATAAGCGGACTGTTGCGACAGCGTCGAAGGTAACGGGTACCCACGTGCCGCCCAGTTCCGCAAATTGCAAAGTGATATGAATGTTTTTGAGCCAAAAGGAGGGGCTCTTGGCGGGTACTCCTTCAATTCGGCGGATACGGAAAGTGCTCGCATCTACCCAGATCTGCCCGCGCAGAAGGTTTCTATCCTTCCTCTTCGGGAGGGTCCCCAAAACGTACTCAGGAACATCGCCGAAGTTCTCTTGCCTAAGGAAAACGAAGTCGTAGTTCGTCCGATTGACCTCGCTGCCCTTTCCTTTCTTCGCCGACTCGGTTTCCCGGTCTAAAAGCTCGCGAACCATTTTCGCTCCACGTGAGTTCCCTCGCGCCTGAGTAATCTTGTATGTCTTCATGTCGGGAGGAACGAAATTGATCTGCGCCATGACTTCAGAAGTGGGTTTCCTATCAGAACCGTGAAACACTTTGTATTCTCGCGTCAACTCATATGGTCGTGATTGGGCGGGGTCTTTAGGCTGGATGCCCTCCAAGCGCTGCAAGATTAGGGTTAGATCGGGAGACTTGATTTCAGCGGTGGACGGGGCTACCTGTGACGATGAGGCGAGCGTTGCCAGGAAAACCAGACATGGCAAACGCACGAGTGCGACAATTCTGGGCACGTTTCTTATACGGAGTCGATACTGGACCTCAGATCCTTGTGTAGCCATACCACCGAAAACTCTAGCGCTAGGGTCGGCAAGCGGCCCCAAGCCGTCTGTGGCCACCTCCATGCAATGGCGAACCCCGATATCCCAGCACTATTGAACACCATTAGTACTTCGACTTCACGTACGATCCACGGTTATCTCTGACAGGTGTCACTGACCATGGTCAAATGGGTGACCGTCATGTGACCACGCTCGGCGGTGTTTTTATCCATGCCGTGCTCTTTCATCTCCTCTTTCGCGTCTTCCTTCATCCCATGCATCGCGGCATTTGACACTACGCCGACAACTTTGACCGTATGACCTACATGCTCGTCGAGATTGACGCTGTCGCTCTTGATCTCCCAGGTTCCGCCGCCTTTGGCGATCAGATTGTATTCATTGGCATCTTCGGCTTTCTGAAGACAGCCGGTGAGCGTCCGCGTTTTCTTGTGAGTTGTTTTTGTGGTGTCCTGCGCCGTAACCAGTCCGGCCACGCCCGCAAACATGAAAAGCGCAATGAGCCCAGTCACGATTCTGAGTTTCATCATTAGCCTCCAAGAAAGTTCAGAACTTGCCTCTCAGGCGGGATCTTACGACTTTCGCACAGAGCGCGACTGGTCAAACTTGCACACTCTTTAAAGGAGGCCGACATCACCGATAATCGCTAATGTTAAGGTTCCTCTCGGGTGCGTCACTCCGTAGACGATCGCGTACGCGCCCCTGCAACTGTCAGCGCAATCCCGCCTGCGATCAGCACAACGCTGATGATTGGTGATACAAGCTCACTCTGGGTCGTCTCGACTCCGATGTTCACAACTCCGGCTTTAATTCCATGTTTTTCGGTATGGGGAATCGGCACGAGCAGGGATGCGATACCCAGCACAACCAAAATCAGGCCTGCAAACAATATGATTTTCATAAATGGCTCCGGCGACAGTTGCGGGGCACAACGCGCACTTCTGTGAAGCGACGCTCAACCTGTTTCGCCGTGTTCCTGTTTCATTGTTCCCGCTTCACTGTTCGAGGTCTGAAGGTATCCGGTGCTTCCTCGATGTGCTGCGGTCCTGCCTTAGCGTGCTCCAGTTCTCGCATTTGTTCCGATTGGCCTCAGGCGCCAAGACACACCGCACCGGCATCATCCGCATAACCAATTCCACTAGCGCTACGTGGGTAACCCCCTACTTGTCACGGTGGCTACGCTGCAGGTGACTTCCGCGTGGCTTTCATGTAATCCGTCCGTGTTTTGATCCAGCACACGACGACTCCGGTAGCGGCTCGGTTGGAACTGGTTCAGTCCCACCCCGGCGTCCTCAGTTCGAAGAGGTGGCCTTTTGCTCCTTAATCTGGACGTCATTCACCACCTGCTTCACATTCGGAACTGCAGAAGCGACCCTGTCGGCCAGCGCGCGCCGGGATTGTGAGTTCACCTCTCCAGTGAGCGTGACCACACCAGTCTTGACCTCATATTTGACACTCTTCTGGAGTTTGTTCTGGATGAGAGCAGCGTCCAGGTTCTTCTCGATAGCCTGGTCGAGATCAGAGGTCACCGCCTTTGCCTCGCTTTCGCCACCCGGAGGCATTACGGCAATCTGATTCGCGACAACCTGCCCAGTTGCGATTGACTTTGCAATCGATTCGGCCTGTGACTTGTCCGCGTCAGCTGCGACGTGTCCCCCAAGAGTCACTACACCCTTGTCGCGATCTTGACTCACGGAGACATCTTTGAGGCCGGCTTGATCGAGCGATTTGCGGACGGTGTCAGAAACATCGGGTGATTGCCTGTCTCTTCCTGAGCACCCTACAAGGGTCACGACCGCGAACAGGGCGAGCAAGCTTATGCACAATTTGAGTGTTTTCATATCTCTCCTTTATTAAGGCATGGGATTTAGTCCACAAAGCGAACCAATCCGTCAGTGCCTCGGCGCGTTCGAGCACCAAACCTTCTCTGAACCTCAATGGGGCAGACGCACTCCGCCGAACACATACACGAGCACCAGAATGATCAGGACCAGCCCGAAAATTCCGACACCTCCGCCCGTTCCCCACCTCCGATATCCGTAGTAGCCACCACCACCACCGAACGCGAGTAGCAGGATAATAATGAGCAATATCAGTAACATGGGATTCTCCTTTCAACACCGGGCTGGCTTTGATCTCCCATCCCGGGTAGTGGCGCGAGCGTCAAATGGGCGATGGCCTGTGGCTGGACTATGTTGTTGCACGTTGGCCATCGCCTTACGACCGGCACGGTCAGCCATTTTCGGCCGGTGATCTTGTCGAAACCGTGGCGCGCTTGATGCGAGCCATCCGCGGGTTTCTCGTTTTGCGCCTGGCCGTGGCTACTCACGTTCCGGTTAGAAACTCTAGTAGCCGAGATTTGGTCCAGTCTGAAATCTAAAAAACCTTTCGCCATTGTGTCTGTTCAAAATGGCTCACTTCGAGGTACCTCACCTCAGTGGCGGAATCTGCGGCGGTACGCCGGGTTCTGTTCTCGAGTTCGAGGAAGAAATGTCCAAGTAGGCTAGTGAGGCTAGCGGAAAAGTTTAGCGAATGAACATTCCGTCGATGCCAGGCTCTATGACTTTGCCCACCAGCATTGCCGGACGTCACTCCGATGCGCGCCCTGCTCCATGGACCCGTTGTGGATCAATGGGCAGGGCGCAGGTTCGAAGCTCCGTCTTCAGCGAATCGGCTGGAAGCCGAGGATCTGGCCGAGGGTGACCTCAAGCACGATATACGAGCCGTTCAAATATTGCCCGTATTGGTAGCGGCTGTTGAATCCGTCTTCGTAGCCGTGACGGAAGCCTTGCCGGAAATAGTAGTTGTACTCGTCCTGGTCGACGTAATAACCCGTGTAGCCATAGTTCGCGTCCTGATAGGCGAACGAGTCACGGTAGTTGGAATGCCAGCGATCCTGCCGGTCCGCCTCTCCAGCGCGGAAGCCTTGCTCGTAACCGTAATTCACGGCCTGACGCAGCAAGTCAGCGCCGTACTGATTCGTCTCGTAGTACCTGTGACCGCGATGGTAACGATAGATCGGCGCCGAATAGAAATACGGATCACGATCGTAATCGTGGTCGCCGTCGCTACGGATGCGTACCTGCTGCTGGCGTATCCGCTCTAAGTAGTCTTGTTGATAGCGGTACTGCGACGCACGGTTTTGTTGCTGTAGCAGTGCCGTCTGCCGCTGTGCGGTCTGTAATTGCTCTTGCTGCCGATCTAGATGTTGACGGTACTGGACGCTGCGCTCCTGCTGCTGTGAAATAAGTTGCTGCTGGCGCTGTTGCGAAAGCCGCGCCCGTTGTTGC
>JBKOUZ010000047.1:0-7452 GCA_046723715.1 Acidobacteriota bacterium | reverse complement strand
GGTCGCCCTCAGTTTGGCATTGGTCGTCTTGTCCGCGATCTTGGCCGTTCCGCGCGCCGTCTTTGTCTTTCCGTCCTTCTGACGGCACGAGTTCACGATCTGAACTTTACCGTCTTTGCGGAGCGTGTACTCGGCGGTGGTCTCGGATTGGCAATCCCGCTGGAAAGGGTTGGGATAGCGCGCGATCTCGTACCAGGTACCGCTATACCGGCCGAGATCCACGCTGTCGACCGTCCGCAACGGCGGACGAGTTGTAGATTCGGCCGAGGCCAAACCCAGAGAAACCATGAATATCACGCCAACTTCTGCTACTGTCATCAGGTTCATGACTGTCATTCCCTCCTTATGCACGCTTCTTTAGATGGTGCGGCCAGCGGAAATGCCCTACGACCAAAGTCGTAGTCGCCTGCTACCCGCGCGGAATTTCCAGCCGCAGCGGTTCCATCGATACTCGCATTCGTTGATGGGCGAGGCGCCCAAATTCAAGATGAGGAGAAATTCCATGAAGAGACTCTACATGGCAGTTGTGGCGACCGTGCTGATGAGCATCGGCGCATTCGCCAGTCACACCCGCCAGGACATCGTTGACACCGCTGTCCAGGCGGGATCTTTTAACACTCTGGCACAGGCGCTGAAAGCGGCGGACCTGGTTGACACCCTGAAAGGGCAGGGACCGTTCACCGTGTTCGCGCCGACGGATGAGGCATTCCGCAAGCTGCCGCCAGGCACTGTGGAAGTGCTGCTGAAGCCAGAGAACAAGGAACAGCTACGTTCGATCCTGACCTACCACGTGGTACCGGGACGGGTGACCGCGGCCGATGTTGTGAAGCTCACGTCCGCGAAGACCGTGAACGGCGAAGAACTGCGGATCAGCGTTCTGAAAGGTGTGGTGAGGCTGAACGACGTTCGAGTTACAAAGACCGATATTGCGGCTAGCAACGGACTGATTCACGTTGTCGATCGCGTCATCGTCCCTCCGATGGGCGAAGTGTCGCAGGTTTCAAAAATTGACGACATGCTTGCCGACTTCGAAAGCAAGGCGATCGAAACTCGGCGCGATGCTGCGATGCTGGAGTCGAAGAGGCGCAACCCGCAACTCAATTGGCAGACCCATGCCGACAAGCTCAGCGTCATGAAGGAGCACATCAACGAGATGGGCAAGATGTTGGCGGAACTGGAGGGCATGAAGTCCAAGGCCACATTGTTCCAGGAGACGGCAATCGAAACTGCACGCCCACACCTCGAAGACTTGGCGCAGCGTGTGGAGAAGGGCATTAACTGGATCAACGAGGACCGGCGGAGTATCACCAAAGCCGAGTACAAGGACAACCTGCACGGGATTTGGAACGACGCAGACCAGTTGTATCGGAACGTGGACACCATCATCGACTACCACGAAGCCCGGATGCGTCTGCACGAACTCGCGGAGGAACCGGTTGCGCGTTAACGCGCGCGGCCAAAACCAGGGTGGGTGTGGTAAGCCCACACTCACCCGAGCTGTAACTCGATCAAATCTATAAAGGAGAGGAATACGAATATGAAATCGATTGCGATGTGGATGTTGCTCGTAGCGCTGGCCCTACCGGTCAGCGCTCAACAAAAAAGTGAAGGTCGCTACGACCAGCAGATTCGGGCCAAAGCCTCAGAGGAACTGGGCAAACGCGACAAATTCAAAGGGGTCACGCCCACGGTGGAAGACGGCATCGTGACCTTAGCCGGCAACGTGGAACTGTACATCGACAAGGTAGATGCCGAGAAGCGGGTGCGCAAGATCCAGAACGCGGATGGCGTCCGCAATCACATCGAGGTCGCCAGCAGCGTTCACGATGAGATCCTGCGCGATCAGCTCTCGAACAAACTGCGCTACGACCGAATCGGGTATGGGATTGTCTTCAACAATCTGACCTTGAGTGTTGAGAACGGGGTTGCAACGGTGGCAGGCAAGGTACGGGACTACCCGGACCGCGACTCAGCCATTGCGATCGTGGAGACTACGCCCGGAGTGAAGGACGTTATCGATGAGATCGAAGTGGCGCCAACGTCGATCAATGATGACCGTCTGCGGATCGCGCTTGCCCGCTCGATTTATGGCAACTCTGCGCTGCAGAAGTATGCCCTCGATCCACAAGCACCGATTCGCATTGTGGTGGATAAAGGCAATGTCGAACTTCATGGTGTTGTGACGAACAAACTGGACAAGCAGGTGGCTCATACGCAGGCCAGCTCTGTCCCAGGGGTGTTCAGCGTGAAGAACAACATCATGGTTGCGTCGGAGATGAACCGTTAGTCCGAACCGAGGCCCTGCCGGAGACGGCGGGGCCTTTCGCTGATCGATAACTCACGGGGAGATCAGAACAATGAAATGGTCATGGAAGATCGGAACCTTCACTGGAATTGCGGTTTACGTGCACGCCACGTTTGTCCTTTTACTGGGCTGGATTGCGCTCACTCACTGGATGCAGTACCAGAGTTTGATCCCGACACTGACAGGCGTAGCTTTCATACTCGCACTCTTTCTCTGCGTGGTTCTGCACGAATATGGTCACGCCTTGGCAGCGCGCACGTTCGGCATTGCAACAAAGGACATCACGCTGCTGCCCATCGGTGGCCTGGCCCGCTTGGAGCGAATACCGGATAAACCGAACCATGAACTCTGGGTGGCACTGGCCGGGCCGGCGGTCAATGTTGTGATCGCAGCCCTGTTGGCGGCGTACCTGTCCCTGACCGGCCATTTTCAACCGGTACAGCAGATCGGGCTAACGCACGGCATGTTCCTGGAGCGCGTGATGTTCGCCAATCTGTTTCTGGTGGGCTTCAACATGATCCCGGCCTTCCCCATGGACGGCGGTCGGGTTCTCAGGGCGCTTCTGGCGAAGCGGATGGAATATGTCAGGGCCACGCGGATCGCGGCCAGTGTCGGCCAGGGACTAGCCTTCGCATTCGGATTTCTCGGTCTGTTCACGAATCCGTTCCTGGTGTTCATTGCTTTCTTTGTCTGGATCGGCGCGGCACAGGAGGCAGCGATCGCGGAGACGAAGTCGGTGCTGGGATCCGTTTCGGCAAGGGACGCGATGATACCGGAGTTCCGTACCCTGTCTCCGCGGGATGAGCTATCGCAGGCCGTGAAGCTCGTTCTGAACGGCTGGCAACAGGACTTTCCGGTGGTGGATCAAGGACGGGTCGTCGGTATGCTCCTGCGCTCGGACATGATCGCAACCCTGGCAACCGGAGACGTCCACTCCACAGTTGAACATACGATGCGACGGGACTTCCCGGTGGCTTCGCCGTCTGAACCTGTGCCATCGGTCTTCGCGCGGTTGCATGAGGCCGAGGCTACGACTGTATCCATTGTCGAAGAGGGCAGGTTGGTCGGGGTCATCACCTTGGAGAACATGACCGAGTACATGATGATCCATGCTGCCTTGGACAACGCGAAGAAGAAGAGCAATGGCCGAACCGAGATGGAATCGTTCAATTTTTAGGGGCTCAGCGCTTCTGACTGAGCAACACCGCGGACAACAGTGACCAGATTGTCCGGCCAAGGAGATTCAAACTTGCAGGCCAAGAATAAGAAGCTGCTCGCAGTGCTGCTGGGTTGGGCGTTCGTCGCTCTCGGCGTAATTGGCGTGGTCCTGCCTATTCTGCCGGGAATACCTCTCCTGTTTGTTGGCCTGCTCGTTCTCTCCTCAGAATACGTGTGGGCCCATCATTTACTGGGAAAGATTCGGGAACGCTTCCCGGCCGCATCAAGAATAGCTCGACAGTGCGTTGGGGTGTCCCCCTGCCGAGGTGACCGCCCGGAGCCTTGACCAGTGTTTCTATGTGAACAGAGGTTCGCTAGCGTCCTGTGCGGTTAGCGGTCAAGTGGCAGAAACCCTGATGAGTGAAAGACTCCTATGACTGGCGTGTCACTGTTTCCTTTTATCGATTACTGGTGGTTCTACGGTGCCTTCACGCTCTTTGTCTTAGGCATGCTGGCGCTGGATTTAGGCGTCTTCCACCGCCGGGCTCATGAAGTCTCGGCGCGCGAGGCCCTTTCTTGGAGTGTGGTTTGGACCGCCTTGGCCCTCGGGTTTGCTGCCCTTCTCTACGGCTATTGCCTGTGGAAGTTACCGATCGATCCACGCCTGGGCGGCAATCCAGGGGCGATGGACGGAAGTCTAGCCTGGCGGGCTACTCTGGAGTTCTTGACTGGCTTTCTCATCGAGAAGTCACTCGCCTTGGACAACATCTTTGTTTTCGTCGTGATCTTTCAATTCTTTGCCATTCCCGCGAAGTACCAGCATCGCATTCTGTTCTTCGGCATCTTGGGCGCATTGGTGTTCCGCGTGATCTTTATCGCTCTTGGTGCGGTGCTTCTGCAATACAAGGCGGTGGTCATCCTCTTTGGGGTATTGCTGATAGCAACGGGAGCCAAGATCTTGCTCGCGCCCGTAAAGCCGATTGACCCAGAGGCGAACCTGGTTATCCGTCTGCTGCGCAGGCTTCTTCCGGTCACATCGCAGGTCGACGACCAAAACTTCTTTCGCCGCGTTGTGGGAAAGCTGCACGCGACGCCCTTGCTGGTGGCCCTGGTATTCATTGAAGTGTCCGACATCATATTTGCCGTGGACTCTGTGCCGGCGATCTTTGCCATTACCAGCGAGCCATTGATCGTATTCACTTCGAACGTTTTCGCAATTCTGGGAATGCGCGCGCTCTACTTCCTTCTGGCCGGTGTAGCGCAGAAATTCCACCTTCTCAAATACGCGCTTGGAACAATTCTCGTGTTCGTGGGCCTGAAGATGGCCTGGCTGAATGAAGCTTTCGGTGGCAAGTTCCCGATCAGTTGGTCGCTGGCCATCATTGCTTTCATCCTCATCTTTTTCCTTGTCCTGTCACTGACTAGTTCATCGCGCGCCGCGTCAGCGGAACGTGAGAATTCTTGCACTGAGCGTTAGTTGGAAGCTTGCATTGGTCGCTCAAACGGCATGAACTCCTGGTGAGGGTTGCCGTTCGAGGGTTTACAAACGTGCCAAACTGGTGTGAGTGAACAGGAATAAGAAGGTCGAAGCGCCACTGTCTAGCATTTTGCGCTTAGTGCCGAATAAAAAACGTATGAGTAAAAACCTTCTCAGAGACTCGCGACATGCCCACGTAATCACCTTTATTGATGACTCCTTTATTATTTGTTTGCTCCGCATTCCTAGCCCCTTCGTTCCTCAGTATTCCAAGTTCCTGAAGATCCGTAAGGGAGCAGCGGCTTTCCTTCTGGAAGTCTTCTGCTCTCCTCAACCTCCTACCCCCGTCACCCTCGAATCCATCACTTAGCAACGTTCAACGGAAGACGCCAAGCCCTTATGGGCTGCGCTCTACCATTGCTTAACCCTAGTATTCGCATGTGTTTATGAAGATCGAAGATTGTCGATCTACCAAAATCCTGCCCGATGTGATGATTTAACAATAAGCGGTAAATAATTGAATGGTAATGATTTTGGTGGCCAGGGAGGGAGTTGAACCCCCTACGCCAGCCTTTTCAGGGCCAAAATGAACAGTGATTACAACGACTTCGTGGCACGGGTGGCGCCAGAAGTTGTTGATAGTGGGTGGTGGAAAGAGCGACTGCGGGTAAAAAGTGCGGGGCAGCGGAACAACAGCTTTGTCATCAACAAAGGGCATCGCGGCAGCCATTATTCGCCTTTACGTACTTTCTGTGCCAATCTTTTTCCGCAGCAGTCGCTTCAGTCTTGACGGTGTCTCGACGTGCTCGAAGCCGCCTCTCCGCCTGAAGACGCGAGGAACCACTTCAAAATGGATCCGTCCGCAACGGGATTTGAACCGCCTTACCGCTGTGAAAGAACCCCGTCAGCAGGTAAGTGATTGAAAATACGCGACGCGGGTGGCTCCCAAAAGCGTATTAAGTAGCGGTTGGAACGGATTCGTGGACCATGATTGGACCATGATTCTCGATCGCAAAACTCACAAACGTCTGGGATTTGCGAATGCAATAACCGAAGTTCGTACGGTGCTCCCAGCCGTTACCTGAAATGCGCAGAAGACATCGCCGCTTCGCAGCGGCATCCTAATTTCCTTTGCTCGCTAGGTTTTTTCCGGGGACGCGATTTTCGCAGGGGCCGTTCGGCCCGGACACAGCGAGCCTTTAACGCGCTACCCAGCCTGCCGAGCGCAACAAACGAATTCAGTTCATTACGCTCGATCTGAGCAGTCTCAATCGGCTTTTCATCGTCCTTCAACCGAACGCTGAGCAGACTCGAACAGCTCAATCGGATTGCCGTCCGGATCTTCGATCTGAGCCTGCTTCCCTCCCGGGCCAATCTCCATTTCATTTCTGAAATTCAGACCCGCCTTTTTCAGCTCAGCAATGCGAGTAGGCAAATCCTGCACCTGAAGAAGCACTCGGTTCCATCCTCCGGGCTCTTGTTGACGGCCATCGGGCATTGGTCGGGAGCCCGATGCTCCAGGGCCACTTAAGATTAACTTGAGGCCTCCGACCGAGACCTGGCCGAACGCAGGGAGATTCTGCACATCCAGATTGAAACCAAGCGTCCGAGTGTAAAAGGTGATTGCTCGTTGAACATCTTTGACCTGGTATCGAACACCCCAAAATCCCACGATGAAATCCTGTTTCGGATGAGGTGATTCCGAGTGTTGCTTCTGGTTCTCCTGTATTAAAGTCATGCGTACACACCCCAGTCGTAACAATCAAGTACTTATTTTGCCGTCAGCTCAGCTGCGCATGCCGCAAGCGAATCAACAAAGACTCGTTCATTCGGGACTACTCTCGTGTCGTTGCCAAGTGACGTAGCTTGTCCGGATTGCGCACCACGTACAGCGCTCGTATGACGCCGCCGTCAATCTCGAATGCGGCCGTCTGCACCGGTCCCTCCGGTGAATCCACGACGATGCCAGGCAGACCATTGATCATCGCAAAGCGCATCGTAAAATCTTCACGCCACCACGCGCCTGGGCGTTTACGGGTGACGTCTACCAGGAACTGAGCCACGCGGTCTGCACCCTCAACCGCGTTCAATGCCGAGCGCACCTTCCCGCCACCATCGGTTATCACGCGCACGTCGTTCGCGAGTAGTTGCGTGAGTGCATTGAGATCTCCCGATTGGGTTGCCCCTGTGAAGGCGGACAACAGCTGCGCATGTTTCGCATCAATCCCACTTGAAGAACTCGGCTGCGCTGTTACGCCGCGTGGTCTGGCTGCGCGTACATTTGCACGTGCGCGGGTCGCGAGTTTCCGGCACGCCACCTCGTTCCGCGCCAGCGCTGTAGCCACTTCGCCGAACGAGAAATCGAAGACGTCGTGCAGCAGAAATGCCGCGCGTTCAAGCGGCGACAACCGATCGAGCGTCAAGAGCAGCGCGATGGAGAGATCCTCAGACAATTCCGTGCGGCTATCGGGTGCCAGTGCTGCCGTATCGAAAATCGGTTCAGGCAGCCACG
>JBKOUZ010000015.1:0-4643 GCA_046723715.1 Acidobacteriota bacterium | reverse complement strand
GACGTACGCTGATACAAGCTTTCTGGCTTCACTTTATCTCGGACTACTCTTCTTCTTCCTTTATCTCACCGCGCTCGGCCTTGGCTTTTTCGATGATCTTCTCCTGCAGTTGGCCCGGTACGACGTCGTAGTGATGCATTTCCATGTTGAAGCTGCCGCGGCCTTGGGTCATGGAGGTCAGTTCGACACCGTAGGTGAGCATTTCGGACATGGGAACTTCGGCTTTCACGATCGTGTTACCGCCCTTGTTGTCCATTCCCTGGATGCGACCGCGACGGCTGTTGAGGTCGCCCATGATCGCGCCGGCGAAGTCGTCGGGGACGGTGATCTCAACGTTCATGATGGGTTCCAGCAGAGTCGGCTTGGCCACTTCCATGGCTTTTTTGAAGGCGATGCGGCCAGCCATCTGGAATGAGAGGTCGTTGGAATCCACGTCGTGGTAGGAACCGTCGTAGAGCACGACTCTAAAATCGGTTACTGGAAATCCCGCGAGGTAGCCGCGGGCGGCGGCGTCTTTGATTCCCTTCTCGACAGCAGGAATGAAGTTCTTTGGAATTGCGCCGCCAAAGATGTCATTGACGAACTCGAACTCGCCACCACGCGGCAGCGGCTCCATCTTGATTTTGCAGTCGCCGTACTGTCCGTGACCGCCGGTCTGTTTCTTGTGGCGTCCCTGAACGTCGGCTCGGCCGCGAATGGTCTCGCGGTACGGGACCTTGGGAGCTTTCAGGTTTACCTGTGTGTTGTAGCGCTTCTTCAGCTTGGAAACCGCGACTTCGATATGCTGCTGTCCGGTGCCTGCGATCAAAAACTCTTTGGTCTGGGGATCGCGGAAGAACCGCAGCATGGCATCTTCTTCCATAAGCTTGTGGAGGCCGGGACCGAGTTTGTCTTCGTCGGCGCGGGTCTTGGGCTCGATGGCGAAGGTGATCGCCGGCTCTGGAAGGTTCACGCGTGGATACTGGATGGGGGCCGACTTGTCGCCGAGTGTGTCGCCGGTCAGGGTATCTTTCAATTTCGCTACGGCACCTATATCGCCTGCATGGAGCTCGTTGACAGGGACTGCCGTTTTGCCCTGCATGGTAGAGATGTGGGCGAACTTCTCCTGCGCGCCGCGACTGAAGTTCTGCAGTGTCGCATCGTTTTTCAGAACGCCGGAGAACACTTTGAAGAAGGAGATGCGTCCGGCGAATGGATCGGAGACCGTTTTGAAGATGTACAAGGAAACCGGCTCTGCGTCGCTTTCGTGACGTTTGGGAGCATCGCCATTGCCGCTGGCGACGGGCTCTCCTTGCACCCATTCATGTTCGGAAGGCGCGGGAGTGTAATCCACGATGAAATCCATCACCCGGTCCGCGCCGATGTTGCCCAGGCCGGAACTGAAGATGACCGGAAATATTTTGTCTTCTCGGATCGCATTGTGGAGAGCGGGAACCAGGTCTTCTTCGCCGAGGGTGCCGGCCTCGAAGAATTTCTCCATGAGCTTGTCATCGCCTTCAGCAACCAGTTCAACAAGCCGTTCGTGGGCTTCCTGGGCTTGCTCTTTCAAGTTATCCGGAATGTCTGTTTCTTTGCCCTTGCCGTCGCCGCCCATCTCGTAGGTGTAGGCTTTCATACGGACCAGGTCGATAACGCCGGAGAGACTCTTCTCGGCACCGATCGGCAATTCGATGGGGATCACATTGCGTCCGAACGCATTCACAAGAGACTCGAGCACGCGCGAGGCGTCGGCGCGATCGCGATCCATGCGGTTGACGACGATGAGGCGGGGAGTCTTGTACTCCTCGCAGTAGTTCCACACGCGCTGGGTCACGACTTCCACACCGGCGACGCCGTCGACTACAACGATGGCAGCGTCCACCACCGGCAGCGCCATCTTGGCCTCGTGAACGAACATGTTGAAGCCTGGCGTATCAAGAATGTTGATCTTGGTTTTGCCCCACTCCAGGACGGCGAGACCCGTCGAGATCGACATCTTGCGGGAGATTTCTTCGTCGTCATAGTCCGTTGTGGCCGACCCGTCATCGACACGGCCCAGGCGCTGCGTGGCACCCGAGGTAAAGAGCATGGCTGAGGCGAGCGATGTCTTGCCCGCGTGGCCGTGGCCGACCAACGCGACATTCCTTATGTTTTCTCCAGAATAGGCTTTCAAGTTGGGTCTCCTTCAGGCAGGCGTGGGAGGGAATGGCCCATTGGAAAGAGGATGAGGACAGGAACTGACGCCCAAATGGGCTGATTCCTTCGAAGCACCCGCCAAAACCTAGGATGCTACCACGCGGCGAGCGGGCGCCTCAACCGAGGGGGACAAAACATTGAGCCACTCCAGCAACGATTCCGGGCTATAATCCCCGCCAATCCGAATTCTGCCGGTCGCTTCGCCATCCGGCAGCCATCCGAAAAAAGTCATTCCGATGGAGGTTTTTCCGTGAAGTCGACCATGATGTCGTCGCCGTTGCTGCTGACCGGAATACTTGAGCGTGCCGCGAAGATTTTCCCTAATGTCGAAATCGTTTCTGCAAGGGCTGACGGCTCACGCCAGCGCTCGAACTACGCTGAAATACACCGGCGGGCAAAGCAGCTGTCGACGGCGCTGCTGCAAGCTGGTATTCGCAACGGAGATCGGGTCGCAACCCTGATGTGGAACCAGCAGGAACATCTGGAGGCTTACTTCGGTGTGCCCGGCGTGGGAGCGGTATTGCACACGTTGAACCTGCGGCTGCACGCCGAGGAGATTGCATACATCGTCAACCACGCGGAGGACCGGTTCCTGATTGTCGACGCTACTCTGCTCGATATATTCGAACAGTTCCGGCCGCACGTTCAGCTGGAACGCGTGTTCGTAGTGGATCACGGTTGCGGGCGTGAGACGCAGGGAAGCGAGCCATACGAATCGTTCCTGGCGAGTGCGACGGGTGAACCAGATTATCCTGATCTGGACGAAGAAGAAGCCGCCGCAATGTGCTACACATCGGGCACAACGGGGAAGCCGAAAGGTGTGGTTTATTCGCACCGCGCTCTTTCGCTGCACTCGCTTACTATTGCCCTGCCTGACCAGCTCGACTTCAGCTGTCATGACACGGTCCTGCCGGCTATGTCGATGTTTCACGCCAACGGCTGGGGATTTCCATATGCCGCCACAATGACAGGAAGCAAGCAGGTGCTGCCTGGACGAAATCTGCAGCCGGAAGCGCTGCTCGATTTGCTGCAAGCCGAACAGGTGACATTGACGGGCGGAGTTCCAACTATCTGGCTGTCGGTGCTGAATGCGCTCGATTGTCATCCCGGGCGATGGAAGCTCGCACAAGGCATGAGGGTGATCGTTGCCGGATCGGCGGCGCCGGAATCCATGTTCCGGCGCTTCGACAAGCTAGGTGTCCGAGTAATTCAGCCCTGGGGCATGACCGAGACTACGCCTTTAGCGACCGTATGCACGCCCAAGCCTCATATGACCAACTGGTCAGAGGATGAGCGCTACGGTTTGCGGGCGAAACAGGGTTTTCCGTCGCCGTTTATTGATGTGCGCGCGATCAATGACACCACCGAAATACCTTGGGATGGCGCAACGGCCGGAGAATTGGAAGTTCGCGGACCCTGGGTCGCGAGCGGCTATTACAAACTCGACCAGAGCGATCGCTGGACCAAGGACGGCTGGTTCCGTACCGGAGATGTGGTGACGATTGATCCCGAGGGTTACGTGAAGATCACGGATCGTGTGAAGGATCTCATCAAGTCGGGAGGGGAGTGGATCAGTTCGGTTGATCTGGAAAATGCTTTGGTAGCACATGAGGCGGTGAAGGAAGCTGCCGTGATTGCCGTGCCGCACCCCAAATGGGCGGAGCGGCCTTTGGCCGTGATCGTGCTTAAAGACGGCCGTCAAGTGACGGACTCGGAGTTGTGCGCGTTCCTCTCACAACGATTTGCCAAGTGGCAAATGCCCGATGCTTTTGTGTTCGTGGACGAACTGCCGCACACGTCGACGGGAAAGCTTTTGAAGAGCAAATTGCGCCAGCAGTTCCAGACTTGGCAACCAGCCTGAGGGAGGTCTTTTGGTCTGAGAGCAGTTGGCTTCTTTCGCGATGCAAGGGCGTGCGTTATTGTTCGTGCAGTTCGCGAATCCAGATATTGCGATAGCGCAGCGGATCGCCGTGATCCTGTAATTGCAGCGGCGCTTTTTCAGGACCCGGCTTGTAAGCAGGACGCTCGCCGTGAGCCGTCGGTCCGGTGAGTTCGACGTTATCTTGCACCAGCACGCCGTTATGTAGCAGCGTAACGCGAGCGGGATGCTGCAACTTCCCATTCGCAAATCGCGGCCCGCGGAAGATGACGTCGTAGGTCTGCCAGTGTCCCGGAGGACGCGACGCATTCACCAGCGGGGGATACTGTCCGTACACCGCGCCCGCTTGCCCATCCGCATACGTTTTGTTCTCGTAAGAATCGAGCACCTGGATTTCGTAAGTGCTCATCAGAAACACGCCGCTGTTGCCGCGCTCCTGGCTTTCTCCGTGGGCCGGAGTTGGCTCGGAGAACTCAACGTGCAGTTGGCAATCGCCGAAGGAATCGCGGGTGGAGATATTGCCGCTCTTCGCGACTACTTCCATGTAGCCGCTCTCAACCTTCCATGCGGCAGGCTTGCCATCTTTATC
>JBKOUZ010000025.1:0-8430 GCA_046723715.1 Acidobacteriota bacterium | reverse complement strand
AATGGCGGGGACGACGGGACTCGAACCCGCGGCCTCTGCCGTGACAGGGCAGCGTTCTAACCAACTGAACTACGTCCCCACTCGCCAAATCAACGAGATGCGCAATCGCCAGTGTTTATGCGGCTTTGCCCGAATTGCATACCGTGCATCGGTTGCCCCGGGTTGCCTAAAACGGCGAGATTTCTGGCTGAACCGGCCCAACCGTGATTTCACTTTGCGCCTTGGCGATGTACAAGATACCCTGTGCGTCGACTCTCAGAGGTCCAAGTTGTCACCACTCTGGACCCCGCCGTAAAAACTTTGAACGAGGGCTACAGCACAGAAATATCCTAACAGCTTCTCTCAGAACGCGAAAGAGCGAGGCGGGCAAACACGATTTCGAAATAAGGCCGGCAATGGGTTGTTGCGTTCACACTTCTTCTCCTCCAACAGGATTCATGGCAGCGGCGTAGCGCGAGGTTTGATGTGCACCGCGTAATATTTTTCTACCGGCGTGTTCGATCCGAGAGACTTCGACTTTCGAAACAGATGCCGAAGTTCGAAATCAATTATGAGAGAGATGATGGTCTTAGGATTTCATTCTCCAATGAGATTACAGTGACAGATTTATTGTCCTGAACTCTACCTGCGACGGGCTTTGGCACCCCCGTATTCGGGCGATTTCCCTGCCTAATGCGTGCCCTGGTTATGAGGAATTGGGAAAGCAGCGCCAGTTATGGTGCATACACTCCAATACAGAACCCAGCTATTCGACGAGCCTAGAACGGGACCTCAGTGCTCGAAGCTCAGACGAAGGACGTAAGCATATTTGGCTGGAGGTTGGGTGGGCAATTGCACATGCAGGCCGTCTGCGTGCTGGTTGAACTGCAATTTCGCGTCGCTCCCTAGTAAGGCGACGGATCTCACACGTTCACTGCCCACACTCCGCACAAGCGAGTGAATCACCGCTTCGCCATTGGTTGGCGATGCAAGTCCGATGGCATAGAGCACGTCGCCTTTGGTGGTAAACCGAAAGTCCTCGGGTTTGTAGTTGGCCGTGTCGGTGTCGTGGAACGAGCCCGCCGCCACTTTTGTGGGCCCCTCGCCGTAAATTCTCCAGGGGCGAGTACCGTAGATCGCCTCTCCATTCACATTGAGCCAGGCTCCAACCTCGAGAAGGACCTGCTGAACTTCATCTGGTATGGTGCCGTCGGCCCGCGGGCCAATGTTCAGTAGCAAGTTTCCGTTCTTGCTGACGATGTCAATGAGTTGGTGAACCACGAATTCCGGAGACTTGAAAGTGTCGTCCTTAATGTAACCCCAGGACTTGTTGCTAATCGAAGTGTCGGTTTGCCAGTAGAGAGGGCGAATATCACCCAGTTGGCCGCGTTCGAGGTCGAGCACGCCGCATTGCTCTTGCAGCGCATAATCCTTGTAGTTGATCACCCCAACGTGGTCGCCGTATTTCAACGAACTGTTGTAGTAGAACGCGGCAAAGCGCGTGAGATTTGGGCGGATTAAAGCTTGCCCGATCCACCAGTCGAAGTAAACGATATCGGGATGGTATTTCTCGACCAGTTCCGCGCTGCGCGCGAGCCAATCATCTGCCCACGCCCCTGAGACATAAGTGAAGTCGTTACTGAGGGGAGCACCCCACGGTGAGATCCAGGTATGGGCGGGGCCGTAGAAGGCGGCATATTGCGGATCATTCACATCAGAAGAAATCTCGCGCGCAACGCCGAGGAAAAAATTGTGTTCGACCCGATGCGATGAGACGCCGAAATGCAGGCCCTCGGCTCGAACTGCCTTAGCGAGTTCTCCTGTGGTGTCGCGGTGAGGACCCATTTTGGCAACGGTCCAGTCGCTCAGGCCGCTGTTATACATCGCAAAACCATCGTGGTGTTCGGCCACCGGTACCACGTATTTTGCTCCCGCCTTCTTGAATAACTGCGCCCAGGCTGCCGCATCAAAGTGCTCGGCCTTGAACATGGGGAGCACGTCTTTGTAGCCGAACTTGTCTTGCGGTCCATAGGTCGCAATATGGTGTTTGTATTCCTCCGATCCCTGACGATACATATTGCGCGGATACCACTCATTGCCGAAGGCCGGAACCGCATATGCTCCCCAATGAATGAATATCCCGAACTTCGCGTCCTTGTACCATTCAGGCACTTCGTATTTCCGGAGGGATTCCCAATCGGGGCGAAATCGGCCTTCGTGATTCACGTCATCGACTACTTTCAGCAGAGTGGCGCGTTGAACGTCATACTTGCTGCTGGCCTTCTGCCAGAGTTCATCGATTTTCGCCGGATCCTCGGACGCGGTGGGAGCCGTCGCACTCTGGGCACAGAGCACGGAAGCGGTGGATAGCGTCAACAGAAAAGAGCCGAGCGAACGAACCGCCCGGGACAAGATCGAAGGATTCGAGAGCATGCTGTTCCTTTTATCACTCACTGGATTACTACCCACTACTTAACCGTGCAGCCTCTGCTCCGAAATTCGTGCCAAGCCTATGAATCGAGGCGGCATAGGCGGGACCACGTTAAGCCGTACAAGGTCACGAAAACAAAGCAGACGAGCGGTACGACAAAGCCGGTGCGCATGGAATGCAGATCGGCAATGCGGCCCATGAACGGGGCGGCAATCGCGCCGCCAACGATGGACATCACGATTAAGGACGAGCCCAGTTTGGTATGCTCGCCCAGTCCGCGGATGCCTAGTGCAAAAATGGTGGGGAATCCGATCGACATGAAGAAGAAACTGGCGAACATGGCATACATCCCCGGCTTGCCGCCGCCCATCGTCACCGCGATCAAGGCCACGTTGATGGCCGAGTAGGCCGCGAGTACGCGATCCGGCTTGAATTGGCTGATCACCGCGCTACCGCACAGACGGCCAATCATGAACAAAACGAACCCGATGCCGCCCAACCATTGCGAGGCCTGCAACCGGGTGACTCCCGGATCATTTTCGAGAACATAGTTGACGCAAAAGCTGAAGATGCCGGTTTGCGCCGCAACATAGAGGAACTGCGCGGCAATCCCCAGTGTGAAATGCTTGCGCCGGAACATATCCCAGTTCCGCGAGACGACGAGGAATGAAAGTACGTAAGCGCCTATCAGCAGGACGGTCTTCACCGGCAAAAACAGGACCTGGTTCATGTGCAACAGCGTCCATATCATTCCAAGAATCGGAGAGATGAAGAAATACAGCAGCCCACACACGACTGCCAACACCATGGCGATCGTCACCTGCTGCCCACCGGAAGGCTTGATATCATTCTGCGTTTGCGAGCGACCGCCTTCATCCTCTACGTGCAACTCCGGCACTGGCGAGACCGCGAAGGTGATGAGGAGCAGAATTACGAAAAAGCCTATACCCAGATATGGCGTGCTAAGGCCGGCATTGGCGTTCGCTCCTGCAGCCGCCCCAAAAACAAAGTGGCCGCCCACAATCGGGCCGAGAATCCAGCCAGCGCCATTCAGCGTTTGGGCTATATTGATGCGCGTGGGTCCGCCCTCTGGCGAACCCAGGACCGTGGCATACGGATTCGCGATGGTTTCCAGGCAAGTCATGCCCGCGGCAATAATGAACAAACCCCACAAGAAGGCGGAGTAGGTGCCGATCTTCACGGCAGGAATGAACCAGAACGCGCCGGCCGCAATCAATGACAATCCCACCAGGATGCCACCCTTGTACCCGAACCTTTTCGCGATAAATCCCGCAGGCACCGCCATAAGGAAGTAGGCCAAATAGTTCGCAGCCTGCACCAGACCGGACTGTTCCTTCGTGATCCGCAAAGTGTCCTGAAAGTGTTTATTCAGGATATCAATCATTCCATTGCAGAATCCCCACAAGAGAAATAACGAGGTAAGCAGTACGAAAGTGAAAGCAAGATTTGTGCCTTGCGCAGTGCGGAAAAGACCACCCTTAGGAATGCCAGGACGGATCGTGGTTGTTGACTCGCTCACGCCACTGTTCATCGGTCTAGTCCAATGCGACCAGAATTTTCTTAAAGCTGGACGGATTTTCACTCCACGAACGCAATGCGCCGGGTGCTTCTCCGAGAGACACCACGAGACTTACGGCCTGCTCCACAGGAAATCTCCGGTGCTCAAGCAACTGAATCACAGCATGGAAGTCTTCCGGCTGAGCATTCCTCGATCCGAGAATATCCAATTCTTTCTGAACAAACATCCGCGTCTCATAGCTGACCGGTTCTTTGGCATACCCGATGTAAACAACCCTGCCGGTAAATGCAACTTCTTCGACCGCCGCCCGGAAAGTCTCTGGGGTCCCGACAGCTTCGATGACGACGTCTGGACCGCGCCCCCCGGTCGTTTCCTGCAACCGTTGGTGCACCGACTCGCGCCTGATGTGAATGGTGCAGGCGGCGCCTGCCAGTTTAGCCAGTTCGAGCTTTTCTTCATCCACGTCGATACAGATCGTGCGAGCACCCCGGGAACTCGCAGCCGCTACCGCTCCGAGCCCCACTCCTCCACACCCGAAAATTGCGACGCTGTCTTCTGCCTTGACTCGCCCGCGAGACACGGCATGAAATCCTACGGTCAGAGGCTCAACCAGACAGAGTTCCTTCGGCGTTAGCTTTGCCGGATAGAGCTTCTCTCGCGGCATCGCGATGAATTCAGCGAGCGCTCCGTCCCTTTGCACGCCGAGAGTCTGGTTGAACTGGCAGGCATTCGAACGTCCACGCCGGCACGCCGCACACTTTCCACAGCTTGTGTAAGGAGATATGGCAACATCCGCTCCTACCGGCAATTCACTCTCACCACCCCCGTCTTGCAGGACCTTCGCCGACACTTCATGCCCAAGAACCCTGGGATAGGAGACGAGTGGGTTCAGCCCACGAAACGAATTCAGATCACTGCCACAGAACCCCACCATTCGCACCTTCAGCAGAAGGTCCCCGTTCGCGGCCACCGGATCAGGAATCGTCTCGATGAACGCCTCTCCGGGATTCCTGAGTACGAGCGCTTTCATCTGTGAATCGTGCCCCCGAGGACCCGTGATGAATTCCCATCGCTGCCTTTTGATCCATTCTGTATTCGATCTGCGGACGTCATTGCAGCCCGAAGCCGCCTTTCGGCTTCGGCACGCATCGTCTCGCCGTGTTTGTCATTCCACAGCTTCGATGTAATCCAAATTCGTTCGCGGCCCACATGGCTGCGCACCTGTGGCAGGGCGTATCCAATCTCATGCTCGTTGCCACACACGGAAGCACAGTCGAAATGCCGGTACCCGACGGCTGCGGACCCATCCACCGCTGCCGCGACCTCGGCCGCGGTGACGTGGTTGGAACCGAAGGTACCCAAACCGATTGCCGGCATCTCGGCCCCACTGTACAACAACATTTGAGGCACCATCGCAATGGTTATCCAGTATATAGAACAGTGCTGCGCCACGAAGCACACGGATAAAGGATATAGCTCGAGATCCTGGAGCCCGGAATTTGTCTCTTCAACAGCATAGGAGCCGTTTCAGTGGAAAACTGACAGTCTTATGTTCTCCTTTAAAGTCGGGGCGGAACATTGCGGCAGTGGCGTCTCGTCTCCGCAAGGGCTGCAACGAGCGATCCGTCTTCTGGTGTGGAACTCGAGTTCAATGCAGTGGACAGAGCTCTCCCGATCAAGGCGTTCCTGTCATTGGGTGATATAGGCGAGTTACGAATGCGTGCGATTCGCCTGTTGGGCTCGAGTTCGTGAGTTCTGCGATGCTTCATGGATTAGCTGATCCGGCAACATTACGCGGATGACCTTTGCATCGCGTATGCTTGCTTGATTTCGACGCACTCTTGAGCCGTCACGAGCAGCGGTTGAAATTCGACATCAACGAGGAGAATTGCACATGCGGCTGGGAATATTAATTTTCTTGTTATCGAGTCTTTGTTGCGCAGAGGAATCGGGGGACTTCCAGCCCGCATCAACGAATGTTTGGGGAGCAGAGTATCCACGGGTTGATAGTGCCGGGAGAGTGCAGGTCCGCGTAAAAGCTCCCGACGCCTCCAAAGTTAAATTGAATTTCTGGAGCGGGCCGAAAGTGGATATGGAGAAGCAACCGGACGGATTCTGGACCGTCACGACCCCACCCCTGGTTCCCGGTTTGCACTATTACACATTGATCGTCGATGGCGCCGAAGTCAGCGACATCAACAGCTACGCGTTTTTCGGCGGTGGCAAGTACACGAGCATGGTAGAAGTTCCGGAGCCGGGGTCAACTTATTATTCAATCCAAGATGTGCCCCATGGGCAGGTTCGTGAGGTCTGGTACAACTCGAAGGTGACGGGAACATGGCGGCACGCCCTTGTCTATCTGCCGCCCCACTATGACACGCAGCCCAAGGTGCGCTATCCAGTGCTCTATCTGCAACACGGTGCCGGCGAAGACGAGACTGGGTGGATTCGGCAGGGGCATGCAAACTTTATCGTCGACAATCTCATCGCGGCGAGAAGCTGCAAGCCGATGATTATTGTCATGGCGTATGGCTATGCCCGGCGCGCCGGCCAACCTTCCCCGGACTTAACCGGAAAACCCTTTGGCTCGCCGGAGATGTTGAAGGCGATGCAGGACATGACCGGAGCGTTCGAAGACGACGTGATCCAGGTTCTGATTCCTTACATTGATTCGACCTTCCGAACACTCTCAGATCGGGATCATCGCGCCATGGCCGGCCTTTCAATGGGAGGAATGCAGACGTTCCAGATCACACTGAATCATCTCGATCGTTTCTCTTATATTGGGGGATTCAGCGGAGCCGGCGGGATGCTCGTGCTGGGAAACCGGAAATTGGACCCCAAAACTGATTACAACGGAGCCTTCGCTGATCCGGCTGCCTTCGGCAAGAAGGTCCACCTGCTCTGGCTCGGCGTCGGCACGGCGGAACCTGAACGAATGCGCGCGGGGCTTCAAAGACTTCACGCTTCACTCGACGAGGCGAAAATTCAGCATGTGTTTTACGAATCACCTGGGACAGATCACGAATGGCAGACGTGGCGTCGCGACCTGAAGGATTTTGCGCCTAGACTCTTCTAGCAATAGCAACGTTTTACCCCAGCAGGCGTTGCGTAGAACCGCGACGCTCGACTGTCGGGTTCCCAAGCCGGTTTACGCTCAGTCTGGGGGTGACCGACCCACCACTCGGAACGTACTTCAGGTCGTGATTTCATCATCCCGGCGAAGCCTAACGACACTCGAAGTTGTCGACGTCCTCGCTCGCGCCCTGCCCTTTGTAGTGGGCGTGCTTGGGATAAGGACAAAGTGGACGACTGCGTCCCGGGAATGTTTTGCCGGTCGCAGTTACCGACGGCGGCACGATGCCTTTCTCCAGCCAGTTGACCATGGCGCCTAACAAATCGAACTGGTCAAGCGCGGGACCTCCGGCGCAGTGGCTCATTCCCGGAACAAAATAGAATTGGCTCCAATTCGCCACTGTTTCGAGACCGCCGTTCGCAGCAGCCATTTCCTTGTAATAGGTGAAAGTATCCAGAGGCGAGAACCAGGGATCGCTATCGCCGTGATAAAAGATCAGCTTTCCTCCGTGACCGGAGAAGGTAGTCAAGTTTGTGGACATCGAGTCCACCAAAGGCTGAATGTCCGCCAGCGCTTCCTTATCAACATCCAAAGTCAGATCAGTCGGCGCAGGTCCGAAGATGCCAGGGCCTGGCGACAGCAGGCCGCGGAGCGGTGGACCGCTCGCGATTCCCGCATCATAGAGGGAGCCGGGATACACTTGCGTCCCTCCTGAGGTATGCGGGCCAGCAAGGGCCCGCTTGATGGCGGCAGCTTTTTCCGCAGCCAGACAGGAATCACTGGTCGCACCCTTACACACCAGCCTCTCCGGATCGAAATCGCAGGCGAGAGGATCGGAGATCATCCCGTCGGCTACTCCATCCTTGGTATCGCATCGTTTCATGAGCGCGTCCATGATTAGCTTGCGATCATTGTCGGTGATGGACTGCTCGATGAGTGGTTTTCCATTGGAGTCCTTCGGCGCGATCTGGTTAAAGGCAATCGGTATCCATCTCCCGATGGTCAGGTTCGAAAGCCCGGTGCGCATTGCCGGATCACCCGAAATGATGCCATCAAAAACCGTAGGATAACGCTGCGAGAGGATCATGCCTTCGCGTCCACCGGTGGAACATCCCGCGAAGTAAGAATGGCCTGCGGGTTTTCCGTAATGCTGCGCGACGATTTCTTTGGCGGCGGCAGCCACTTCAGCATTGGCCATGTACGCGAAATCAAGATAGGCCTGCTCGTCTTTCATAAATCCGAAATCGAAGGCTCCTCCATGACTCTTGTGGCCGGTATCGGTGCTGACCACAGCGAAGCCGCGCATAAGGCCTGGTGTGTCTCCGGCAGCAACAAGACCGAGCGGCGGATGCACAACTCCGTTTCCACCACCTCCACCCTGCATCAGCAAATCTCCATTCCACT
>JBKOUZ010000164.1:0-12764 GCA_046723715.1 Acidobacteriota bacterium | reverse complement strand
GGATGGGAGTTCGATTCTCCTCGCTGCTACCAACTTATGAGTACACAAATGATTGAACTCGACGGTTTCGAAATGGAGATTGCATCGGAGCTGTATTGCGAGCGCGGTGGCGATCACAGCGAATTGGTCGATATTGCCCGTATAGATAGACGGAGGTTAGGCCACAACGTCGATGAATCGGCCGTCTTGTGCGTGCGGTGCATGAAAGCGATCCCGCTGAAAGCTTGATGCCGGGTCGTCTAGTGGCAGGACTCTGGACTTTGAATCCGGATACGAGCGTTCGAATCGCTCCCCGGCAGCCAGTTCTTTGACAATTTTTTCGAAATTCCCTTCTCGTCTAATGGAAGGACGCCGCGCTCTGAACGCGGAAATCGTGGTTCGAGTCCACGGGAGGGAGCCGGAGCTATGGTCTATCGGCAGGATGGCTGATTGTCTCTCAGCAGGGACGGGTTCAACTCCCGTTAGCTCCGCCATAAGTTTGCGGGAGATTCGTCCAGCGGCTAGGACACTGGTCTCCAAATCCAGGTACGAGGGTTCGAGTCCTTCATCTCCCGCCATTGCGAGCATGGTATAGCGGCTGGTGCCTCAGCCTTCCAAGCTGATGACGCGAGTTCGACTCTCGCTGCTCGCTCCATGCGGAAGTCGTCTAGCGGCTAAGACCCGACGTTGCCAACGTCGAGAGCGCGGGTTCGAGTCCCGCCTTCCGCTCCAGGTTCTGAGGTGGCGTAGCCAAGACAGCAAGGCATCTGCCTGCAAAGCAGATCATCGGGAGTGCAATTCTCCCCGCCACCTCCAGAGTTTTACGCTGGTGTAGCTCAGTGGGAAGAGCGCGGGCCTCGTAAGTCCGTGATCGGCGTTCGAATCGCCGCGCCAGCTCCGCTGGTATAGCTCAACGGGAAGAGCAGGCGCACGGTAAGCGCCCGACCGCAGTTCGAGGCTGCGTGCCAGCTCCAAAGTTTGCTGGTCTAGCACAGTGGAAGTGCAGAGAGCTTGTACCTCTCCGACGAGTGTTCGATTCACTCGACCAGCTCCAGATTTCGATGGCGGGATTGGCCGAATGGCTTAGGCACTGGATTGTGGCTCCAGTCACGAGAGTTCGATTCTCTCATCTCGCCCCAATGGGCGGTTCGTATAAGGGGATTACCCACGGCCTGCAACCGTGAAATGCGAGTTCAAGTCTCGCACCGTCCACCAGTTTTTTGGCTCGTGAACTCGACGGAAGAGTGCTGGTCTGAAAAGCCAGTGGACACGGTTCAATTCCGTGACGAGCCACAAGGATCGGGGAGTGGCCTAGCTTGGTTGAAGGCGCGTGCCTCGGGCCCACGAGATCGGCGAGTTCGAATCTCCCCTCCCCGACCAGAATATGCTCGGAAGCGATCGTAGCAAGGAAGACACAATGACAGACACAACCTACAAGGTAATCAAGCCCGACAATGGCGTCCTGATCAAGGCATGGACGAAGGGAGTTCCGCTGGAGGACGCAGCCAAGCAGCAGTTGCTGAATGTCGCGCAGTTGCCGTTCATCTACAAGTGGGTGGCGGCGATGCCCGATGTGCATTGGGGTATTGGTGCGACCGTGGGCAGCGTGATTCCGACTCGTGGCGCCATCATTCCGGCCGCGGTCGGTGTGGACATTGGCTGCGGCATGATGGCGGTGAAGACTTCTCTTCATGCCAACCATCTGCCAGACAATCTGCACGGGATCCGTAACGCGATTGAAAAGGGAGTGCCGCACGGGCGCACTGACAATGGCGGCAAGAACGACCGTGGCGCATGGTCAGATGCCCCCGCGCATCATCTGGAAGTGTGGGCGAATATGGAGCCGGCCTACCAGGCGATCATCGACAAGTATCCCAAGTTGAACCATGTGCAGCGCATCAATCACCTTGGGACACTCGGTACCGGGAACCACTTCATCGAAGTTTGTCTCGACGAAGGCGAGAATGTCTGGTTCTTGTTGCACTCCGGATCGCGTGGTGTGGGCAATCGCTTCGGAACGTTTTTCATCGAGCTGGCCAAGAACGATATGCGCCAGTGGATGATCAACCTGCCCGACAAGGATCTTGCATACCTGCCGCAGGGCACGGAGCACTTCGACGATTACGTCCGCGCAGTGCACTGGGCGCAGGACTATGCGCTGGCCAACCGCGAGCTGATGATGCGCAACCTGATCGCGGCGGTGAAGGCGTCGGGAGAAGTTCCGGCGTTCGAAGCCAATGTGGAAGTTGTGAGCTGCCATCACAATTACGTGACCTGGGAGCACCACTACGGCGAGAACGTGCTCATCACGCGAAAGGGCGCGGTGCGTGCGCGTGAGGGCGACATGGGAATTATTCCCGGCAGCATGGGAGCGCGTTCGTACATCGTTCGCGGCAAGGGCAATCCGGAAAGCTTCATGAGCTGTAGTCATGGAGCGGGACGGGCCATGTCGCGTACGGAAGCGAAGCGCCGTTTCACCGTGGACGACCATGCCAAGGCGACTGCCGGTGTGGAGTGTCGTAAGGACGCGGACGTTATCGACGAAACGCCGATGGCGTACAAGTCCATCGACGCCGTAATGGAAGCGCAGCGCGATCTGGTGGACGTGGTGCACACGTTGCGCCAGGTGGTCTGCGTGAAAGGATAAAAAGGAGAGGGCTGAAAGGCCCTTTCCCAATTTTCAACAACCAGATCCGGGTGTAGGGTAGCGGCCACCCACATGTCTTGGGCACATGTCCACGCAGGTTCAACTCCTGCCACCCGGACCATCCTTCGTGCGTTAAGGAATTTGTGGCGCGGTAGTAGCGTAGGACAATACGAGAGGCTCATAACCTCTAAACGCAGGTGCAAATCCTGCCCGCGCAACCATGTCTTATGGATCACTGTACTTAGTAAGTGGTAACTCGTTCATGATCGGATGATGGGACAACTTATTCGACGACTTGCAACTTTCCTCTTGCAAAATATTTCGAGTCATGGCATCTTCGATTATCTTCTTACGAAAGGACGCCCAAATTGGCAGATGTCTCAAACAAAACGCTAAGCGGGCAACATCGGCCCATAATGCGGCTGAGTTGCTATAGGGCGTCATTTCGGTCGAGCTAACCGACCTCAAGCGCTCTTCCGCACAACAAAATCACTGGGTGGCACAGGCCGCGGTTCCTTCGACTGTGAATCGACAATCCCGCTGCCGTTCATTCCCCCAGTTATAACTCATACGGTCAGTGGTGATTGGCTACGGCTACTTCTTTGGTGAAACAGCCTTCGAGCTGTGAGGTTCGACTCCTCGTGGGCGCAAGCTCTGCCGTAACCGCATGTTCCCTGACCCATGAGTTACCTGAGCGCGGGATGAAGTTCCTCGCGTGGAAAACATTCGGTCAGTGGTGAAGTTCACGGCAACTTCGTGGCGTGCCTGTTATGAAGGCCGGGGTTCGAGCCCTCAACCGTGATCCAAGTTCCCTGGCTGAGACGTAGACGCAGCGCGGGCCAGTCGTGCCCGTGCTGCTCAACCGGGCGAATGCCCGTAGATTGAAGTCGGTAATTAGTTTCGCCGGTGGTGAAGAGGAGAGATACTTCGCGCCAATCACGACGCGCAGGGCGGCGGCTCTGCCGGGGATCAGAGTTCCGGGGACGGGGGCGTAGTCCCGAAGCACAAGGTACCTGGAAAAATCGTGCCCCGGGTCGACTCTTCTCGTTGGTTCCCCGGTGAGTTCTGGAAACGTTGGGTGTGGCCGGTGGTGAAGACTACGGTTACTTCGCCTCAGGAGCGGGAGATGCAGGTTCGAATCCTGCCGCGGGAATTATGCCCGCGTAGCTAAATTGGCAAAGCGCCTAAATGTTCCGTGGTTGCTGATTCCCCGGCCAAAGGAATTTTGCGCAGCCAGCTATTCAACAATTAACTCCGGCCTGGTGCCGGTTAGAAAAATGAATATGCTTCAAATTCTAAAAGGGGTGTTGAGTGGCCGGAACGAGTTCGCTTCCGGCGGGCTTCTGCTGATGATCATCGGCGCGGTGAGTGTGTGGCTGCGGACCGTGCCTGAAAGTCTCTGGGACTGGATCGTCAGTCAGACCACCATGATGATCACGGTGAAGGATGATGACGCCGCATTCGTATGGGTGAAGGAATGGTTTCTGGAGCAGAAGTTTCTCAAACGAATTCGGCGGCTTGATCTGGACACGACGCTTCGCAATGAGCGGATCGCCATGATTCCAGCGCCAGGAAAACATTGGTTCTGGTACGGCGGCAGACCCTTTGAGGTGTGGTTCTCGCGCACCGAAAACACGCATGAACGGAGTGGCAGGCGAGTCGAGTCGCTCACGTTCCGAACGTTGGGTAGAAAACGGTTCTTCCTCCAACAGTTCGTGGACGATGTCGTGAAGTGTCATCTCAAGAGACAAGGCGTGCAGTCGTATTTGTATACGTACAACGACGGCTGGGATTACGTGGAAGGGTATTCGCCGCGACTGCTCGAATCAGTGGTTTTGGAACCGGGAGAAAAAGAGCACATGCTCCAAGACATGATGCAATTTCGGAGATCGAAGCAACGGTACGAGCGCTTGGGAGTTCCTTACCATCGTGGCTATTTGCTTTACGGGCCGCCGGGAACAGGGAAAACCTCTCTGGTCTCAGCAGTGGCTGCGCACTTCGGCTTATCGATCTACGTCATCAATCTGGCGGATTTCAACGATCGCAGTTTGATGAGTGCGGTCAACAACGTTCCGGCGAGTTCAGTCTTGCTGTTTGAGGACATTGATTGCATGAAGGGCAGTCAATCGCGGATCGAATCAAATTCGGGCACTGGGCAGAATGGTGGCGCGACGCCCGGCACAAAAGAGGTTGCGCCGAACCAGAATGGCGTGACGCTCTCTGGGTTGTTGAATGTGCTGGATGGTTTTGCTGCGCCCACCGGGGTTCTGTTTGTAATGACGACGAACCATGTCGAAAAACTGGACCTAGCCCTTCTGCGTCCGGGAAGGATTGATTACAAGCTTTACCTGGGAAAAGCGAGCGATCGCCAAAAGGTAGAGCTGTATCGCAGGTTCTTCCCGGAGTCTTCGGAAGCCGCGGCTTGGGAATTTGTAGAGGCCTTGAGGTCCGCGGAAACGATGGCTGAATTTCAAGGCCTGCTTCTTGCCTTGGAGGTGAAGTCGTTCGAGCGGCGAGAAGAAAGCTCGGATCAGGTGGCGGCAAGTCACGGCATCCTTACATAAGCTTCGCCGCTGGTGAAGACGAGGGTTCCTTCGGACGCCGAAAGTCGCAGGTTCGATTCCTGCCACGGCCTTCGAGCCATGTAGCTCAGTGTAGAGCATCGGAACAAATGCCGTCGTCGACTTATTCCCCGGCGAATTTTCAACCAAGTCAGACCTTGGCGCATGGGTCAAGGTCCCATTTGCTAGATGCTCCCGGCTAGTAGCCAATCGGTAAAAACTTTGCAAGTTGAAAGGAGGCCACGAATGGCCCGACTGAATCTTCTGAACCTTAACTTTGGAGCGCGCACGCACGAGGGCGCGCCTGCGCGAAACATTTCTCCGGAGCTGCAGCTGCGGCGCTCGGTGCTGGCGTGCCTGCTGTGGGAGGGCCAGTTCTATGAAGACGGAGTCGAGATCGCCGGCCGCATTGCCGAACTCGTTCCCAAGGTCGCAGCCGAGAAGGTGGCGGCGTTGGCAGTCGAAGGACGCGAGCGGATGAAGCTGCGTCATGCGCCGCTTCTGCTTGTCCGCGAGATGGCTCGCCACAAGACGCACCGCGCTCTTGTGTCGGAGACGCTGGCACGTATCATTCAGCGGGCCGACGAACTCGCGGAGTTCGTCGCTATTTACTGGAAGGACGGGCGTGTGCCGCTTTCCGGTCAGGTGAAGAAGGGTCTGGCGGCGTCGTTCCCGAAGTTTGATCAGTATCAGCTCGCCAAGTACGACCGTGGCGGGCCGATCAAGCTGCGGGACGTGCTCTTCCTCTGCCATGCCAAGCCGCGCGACGAGGCGCAGGCCGACGTGTGGAAGAAGCTGGTCTCGGGAAGCCTGACGACGCCAGACACGTGGGAAGTTGCCCTCAGCTCTGGCGCTGAGAAGCGCGAGGCCTGGGAGCGCCTGCTGCGTGAGCAGAAGCTGGGCGCACTCGCGCTGCTTCGCAACCTGCGCAACATGCGCGAGGCCGGAGTGGACGAGTCGCTCGTGCTCTCCGCGCTTGGCTCCATGAGCACGACGCGGGTTCTGCCGTTCCGTTTCCTGGCTGCGGCTCGTTACGCACCACAGTGGGAGGAAGCGCTTGAGCAGGCGATGCTGAAGTGCGTGGCGGAAACCGAGAAGCTGCCGGGAAAAACCATCGTACTGGTGGATGTCTCCGGCTCGATGACTGCGCCCCTGTCTCGCCGCTCCGAGATGCAGCGCACTGACGCGGCTTACGGTTTGGCCGTGCTACTGCGCGAGATCGCAGAGAAGGTTGCCGTCTACAGCTTCTCTGACAATCTGGTTGAGGTGCCGGCGCGTCGTGGTTTCGCCCTGCGCGATGCCATTGACGTTTCCCAGCGCCATAACAGCACCCAGCTTGGGAATGCGGTTGAGAAGCTAAACGGCAACGAGAAGTGCGACCGCCTGATCGTAATCACCGACGAGCAGGCGCACGACCGGGTACCAGCGCCCAACGGCAAGGGCTACCTAATCAACGTGGCCAGCTATAAGAACGGCGTCGGCTATGGCAAGTGGATGCACATCGATGGTTGGAGCGAGGCAGTCATCGAATACATCCGTGCGCTGGAGCAGACTGCGTGGGTGAACTGAAACCGTGCTGGGCGGGCTGCGGTCGCTCGCCCTGCACGAATTTCGAGAATAAGAAATGCTGGTGCCAGCGGGGAGATTCGAACTCTCAAACACCTGTTTCTAAGACAGGCCGCTATTCCAATTCGCGCACGCTGGCACAGGTGCACAGGGGAGGATTTGAACCTCCGTGTCCCACTTGGGGAGACCGGGTTACAGCCGGTCCGTTTCGGCCGGGCTCACGCACCTGTGCAAACTTTGGCGGAAGGTAGACGAATCGAACGCCCGTCGCTCGTCACGACGCTCCGGTTTTCAGGACCAGTTGCCGACCATTCAGCAGTACCTTCCGTGATGGCGGAGAGTGCGGGAGTCGAATCCGCTAGCCTCTTGCGAGAACCCTTGTTTAGCAGACAAGTGCCTTGCCGTGCGGCCCACTCTCCGCGAATTGTCAAAGAACGACAGAATTCTGGTAGGCCCGGTGGGATTTGAACCCACAAGAGGGCTGCTCTTGAGGCAGCTGCGTATGCCAGTTCCGCCACGGGCCTGTTAACTAGATTGGATAGAGGTTCAGTAACTCAGTCGGGATCGACCGAGGAGTGGTAATGACGATCGAAATTGAAGCTGGCGCTTCACAAATTCAATGTAGCACGAAGGTGATTTCTGCGCACCCGATTTTTGCTGCTGAGTTCAGGCTCCGCGAGGTTGGAGGACGAAAACCGAAAAGGTGTTGCGCGCATGAATAGGAGGTGCTAGGCTAGGCGAATAAAAGGCGAATACGCCCGGAGTCCGTTATGCCTCCCTCCCAATCCTTAGCCCCGCGCCAGCCAGCCAGTCTTGAAACCGTCCACAACATTCTCGGGTCGTTGGTAGCGCGTTATCGCCAGGAGGAAGTACTGACTGCCGTGCGGCAGATTCCGGCCCGGGAGGCCAAGTTTCGGCCAATACCAGGGTGGGTGACAAGTGCCTTGTCTGAGGCGTACCGGGCCAAAGGAATTCAGGAACTGTACTCGCATCAGGCAGCGACCGCTGAACTGGTACGGGCTGGGAAGAACGTCGTCGTGGTGACGCCCACCGCATCCGGCAAGACACTCTGCTACAACCTGCCGGTCCTGAATGAGGTGCTCGAGAATCCCGATACTCGGACCCTCTACTTGTTCCCAACGAAAGCGCTGGCCCAGGATCAACTGGCTGAGTTGCAGGATCTTGGGAGACGCCTCGATGACAGTTTCGGAGTGTTCACCTATGACGGCGATACTCCGAGCGATGCGCGAAAGGCAATTCGCGAGCGCGGGCACATTGTCCTGACGAATCCGGACATGCTGCACACCGGCATCCTGCCCCACCACACAAAGTGGATGCGGCTGTTCGAGAACCTGCGCTACATCGTGCTCGACGAATTGCATACATACCGCGGGGTGTTTGGCAGCCACTTGGCAAACGTACTGCGGCGACTGAAGCGCATCGCTAAGTTCTACGGTTCCGACCCGCAGTTCGTGTGCTGTTCCGCGACGATTGCGAATCCGGGCGAACTGGCGTCGCAGTTGATAGAAAAACACGTCGAGGTGGTCGAAGAGAACGGAGCACCCGCGGGCGAGAAATTTTTCGTGTTTTACAACCCCCCGATGGTGAATCGGAATCTGGGGATTCGCCGCAGCTACATCAACGAAGCGACTCGAGTCGCGAAAGAGATCCTTGGCCGGAAGCTGCAGACGATTGTGTTCGCAAACAGCCGATTGCACACCGAAGTCATTCTGACTTATTTGCAGCAGGCGAATCCTCCGAAGCCGGACCAGCCAGAACCGATTCGCGGTTATCGTGGTGGTTATCTGCCGGGAGAACGGCGTGAGATTGAACGCGGTCTGCGAGACGGCCGCATCTTGGGTGTGGTAGCCACAAACGCACTCGAATTGGGAATCGACGTTGGTTCACTCGACGCCTGTGTGATGGCCGGTTATCCGGGAACGATTGCCTCCACCTGGCAGAGAGCGGGCCGCGCAGGACGGCGCACGGGGAGTTCGTGCGCCGTATTCGTTGCGTCATCGGCTCCGCTGGATCAATTCATCGTGCAGCATCCCGACTACTTCTTTGGAAGTTCTCCGGAGCACGCCCACATCCAACCGGACAATCTTGAGATTCTCGTCAATCACTTGAAATGCGCAGCGTTCGAGCTGCCCATCTCACCAGAGGAACGATTTGGAGACGTGGACCTTCCAGCCTTATGTGAGCAACTTGGAGAAGCGGGATTCCTGCATCAAAGTGGCGGAGATTGGCATTGGATCGACGAAGCCTATCCTGCCGATACGATCGGCTTGCGATCGGTTACGTCCGACAACTTCGTGATCATCGACACGACCGGCGAAGACAGAGGAAAACCTGAGGTGATTGGCGAAGTCGATTTCTCTTCGGCGCTCACAACCGTTCATCCGAAGGCGATCTACATCCACCAGGGGCAGCAGTACCACGTCGAGCATCTCGATTTCGACAAACGCAAGGCTTATGTGAAACCGGTCAATGTGGACTACTACACGGACGCGATCCGCTACACCCAGGTTCGTGTGCTCGTAATCGCCGAAGAACAGGTCATTCCGGGACCGGCAGTTCGCGTCCATGGTGACGTGCTGGTGCGATCACAAGTCGTTGGCTTCAAGAAGATCAAGTTTTTTACCAACGAAAACGTCGGCTCGGGGAAACTTGAACTGCCCGAGAACGAGATGCACACGACCTCGTTCTGGCTGACGCTCGGACACAATCTGCTTGCCGAACTGCCGTTCAGTCTTTCCGAGCGGCAGAGCGGAATTTTTGGCTTGCTTTACGCCCTCGGGTCAGTGGCCACACTGCTCATGATGTGCGATCGGCGGGATCTTGGTACCGCTGTCGGGGAACGCCCGCCCAGTGCGGCGAGCGAGATCAACTGGGAAGATTTCGCAGGACCGGCGAACTCGTCCGAGGCAAAGGAATTCTTTGAGCCCAACCTTTACATTTACGACGCTTACCCAGGAGGAATTGGATTCAGCGAGCCTCTGTACCGAAGCTGCACCAGTCTACTGAACCGCACCCTCGAACTGATTAACGCGTGTCCATGTGAGAACGGATGTCCATCGTGCGTCGGGCCAACCGCTGATCACAGTGAAAGAACGAAAGAGGTGGCGCTTCAGATCCTTGGGCGATTGTGTGGAGACACTCAGTTCATGGTTGCCAGGACAGCAGAAACCGCATGAGCATGCGCTATGTCAGCTTGAGGGCGTTACAGCGCTCTCCTTCGGCACGCTCCGGAACACCGGAGACCAGATGGGATGCCCCTCTGCGAAACGATGACGGCCGATCGTTGTCTCCGACGAGGACAATCCGGATTGACCCGGAGCGTCTGGCCCAGATTCTGGGGGCCACCACGAAGACCAACCAATGCGGTGATTACCTGTCAGTTCGCTGTTGGTGCGCTCAGCCGCCTAGATATTCTCCTAATAGCCGCGCGCTGAAACTATTGTCGCCAGAGGCGCCAGACCAGATCGCTGACCCCGACCAGTGGCTCTTTCTCGATACGGAAACCACTGGTCTTGCCGGCGGCAGTGGCACCTATGCATTTCTCGTTGGCATTGCATGGTGGGAAGGCGGAGGACTTGAGATTGAGCAGTTCTTCCTGCGCGAGTACAGCGAGGAACGCTCCATGCTGTTCGCCTTACGAGAGCGAATCGCGGAGCACCCGGTCGTCGTCACGTTCAATGGCAAATCATTCGACTGGCCGCTGCTCGAAACCCGCTATCGGATGAGCCGCAAGATCTCCGTGCCGACTCCACGAGCGCACCTCGATTTCCTTCACCCGGCGCGGAACTTATGGAGGCTGCGGCTTGGTTCGGTGCGGCTTTCCGAGCTTGAACGTCATGTATTGGGTTGGGATCGCGGAGCCGACCTGCTCTCCGGGATGATCCCGCAAATCTACTTCGATTACTTGCGCGGAGGCCCGCCCGAACGGCTGGTTCCAGTACTCAACCACAATCAAATGGACCTGCGTGGGCTGGCAGCGCTGTCTAGCCGGATTCTTTCGCTGCTCAGCGACGCTGAAACCCTGGGGCAAGACGGGCTAGAGCTCTTTGGTGTGTCCCGTATCTGTGAAAAGCGAGGAGAGCTCACCCGTGCTCGCAGCCTGTACGAGAAGTCGATCGCATCCATTCTGCCGAGCGAGACCGACCGGGTAGCGCGCCATTCACTGTCACGGCTCGCGAAGCGGGAAGGCAATTTCGAGCTGGCTTGTGAGCTGTGGAAAGATGCGATAGGAAATTCACGCCATGGCTATGAAGCCTACGAGCAGTTGGCGATCTACTACGAACATAAGGTCCGCAACCCAGACCAGGCGCGACAAATCGTGCAACAAGCACTCAATGAACTTCGGCGCGCAATTCAAGTCGGCGACATCGCACCAGGTCCATATCGTGAGATCAAGGGGAGGTTCGACTACCGGATGGAGCGGCTTGAACGAAAGAGCAAGAGACCGCTTTGGGATGCTCTGGCTTTGCAACCTCAAGCCTGATGGTGAGTGAGATGGAGGAAGGGCGAAAACGCGTGTGTTGGGGATCATGGCCAGCATCTTGGTCTCGCGTCATCTAAAGACGACAGAGGATCTGCACGACAGCCGACCCAGTCCGCGGACTGAGGCACTGGTCGGCTCAGCCGTGCAGTGGGCCGAGAGAATCATGAGAAGGATCGATGGAGCGTTTGGAGATTCCAATAGTGACCGGAACCGTCGTTAAACATGCGGTGACAGGGTTGATGCACAAGGGATGCGATCGAGCGGGAAACCGCTAAAATCACTTCAGGGTTCTGTGAGGTTCGGTGATGAATTGTTCTGATGACATGGGTTCTCGGGAGCGAACTCGGGTTCTGAATGCTGTCCCGCTCGAAAATGCTGTCCTGTGTGCGGAATGTGATGTCGTCAGCGACAGTCCACACGATGTCTGCATGGTGTGCGGCAGCCATTCATTGTTCAATGTTGCTCGAGTTTTTGGCGGGAAGCTTCCGAAGAAGAGGGCAACCCTGATTACCCAGCAACCGGCCGAAGCGCCGCGTGAAGCCGTATTGGTCTTTCCCAAACCTCATAGGCCCAGGAGGAGGGCGATGGGCTCACGCCAACTCTCCGCCGTCGCGCTCGACGATCATCAGGCTCCACTGGAGCATGGAATGCTGGTCGGACCGCAAGTCGACTAACAGTTTCGTCTCCTGCACCGCGTCGAATTGTCTAATGTCGTTGTCGGGTATTACAGGATCAAACGCTTACAACATCTTTCTCGTATTCCTAACCAGGACACCAGAGCCAATCATGTTCACCAAAACTGGAATCATCGACCTGCATACCGCAACCCATGAGCGGCTGAGCCTTCTGCTGCGACATATTGCAACCGTACCCGAGGACCTCTATCACAAACCGGTTTCGGGATTCGGCCATGCGTCCATTTGGAAGCAACTTGTGCACATCCTGACCTGTGAGGAAGGCTGGGTCCACGATTTGCAGAACAAGAGTTTTCCCGGTTGGAATGAAGAAGATTGCCCAACCATGGCGGCCTTGCTGGCTGCGAAAGACCGGATACGAGAAGAGACTCGCGCCTATGTCATCGATCTCACGGAAGAGCAGCTTAATACCACCCTTTCCCAGCGCCCGGTGGATTGGGGCGGCGAACTCCGGAGTCCAGGGTTTATCCTGCTGCACGTCATAACCCACGCATTTCACCACAAAGGCCAGATTGTTGCGATGCTGCGTATCTTCGGCTACCCAGCGCCCGATACAGATCTGCAGCAGGTGTAGTTGTGTCGCTCAGAAATCGCGCGAAGGCGGCCAGGAGAGACGGTCCGAAAATTAGTGGGAGTCATCGCCATGATTATGATGGCGCGAGGGGAAAGGTTTCTCGACCGCAACTTCCCCGACCAGTACTCAAGTTACGAGACCGCGGTTCGCCGCGGGTTCTGATAGCTATCGATAGAGCCATCACACAGCATACAGCATGGAGTTGTATCCTCCTCTGATTGGAGTCTCCACGACATGT